>NZ_JBVHSK010000009.1:0-330120 GCF_055566415.1 Streptomyces sp. NPDC027663 | reverse complement strand
GCAATCCCCGCAACTACCTGGCCTTTCTCGGACTCGCGGCCGCCCTCTGCTGCTACAAGCGACTCGTCCGCCTCACCACGTAGGACACGGTCTTAAGCTCCGCCCGTCCCAGCGCGCGATGGTGGCACTGGTGTGCCTGCGCGAACACGCCACTCTCGGGAAGATCGCCGCTGGATTCGGGATCAGCGAGTCCACCGCCCACGCCTACACCAGCGCGGTCGTCGACCTGCTCGCCGAACGTGCACCGGGCCTGTTGAAGACGCTGCGCGTGCACGAACCCGACTTCGTCCTGCTCGACGGCACCCTCGCCGAGCCGTGCCGGGGCAGTTGGTCGTGGCAGCCTGTTCCGTCCCGGAGAGGAGGGATGTGCTGTGCGTCATGACGCTCGTTTGACGCTCTGGTCTCCCGCAGGCGGGACAGCGAGCCGAGAAATGGCCTCTGACCTGGCCTTTTCCGAGACCCGCTCAAGCCGACATCTTTCCGATGACGCATCACGTGGAGTGCGTGGCGATTCTGGAGCCAGCCCGGAAGGCTGCCTGACCCGCAGGTTCTCTGTTCCGGGTCGGCTCTCGACCTGTCTTGCCGTGTCCAGCAGGTCGGACGGTAGCTCAGTCCCTCACCTGCGGTTCTCCGCTGCCAGGACTCGTGTTGGGGATGAAGGAGAGCCGACTTGCGGAAGATCTGGACGCTCATACGACGCTCGGACCGCCGGTGGACAGAGGGCCGGCGGCTCTGCGCGGTAGCTGTTGCCCACCAGGAACGGTGCTCCTGCGGGGTGCTGTCCCTGCCCTGCCGAAAGCCGCAACGGCCAGAGCCGGGGAGTGAGCCCGCGCACGAGGCAGCCGATGTCCCGCAGCCGCCCGCGCAGGTGGAGGCGATCCGTTCCCTCATGGCTGACCGAACTGTTCTGGGACCGATTCGCGGTCTGCTGACCAAGCGGCCGGTGTTCCACGCCGGTTGCTACGTCGTCGCGCCGTCCCTTGGTTCCGTCCCGCTTCTGGAGCTTCCCGTCCACAACCTCAAGACGATTGCGGCGAAAGACCGTTGTCGAAGACGACCCCGCGCTCGCCCACGCTCACCGGGACATTGACCCACCGGGCCTTGCCGTCGACGAACGAGGCGTACTGGCAGCGGTGACCGGTGTCCTGGCCGTATGCGACGAGTTCGAGGTCGGGCACCTTTCCGCAGCGTAGGTGCTTGCTGACCCGGTTGTACTCCCTCCAGAAGTTGCCGTAGACAGACTTCGCCCTCAGCACGGCCTGGCCCGCGTTGGTGATTTCGTACGGTTTCAAGTCACCGGTCGGCTCGTTGAAACGGATGGACCAGGGGACCTTCACGCCGTTGTAGGTGACGGTGCACCGTGTGGTCACGCCCGGCTCCTCGCTCACCTTGCCGCCCTGGCACGCGGCGCTGGTCCTGCCCGGTATCCCGGCCATGGCCACGGTGCGTTTACGCATCGTCCACAGCACCCGTTCGGTGAACGCGGCGTCGTCGGTGGGTTCCGGCGGCAGAGCGCCGAGCAGCGTCTTCACCGTCAGGAGTCCGGGCTCGGCCGAGGTGATCGCGACGGGGAGTTCCTTGCCGCTCTTCGGCGGTGCGGTGTCCGCAGGGCGGGAGGCATCGTCATCCGATCCCGACCCGCCGCAGCCCGCGGTGACGAGAGCGATCAGGGCTGTGCTCAGGAGAGTTCTACCGATGCCCATGCGGACTAACTCTAGCCAGACGCGCGGCGGGTCGAAACGGTCGCAGTGAGCAACCACGGCAAGCTCCGGCGCTGCACCGAACGCCGGGGAGCGGTCATCGAGTTTCTCCGCGCCCTGGCCGGCACCGTCATCACGGTCCGCTGTCAGATCCGACGCGTCTGGACCCTCTACCGCTGGAACACCCGTCCCCGGAGCCCACATCCGATGACCTACTGGCGGACGCCCTGAGTCTTGATCGGCGGGCAGGCGCGAGTGTACGCCGACTGCTCCGGGTCTGGTTGAGGGTGACGACGGCTGTGCCTTTGATCCCACCGGGCTGGGTACCATCCGGCGGATCAGGTGGGGGGTCTGACGAATCGCGAGTGGTCGTTTCCGGGGGCGCATCTGCCGGCTTCGGGCAGGCGGGGAGGCCGGTCCCACGGGACATGACCCTGCCGGGATTCGAGCGTTGTCGCCCGGGCTTCGGGGAACCGGCTACCGGCTGCCTCGCGCCCGGGTGATGATACAAGCGACAACTGATCAGGTCGGTGGCCGCGCGAATGCGGTGGCGTGGTCTGTCCGGATGGACTTGGGGGAACTCATGACGTTCGAGCAAGAATGGGCCGAACTGCGCGCGGCGGCGGGTGAGCGGACTGCCATGCAGATCAACAGCATTCCGGCCGACGGCGGCGGTGGTGGTGGGGGCGGGAACGACCTGGTGGTCAATCGGGACGACCTCGGCGCCATCGGCAATGACGCGTATGACCTGCTGGGCCGGCTGGCGAAGGAGGGCGACATCGCCCGTTCCTCCACGTTCGATGCGGCGACGGCGCTGACCAACGGGAACTTCGTGAGCGGTTCGGCCGTGCTGAAGGTGCACGACTTCTGGCAGACCCATCTGAAGACACTGCTGGACGCCTGCGCGCAGATTTCGAATCACCTCGATTACAGCAAGGCCCAGCACGCCAAGGACGAGGCGAAGATCGAGGGAGATCTGATGCGGATATCCGTGCTCACGGAATACATGAAATAGGGCTCGGGGGAGCGCGCCACATGCTGAAGTACGAGGACATAATCGACGCCCCGGTGGCGAAGCTGAAGGCCGCCGCCGACGACTGGTCGGAGATGGCGGGGAAGCTGGACAAGCTCGCCGCAGACGCCGCCGACGGGATGAAGGCAAAGGCGGAAAGAGCGGCCTGGGAGGGCGTCAACGCAGGGGTCACCAAGGCGTTCATCGGTAAGACGGCCAAGGAGTTCGCGGATGCCGCGGCCGAGGCCAAGGGTGTGAAGCTGGTCCTGGAAGAGGGTTACGCGGCCATCAAGAAGGCCAAGGACGACCTGGTCGACATCCGGGACCGCGAGGGGCCCGCGGCCGGTGTCCGCGTGGACGGCAACGGCAAGGTCACGGCGCGGAACCCGTTGTCCGAGAACCCCGCGGCGCGGCACGACCCCGACTACAGCGAGCTTCTGCAGGAGGAGCGGCGGAACATCGAGTCGTGGCAGAAGAGGATCGACCTCATCGTCGACAACTGCAACGACACCGACCTCGCCCTCAAGAACACCCTCGAGGCCAACGTCACCGACCGCAAGGACTTCAACGCTCCGACGTACACGAAGCTGGACCAGGAGGAAGCCGCCCGCGCCGCCGCTCTGGCGGCCAAGGGCCGGGACATCACACACGCCGAACTGCAGCAGCTCAACGAGCTGCTGAAGGACAACAGTTCGTCGGTGGAGTTCTCCAAGGGCTTCTACGAGAAGCTCGGCCCCGAGAAGTCGCTCGCGTTCTTCGGCCGGCTCTCCACGGACACGTACGAGTACGGCAAGGTCGACCCGGAGCGCCTCAAGGACGTCCAGGAGCTCCAGAAGAACCTCGGCCTCAACCTGGCCACCGCCTCCCACGACAAGGAATTCACCGACAAGTGGGGTCCGGAGCTGCGCAAGTTGGGTACGGAGCGCGTTCCGCTGGCCAAACACGACTACGGCGGGCCGTTCGGATACCAGCTGCTCGGCGGGATCATGCGGTACGGGAACTACGACGCGAAGTTCCTCGACCCGATCGCCGAACACGTGGCACAGCTGCACGCGAAGGACCCGTACATGTTCGCCGAGAACAAGGTGGTGAACAGTCCGTTCAAGAACCCGTTCAACCCCTCCGGCGTGAACGGGGCCGGCTACGACCCGGCCACCGCCATGCTGGAAGCGCTCGGCAACAGTCCGGAAGCGGCGAAGAAGTTCTTCGCCGACCCCCCGACCGCGTACAACGAGGACGGCACGGTCAACCACGGTGCCACGGCCGGCCTCGGAAAGAACAAGGACGGCGAGGCGATCGACAACTACCTCGACTTCTTCGGCAACGAGAAGTGGGAGTCCTTCCCCGACGTCAACTCGCTCGACGAGAAGGAGCTCAAGGCGTCGCTCGACCAGATGCCCGACGCCCTCGGCCACGCCCTGGAGGCAGCGACCCTCGGCTACCCGGCCGGGCACCCGGACGCCGGCGTGGTGCGGGACGCGGACAACGCCGCGGTCATGCAGAAGGTCATGGAGAAATATGGTGCGGACCCGGGTCTGCTCAAGGAGCACCACGAGGCGATGGCCGACAGCCTGGGCGTCATGGGTGCCGGCTACATCGACGACATCAACTGGGCGCTGGACAAGAACGATCCAGACAGCGTGTTCGCGCCGGGCAAGAATCCGGACGGGCACCTCGACTTCGCGGACACCGCGGACGGGAACGGGCGGAGCGTCGTCCGGAGCTTCCTCAGCACCCTGGGTCAGCACCCGGACGCCTACGCGACGGTCTCGACCGCGGAGCAGGTCTACACCCGCAGCGCGCTGGAAGAGACAGTGGGCCCGGACGGAAAGATCAACGAGGGCGCTGCCAGGGCGACCGTGCGCGTGGGCGCCGAGGTGCAGGGCATGCTCGACCAGTCCCGGGCCGACCAGGTGGAGGCGACGAACCTCAAGACCCACGAGGACTACGAGAAGGCGGTCGCCAAGCGGGCGGGCTGGGTCGAGTTCGGGGCCACGGCGGGCATCGCGGCGGGCGTCGCCTTCCTGCCCGCGACCGCGGCCGTGGGCACGGCTGCGGTGCTCATCCCGCTGGCGACCGATACCGCCAGTGGTGCTGCCGAACAGGTCATCAGCCAGATGGTCGGCGACATCTCCGACAACTCGGTGGATGAGCACAAGGAGAAGGTGGAGGAGCTCACCAGGGAGGAGAAGACCAAGATCTACTCCGCCGGTGAGAGCATGGCCGAGTCTCCGATGGAGGAGTTCCTGGACCATCACGGTGTGGACGAGAAGAGCGTGTTCAGGCAGGACCTGCACGAGTCGATGCTGATCGGCTACGGGGTCGGCAACGACCGGGAGGACCAGCAGGGCAACGACCCGGAGACCGGCTGAGGCCGGTGGGCGGCCGAGGGCACGTAAGAATGCGGACGATGATCAGTCGTAGGTCGGTACGCGGGGGACTCCTCTCCGCGGCCGTGGCCGGCCCGTCCTTGCAGACCCGCAGGTCAGGTGACTGGGTCTGACGGCCGAAGTTCGTAGAAGGTGCCTCGCGGAGCATGGCGAAGAGGACGTCGGCTCGGCGTCCGGCGAGGCAGAGCAGGGCCTGGGCATGCAGCATCCGCCCTGGGCGGGTGCGTCCCTCTGCGCCCATGCCGGCTCACCTTGGGCGACAACGGGCAATGAGCCGCCGGCCCTCGGCACCGAGTGACTGCGGCATGAGCCGACGCAGTGGAGTCGCAGGCTGACGGACCTGCTTGAGCATGGCTTGCCGGGGCAGGGTCGAGCCGGGGATTTGTCTGTGGGTCCGGAAAGCCGGTGTCGTCAACACCGACGCGACACCGGCCTCGGACACGCCCGTCCGTAGTCGTTTCACAAGGACGTCGCCCGGTCCGCGGCTGGTCGGGGCGGATGCACTCGAAACATGGGCCGCGCCGCCCTCACCTGGTCGGCCGGACGGGCCGGCTACCGCGCTTCGCGCAATCGCAGTTGCTCGGCGCGGCCGCCCCCGGGTGCCCAGGACGGGCGGGGGAGAGGGTGCGACGCTGGAGTGAGGGGCCCGCGAGTGGAGGTCCGAGTGCGTCTCATCCGGTCCGGGGCCCTCTCCTTCGGCCTGGCGACCATGTCCGGGTGCGGCTCGATGGATGCGACGCAGGATCGTGCGGTCAGTCTGTGAGCCCGCCGGCCGGGGCACCACTCACCGAGCGTCGCCAGGCGGCCTTACCGCGTGGATCCGGTCCGCCGGGACCAGGACTGCGCGGCCAACCCGGAAGGCAGGTGCGTCCCATGCGCACGTCGACCCGTATCGCCGGTGCCCTCACCGGCCTGACCCTCACCCTCGGCGGTGCGGTCCTCGCCGCTCCCGCGGCCCGGGCGGACATCCCCGCCTGCACAAAGATGGCCGAACTGGCCGGTGCCACCGTTTCCGACTCCGTCACAGCGGCCTGCAGCCGTGGCGTGGTCGGAGACCTGCAGAGTTGTGTGACCGGGCTGACCGGGGCCGGAGTGGCGGTCGGCGCCGCGACCGGTGCCTGCCGGGCGGCGGCCAGCGAACCGCGTTAGAGGACCGGGCGCGGCAGCCGCCCGCCGGCACCGGTCGGAGGCAGGTATGGCCTGTCTCCTCCTCAGCCCCCGGCCTGCCCGGACATGACGCGGCCCCGGTGAGCAGTCACGACGCCGAGGACATCGGCGTCGCCCCGCTCCTGGCGACGCGCACGCCGCGCATCGGTGCGGCCGGTCGAGGTCCGTGACGCCATGTCTCTTCGGGGCCGGGCAGTCACCGCCCGGGCGCGGCGCCGAGCCTCGCCTCGCGGGCCTCATGCGGAGCGCCCATGCTGAGTAAGAGGGCGCCGTCGTCTTGAGACTTGTCCTTCCCGAAGGCCGGACGAAGGCGCCTGAGAGGAGGAGGAAGTCATGCGCATGCGCAGAATCCTGGGCCTCGCCCTGGCCGCGGCAACCCTTGCCGGCGTGAGCGCCGTCGGCGCTGTCAGCGCCGGGGCCGCCTCGTCTCCGAACATCTCCCGAGACGACTGCACTGCCGCCGGCGGACAGATCATTTCACGCCCCTACGCCGGCTACGCCTGCGCGCTGCCCGACGGGACCACGCCGGCGATCACTTGACCGGCCGGCGCACGGCTGGGCAACCAGTCCGTCCGGTGCACCCGGCGCGGTGGGTATGGAGTGACGGCACCCGGTCCACCGTCGGACGGATCGTCCGTGCCCGTCGCGACACCGCGGCACTCGCTCTGGTGGACGCCAACCGTCTTGAATGCAAGGCCGTCAACACTCCGAGACGATCCGCGCCGTCCTGAACACCGCGCTCGCCGCCGTCCTGAACGGCCTCGGCCATGTCGTCATACAGTGACCGAGGATGTCGTTCGCATTTCCTGGTGCTGTGACCTGGAACCTTTGCGACGCAACATCGCCCGCCCGGTGAGGATCGGCCGGGAGTCCCTGCGCTGCCTCCTGCTCCGCCGCGGGATCTCCTTCCAGCGCACCGAGACCTGGAAGGAGTCCCGGGACGTGGACTTCGACGCCGTGATCCTCGACAACCTGTCCGCGCATGTGAACTGGCGGATCCGCCGCTTGGGCGGCAGACCTCTCCAGCTTGCGGCCTGAACCGGCAGATCTGCTGGTCGCAGCATTAGTCGTCGAACTCGAAGCCTGCCGTCTCGGCACGGGCAACAATCTCGCGAACTGCGCTGGGGCTCGAGATCACGGGCTCAAGGGCAGTCTTGAGACGCGCGAGGTCGCTCGAGCTCCCGAGCGCACAGAACATGCCGCCCTCGCTGTCGAAATCGAGGCGCTCAGCAAGATCCGGCCAGGCGAACTGCACAAGACCTTCCCAGAAGTAGCCGTTCGGCTCGTGTCCGGCGGCAACTACGGCAGCATCGGCAGCCAGGTCACCGGCAGCGAGTGTCAGCGAGTGCTCACCATCGAAGTCATGCAGGGTGATAGTCACGGCGCGATCTTCCCACGCCCAGTGTGCAGGCTGCCCGGCCCACCAGAGTGCTTGTCCGCTCCCAGCCCGGCGAACCCTCCCGGTCACAGCACCAGCCGTGTTGATTCGGATTTCCGAGCTGTTCTGATCACGAGCGTTGCCGGCACTCGGCAGGTCGTGAACTGGCGCAGTAGAACGAGCAGTCCCGCCGTCCTCGAGCCTGGATGTGCCGACGGTGAGGGAGTCTTCCTTCTGGCGCGGGCGATGATCGCGCCGCTGTCCGCATTGAGGTGGCCCTTTGCCGATGCCCTGGCTCATCCCCACCGTGGAAGAGGTCCAGCAGGTCATCCCGCTCCACCAACCCGTCTGAGCCAGCGCCGACCCCGGCATCGCTGACCGGCGCGCGGCCCACGGCCCTGCCCGGGGACCTGCGAGACGGCGCCGTAACAGCACCACCAAGGAGCCGACCGGCACGGTGCACCCGCCGGTCGGCTCCACCGTGCTCCTCGACGACCCCGGGGACGACTCCGTCGTTCGGCCCATCAAGGGCACTGGCTGCAAGGCCGAAAAGGACCAAGCGGAGTCGCCCCACCCTCGCGTTCCGGTACGCCTCCGTGCCCCAGGCCGCCCCGACGACGGCGGTTCCGTACCCCGGCCGCCAGGCCCGGAGGAGATCCCGCATGCGCGTCTTCCTGCCCCTGACCGCCGTCACCACCGCCGCGCTCCTGCTCGTCACGGTCACCGGCGCGACTCCCGCCGCAGCAGACCGGAACCCCGACGGCACACCACTGGTCAAGGTGTCCCACGGCGACCCGTACGCGAAGTGCACCATCGGAGCGAGGTCCCCCGACAGCATCGTCTACCCGGCCACCGAGGTCGAGCCGTACCTGTCCGTCGATCCGCGCGACCCCAAGCGCGTGGTCACCGTGTTCCAGCAGGACCGCTGGAACGACGGCGGCGCCCGCGGCCTGGTGGCCGGCTGGACCAGGGACGGCCGCACCTTCCATCGGAGCACGCTGCCGTTCAGTCTGTGCGCCCCCGGCGGCGCGGACTACGAACGGGCCTCCGACCCCTGGGTGAGCACCGGACCGGACGGCACGGTCTATGCCGGCGGGGAGGGCGTGGACTTCACGAAGAGCACGCGCAGCGCCCTCCTGGCAGCCACGTCCCGCGACGGCGGCCGCACTTGGCAGAACCTCACCACTACGCACGTCGACGAGCAGCCGTTTTTCAACGACAAGCCCTCACTCACCGCCGACCCGATCCGCAAGGGCACCGCCTACCAGGTCTGGAACCGCCTCGACAACGACCCACCCGGCCCCAGCTCCCTCGACGGTCCCGGCTACATCTCCCTCACCCGCGACGGCGGCCGCACCTGGAGCAAGGCCCGGCCGTTCGTCGACACCAGCACCGTGCCCAACACCCAGACCATCGGCCATCTGATCGTCGCCGACCGGCGCACCGGCACCCTGTACGACTTCTTCGACCGGATCACCTACTCCGACGACCTGAGCACCGTAGTCGAAGCCCGCTACGAGGTGGTCACCTCGACCGACGCCGGAGAGACCTGGAGCGCCCCGGTCCACGTGGCCCGGGACACCTCCGTACCGGAGGTCGACCCGAACGACCCCACCAAACTGCTGCGCGCCGCGGCCACCCTGCCGAGCCCGGCCGTCGACCCCACAACGGGCACGCTGTACATGGCCTACGAGGGCTCGGACTTCTCCGGTGGAAAGTTCGACGCCGTCCAGCTCGTGCGGTCCACCGACGGCGGACGCACCTGGGGGACCCCGGAGCTGATCAGCCCCAGGGGCGTTCCGGCCTTCTCACCGTCGATCGCGGTCGCAGAGCGGGGCACGGTCGCGCTCACTTACTACGACCTGCGCTTCCTCGAGCCCGGCAACACCACCACCCTGCCCACCGCCTACCAACTGGCCACGCTGCAGCACGGAAACCCGAAGCTCCGGACCGAACGACGGATCTCGCGGGTCTTCGACTGGCTGCAGGCGCCGTTCGCCGGGGGCTACTTCCTCGGCGACTACCAAGGCCTGGTGGCAGACGGCACGGGAGTACGGGCGGTGCTCACCGAGACCAACTCCGGCGCACCACAGAACCGTACGGACGTGTACACCGGCAGTCTCCGCATCCGCTGACCGACGCGGACGCCGTCGGCCGGCCCGACCGCCGACGGCTGCAGACAGGCCTCGGACCCACTCCGTGACCACGGCGGGCGGGAGGGTTCGGCCGCGTCCCGCCCGGCGGGGCGGGCCCGCTGCTCTGGGGTCGCGTGGTCTCCCGGTCCGTCGGGACCACGGACGCGCCAGGCCAGCCCCCGATTCTCCGGGCTGCGCCGGCGCGGAGCGCCCCGCGGCGCGTGGCTGCGGGGCGCCCTGTGGGGTTCAGTCGATCTGCTCCCCGTCGTGCGAACCGCCCTTGCAGTAGTTGCCCGCCTCATTGATCGCGGGCATTCCGCCGCCCTGCTTGCACTCAGAAGGGGTGACGTAGGATGGGGCACCCTGTGCGGCGGCGGTGGCGGCGCCTGTGAGGCCGGGTCCGGCGAGGGCTGCCGTGGCGATGACGGCGGCGAGGATTCGTCGAATGCGCATGTGGTTCCCCTTTCACGGATTGCCTCAGTTGCGGCACTAGTCAGCTTGATCTTCACCCTTCTGGGTGGCACATCATGTTGGGCCATTCGGGTGACAGTGCGGTCGGGCGTGGGGTCGGTGACGCGACCCGTCGGCCAGGCCCTGGAACGAAGAAACCGCCCCGGCCGGGTGGGTGGTCTCTTCGTTGTTCCGGAGGGGGCAGTGTCCGCCACCGGCCCCGCCTGCTAAGAGCCGTGTTGACCTGCGGAAGCGCGCCCTGGATGGCGGAGGGCGCCCTGGGTGGCGGAGGGCGCCCTGGGTGGCGGAGGGCGGCCTGGGTGGCGGAGGGCGGTCGGATGCCGGGGACGCCGGCGGACGCTACACATTCTGTTGGGTGTCCGCAGAGAAGCTGCAGGTCAGAGGGGATGAGCGATCCCCGGTGGACGCTGTGGACGCGGCTTTCCCTCAACTCTCAAGTTTCGCTGGGGACGGTTCAAGCATCTTCCAGTGGGCGGGGCGCAGGTCCTGGGCCTCGTCCACCACGATGTGGCGACAGCGGTGGCGCAGCCGGCCACCGGAGCCGTCCTGCAAGTCGATGTTGTCGGTGCCACCCGTTTCCTCCCGCTGCCGCGCGACGTTTCTGGATGCGCTGTGCGCGGCCCGTCTCCAGGCGTGCCGCGCGCTCCGCCGGCGTCTGAGCTGCTGGGATTCTGATTCCCCGGTCCGTGCGGGTGGCGCCGGCCTGTGCCCCGGGGTTCACGGCTGCGCGGGGACGACGGGTGGGCCCCGAATTTCCTCGGCGCGGACGACTGCCGGACGCCCTGACGTTCGGGTGACCCTCGTTCCGACGAGTCACCACTGATGACTCCCGTGACCCGATGCTGCCGAGGTCCGGCCGATGCCGCCGCCGCGAGCGGTGGATGCCCGGCCGGCGCGGTGGTCGCCCGGCGTGATCGATTTCGCGTGCGCGCAGTACGGCAGATCTTCACCGGTTGCACGTCGATCCCGCACGTCCCCTCGGGAACTGACGTTCGCCCAGTCACGTCTTTGTTCGCGTTGCTGAGTGAACTGTGGTCGCGTTGACGGGGGTTGCACGGGGATGGGTTACACGATCCCGGGCTGGCTGGACGAGGTCCTGGATTTCATCGGGATCAACTTCCCGAACGTGGACGAGGACGACTACCGCGATATGGCGGACGCCATGCGGGAGTTCGCCGACCAGTTCGAGGGGCATGGCGGTGAAGCGCACCTGGCGTTCTCCCGGCTGCTGTCTTCCTCCGAGGGCTGGGCCGTCGACGCGATGGAGAAGCACTGGAACCAGGTCAAGGCCAGTCATCTGGAAAAACTTCCGGAGCTGGCACGGTTGTTCGCCGACGCGTGTGACGCTCTGGCCGAGATCGTTTTCTGGATGAAGACCAAGGCTGAGGCCGAACTGGCCGTCATGGCCGGTTCGGTGGGCCTGTCGATCGGGCTGGCCTGGGTGACCGGGGGCCTGTCGGCGGTGCTGGGCGCGGCCGAGATCGCGGCGATGCGGCAGCTGGTCAAGCGGATCATCGACGAGGCGGTGGACCGGATCGTGGAAGAGGTGATCGCCAAGGTCACCGAGCCGGTCAACGCCAAACTGGAGGCGATGGTCGAGGACATGGTTCTCGACCTGGCCGAGGGCGCGTTCTCCATGCCCGACGGCGGCAGCGGCGGCGGCTCCGGCGGGGGTGGCTCCAGCGGTGGCGGCGGGGGCAGGCACGACGGCATGCACCTGGCTTCGGCGGGCGGCCCCGGCCCTTCCGCCGGCGGCAAAAAACTCCGCATCGACCATGTCGAGTTCGAGCACGGCGCAGGACGCGTCTCCCGGCACGGCGGTGACATGCACACCGCCGCGTCCTCCCCGCTGACCCGGGTCAAGGGGGCGTTCGGCCGCAGCAAGGGCCGCGACCCGTTCACGAAGGTCTTCGACAGTGTGCTGCACGGTGCGATCAAGGGCTCCGAGAAGGCCCTGAAGCGGATCACCGAACACATCACGGAGACCGTCCCGGACCGGGTCAAGGCCACCTCGCGGCTGCACAAACACAACGACCACGGCGTCCGCGACCGGGTCCACGGCATCGACGTCGGCAAGCACGGTGACGGCAGCGGCGGCCACGGGCTACCCGGCACCGGCGGCAAGCGCGGCCCGGGGGACAAGCTGAAGGAGTCCCGGGAGAAACTGTCCCAGCGGGCGCGCGCCCTGCTGAACAAGTTCACCTGCGGCGACCCGATCGACATGGCCACCGGGCAGATGATCCTCGCCCAGACCGACGTCGACCTGCCCGGCATCCTCCCGCTGACGCTGCACCGCACTCACCTGACCGAGTACGCGCACGGCATCGCCTTCGGCCCGTCCTGGGCCTCCACCCTGGACGAGCGTCTGGAGAAGGACCCGGAGGCGGACGGCGTGTGGTGGCGCCGCGAGGACGGCTCCAGCCTCTACTACCCCCGCACCCCGGACATCGTCGGCGACCGCGTCGAACCGGTCGCGGGCGAGCGGCTGCCTTTGACGTATGTGTCCCAGGGCACCTCGTACGCACTGGTGGTGCAGGACCCGTACACGGGTCTGACCCGGCACTTCGAACCCTCCGAGGCCCGGGCGGGCGTGTGGTGGCTGACTCGGGTCGAGGACCGCAACCACAACCACGTCACCGTGGACCGCGCCGAGGACGACGGACTGCTGGAAGTCGCCCACTCCGGCGGCTACCGCCTCACGCTCACCACTGACCCGGACAGCCGTCGCGTCACCGGCCTGTTCGCCGTCACCGAGGACGGACCGCACCGGCTGCGCGGTTACGCGTACGACGAGAGCGGCGACCTCACCGAGGTCGTCAACGCCGTCGAAGCGGCCACCCGCTTCACCTACGACGACGCGCACCGCATCACCGGCTGGCGCGACTCCAACGACACGGTGTTCCGTTACGTCTACGACGCGTCGGGCAGGGTCGTCGAGACACACGGCACCGACGGGATCCTCAACTCCCGCATCACCTACGGTGGTCCGTACGAGGACGGCACCACCACCGCCACCTACACCGACTCCCTCGGCCAGTCCAGTACCTACCGTGCGAACCGGCACGGCCAGATCGTCGCGATCACCGACCAGCTCGGGTACACCACGCACCAGCAGTGGGACGCGCGTGACCACCTGCTCAGCCGGACGGATCCCTCGGGGCACGTCACCCGCTGGGAGTGGAGTGACGAGGGCGACCTCACCGAGGTGGTCGACGCCGACGGCTCCGTCACCCGTTTCTCCTACGACGCCCTGCACCTGCCGGTGGAGGTGACGGGCGCGGACGGCACCGTCACCCGCCAGGACTTCGACCAGCGCGGCAATCGTGTCGCGGTCCACACCCCCGACGGCACGACCACCACCTTCACCCACCACGCCACCGGCGCCACCGCCGGCGTCACCGATCCCCGCGGCACGACGCTGACCGTCGACGCGGACGCGGCCGGCCTCCCGGTCTCGGTCACCGACGCCCGCGGCGGCACCACCACCTGCACCCGCGACGCCTTCGGCCGCCCGCTCACCGTCACGGATCCGCTAGGCGGCGTCACGACCCTGGCCTGGGACGCGGAGGGCCGCATGGTCGCCCTCACCGCGCCGGACGGCAGCCGCGAGTCGTGGACCTACGACGGCGAGGGCAACTGCACCCGGCACACCGACCCGCTCGGCGGCACGACCACTCTGACCTACGGCCCCTTCGACCTCCTCGCCGCCCGCACCGCCCCCGACGGCGCCACCTGCACCTTCACCCACGACACCGAGCGTCGCCTCACCCGCGTCACCGATCCCCAGGGTGCGACCTGGTCATACACCTTCGACGCGCGCGGGGAGGTGGTGGCCGAGACCGACTTCGACGGCCGCCGCACCACCTTCACGCACGACCCGACCGGCTTCCTCGTCTCCAGCACCACGGCGGCCGGCGACGTGTTCACCTTCGTCCGGGACGCGGTCGGCCGTCTCACGGCCAAGGAGGTCTCGGGCGAGCGCACCGACTACACGTACGACGCCGCGGGCCGGCTCACCGGTGTGACCTCACCCGACACGGTCCTCACCCGCTCCTACGACACGCTCGGCCGGCTGCTCACCGAGACCGTCGACGGGCATGTCACGCACTACCGCTACGACGACGCCGGACAGCGCATCGGCCGCACCACCCCGAGCGGCGCGCGGACCACCGCCGACTGGGACGTGCTCGGCAACCGCACCCGCTTGTCCCTGGACGCACGGCACACCTTCACCTTCGCCCACGACCTGCTCGGCCAGGAGACCGAACGCGTCATCGGGGAAGAAGTGTCACTCTCCTCTTTCCACGACGGCCTGGGCCGGCTCACCCGCCAGTCCCTCAGCGCCCAGCCGCGTCCCGGCGCCGACCGGCGCCTCCTGCGCGACCGCCGTTACACCTACCGCCCCGACGGCCACCTGAGCGAACTCGCGGAGCAGGTGACCGGCCGCACCCTCGCCTACACCCTCGATCCGGTCGGGCGCCCACTCGCCACCACCGCCAGTCGCGGCGGCTGGCACGAGGAGTACACCTACGACAGCGCCGGCAACCAGGCCAGCGCTCACTGGCCCGACCGCCCGGCCGACCCCGATGCACGCGGGCAGCGCACCTACTCCGGCACCCGTCTCCTGCGCGCGGGCAACACCACCTACCGCTACGACGAGGCCGGACGGCTGGTGTCCCGCACCAAGAAGCGCCTGTCCCGCAAGCCCGAGACGTGGCAGTACACGTGGAACGCCGAGAACCGGCTGACCTCCTGCACCACCCCCGACGGCCGGACCTGGCACTACCGCTACGACCCCCTCGGCCGCCGTACCGCCAAGTACCGGCTGGCGGACGACGGAGTCACACGGCTCGACGAGATCCGCTTCGCCTGGGACGGCACCCGCCTCGCCGAGGAGACCCACGCCGCGACCGGTGTCACCGTCACCTGGGAGTACGACGGCCACCGCCCCATCGCCCAGTACGAGCGCAAGCAGCTGTCGGACACCGAGGTCGACTCCCGTTTCTTCGCCATCGTCACCGACCTGATCGGTACCCCCACCGAACTCGTCACCGAGGACGGCGAGATCGCCTGGCACACCCGCACGACCACCTGGGGCACCACCGCCCCGAACGCCGACGCCTTCGCCGACACCCCGCTGCGCTTCCCCGGCCAGTACGTCGACGCCGAGACCGGCGGCCTGCACTACAACTACTTCCGCCACTACGACCCCGAGACCGCCCGCTACGTCTCCCCCGACCCCCTCGGCCTGGAGCCGGCCCCCAACCCCTGTGCCTACGTCCTCAACCCGACGACCTGGTTCGACCTGCTGGGTCTGCTCACCTGCAAGCAGAACGCGGCGCGGCTACGGGCCAACATGGAGGCGAACGGGGTCAGCTTCAACCCGGGGCAGGCCGCGGCGCACATCGTCCCGTCCGGCGGCGCGAAGGGGCACTGGGCGTCGGGCGCCCGCGCGCGCCAACTGCTCCAGCAGTACGGCGTTGACATCAACGACGCCAGCAACGGCATCCCGCTCGACCATCCGACGCCGCACAACTACACACACCGCAAGGCATTCCTCAACCGTATCGAGGATCACCTCCAGACCGAGGCACAGTTGCTGAGCGCTCGTGGCGCGAGCAGCACTACCATCGGCAATCATCTCAGGTCGGAGCTGGCACGCATCGGTTCCGAGATCAAGCGCGAGCTCCGCAACGGCGCTCCCGATTCGACGGCATATTGGACGGCACCATGACTGACCCGATGACCGCCCCCATCGAGGTGTACCGCCTCGTGCCGCGCTTTCACGACGACTTCCAGGGGGCGCTCCTGGAGAGCGACGAGATCATGCGCTGGGAACTGGACGAGGAAGCCACACCGCTGCCCGCGGAGCTCCCGGGTTCCTTGCACGGGGATCCGTCGGGGACGCTGTCCGAGTACCCCACCGCGAACCCGGCGGCCCCGATCCTGGGCGCCACTGTCTTGAAGGCCGTGCGCGACCGGTTCGCAGGTACCGGGCACTTCATTCCGGTGAACGTTCCCGGGCTGCCCGCCGGTACGTATACGGCCTATGTCCCCACGACCGTCGCCGACTGCCTGGACGAGGCCCGATCCTCCGCACCCGAGCTGACCGGGAAGATCCGGCAGGCGGTGTTCCACGGGGACCGGGTGCCGGTGGATGTCCCTGCGTTCCGGCTGCCCGAGAACAGGACGTACGTGTACTGGAACGCTTGGGCGGCGCGTCTGATCGAGGAGGCGGCCCCGCCGGGGACCGTGGAGCTGCGCCTGGTGTGGTCGAGCGACCCGTCGGCGACTCCCCACCGGGATCCCATGGGGTTCTAGGGTTCCGACCGCGCCATGCCCCCTGAGACCGGCCGGACAGCGGACGTCTTCCGCATCACGCCGTCCCTTCGGTGACCACTACAGAGGTCTCCTCGTGGACGCCCTCCCTCTGATTCGCTGGGAAAGAGAACCAGATCCACGCCGAGTGGCACGGAAGTCCCGGGGTAACCGTGTCGGACTACCCCAGCGGGCACGCCGTGGTCCCGGTGCTCAGCCGAAAGGTGGCCGAGGAGACCTTCGAGCGTTTCCACGCCTTCGGCCACTACATCCCCGTGACCGCACCTGGCGTGCAGCCCGGTGGTTACTACGCGTACGTTCCTACGGTGGTCACCGACTGCCTCGACAAGAATGCGTCCTCACCTCCGGACGAGGCGGGCGAAATCGAGCGCACGGTGTGCGTGCCGGAGGAACTGCCACTCGACGCACCGTGCTTCCGTCTGCCGGACAACAGGACGTACGTCTACTGGAACGGATGGGCGGCACAGTTGATCCGGTCCATCGCCGGGCCCGAGAACATCGAGCTGCGCCTCGTGTGGTCCAGCGACCCCCATGCCACCCCACACACGCGGCCGATGGGTTTCTGACAGTCCACGGCCGCCGGCGCGGCCCGGACCCAGCCCGCGGTCCCCGCGCCCACCGAGGAACGGTGACGCCCTCGACCCGGCCGTAGGCAACGGCGTCCGCTTGACGGCTTCGGCCGGCTGTCTCCTGCCCGCTCTGGAGCGGGCAGGAGGCGTGGGGCGCTGTCGTAGCCGCTCTGTCGAATTGAGGACGCTCGTTCGAGTGAAGGGTGTGCGTGCGACTCAGCTGTAGCGATGCCGGCCCCGATAACTGACGGTGAGACAGTCCCGGCACCCGTCCGTACGTCACACCCTCAGGAGCCGTCTTGAGCGAGCCGGTCGGCAACACCGTCCCCGACTTCGTCCGCAACGCGGCCGCGCCGGTGCGCGAGCACCTCGCAGCCTCCACCGATGTGGCCACCTTCCTGCAGGGAGCGGGCACGCTGACCCTGGCGGAACGACGGGTCATTGCCGCGCAGGCGCTGGTTCTGCTGGAGCAGAACTACGTGCACCTGCCGCTGAAGGCCGCCATGTACGCGGTCAATCCGGTCCAGCGCCTGCGACTGCTCATCCACCGCATGGAGCGGCAGACACCGCAGGACATGCCGCCGGAGTGGATGTTCCACAGCGAGATGTCCGAGATCTTCCACTCCGTGAGGGACCTGCACACCAACTATCTGCTGCCCGAGCCCTTCGCAGGCAAGATCGCCTTCCTGCCCTTCCTCGTCGAGCGCTACACCGACGGGCAGGGCACCCACTTCATGGTCACCCATGTGGCCGAGGGCCTTTCCGCCCCCGGCTTCGAGCCGGGCGTCGAGATCACCCACTGGAGCGGCACCCCCATCGCCCAGGCCGTCGATCTCGTCGCCGCCCGGTTCGCCGGCAGCAACCCCGAGGCGCGCCGCAGCCGGGGCGTCGAGTCGCTGACCGTACGCCCCCTGCGCCTCCACCTGCCGCCCTTCGAGGAATGGGTGACCATCAGCTACCTCGACAGGAGCGGCACCGCGCGGGAGTTCCGCGAGAACTGGCGCATCGTGGACAACCGGCCGCCTGCCGTGGACGCGGACGCGGTGAGCGCGGTCGCGGCGGCGCAGGGGCTGGACCTCGAAGGTGACGAGATCAGCCGCGCGAAGGTGCTGCTGTTCGCTCCGCGGGTCGTGGCCCAGGCGAACGCCGCCGCGGCCGGCGAACCCGCGCCCGATCTGCGCGCGGGCGAGATCGCCACCGACATGCCGGAGGTCTTCCGGGCCAAGGAGGTGCAGACCTCCGCGGGGACGTTCGGCCACCTGCGGATCTTCACCTTCAGCGTGGACGACCTCGAGGGCTACGTCCGGGAACTGCTGAGGCTCCTCAGCCTCCTGCCGGACCGGGGCCTGATCCTGGACGTGCGGGACAACGGCGGCGGCCTCGTCTTCGCCGCCGAGTTCGCCCTGCAGCTCTTCACGCCCGGCCGGATCACCCCCGAGCCGGTGCAGTTCATCAACACGCCGCTCAACCTGCGGGTCTGCCGCAAGCACCAGGGCGACCCACAGGTGGACCTCGGAGCATGGGTGCCGTCGATGGACCAGGCCGTCGAGATCGGAGCCGCGTTCTCCGGTGCCTTCCCGCTCAGCCCCGAGGACGGCGCCAACGCCATCGGCCAGCAGTACTTCGGCCCGGTCGTTCTCGTCACCAACGCCCGCTGCTACTCCGCCACCGACATCTTCGCCGCCGGGTTCCAGGACCACCGGATCGGTCCGGTCCTCGGCACCGATCAGAGCACCGGCGCGGGCGGAGCCAATGTGTGGACGCAGAACTTCCTGGCCGGCCTCATGGCCGGCGACCCGTCCTCGCCGTACGCGCGGCTGCCGAAGAAGGCCGGTATGCGCGTGGCGATCCGCCGCACTCTGCGGGTGGGCGCGAACTCGGGCACCCCGGTCGAAGACCTCGGCGTCACGCCCGACGAACTGCACCGGATGACGCGCGACGACCTGCTCAAGGACAATGCCGACCTGCTGGAGCGGGCAGGTCGGATCCTGGGAGGCCTGGCCCCGCACACCGTGTCCGTCACGGATGTCACCACCCAGAACGGATCCCTCAGGCTCAAGGTGAAGTCGACCAACATCGACCGGCTGGACGTCTATGTCGACCAGCGTCCGCGCGCGTCGGTCGACGTGGCGGACGGCCAGGTCGAGGTGACGGTGCCCGGTGGCGCCGCGGCACGGTCGGCCCGGGTCGAGGGATTCGCGAGCGGCCGTCTCGTGGCCAGCCGGACCGAGCAGTTCCAGTAGGTCACGGCACGACGTCGGCCCCTGGAGGGGGCCGTTCGGCCTCTGGAGGGGGAGGCGGAGACAACGCCCGCCCCGGTCACGGCGACCGGGGCGGGCGAGCCCTGTGTCAGACGTCCTTCTGTGTCGGACTGTGCCGGACGCGTTCTGTCAGGCGTGTTCCGGTGCCAGGCGTGCGCCCGCGCTACAGCTCCGCACGGACCGTGCGAGCCGCTGCGACCAGGTTCTCGAGGGACGCACGGGTCTCGGACCAGCCGCGGGTCTTCAGGCCGCAGTCGGGATTGACCCACAGACGTTCAGCGGGGATCGCCTGCAGACCGGTGCGCAGCAGGCCGGCCACCTCCTCCGGGCTGGGCACACGCGGCGAGTGGATGTCGTGGACACCGGGCCCCGCCTCGCGCGGGTAGCCGTGGCCGGCGAGTTCACGTGCGATCTGCATGTGGGAGCGGGCCGCCTCCAGGCTGATGACATCGGCGTCGAGATCGCCGATGGCCTGGACGATGTCGCCGAACTCGGCGTAGCACATGTGGGTGTGGATCTGGGTGTCCGGCCGGACGCCGCTCGTGGTCAGCCGGAACGCCTCGGTGGCCCACTCCAGATAGGCGGGGCGGTCGGCGGCGCGCAGCGGCAGGGTCTCGCGCAGGGCGGGCTCGTCGACCTGGATCACCGAAGTGCCCGCGGCCTCCAGGTCGCCGACCTCGTCGCGCAGGGCGAGGGCCACCTGGCGGGCGGTCTCGGCGAGCGGCTGGTCGTCACGGACGAAGGACCAGGCGAGCATGGTGACCGGCCCGGTGAGCATGCCCTTGACCGGCCGACCGGTGAGGGACTGGGCGTACGTCGTCCAGCGCACCGTCATCGGCTCCGGGCGGGAGATGTCCCCGGCGAGGATCGGCGGGCGGACGTAACGGGTGCCGTACGACTGGACCCAGCCGTGCTGGGTGGCCAGGTAGCCGGTGAGCTGTTCGGCGAAGTACTGGACCATGTCGTTGCGTTCGGGCTCGCCGTGCACCAGCACGTCCAGCCCGGCCTTCTCCTGGAAGCCGACCACCTCCCGGATCTCGGCCTTGATCCGCTCCTCGTAATCGGCCGGGGTGATCCGGCCCGCACGCAGTCCGGCCCGGGCCGTGCGCAGTTCACCGGTCTGCGGGAAGGAGCCGATGGTCGTGGTCGGCAGCAGCGGCAGTCCGAGGTGTGCGCGCTGGGCGGCCGCGCGTTCGGCGTACGGCTGGGCGCGGCGGGCGTCGGCCGCGGTGACGGCGGCGGTGCGGGCGCGGACGGCCGGGGTGTGGGTGATCGGCGAGCCCGCGCGGGAGGCCAGGTCGGCGCGGTTCGCGGCGAGTTCGGCGGTGATCGCGCCGGTGCCCCGGGCGAGCCCCTTGGCGAGGGTGACGATCTCCCGGGTCTTCTGCTTCGCGAAGGCCAGCCAGCGCAGGATCTGCGGGTCGATGTCATGTTCCGCGGCGGCGTCGAGCGGCACGTGCAGCAGCGAGCAGGAGGCGGCCACGTCCACCCGGTCCGCGAGTCCCAGCAGGGTGCCGAGTGTGGCGAGCGACTCCTCCAGGTCGTCGACCCAGATGTTGCGGCCGTTGACGACACCGGCGACCAGGCGCTTGCCGGGCAGGCCGCCCACGGCGGCGAGGTCGTCGAGCTGGGCTGCCGCCGCCCCGGTGAAGTCCAGGGCGAGCCCCTCGACCGGTGCCTTGGCCAGCACGGGCAGGGCGTCGCCGAGCCGGTCGAAGTAGGAGGCGACCAGCAGCTTGGGCCGGTCGGTGAGGGCGCCGAGCTCGCGGTAGGCGCGGGCGGCGGCGTTCAGTTCGGCCGGGGTGCGGTCCTGGACCAGGGCGGGCTCGTCGAGCTGCACCCACTCGGCGCCGGCCGCGCGCAGGTCGGCGAGGATCTCGGCGTAGACCGGCAGCAGCCGGTCGAGCAGGGTGAGCGGGATGAAGCCGGCGTCCGCGCCGGGGGCGGCCTTGGCGAGCAGCAGGTAGGTGACGGGGCCGACGAGGACCGGGCGTGCGGTCAGGCCCAGGGCGAGGGCCTCCTTCAGCTCCGAGACCTGCTTGTGCGAGTCGGCCGAGAACACCGTGTCCGGGCTCAGTTCCGGCACGAGGTAGTGGTAGTTGGTGTCGAACCACTTCGTCATCTCCAGCGGCGCCACGTCGTCGGTGCCGCGGGCCATGGCGAAGTACCCGTCCAGCGCGTCCGTCTCGACGGCGGCCCGGTGGCGTGCGGGGAGCGCGCCGACCATGACGGTGGTGTCGAGGACGTGGTCGTAGTACGAGAAGTCACCGGTGGGCACCTCGTGGATGCCTGCCTCGGCGAGCTGCCGCCAGGTGGCGCGGCGCAGTTCGGCCGCGGTGGCGCGCAGGGCGTCCGCGCTGACGCGGCCCGCCCAGTAACCCTCGACGGCCTTCTTCAGTTCCCGGTGCCGGCCCTGGCGGGGGTAGCCGTACACGGTCGCCCGTGCTGCCGCAGCTGCGGACTTGCTGGTCACGGAGATCTCCTTCGCGAGATGAATCCCTGAGATCCCGGGGACGGGGCGAGAGCGCGAAGGGGTGACGAACCGGGCGGACACGACCCCGCGCGCCGAGGCACGGTCGTCCGCCTGGTCTGTACTCCCCCCGGACATGGTCCGGAGGTGCCCCCAACCGCCCTCGAGGTCACCGGGATGTCCGCGCACGAGTGGCTCGCACGCGGGCAGTTGGCAGGTCTTCGGACTCGCGGGCGCGTCTCTGTCGTACGAGACTCCTACTGGCCGTCGCTTCCCAGGCCCTCCGTGGGCCCAGTGCGTATGACGGCGGTCGTTCCCGCTCACCGCTGCGGGGCAGTCCCGGATTTCCACCGGGTTCCCTCTTGCGACGCATCCCGCCTGGCGGACGGGGCGAACCAGCTGCACCGGCCAGCCTACGGGTCCCGCCCGAGTTGCGGTGGGTGATGTCCGCCATACGGTAGGTGAGTTGAGACATGCGGCCGGCAGGTGTCGAACAGGCCGGCGGCGGGAAGCGCCGCACGCTTCCCTCCCCTACGCCTGTGAGCGGCTGCCGGATTCCCCTGCCTCGAGCGTTCGTCGGAGCCGTGGGGGAGTGGCGTAGAGGGGGCCCCGAGCTGCATCACTCGCCAGGGGCCGAGGTGTTGGCGCCCGCACGAGGAGCCGAGCTGGTCAACCGGGGTGCCCGTCCGTCCCCCGGCGGGGCCGGGTGGAACCTGAGCCCGAGCTGGAGAACCGGCGTGCGCATCCGTCTCGAAGGGGCCGGGTGGAACCTGAACCCGAGCTGGTCAACCGGCGTGTGTGTCCTCCCCGGGGTGGGGAAGCAACCTGACCGCGCGGAGAGCGGCCACCAGTTCGGCGGTGTCGCCGGGGGCCTGGAGCGAATGGCCGGTCAGGTCCTCCAGGCGGCGGAGACGGTAGCGGACGGTGTTGGGGTGGCAGTGCAGGGCCTGGGCCGTCGCGGTGGCGTTGCCGGCAGCCTCGACCCAGCTCTGGAAGGTGTCGAGCAGTACGGCCCGGGTGTCCGGGCCGAGCGCCAGGACCGGGCCCATGACACTGC
Organism: Streptomyces sp. NPDC027663; assembly: GCF_055566415.1. Classification (NCBI taxonomy): domain Bacteria; kingdom Bacillati; phylum Actinomycetota; class Actinomycetes; order Kitasatosporales; family Streptomycetaceae; genus Streptomyces; species Streptomyces sp. NPDC027663. The sequence continues at coordinate 307,171 of NZ_JBVHSK010000009.1, read as the reverse complement.
GGGCGATGTCGGCGGCGGCTTCCGGCGCGGCGGCCATGACGAGGGTGAGCGGGTCGTCCTGGAAGCGGACGACGTGGGGGGCCGTTCCCGAGGGCGGGCTGTTCAGGGCCAGCCGGGCGTGGCGCAGCGCCTGGCCGGTGCCGTCGAGGGACGCGAAGGCCGGGCTCACCCCCACCCGGGCGGTGGCCAGGCGTCGTAGTACCGCCATCGTCAGGTCGACGGCGTCCGGACGGAGCAGGCAGACGATCCCGATGCGCAGATCGGGCCGCAGCGCCCAGGCCGATGGGATGCCGTGCGCGGTCAGCTGGGCCTCGACGTCACCGAGGGGTTCCTGGCCGAGGGCGGTGGCCTCCGCGGCGACCGCGACGAACGGGCCCTTCCTCGGCAGGCCCAGACTCTGGGCCACCTCCCACTGCGTGCCGCGGTCGGTGATCCGGCCGGTGAGCAGCGCCTCCGTCAGGGCGGAGCGCTCACGCTCCTGGCTACGGACGAGTTCGGCGGCCGCCCTGCGGTAGGCGGAGGTCAGCGCGTCGCTGTACTCGTCGGCGAGCTGCCAGGCGTCGGCCGCAGCCGGCACCAGTACGGACGGATCGACGGCGAGCCGGCCGGCCTCGTCGGCCAGGACCGCCCACACTTCGGCGAACCCGAGCCGGTAGGCGCGCAGGACGTCGGGCAGCGGACCGCCCTGGATCGCGCGCAGCCGTCCGGTCCTGCTGGGCTCGGTGAGGTCGGGTGCGCTGCCCCGGGCGAACTGGGCGAGCATGCTGTCGATGTTGCGCCGCAGCGACGCCCGCAGCTCCTCCTCCGGCACGGTGCCCGAGGGGCCGTAGATGTCGATCTCCTCGCGGATGCGGCGGGCGGCCCGCTCGACCAGCTCGGACAGATGCGGGCGCAGGGACTGTGCAACGGCGGCGATTTCAGGGACGGGCGGTCGACGTGGCACGAGGCCAGCCTAGGTGAGCGCGGTTGTCGCCGACCACAAGTCAGGGCTGTGATGAACGGGGCATCGGCGACGGAGTTTGTCGGCGGGACCAACACATCCGGTGTCATCTTGTCCGCCGGTCCATTGGTCGCGGCTTCTACGACCGCCACTCTGTACCGGGCACTGGGCAATTGACGGGGTTGTCACCTGGAGGACACATGCCGAACATCGCGAAGAACCTGTCGGAGACGGCACTGCTTCACCCCCGTCGTCCCGCCCTCCGGTTCGGCGCCGGAGTGATGACGTACGCGGAGCTGGACGCGGCAGCCTCCCGCGTCGCCGGAATGCTCCGGGCGGAGGGGCTGGCGGCCGGTGACCGGGTGGGCGTCATGCTGCCGAACGTTCCGGCGTTCGTCGCGCTCTACTACGGCATCCTGCGCGCCGGCGGAGTCGTCGTCCCGATGAACCCGCTGCTCAAGGCCCGCGAGATCGAGCACTGTCTGGTCGACTCGGGTGCGAGCCGCCTGTTCGTGCACGAGGCCGGCGCGGAGGAGGCGGCGAAGGGCGCCGGTGTGACGGGAGCACTGGTGACTCCGGTCGACCCGGTGCTGACACAGGTGGACGAGCAGGCGCCGGCCGGTGCGACGGCGCCGCGCGGTGACGGCGATCTCGCCGTGATCCTCTACACCTCCGGTACGACCGGCAAACCGAAGGGCGCCGCGCTGACCCACGGCAACCTCGGCCGGAACACCGAGGTCGTGTCGGAGCGGGTGATCCAGGTCGGGCCCGAGGACGTGGTGATGGGCTGTCTGCCGCTCTTTCACGCCTTCGGCCAGACCTGCGGCATGAACGCGGCGGTCCGCAAGGGCGCCTGCCTGGTGCTGGTGCCCCGCTTCGAGCCGGCCGGAGTGCTGGCCCTGCTGGACGAGTTGGGCGTGACGGTCTTCGAGGGCGTGCCCACCATGTACAACGCGCTGCTGCACCAGGCTCCGGCCGGCACCGGCACCGGCACCGGCCCCGGCCCCGGCCCCGAAGCGGGCAGCCTGCGGGTCTGCGTCTCCGGTGGAGCCGCCCTGCCGACGGAGGTGCTGCACGCCTTCGAGAAGCGCTTCGGCTGCGCGGTGGCCGAGGGATACGGGCTGTCGGAGACCTCCCCGGTGGTCACCTTCAACCACCTCGACAGGCCCCGCAAGCCCGGCTCGATCGGCACCCCGGTCCACGGTGTGGAGGTACGCCTCGTCGACGGCGACGGAAAGGACGTCCCGGCCGGCGAGGTCGGGGAGATCGCCGTCCGCGGCCACAACGTCATGACCGGCTACTGGAACCGGCCCGACGCGACGGCCGAGGCGATCCGGGACGGCTGGTTCCACACCGGAGACCTGGCCCGCCAGGACGACGAGGGCTACCTCTTCGTCGTGGACCGCAAGAAGGACATGATCATCCGGGGTGGCTACAACGTCTACCCGCGGGAGATCGAGGAGGTCCTCTACGAGCACCCGGACGTCGTGGAGGCGGCCGTGATCGGCGTCCCGCACGACTCCCTCGGCGAGGAGGTCGCCGCGGCCGTCGTCCTCGTCCCGGAGGCCCGGACCTCGACCGAGGAACTGCGCTCCTACGTCAAGGAACGCGTCGCCCCCTACAAGTACCCGCGCACGGTCTGGCTCCTGGCCGCCCTGCCGAAGGGGCCCACCGGGAAGATCCTGAAGAGGGAGATCCAGGCTCCGCGCTGATGCCGCCGGCCGTGACCGGGGTGCGCCTACGGCGCCGCCACCGTCATCGGCAACAACGTCGTCGGCCGCTTCGCCGACGGGCACACCGTCCCGGTGCTCGCCATCGGTCTGGTGCTCAACACCGTCTTCCTGACCGGCTTCGCCCTCCTCGCCGGCCTGCCCGTCCCGGTGATCGTCTGCATGATGGGCGTCGGCCTGGTCGGCGTCACCATGAACCCGGCCATGGCGACCCGGGTGCAGTGCACCGGCAACGCCGGTCCGCTGGTCGACACCGTCCACTCCTCCTTCATCACCCTCGGCATCATCCTCGGCTCCTCCCTCGGCGCCCTCGTGATCGACGCCTGGGGCCTGCGCGCCCCCTCTGGCTGGGGGCCCTCATGGCCGTCGCCGGCCTGGTCATCGTCCTGCCCGACCTGGCCCGGCGAGGTGCTCGGTCCCGGGCTCTGTCCCGTCCAGCGTGAGCGTGCAGGAGAACACCTCATGGCCGTTCTGAGCGCCGGACACGGACAGCCGTGCACGGCCGGCCGTGTCGACGCCGGTGCGCCGGGCCTCGATCCAGGCGGGGGCGTCCAGTTCCGTGTAGCGGTGGAACCGGGTGTCCATCGCCGTCACGCACCCCGCGGGGCGGCCGCAGACGGCACGGGCCGCCTGCTGGGCGGCCTCCAGCAGCAGCATGCCGGGTACGTGGTCGACGGGGTGGTCGAAAAGCACGGAGTGTCCGGTGTCGACCCGCAGTTGCCAGCGGTGAGGCTCGTCGGTGGGCGCCAGGACGACGTCGTGCGGGTCACCGCGGCCCACCCGTGCCGCGGGCACCGCCTGCGGCACGGGCACCGGCCGGATCACGGCCTGGTCGGCGTGGTCACCGCGCAACCGCCGGTAGACCGCCGGGGCCTGGATCGTGAACCGGCTGCTCGCGGCAGCCAGGGGTTTGCCGTCCCGCGCCACCTCGTAGGTGAGCGAGAGGAGCGCCACCACACCCCGGCGGCGCACCACCTCCCGTGCCCGCACGCGTAGTTCGAGGTCGGCCTCCGAGCCGTCCGCGCGCAGCAGCGCGGGGTTCAGGCACCAGGCGTAGGTGTCCCAGACCAGATGGTGGCCGAAGGGAACCTCGTACGCCTCGTGCGACAGTAACGGGAAGGTCTGCCGCACGGTTTCGCTGAGCAGGAGGGGATCGTGCCGGAGGGCGCGCGCGGTGTAGAAGGCGTGGTCCCCCGGCCAGCGTGCGGTGACCAGGAAGCGGTCGTCCGCGGCTCGCCGCCAGCCGGTCGGAAGGACCTCGCCGGCGTCGTGTTTGTGGACGGACTGCTGCGCCACCCTGGACCGTGCCTGGACGGTGGGGTCGATGGTCGGCGGCTTGGACAACGTCACTCCCATGGAGCAGAAGGCGACCGAGCGAGGATCGCTGCGGCTGTCACTGGACTGCGGGGGTCAGCCGCAGGTAAACGTAAAGGACGTTCTTTTTGTTGTCGAGGATGGCTGAGACGAGGCGATGACCCCACCGACCCAGGAAAGAGCCCTGCGCACCCGTGAAGCGCTGCTGTGGGCAGGAGCGGAGGTGTTCGACGAGTCCGGCTATGCGGGCGCGGGTATCGCCCGCATCCTCGAACGCGCGCAGGTCACCGCCGGCGCCCTCTATTTCCACTTCAAGTCCAAGGAAGGGCTGGCACTTGCCGTGATGAGCGCCCAGCCCCAGGTGATAGAGCCGAGGTTGAAATCCCACGGACTGCAACGCCTCGTGGACATCACCTTCGTGTGGGCCTGGGAGCTGCAGGTCAATCCGCTGCTGCGCGCGGGTGTCCGGCTCTCGGTGGAGCAGGGGAGCTTCGGGATGCAGGATCCCTCTTCCTATCTCGGCTGGCGGGAGATAATGGCCGAATGCCTGCGTACGGCCGTCGGGGAAGGCGAGTTGCTGCCCGGTACCCGGCCGGAGGACATCGCGGAGTTCCTGGTGGGCGCGTGTACCGGCGTCCAGCTGTACGCACAGCTCGTGAGCAACCGCGCGGACCTGCCCCACCGCACCGTCCTCATGTGGCGGATGCTCCTGCCCGGCATCGCCCGGCCGGAGACCGTCGCCCGGATCGACCTCGACGTCGCGCGGGGCAAGGCCGCATGAGTCCGGAGACAGTCACCCAGGACGTGCTGCGGGCGACCGGCCGCCCCCCGGTCACGTTCGCGGCATGGGCCCGCAGGAACCCGGCCGCCTTTCGCTGAGCGCACCGGCCGATCACATTCCGACACATCCCCGGAGGGGACGACACCCACATGCTTCTGCACGGCAAGACCATCATGATCACCGGCTGTTCCAGCGGCATCGGGGCCGCGGCGGCCCGGCTGTTCGCCGCGGAGGGGGCCGATGTCGTACTGATGGCCCGGCGCGAGCAGCACCTGCGCGCACTGCAGGAGGAGATCTCCAAGAACGGCGGATCGGCGGTGGCCGTGCCGGGCGACGTGACCGACGAGCAGGACGTGGCCCGGGCCGTCGGCACGGCGGTCGAGCGGTTCGGCCGGCTGGACGGGGCGTTCAACAACGCCGGCTGGGCATCCGTCGGGAAGCTGCTGCACGAGACCGAACAGGCCGACTACGACCGTGTCATGGACGTGAACGTGCGCGGCGTGTGGAACTGTCTGCGCCGGCAGATCCCCGCGATGCTGGCCGACGGTCAGGGCGGCTCGATCGTGAACACGTCCAGCGTGGCGGGGGTGCTGGCTCCCGGCTCCGGCGCGCCATACGTGGCCGCGAAGCACGCGGTGCTGGGCCTGACGCGCGCGGCGGCGGCCGACTACGGCGAGCAGGGCATCCGGGTGAACGCCCTGGTCGTCGGCAGTGTCCGAACCGAGCTGATGGACGAAGTGCTCGAGGACAACCCCGGTTTGGCGGCACCCTGGGTGCAGCGCGCACCCCAGAAGCGCATGGCGGCACCCCGCGAGGTCGCCGAGGCGGCGGCCTGGCTCCTCGGCGACCGGGCGTCCTTCGTGACCGGCACCGCCATGGCGGTGGACGGCGGCTGGACCGCCGCCTGAACCACTGCGCGCCCCCGCGCGGTTCACCGGTTTCGGGTGCGGCCGGACCGTCAGGCGCTCAGCCGCACCGTGCGGCCCCGCGTGGCACACCGGTGCCCGGTGCGGCCGGACCGTCAGGCGCTCAGCCGCGCGGCCGTACCGGGGGACAGGCACCGGTAGGCGTAGGCGGCGGACACCATCGTCATGTGGTGGTGCCAGCCGGGGAAGGAGCGTCCCTCGAAGTCCGTGAGGCCGTAGCCCGCTGCCAGCGTGTGCAGGGTGTCCCGCACCAGTTGCTGACGGCGCATCAGCGAGCCCATGTGTCCCATGCCCCGTCGGTGCAGCGAGCTGAGCCAGAACTGCGGCTGGCCGGACTCGCCGGCGGAGTCGAGGGCGAAGAGCCGGTAACGGCGCGGGGGTTCGCCGGGCTCGCGCCGTCCGGGCAGCTGCACCAGCGCCGAGCGGACCTCCACCGGTCCCGACCCGTCGTCGTACCGGGACAGCGCCACCCGGGGGCGTGCTCCGCCCTCCGTGATCACGTGCTCGGCCGTCGACAGGGCCGCGGAGAGGGGCTGCGCCGCGCCGGGGGTGTGCTCCAGCACGGGGTGGTCGGGGCGGACGCGGACGAGGAACTCCCCGCGGCCGAAGGCCGGCGCCTCGGTGACGCGGGCGAGGTCTCCGGTCACCGTCAGGTCGGCGACGAGCGGCGCGCGCTGCACCCGGGGCGCCACGGGCGCGTCGGCCGCCATCTCCAGCGCGCACTCCCAGGCCGAACCGCCGTCTACGGTGTCCGGGATCCTGGCCCGCCGGCGCAGCGCCGCCTCCTCGCGCCATCCGCCGTCCAGGACCAGGTTCCAGTCCACGGGGATGGCCTCGGTCCGCGAGGCGAGGAAAAGACCCACGCCCACCTGGCAGTTGACCGTGGCGCCCAGGCCGGGCACGAAACGGCGGCCGACGCCGACCGAGCGGCTCCCGGGCCTTTCCGTCACGAACGTCCCGGCGACCCACGTGTGGTCCGGGAGGCACCGGGCCGCCAGCCGGGCCAGGGCGGCCCGGGGTTGGTGCCAGTCCCAGGGGCTGGACGTGATGAACTGGCGGAGCGCCTGCCCGGCGCTCGGTGACCCGCACATCTGTCCGGCCGGGCGCTTCATCGTCTTGCGGCCCGGTGTGCTCAGCAGGCCACGCACGTACATGTCGGCCCACCGCCGCTGATCGGCGTGGGGCAGGCTGCTGAAGACGGTGCGGACGAATTCGGTCAGCGGCCACCCGGTGCGCGCGAACGGTGAGCCTGCGATGCAGCTGGTGACCATGTAGTGCTCCCCCTCGGTGCGTCGGCTGCCAACCTCGACCCGCCGAAAACATAGCAGACGTTCTCTTTGTTTCGCGGTCCGGACCGGGCCCGCCAACTCTTGTGCGACGCAGCGGACTTGCCTGCGCCGATCCGTTGGCGGAGGAAGCGCCGCCAGACGAGGCAGGCTCGGGTTGAGCGAAGTCCAGGCGCTCCGCCAGGGAATCAGTGACGAGCGGATCGCCGAGCGCCCGCACCTGTCCCCGCACACGGTGGACCACCACCCGCGCGAGATATCCAGGCTCTGTCGGTCCGCTCCCGCACCGACCTGCTGTGCCTCGTGCGCCGCCGCCGTCGGCGGAACCGTTGCCTCCGGCGTCCCTGAACGACGCATCGGAGGTCGGACAGACTGCTGACCCCCCCTTGGTGTGGGCGTTCGTTCCGGACGCTCGATTTCAGCCGCCGCCGACGGCGCTTCGGTGCATCCTCCAGCCAGTTCCGCCGCACCGAAGGAGCCGCCGGCGCACTGGCCTGGCTGCGGCGCAAGCCGCCACTCTGCTCTGCACCGGGAACTCCCCGCCTGCCGGACCGCGATCCTGACCACCCTCGGCCGGCCGGGCAACCTGCGCCGCGCCCTCGAGGCACACGCCTCGGGGTTCCTGCTGAAGGACACCGAGCCCGCGCGGCTCGCGGCGGTGATCCGCGAGGTGGCCGCCGACGGGCGGGCGATCGATCCGGAGTCGGCGCTCAGCGCCCTGCAGGCCAGTTCGACGTTGCTGACGGGTCTGTGCCGCAGCGGGCCCGCCGAGACCAGCGGCCGGAACCATCGCATTGAAACCCCCACTCGAATGCGAATTCGATAGGGGTGCAGCAAGGGTCGAGATCCGGGATCCTGACCGGTCGGCGGCGAGCTGGTCCGACTGAGCCCCGTTCGTGCCGGTCGGGATATCAACGTCCCTGCGCCGAGGCCGACTTGGTGACAGCTCGTACCAGGCGATCGCCTTCCCGCGCCGGGTGCATCGGCCATCATGAGGCATGCGCCCGGATGACTGGTACCTCACCGAAGACGTCGACGACTTTCTCGCCCGAGCCGGGCAGTTCCTGCGTTCCCGCCCTGACCTGCACACCATGCTGCTGACGTCGACCGAGAAACTGCGCACGAACGGGGCGGCCGCGCACGGTGCCCGGTTCCCCGTGTTCGGCCGGCTGGAGCGAGGGGGCGAGGTGCACGCCGTCTTCTCCCAGCGCAGCCCGTCCGGTCCCCTGAGCCTCACCCCCCTCACCCCCGAGCAGGCCGACACGCTTGCCGCTCGCCTGGCCGACCTCGGCCACCCGGTCCCCGGCGTCAGCGGGGACCACGACACCGCCACCGTTGTCGCCGAGGCGTGGCAGCGGCACACGGGCGCGGCGCCGACGCTCGGCACCCGGATCCGTCTCTACCGTCTCGGCACCCTCACCCCACCGGACCCGCTCCCCGAGGGCCGGGGCCGCACCGCGGGCGAACAGGACCACGACCACGTCGTCCGCTGGTGCGGTGAGTTCGTCGACACCGTCGGGGAGGTCCCCGCCGTGGACGCACACTCCTGGGCCGGCTCGCGCTTCGCCGACAGACACTTCACGTTCTGGGAGACACCGGACGGCACACCGGTCTCCATGGCCGCCGCGACGTCGATGGTGGCCGGCATGGTCCGGGTCGACCCCGTGTACACCCCGGCTCACCTCCGTGGCCGCGGCTACGCGGGCGCCGTGACGGCCGAGGTGAGCAGAGCCGCACTGGCCGCCGGTGCGACGGACGTCGTGCTCTTCGCGGACCCGGCCAATCCCACCAGCAACGCCCTCTACCAGCGCATCGGATATGTCCCGGTCACCGAATGGGCCGTGTACGACTTCTCCGGCGACGCACCGGGAGCAGGTTAGGAACCCGGCATCCGGGAGCCGTGCCCCTCGGGGGTGCCACCGCGACGTGCCCGGTCCGTGCCGGTCAGGCCGTCAGCGTCCCGGTGGCCCGGGCCGGGAAGGCCGAGACCACGAACTCGCCCACCCCGGGCTCGGCGCGCCGGTCGAGGCCGAAGGCGCGGGCCGCCGTCTCCGTGTCGCCGAAGGCCGGCGCGCACGGGCCGAGCCCCCTGGCCGTGGCCACCAGGTAGAACGTCTGCTGGAGTGCTCCCACTTACTTGATCTCGGGCGCGCAGTGGGAGTTCCGCGGCGCGCGGCGGCCGTTGCCGGGTGCTCGGCACCGGGATGGCCGCCCGCGGTGGTCCGGCCCGCCGGCTTGCGCGAAGCGGTCCGGACCGGCGACTCACGGGCGAGGCGTACGCCCCTCGAACGCCGCCAGGATGCGCTCCGCGGCCAGCGTGGCCGTCAACCGCCCTTCCCTGACCTGCCGTTCGAGGTCCGGCGCGGCCTCGCGCACCGCCGGGTCGGCGTGCAGCCGGCCGAGCAGCTCGTCGCGGACCATCGCCCAGGTCCAGCCGACCTGCTGGTCCCGCCGCTTGGCGGCGAGCCGCCCGGTGGAGTCCAGCAGCGTACGGTGCTGCTCCAGCCGCTCCCACACGGTGTCCAGGCCGGTCGACTCGCGGGCGCTGCAGTGCAGCACCGGCGGCGTCCAGAACGCGTCCTTGCCGTGCATCAGCCGCAGCGCACCCGCCAGCTCCCGTGCCGCCGCCCGGGCGTCGCGCTCGTGCGGGCCGTCCGCCTTGTTCACGGCGATCACGTCGGCCAGCTCCAGGACGCCCTTCTTGATGCCCTGCAGCTGGTCGCCGGTGCGGGCCAGCGTCAGCAGCAGGAAGGAGTCGACCATGTCGGCGACCGCGGTCTCGGACTGTCCGACACCGACGGTCTCCACCAGGACCACGTCGTAGCCCGCCGCCTCCATCACCACCATGGACTCCCGGGTGGCCTTGGCGACCCCGCCCAGCGTGCCCGCGCTGGGGGAGGGCCGCACGAAGGCGTCCGGGTCGACCGCGAGCCGCTCCATCCGGGTCTTGTCGCCCAGGATGGAGCCGCCGGTACGGGTCGAGGACGGGTCCACGGCGAGGACCGCGACCCGGTGCCCCAGCGAGGTCAGCAGCGTGCCGAACGCGTCGATGAACGTCGACTTGCCCACGCCCGGCACCCCGCTGATGCCGATCCGCCGGGCCCGGCCGCTGTGCGGGAGCAGCTCGGTGAGCAACTCCTGCGCCAGCGCCCGGTGCTGCGGCCGGGTGGACTCGACGAGCGTGATGGCGCGGGCCACCAGGGCCCGCTTCCCGTCGAGCACACCTTTCACATACGTGTCGAGATCGATCGCTGCCATACGGGTCTACAGCTCGTGGCCGAGGTCGGCCGACAGCTGCTTGACCAGGTCGTGGGCCGCGTCCGGGATCACCGTCCCGGGCGGGAACACGGCCGTGGCGCCCATTTCCAGCAGGGTCGGCACGTCCTGCGGCGGGATCACCCCGCCGACCACGATCATGATGTCCTCGCGGCCCTCCTCGGCGAGCTTCTCGCGCAGCGCCGGGACGAGCGTGAGGTGACCGGCGGCCAGCGAGGACACACCGACCACGTGCACGTCCGCCTCGACCGCCTGCCGGGCGACCTCCTCCGGCGTCTGGAACAGCGGGCCGACGTCGACGTCGAAGCCGAGGTCGGCGAAGGCCGTCGCGATCACCTTCTGGCCGCGGTCGTGGCCGTCCTGGCCCATCTTGGCGACCAGGATGCGCGGGCGGCGGCCCTCCGCCTCCTCGAACGCGTCGACCAGGGCCCGGGTGCGGTCCACGGAGGGGGACTGGCCTGCTTCGTTGCGGTACACGCCGGAGATCGTACGGATCTGGCTCGCGTGCCGCCCGTACACCTTCTCCAGGGCGTCGGAGATCTCACCGACGGTCGCCTTGGCGCGGGCCGCGCGCACGGCCAGCTCCAGCAGGTTCTCGGTGCCGTCGGCGGCCCGGGTGAGCGCGTCCAGGGCGTCCTGGCAGGCCTGTTCGTCCCGCTCCGCGCGCAGCCGCCGCAGCTTCTCGATCTGCTGGGCGCGCACCGAGGAGTTGTCGACCTTGAGGACCTCGATCTGCTCGTCGCTGTCCACCCGGTACTTGTTCACGCCGATCACCGGCTGCCGTCCGGAGTCGATGCGGGCCTGCGTACGGGCCGCTGCCTCCTCCACGCGCAGCTTCGGGATGCCGGCGTCGATGGCCTGCGCCATGCCGCCGGCCTGCTCGACCTCCTGGATGTGCTGCCAGGCCCGGCGGGCGAGGTCGTACGTCAGCCGCTCCACGTAGGCGCTGCCGCCCCACGGGTCGATGACCCGGGTGGTGCCGGACTCCTGCTGGATGAGCAGCTGGGTGTTGCGGGCGATGCGCGCCGAGAAGTCGGTGGGCAGTGCGAGCGCCTCGTCGAGGGCGTTGGTGTGCAGCGACTGGGTGTGGCCCTGGGTGGCGGCCATCGCCTCCACGGCCGTACGCGTGACGTTGTTGAACACGTCCTGCGCGGTCAGCGACCAGCCCGAGGTCTGCGAATGGGTGCGCAGGGACAGGGACTTGCTGTTCTTCGGGTCGAACTGGGAGACCAGCTTGGCCCACAGCAGCCGCGCCGCCCGCATCTTCGCGATCTCCATGAAGAAGTTCATGCCGATCGCCCAGAAGAACGAGAGCCGGGGCGCGAACGCGTCGACGTCCAGGCCCGCTTCCCGCCCCGCCCGGATGTACTCGACACCGTCCGCGAGCGTGTACGCCAGCTCCAGATCGGCCGTGGCACCGGCCTCCTGGATGTGGTAGCCCGAGATGGAGATGGAGTTGTAGCGGGGCATCCGCTGCGAGGTGTACGCGAAGATGTCGGAGATGATCCGCATCGACGGCTTCGGCGGATAGATGTAGGTGTTGCGGACCATGAACTCCTTCAGAATGTCGTTCTGAATGGTTCCGGCCAGCTTCTCGGGCGGTACGCCCTGTTCCTCCGCCGCCACGATGTACAGCGCAAGCACCGGCAGCACGGCGCCGTTCATCGTCATCGACACGGTCATCTTGTCCAGCGGGATGCCGTCGAACAGCTGCCGCATGTCGTAGATCGAGTCGATGGCCACGCCCGCCATGCCGACGTCACCGGTCACCCGCGGGTGGTCGCTGTCGTAACCGCGGTGCGTGGGCAGGTCGAAGGCGACCGACAGGCCCTTCTGGCCGGCCGCCAGGTTGCGCCGGTAGAAGGCGTTGGACTCCTCGGCGGTGGAGAACCCCGCGTACTGGCGGATCGTCCAGGGCTGGTTGACGTACATCGTCGGGTACGGACCGCGCAGGTACGGCGCCATGCCCGGGTAGGTGTCCAGGAAGTCCAGGCCCTCCAGGTCACGCCCGGTGTACAGCGGCTTGACCCCGATTCCCTCCGGGGTCTCCCACAGCGGCTCTTCGCTCCCGGTCGCCCGTTCGACGGCCGCACGCCACTGATCGGCACTGCCGTCGGCGACCGGGGTCCCCAGCTCGATGCCGGAGAAGTCGGGGATTCCCATCAGGACACTCCCATGCGGTCGAGGGTCGCGGACAGCACGTCGATGGCGTCGCAGCCCGCGAAGACGTACGAGTCGATGCCGGGACGGTCGGCCGGCCGGCCCGCCAGGAACACGTGCCGGGCGCCGGACGCCCGCAGGGACTCGGCGGCCTGCCCTGCCTGTTCGGCGTAGAGCGCGTCGCTGGAGCACAGCACGGCCTCGGTCGCGCCGCTGTCCTCGAAGGCGCCCTCGGTGACCGGCTCGATGCCGCCCGCCTGGAAGAGGTTGGCCGCGAACGTGGCGCGCGCCGTGTACTCGGCGGGGGAGCCGAGCGTGGCCAGGAAGATCCGCGGGCGTGCCCCGGTGGCCGCGAGATGGGCGTCGGAGCGGGCGCGCAGCTCCTCGTACGCCTCGTCGCGGCGCACGCGCGGCAGCCCGCCGGACGGCGGCTCGGGCGCGGGCGCACGCTCCACCGGCTTCTCGGAGAGCAGCGGGAACTCACTGACCCCGGTGATGGGCTCGCGCCGCTTGGCGATTCTCTTGGAGCGCTCCGCCCAGGTCGTCGCCAGGTCGGTGCGGATCCGGCCGGAGCGCAGGCCGGCCGCCTGGCCGCCGTCGCGCTCGATGGAACGGAAGAACTGCCAAGCGGCCTCGGCGAGTTCGTCCGTCAGCCGCTCGACGTACCAGGAGCCGCCCGCCGGGTCGATGACCCGGGCCAGGTGGGACTCCTCGATGAGGATGGAGGAGGTGTTGCGGGCGATCCGGCGCGCGAACGCGTCCGGCAGGCCGAGCGCGTGGTCGAACGGCAGCACGGTCACCGAGTCGGCGCCGCCCACCCCGGCGGCGAGCGTCGCGACCGTGGTGCGGAGCATGTTCACCCACGGGTCGCGGCGGGTCATCATCACCGGCGAGGTCACCACGTGCTGCACCTGCGCACCCGCGCCCGGCGCCCCGCACACCTCGGCGACCCGCGCCCACAGCCGGCGCGCCGCGCGCAGCTTGGCGACGGTCAGGAACTGGTCGGCCGTGGCCGCGTACCGGAACTCCAGCTGTGCGACGGCCTGTTCGGCGCCCAGCCCGGCCTCGGTCAGCTCCCGCAGATAGGCCACACCGGTGGCCAGCGAGGCGCCCAGCTCCTGTGCGGCCGAGCCGCCCGCCTCGTGGTACGGCAGCGCGTCCACGGTCAGCGCGCGCAGGCCCGGGTACTGCTCGGCGCAGCGCGCGGCCAGGGCGGCGAACGGCGCGAAGTCCAGCGCGGTGCCGGTGCGGGCCTCGTAGCCCAGCGGGTCGGCGCCCAGGTTGCCCCGCGCGGCCCGGGGGTCGACGTCCTTCTGCGCGTACAGCCGCAGCAGTGCCTCTGCGGCGGCCTCGGTGTCACGGCCCGCGTCCAGCACGACGGGCGCCAGGTCGAGGTAGACGCCGTCGAGCGCACGGCCCAGCTCGGAGACCGGGAAACCGCCCTCGCCCAGCACCAGCCAGAGCGAGGTGCCGCCGTTCTCCAGGTCGGCGAGCACGGCCCCTTCCGTGAGCGCCGCGTGCCGCTGCCGTACGTCCCAGCCGCTCGTGCTGCCGCCCTCCGGACGGCCGCCCCGCACGTACGGGGCGAATCCCGGCAGACCGGGGTCGGGTGCGCCGTCGCGCGCGGTGTACAGGGGCCGGGTGCGCAGCCCGTCCTCCAGCGTCGTGGACAGGGCGTCCTCAGCTGCCGCGCCGGAGAATTCCTTGCCCGACTTGCGCAGTACGCCCTCGACCAGGCGTTGCCACTGCTCGTGTGTCGCGTCAGGGAACTCGGCGGCCAGTGAGAGCCCGTCGTCAGGCAGGACCGTCATGGCTCGGATGCTAGGGCAGGCCGCTGAAGCGGAGGTGGAGCGCGGGCTGTGAGGTTTATCCCCTTGCGGTTGTGACCAGCGCCGCTCCCGTCCGGAACGCGGTGTTACGGCGCCTCAGTCCGCATCGTCCTGCACGTCCGGCAGATCCGGTACGAGCGCGCACAGGGCCGCGCGCTGCTCGTCGCCCATGGCGTCGGCCAGGGCCTGCCGGACCGCTCCGGCGAGCAGGGCGGAGGTCTCCTGGAGCAGGTCGCGGGCCTTGTCGGTGAGGGCGACCTGGACGCCCCGTTTGTCGCCGCACACGGACCTGCGGGCGACGAGGCCGGCCCGCTGGAGGCAGGCGATCTGGTAGGTGAGGCGGGTCTTGGGGCGGCCGAGGAAGTCGGCGACCTGGGTCATCCGCAGCCCCTCGCGGGGCTGTTCGGCCAGCAGGCACAGGATCAGGAACTCGTCGTGCGAGACGTCGAGGGTCTCCTTCACGACCGTCCGCAGCCGTTGTTCGACGGCGCCGGTCGCGGCCAGCAGGACCATCCAGGCCCGCAGCTCGCCCGGGATCAGCCCGCCACCGTTCCCCGAGGGGCAGGCGGGCTGTTCGGCGGGACGCGGACCGGAGGCTGACATGCGACGAGTCTACCCGTTGTCCAATTTTGGATGAGTGGGTTGTTCAATTTTGGATGACGGGCTAGCGTGAGGCCCGCAGTCATCCAAATTTGAATTACCTGACTCGGGAGTACGACCATGACCGTCGCCGTGGAGACCGGCCTCTGGCAGCTCGACCCGGCCGCGTCCACCGTGGGCCTGCGGCACAAGACCATCTGGGGCCTGGTCACCGTGAAGGGCACCTTCGCCGGCGTCCGCGGCACCGGCGAGGTCCGGCCCGACGGGTCCGCCGCCGGCACCGTGACCCTGGACGCGGCCACCCTGGACACCGGGAGCGCCGGACGGGACGCCCACCTGCGGTCCGCCGACTTCTTCGACGCCGACCGGCACCCGGAGATCACCCTCGCCGTGCGCGGCGCCGACCGGCTCGGCGGCGACCAGGTGCGGATCACCGGGCAGCTGACCGTACGGGGCATCAGCCGGCCCCTGTCCCTCGGCGCGCGCCTGACCGCCGTGACTGCCGAGGCGCTCACCCTGAAGGCAGGGTTCACGGTCGACCGTGAGCAGTTCGGCATGGGCTGGAACCAGCTCGGCATGATGCGCGGCCTGACCACGGTGACGGCCGCGCTCCGCTTCACCCGGACGGCGGCCTGAGGCCCAGTCCGGTCGGCTGCACGTCCCGGGTGGACAGCGTCTGCGGGTCAGCCGTGAAGGCGCGCAGCCTGAGCCGGGTGCCTCGCTTCGACGGCACCCGGAAAGCGCCGGACGGCGCCCGGAGTTCCACGGTCGCCGTGGTGTGCGCGGCAATCGAGGCCGGACCGCGCACGAGCGACCAGTACCGGCTCATGCCCTGGCCGGTCGTCAGCATGTAGTGCGGGGTGAGCGCGACGCCGCCGGTGTTGGTGACCCGCAGGGTCAGCCGGGACAGGCTGTGCGCCGTGGTGTGCCGGGCCGCCGTGACGTCCATCCGCAGCGGCGGTGTCCCGGACGCTGCCAGGGCCGCGCTCACCAGCGCGGGCGCCACCAGCGCCGCGACGGCAGCGGCCCGGCGGCGCGGGCCGGCCGACGGACGGGACCACGGCTGCCAGGCGTGGGCGAACTCCGCCGGCGGCACGGTCACCGCCGCCGCCAGCCACAGCGGGGTCATCATCAGGTAGTAGCCGTCCTGCGACCGCGTCGCCACGTAGAAGGCGCACCAGGGCAGCACGGTCGCGGCCGGCCCCAGCCGCCGGACGAACAGCGCGTACAGCGCCAGCAGGGCCGCCCCGAGCAGCATGCTCGCACGGCCGTACCAGTCGAGCCGGTCGCTGCCGTGAGTGAAGTACAGCGAGACGTCCACCAGGCCCTGCCCGTGCAGCACCGCGCCCTGGGTCAGCGGCAGGGCGATGCCCCGCAGCCAGGGCCCGGGCTCGCTCACCATGAAGTACGCGTTGATCAGCAGCCAGGTGAGGAGCGCGACCCCCGCGATCCGCAGCACCACCCGCGCCGCCGCCCGCCCGCCCAGCTCGCCCCGGCGCACGGCCCAGAGGCCGGCCAGCAGGAACGGCGTGACGAACCACGGCAGTTGCTGGGCCGCACACGCGGCTCCCAGACATGCGGCACGCGCGACCCCGGCCGCGCCCAGCCGCCCTCGCGCGCCGAGCCGGGGCCAGTGCACCACCACCGGCACCAGCAGGGCCATGCCGATGACCGCCGGATAGCCCTGACGGGCGTACATCGGCAGGAAACCGAAGCCCAGGCAGACCATCGTCGCCGCCGAGCGCCACGGCACCGGCAGCAGCCGCCACAGCAGCACAGTGGCCCCGGCCAGCGCACAGGTGGCCGCCGCCGTCGCCGGGGCGCCCTGCCGGCCCACCCACAGCAACGGCACGGTGAGCAGCGGGGCCAGTGGGGGATAGCCGTACGTGAAGTCGTACCCGCCGTCCATCGTCGGCGTCAGCGCGACGCCCTTGGTGTGGAACAGCCAGGGCCAGGGCTGCTCGTACACCGGGTGACCGGCGGCCAGTTCGCGCGCCGCCTGTGTGGTGAGGACGGCCTCGTCGCCGCCCGCGTGGTTCAGCGCCCAGGCGCACAGCGCGAGCGTCACCGCGGTCACCAGCACCACCAGGTCCAGGCGGGCCAGCGAGCGCGTCCGGCGGACCGTCAGGGCCAGGACGCCGGTCACCAGGATCGACACGTAGCAGACCGAGACGACCCCCGCGAGGACCGGATGGTGCGTCGCCGCCTGGGTCCACACCGACCGCGTGCCGATGAACAGGCTCACGTCGGCGAGCAGCGTCAGCACCCGGTGCCACTGCGCGGGACCGTCCGGGGCCACCGTGCCCACACCCGGGCCGGCGGACACCGCCGACCGCGTCCGCCCGCCGGATGTCACCTGTTGTGTTTCTGCCAAGTGCACGGCATCGGACGCTAGCGGCGACCGGTGAGCGAGAGGCGGAGGCTGGTGAAGAGTCGGGTATGAGCCCCATAAAGAAGCGGACGAATGGGTACATCCGGCCCAGCTTTCGGCCGGGAGGACGGACCTCGGCGGTCGCGGACCGTGTCGTTGTTGGGCCGAACGGGTGACTTGGCGTAAGAATTGGCTGGTGCAACGATTGAGTGCGAGTCAGGTCGGGGGGAGCCGGTGAGCCGTTACGACGTCACCGATGAGCAGTGGGAAGGGCTCGCCCAGGTCGTGCCGCTGCGGGGCCGGGACGCCTGGCCGTCCGCGGTGAGCCACCGCTCACTGCCCGATGCCGAGACCGAGACCCGGCGCCGCTTCGTGGTCCTGCGCGTCAACGTCTTCGCCGACGCCCGGGATGTCGCCGAGACGCTGATGGCCGGAGTACCCGTCCTGCTCGACCTGTCCGGCGCGGAGGGCGATGTCGCCAAACGCGTCCTGGACTTCAGCACGGGTGTCGTCTTCGGCCTGGGCAGCGGGATGCACCGCGTCGACCGCAACGTCTTCCTGCTCACCCCGCCCGGCACGGAGGTCAGCGGCCTGATGGAGGACGCCGGCGTCTCGGGCGGCTGACCCGCACCGCCACCCGCCTTCCACGACCTCTCCGGTCCTCGCGGAGCGGTGAGGCCGGGAGGGCACGCGTCCCGCGGGCGCGGGAGGGGGCGGAGGTCGCGGGAGAGCCCGGAGGTCGCGGGAGGCGGGCGCGGTCCCCGGTCGCGGGTGAGGTCCGGTCCCTGCGGCGAGCTCGTACAGGCCGGGCCGGGGCGGTTGCGGGTCCCTCGATCGTAGGAAGGTGTCGTCGGCAAAACGGTTCGTCGTCGGGGCGGAGCCCTACGGTCCGCACATGGCCGTGCCCTCCGTGTCCGCCGGGCCGCCGGCGGCCGATGCGTCCGCCGGGGTCGTCCCGGCGCAGTCCCGCTCCCCCCTCGACGTCCGCGCCCGCATCACCGAGTTGCGGCTGTCGGCCTTCGCCGGGCATCGCCGGGCCGCGTTCCCGCTGAGGCCGGTCACCGTGTTCGCGGGGCCCAGCGGGTCGGGCAAGACGACCGCGCTCATGGCGTACGAGGCGCTGGCCCGGCTCGGCGGTGGAGCCCCGCTCGACGTGGCGTTCGCGGACCCCGTCGCCTGCGTGCCGCAGCGTGCGCGGCCCGATGCCGGGGGACGGCGGGGCTTCCGGATCGGGTGCACCGCGGACGGAGCCGAGGGCCCGGTCCGGCTCGACGTCGCCGTCCAGGCCGAACCGGAGCTGCGGATCGTGGGGGAGCGGCTGACCGCGCGCGGGGTCGTCCTGCTGGAGACCGCCCTGCGCGACCCCGGCCGCCGCACCGTCCAGGCCGCCTGGCACACCGCCGGCTCCGCCCCGGTGACCCGCGCCCCGCTCCCCGACGACCGTCTCGGCACCGCCCTGCTGCCGCTGCGCGTGGCCGGCAAGACCGACGGACAGCGCCAGGTGCTGGCCGCGGCCGAGCAGATGGTCGTCGCCCTGCGCTCGGTCTTCCCCTGCGACCCGCGCCCCGCGTACATGCGCGTGTCCGTGCCCATGGGCTCCGGCCGCCTGCTGCCCGGCTGCGACAACCTCGCCGACGTGCTCTGGCGCACACGCGCGGAGTGCGCCCGCCGGCACGGCCTGCTGGTCGAGGCGCTGCGCGCGGGGTGCGCCGGACCGGTGAGCGACCTGGTCGCCGAACCGCTGTCCGACGGCACGGTCCGGGCGGTGCTGGACCGCGGCGACGGCTTCCGCACCGAGCTGGCCCGGCTCGGCGACGGTGAACTGCGCTATCTCGCCCTGACGCTGGTGCTGCTGACCGGTCCGGGCGTCCTCGACCTGGACGCCCCGGGCGAGGTGCCCGACGCCCTGCGCACCCTCACCGTCCTCGCCGACGGCTTCGACCGCGCTCTGGATCCCTCCCAGCGCCGGGAACTGCTGGGGCTGGCCGCCCGGATGGGCCGGCGCGGGCACATCCGCTGCGTGGCCGCGGTGAGCGACGCCTCATGGGCCACGGGGATCCCGGAGGTCGCAGTGGTACACATGAACGCGTGACAGAACACCCTGACCTGGCCGGACTCCAGCGCAGGCTCGCCGATTTCGCCGCCGTGCGGAACTGGCAGCCGTACCACACGCCCAAGAACCTCGTCGCCGCCCTGTCGGTGGAGGCCTCCGAGCTGGTCGAGATCTTCCAGTGGCTGACCCCGGAGGAGTCCGCCCGGGTGATGGACGACCCCGACACCGCGCACCGGGTCACGGACGAGGTCGCCGATGTCCTCGCCTATCTGCTGCAGGTCTGTGAAGTGCTGGGCATCGATCCGCTGGCTGCCCTGGCCGCCAAGATCGAGCGCAACGAAGTGAGGTTCCCGGCCCCCGGACCGGAGGACCAATAGGCGGACTCAGACCTTCCGTTATTACTCTCCGCAGTCAAAATCCCTGCCGAATCCGAATTGTTGTCCACAGATTTCGGTCTTCCTCTGGCTTTTCGTCCCAACGGCCCTCACTCTGGGTAGTGAATAAGGGAGTTCACGCAGACGTGCGGCAGCGCACGGAGGACGAACGGGGGTACCGCATGGACGCGGTAAGGCTCATCCTCACGAGCAGGCGCGCGCTGGCGGGTGGCGCCGACGCGGCGGAGATGATGGCGGAGGTCTGGCAGGCGCAGGCCCTGGCGCAGGCGATCGGGAGCCGCCTCGCGGTCTCCGGCCCGCCGGAGCTGCGCGGCGAGGCGCTCGGACTGACCGAGCTGGCGGGCCGGGGCTGCGGGGTTCTGGACCCGCCCGAACTCGACCCCGGCGACCTGCGCGCCGCCCAGCTCACCGAACTGGCCGACGCCCGCGAGACGCTGCTCTGCCTCGGCGGCCTGCTCGGCGAGGTCGGCATAGCCCTGGTCGGCATGGCCAGCGCCGCGGCCGACGAGGCGACGTACTGGCAGTGCATGGAGGCCATCGACGCGGCCGACGAGTCCCGTGACCGAGTCCTGGAGATGCTGCGCAAGCTGGCGGCACGGGAGGAGGCGTTACCGGAGAGCGGCAACGAGAACAGCCCCTCGGGTGCTTTGTGAGCGAAGGGCGCCCCGCCTGTGCCCTACGGGTGAGGGCCTGCGTCATGCGCGTCGCGGGTGCCGACGGGCTCGGCTCGTCCGGACGGCCACCGCGGCGCTCGACGCCGAGAGCAACCCGTCAGCCCAGCCGGCCTCGTCGGGACGGAGCGCGGCCGGGGCGGCCGGCTGGGCCTCCCTGCTGGGGAACGGAGTCTTCGGACATGACGGCCTCCTCGCCCCCGGGCCGGCAGGGCCGGCACGATGACGCGCGACGGCTGCCACCGTCCGGCGCGGGTGCCGGACGGTCCGGCTCCGACGGCCCGACGATCACCGCCGGGGCCGGCCACCGGCCCGCACCGCGGTCCGAATCCGCTCACGGGCCGCCTGCTGTCCGCTGCGTGAGAGGGCGGGGCCAAGGTGCCTCCCTGCGACTACCGTTGGAACCACCACGCCAGGCCGCTACCCACTGCTGTGGTGACTGCGGTGATCAGCCACGCAGGTACGCGCTGAACGGTCAGTCGAACTCCGCCGCAGCGAAGATCGAAGGACGGCTCCTTCTGGTGCTGCGTGGGCTGTTGGGGCTGCTGCGATTCGTCGGATCGCGGCAGGATCTTCGTCACGGCGCTTCCTCCGTTCGGTCCTTGGCTTCCTACAGAGTCGCAAGTGCGTATCTTCACAAGCAAGTGAGGGAGACGGGAAATTCTTCCGCACGCCCATGATTTTCACGAAGAACCTTCGGCTGGGAGCCATTAAGTCTGACTTTTTACCGTAAAGATCGCTGCGAAGCCGTGCCCGGGCCTAGATCTGCATCCGACCCGACCGGAAGGAGGCGCGCTCATGCCTGGACGAGGTTCCGCCCCGAAAGACCCTGCCAAGCGCCGGCGCCACAACGCGAGCGAGCCGGAGGTGGCCCTCCACCCTGACGACGAACTGCGCGGCCCGGAGCTGCCGGAGGGCGTACTCGGCGAGGAGGACGGCGTCCCCGTCGAGTGGCCCCCGATGACTCAGCTCTGGTGGAACTCCTGGCGCACGTCGGCCATGGCGCAGAGGCACAAGGGGTGGTGTCGTGCTCTGGGATCGTTGGCGAAGTCGACGTAGGCAGGTGCAGGCGTCAGAGGAGATGACCTGGGACGACTATCAGAGGTTCAGCGAGCAGCGCCGCCGCGAGTGGAACGCAGCACCCGCCGTGCTCCACTTCCTTGACGAGCGGGAACCGTGGGTGGGCACGCTTGAACTTCACCGCCGTCATCTCCTCTTCCAGTCAGAGGCGCAGGCGGTGAGAATCTCGCGGAAGTTCCTTGTAGCGCTTGATCCGGGAGAGAAGCCCGGTGAGATGCGGCTCACCGTCGAGGGTATGCCGCTGAAGACAGTCGTGTTCACGCCCGCCCGTGACTTGAGCTGGATCTATTGGGCGGCCGGGAGGTAGCTCTCTGACCTTGGCCGCCGGTTGGGTGGTCAGTTGCCGCGCGCTATCGTGCGCGCCCCCGGTCATGACCGCTTCCGCTCCCTGGGGTGACTCGCGGTCGCATGGATGGAGTACTTCGTCGTGCACGGCCCTGGCGACGTCCAGGATGAGCTCGTACGGCACGGCGACGAGTACACCGGCTTCGCGGACGACTGCTACGCCGTCGATGACGACGAGGGCCGTCTTCTGTGCGACGCGGCTCTCTTCGGGCCCTGGCAGACCGTGCACGGACGCTTCGCGCGCTGGGCCGCCGACGGAATCTTCGACCGGCTCTTGACTGCAGCTCAGGTGCTCGGGGGGTGCCCCCCGGGGGAGTCAGGGTGCGGCCCGGGTGCCGGGGGGACCGGGTGGTCCCCCCGGTCCTGCTCAGCGGGTGAAGCTGTAGTCGAGGATCTTCGCCGCGTCCTTGAAGCGCTGGTCCGCCGAGGTGTCCGCGAGGATGGTGCCCACGACCGTCCTGGAGCCGCGGGTCGCCGCGAACACGAGGCAGAACTTCGCCTCCGGGCCGGAGCCGGTCTTCACGCCGAACGCGCCGCGGTACGTGCTGAGAAGCTTGTTGGAGTTGTTCCACGGCTTCATCGCGTGCGTTCCGCCGCCCGGCCGGTACGACTGCATGTCGTCGTAGACCTTGGTGCCGACGACCTTCTTGAACGTCTTGTTCTTCAGCGCGGTCCCGGCCAGCTTGGCCAGGTCCCGCGGCGAGGAGTAGTTCTTCCCGTTGGACACCCCGTCGAAGGAATCGAAGTGGGTGTTCTTCAGGCCGAGTTCCCGGGCCTTGCTGTTCATCTTGCCGATGAACGACTTGGTCCGCTGGGCGGTCGTGGAGCCCGTGCCGTAGGTGTCCGCGAGCGCGTAGGCCGCGTCGCAGCCCGAGGGGAGGAGCAGGCCGTACAGCAGGTCGCCCACCGTCATCGAGTCGCCGAGGATCAGGTTCGCGCTGGAGTAGCGCTGGGTGTCCGTCACCGGGTCGATGACGTAGTCCGTGTACTCCTTCTTGATCTTCACCTTCTTCTTCAGGTCCACGTTCCGCTGGGACAGCACCACGAGCGCGGTCATGATCTTCGTGGTGGAGCCGGTGCGCAGCCGGCCGTCCACCGACTTGCCGAACAGCTGCTTGCCGCTGGCCGCGTTCATGGCGTACGCGCCCTGGGCCTGCACCTGCGGTGCCGCGGCGGTGGCGCGCGGCGCGGCGGCCGCGGACGCAGGCGTGGCCGCCTGGGCCGGAGCGGCCGCGAGGACCCCCGCGCCCAGGACGGCTCCGGTCGTCAGCGCGACGCCGGCTCTTGTGCGGCCCCGGACTCCCTGGCCTGTGGTCATGGTTCCCCCTTCGGACATCGGTCAGTTGACGGAGGCTCACTCCATCAGTTCCGGGCCCGTGAGGCCATAACGGAGATCACATGGGTCTTCTGTGGACGCCTTGTGCCGGAACTGTGGCTTCCGCCACAGCGCGCATGATCTCGGGCTGATCGTATGACCGCGTGCGTAAACTCCTCCCTCTCGCCCTCGCTGGCCTGTTCGCCGTGTCGGCATGTCAGTTCGTCGGCGGCGACGACGCCGACGACGAGGCACACCGCCTCAACAACATGAGGTCGTTCCCGCTGAACGCCTACCTTCCCGACGCGGCATCCGCCGAAGGCAAGGCCGTCGGCACGGCGCAGTGGATCCTCGCCAGGAAGTGCATGGTCCGGCTCGGCTTCACCGGCTTCAAGACGCTCGACATCAGGACGGTCGAGTCCACGTACCCGGTGCGCCAGGGCGCCCTCGCCGCGATGAGCAAGCTCGGTGACGACAGCCCGTACGGCGTGGACGATCCCGACCTGGCGGCCGAACACGGCTACCACGACCGGATCCAGGACGAGGCCACCGACCAGGCCATGGAGTGGCCCGCCGACCAGTACACGGCCCTGACCGGCACCTTCGAGTCCGGCGAGAGCCACCGGGCGCACGGCAACCCCATCCCCGAGAAGGGGTGCATGGGGGAGGCGCTCCGCAAGATCGCCGGCCCCGAGCCCAAGCCCACCAAGATCGGCGGCATCAGGCTCAGCGGCTACTACTCGGTTGCTGCGACCCTCTGGTACCAGGCGCACAAGGAGGCGACGAAGGTCCCCGCCTGGAAGAAGGCCGAGCGCGAGTGGTCGCACTGCATGAAGAAGGCCGGGTTCCGCTACCCCGGCCCGGACAAGTCGTCCGTCGACACCGACTGGTTCGTCACCGACAAGCCGTCCGGCAAGGAGAAGAAGACCGCCGCCGCCGACGCCCGGTGCAAGCTCGACACCGAGTACATCCAGACGGTGCACGCCATCGAGAGCCGCATACAGAAGAGGATCATCGCCAAGAACAAGAAGGCGCTGGAGGGGAGCCGCGCAGCCGACGAGCGGACCATGGCGAACGCCCGGAAGATCGTCGCCGCGGAGTCGTGAGCGCCGGGCCCGGAGCGCCGGAGCCGAAGCCCGGGCCCTGAGTGCGGTGGCCGGCCCCGTGCGCCCCGGCCGGTCCCGCGCACCCCAGCCGCTGTCGAGGCGGGAAAACGGGTGGTCGGCGGGGCTTGCGGCCAGGGAGAATCGCCGGCATGTTCGTGACGATCTCCACCACCGGAACGGCCGGGAGCCCGGCCACCGACCTGGGGTATCTGCTGCACAAGCACCCCGGCAAGGCACAGGCGTTCTCCACCTCGCACGGCACGGCGCACGTGTTCTACCCCGAGGCGGAGGAACAGCGCTGCACGGCCGCACTGCTGCTGGAGATCGACACGGTCGCCCTGGTCCGCCGCGGCAAGGGCAAGGGCCGCGGCGGCGCACCCGACGCGACCCTCGCGCAGTACGTCAACGACCGCCCCTACGCGGCCTCCTCGCTGCTCGCGGTCGCGCTGAGCAACGTGTTCTCCAGCGCCCTGCGCGGTGTCTGCAACGCCCGCCCGGAGCGCGCCGCCGCCCCGCTGCCGCTGCGCATCGAGGTCCCGGCGCTGCCCGCCCGCGGCGGCCCGGCCCTGGTGCGACGGCTCTTCGAGCCACTCGGCTGGGCGGTGAGCGCCGATCCCGTGCCCCTCGACACCGAGTTCCCGCAGTGGGGCGACTCGCGGTACGTGCGCCTCGTCCTCGAGTCGGAGGCGCTGACCCTCGCGCAGGCGCTGCGCCACCTGTACGTCCTGCTGCCGGTGCTCGACGACGCCAAGCACTACTGGGTCTCCTCCGAGGAGGTCGACAAGCTGCTGCGGGCCGGCGAGGGCTGGCTGCCCAGGCACCCGGAGCACAAGCTCATCACCAGCCGGTACCTGTCCCGCCGCTGGTCGCTGACCCGGCAGGCGATGGAGCGGCTGGAGCTGGTGCGCCTGGCCGAGGCCGACGACAGCGAGGTCGAGGACATCGACAACGCGGTCCCGCAGGACACGGACGCGGAGGCCGAGGAGAAGCCGGCCCCGCTCGCCGTCCAGCGCCGGGAGGCGATCCTGGCCGCCCTGCGCGCCTGCGGAGCCGCCCGGGTGCTCGACCTCGGATGCGGGCAGGGCCAGCTGGTGCAGGAACTGCTGAAGGACGTGCGGTTCACCGAGGTCGTCGGCGTCGACGTCTCCGTGCGGGCCCTCACCATCGCCTCCCGGCGGCTCAAGCTGGACCGCATGGGGGAGCGGCAGGCCTCCCGCGTGCAGCTCTTCCAGGGCTCGCTCGCCTACACCGACAACCGGCTCAAGGGTTACGACGCCGCCGTGCTCAGCGAGGTGATCGAGCACCTCGACCTGCCCCGGCTGCCCGCCCTCGAGTACGCCGTGTTCGGGCACGCGCGTCCGCGCACGGTCCTCGTGACCACCCCGAACGTCGAGTACAACGTCCGCTGGGAGACCCTGCCCGCCGGACACGTCCGGCACGGCGACCACCGCTTCGAGTGGACCCGCGAGGAGTTCCGCGCCTGGGCGGCGGACGTCGCCGGACGGCACGGCTACGACGTGGAGTTCGTCGCCGTCGGCCCGGACGACCCCGAGGTCGGGCCGCCCACCCAGATGGCCGTGTTCGACCGCAACGACCGCACCGAGACCGAGAAGGAGGCGAAGGCCGCATGACCGAGACCCGCACGGGACGGGTACTGCCCGTCACCGACCTCTCCCTCGTCGTCCTCGTCGGCGCCTCCGGCTCCGGCAAGTCCACGTTCGCCCGCCGGCACTTCAAGCCGACCGAGGTGATCTCCTCCGACTTCTGCCGCGGCCTGGTCTGCGACGACGAGAACGACCAGAGCGCCAGCCGGGACGCCTTCGACGTCCTGCACTACATCGCCGGCAAGCGGCTGGCCGCCGGCCGCCGTACCGTCGTGGACGCCACCAGTGTGCAGCAGGACAGCCGCCGGCAGCTGATCGAGCTGGCGAAGAAGTACGACGTGCTGCCCATCGCCATCGTGCTGGACATACCGGAGGAGGTGTGCGCCGAGCGCAACGCGGCCCGTACCGACCGAGCCGACATGCCCCGCCGGGTCATCCAGCGGCACATCCGCGAACTGCGCCGCTCACTGCGCCACCTGGAGCGCGAGGGCTTCCGCAAGGTGCACGTGCTGCGCGGGGTGGAGGAGGCCGAGAACGCCGGCGTCGTCACCGAGAAGCGCTTCAACGACCTGACCCACCTCACCGGCCCCTTCGACATCATCGGCGACATCCACGGCTGCTCGTCCGAACTCGACTCCCTGCTGGCCAAATTGGGCTACACCGACGGCGTGCACCCCGAGGGCCGAACCGCCGTGTTCGTCGGCGACCTGGTCGACCGCGGCCCCGACAGCCCGGGCGTGCTGCGCCGGGTGATGTCGATGGTCAAGTCGGGCAGCGCGCTGTGCGTGCCGGGAAACCACGAGAACAAGTACGGCCGTTACCTCAAGGGCCGCAAGGTCCAGCACACCCACGGCCTCGCCGAGACCATCGCGCAGATGGAGGGCGAGAGCGAGGAGTTCAAGGCCGAGGTGCGGCAGTTCCTGGAGGGACTGGTCAGCCACTACGTCCTCGACGGCGGCAAGCTGGTGGTCTGCCACGCCGGCCTGCCCGAGAAGTACCACGGCCGCACCTCGGGCCGGGTCCGCTCGCACGCGCTGTACGGCGACACCACCGGCGAGACCGACGAGTTCGGGCTGCCGGTGCGCTACCCGTGGGCGGAGGACTACCGGGGCCGCGCCGCGGTGGTCTACGGCCACACCCCCGTCCCGGAGGCCACCTGGCTCAACAACACCATCTGCCTGGACACCGGTGCCGTCTTCGGCGGCAAGCTGACCGCACTGCGCTGGCCGGAGCGGGAGCTGGTCGACGTACCGGCCGAGCGGGTCTGGTACGAGCCGGCGAAGCCGCTGCGCTCCGAGGCGCCCGGCGGGCACGACGGCCGGCCGCTGGCCCTGGCGGACGTGCACGGCCGCAGGGCCGTGGAGACCCGGTACGCCGGCCTGGTGGCGGTCCGTGAGGAGAACGCGGCGGCTGCCCTGGAGGTCATGAGCCGCTTCGCCACGGACCCACGCCTGCTGCCCTACCTGCCGCCGACCATGGCACCGACGGCGACCTCGCAGGCGGAGGGCTACCTGGAGCATCCGGAGGAGGCCTTCGCGCAGTACGCGCGCGACGGCGTCGCGCGGGTCGTGTGCGAGGAGAAGCACATGGGCTCGCGGGCGGTGGCCCTGGTGTGCCAGGACGCGGAGGCGGCGCGCAAGCGGTTCGGCGTGGACGGACCCACGGGGTCCCTGTACACCCGTACCGGCCGGCCGTTCTTCGACGACGAGAAGGTGACCGAGGAGGTCCTCGGCCGGCTGCGCTCGGCGGTCACGGACGCCGGACTGTGGGACGAACTCGGCACGGACTGGCTGCTGCTGGACGCCGAGCTGATGCCCTGGTCGCTGAAGGCGTCCGGCCTGCTGCGCAGCCAGTACGCGGCCGTGGGCGCCGCCTCCGGGGCGGTGTTCCCGGGTGCGCTCGCCGCACTGGAGGCCGCCGCGGCCCGTGGCGCCGACGTGGGCGGCCTGCTGGAGCGGCAGCGGGAACGTGCCGGGGACGCCGCCGCGTTCACCGCCGCCTACCGCCGCTACTGCTGGACCACCGAGGGTCTGGACGGGGTCCGGCTGGCCCCCTTCCAGCTCCTGGCCGCCCAGGGCCGCAGCCTCGCCGCGCTGCCGCACGACGAGCAACTGGCCCTGATCGACCGGCTGGTGGAGCACGACGGCACCGGACTGCTGCAGACCACCCGGCGGCTGTACGTCGACACGGCCGACCCCGAGTCGGTCCGTGCGGGGGTCGACTGGTGGCTGGAGATGACCGGCCGCGGCGGTGAGGGCATGGTCGTCAAGCCGCTCGGCGCGCTGGTCCGCAACGCCGAGGGGCGGCTGGTGCAGCCCGGCATCAAGTGCCGGGGCCGCGAGTACCTGCGGATCATCTACGGTCCCGAGTACACCCGGCCGGACAATCTCGCCCGGCTGCGGCAGCGGTTCCTGAACCACAAGCGGTCGCTCGCGCTGCGCGAGTACGCCCTGGGCCTGGAGGCCCTGGACCGGCTCGCGGACGGGGAGCCGCTGTGGCGGGTGCACGAGGCGGTGTTCGGGGTGCTGGCGCTGGAGTCGGAGCCGGTGGACCCGCGCCTGTAGCAGGGCCATGCCGTCCGGGTCCGCGCCGCCGGAGCCGGGTTCGGCACGGGCCCGGACGCTCCCGTCACACAACGCCCTTGTGTCGCACACACTTCTGTCCATATGGTGGACGGCCGTGCGGCACAAGGGTGTTCGCATGCCATGAGGGGAGTGGCAGGCATGGAGATCAAGAAGGTCGTGGTCCGTGAGGACCAGCGGAGCACCACCCGCCGTCCGGCGATCCTGGAGAAGCGGCCGACCCGCTGAGCATGCGCGTCCACCTGGTCACGATGCCGTGGCATCCGCTCGACCTTCCCTCGCTGCAACTGGGCCTGCTGAACCGCATCGTGCGGCGGGCCCGCCCCGGCGACGAGGTGACCGAGTTCCACGGCTCCCTGCGCTGGGCCGAGTTCCTGCTGGAGCACTCCGGCGGCCGGCTGCGGCCGGGGGACTGCGTGGAGGTCGGCAGCGACGCGATCTTCCACGGCCTCGGCGACTGGGTCTTCTCCGGAGCCCTGTACGACGACCCCGGCTGGGGCCTGGCCCGGCTGCGCAGCTACGCGGCCGACCGGGGCGTCTTCATCGACACGGCCGTCGCCATGCGCCCCTACGCGGCCCCCTTCATCGACGCCTGCGCCACCGAGGTGCTGGCCGCCGAGCCGGACGTGGTCGGGTTCACGACCACCTTCATGCAGAACGTGCCCTCCCTCGCGCTGGCCCGCGAACTCAAGCGAAGACGCCCCGGGTTGACGGTCGTTCTCGGCGGCAGCAACTGCGACGGCCCGATGGGCCACGCCCTGCACCGCAACCACCCCTTCGTCGACCATGTGGTCCGCGGCGAGGCCGAACACGCCTTCCCGGCCCTGCTGCACCGCCTGGACGCACGCACCGAGCCCGCGGACGTCCCCGGCCTGTGCTGGTGGGACGGCCCGGTGTCCCGGGCCAACCCGGAGACCCGGCGGATCGTGCCCCCCGCCGACATCCCCTCGCCCGACTACGACCAGTGGCAGGCCGCCCTGGACGCCTCCCCGGTGCAGGAGCACATCCACCCGAAGCTGGTCGTGGAGGGTGCCCGGGGCTGCTGGTGGGGCGAGAAGCACCACTGCACGTTCTGCGGGCTGAACGGCTCCGCCATGGCGTTCCGTGCCAAGCCGGGTGAGCGGCTGTGGGACGAGATCGACCGGCTGGTGCGCCGGCACCGCATCCTCGACGTGGTCACCGTCGACAACATCATCGACATGGCCTACTTCCGCGACTTCCTGCCCCGCGTGGCCGGCAGCGGCTGGGACCTGAGGCTGCACTACGAGGTCAAGTCGAACCTCACCGCCGACCAGCTGCGGCTCCTCGGCGACTCCGGCACGGTGCACATCCAGCCCGGCATCGAGAGCCTCGGCAGCCGTGTCCTGGACCTGATGGACAAGGGCGTCACCGGCGCCCGCAACGTCCGCACCCTGCGCGAGTGCGAGAACCACGCCCTCACCTGCTCCTGGAATCTGCTGTACGGCTTCCCGGGCGAGACCGCCGACGACTACGCACCCGTCATCGACCAGCTCCCAGCCCTGGTGCACCTCCAGCCGCCCAGCGGGGCCCACCGCATCCAGCTGGAGCGGTTCAGCCCGCACTTCACCGACCCGGACCTCGGCTTCGGCAAGCGCCGCCCGGCACGGATGTACCAGCACGTGTACGCCCTGCCCGAGGCCGAACTCAGTGACCTGGTCTACCTGTTCGACACCGAGGACGCGGGCATCGCGGGCCCGGTCGAGCAGCGGCTCACGGACGCCGTGGCCGCGTGGCGGGCCGGGCACGCGCACTCCAGGCTTCTGTTCGAGGAGGACGGCGCGGAACTGCTGGTGCACGACCGGCGGCACGGCCGTCCCTCCGCCACCCACCGGTTCACCGGCTGGCAGGCCGCGGCCCTGCGCCGCCTGGAGGACGGCCGTACCGTTGCCGCACTGCACCGGCTGCTGACCGCCGACGGCCACGGGATGCCGGAGCAGGAGTTGACCGAATGGGTCCGAGGGGCCCTTTCACTGGGCCTGTTGTTCCGTGACGGCGCCACCTACGTCTCGCTGCCGACCTGGGGCGAACCGGTCAGGCTGCCCGAGGGGGTCCGGTGAGCGGGCTGTCCGGTGCCGTGCCGCACCGGCGTGCCGGGCGAGGGGTGGAGGCGGCCGGGCCCCTGGACATCAGCGGGACCGGACGCGAGACGGCGGAGGCGGTGCGTTTCCTGCGCGAGTGCCAGGGCCACGGCCTGAGCGTGAGCTGGCGGGCGACGGGCGCGCCCGCGTACGACCCCGGTGTCCTGAGCCACCTGCCTCCTCCCGAGGAACTGCCCTCGGATCCGGCGCTGTTGGAGTCATGGCAGGCAGATCATGCCCACGGCATCCTCTACCACCGGCGCGGTCCGGACTTCGTCACCGTGCTGGACCGCAGGGAGCGGGGCACGGCCGTCCGGCTCACCCTGGACCACCCCGGTCTCCTCGCCGCCTTCCTCCGGCTGCTGGAGCCCACGCCTCTCGCCGCCCTGGACGCCGTCGAACGCGAGGCGCTCGGTCTCCTCACCGCCGAGCGACTGGTCCTGGCCACCGGGGGATGGGCGGTGACCCTGCCCCCGCGGATCCGGCAGTGGCCCGTCCCCTGCACCGCGCTCTGAGCCCGCTAACAGGCCAGCCGGAGCCGTTGCCCGCACACGCCGATCCGGACCGTCTGCCCCCAGGTGAGCTGGAGCGCGTCCGTCTCGATGCCGTCACCGAACGCGATGAGCCGGTCCGACTCCACGGTCACCGTCAGCGCCGCCGAGGCCCCGAGTTCGCCGGCCACCAGGCTGGTCCCGGTGGCCGGTGACGGCCAGGCCTCCCGCACGAACCACATCAGCCGGTCCTCGGTCGGGGAGGGCAGCGCGGGCCGGCCGCCCCGCTCCTGCCACAGCGAGCGCAGCCAGCCGGTCGCGCCCGTCCCGGTGCCCACCAGCACCCCGGAGGAGGCCTGGGCCTCGACGGCACCCCCGTCGCCGTCGAGGCCCAGGCGGTAGCGGGCGGTCTGGTGACCGGGCGTGCCCAGGTAGATCTCGTTGAGCGCCACCAGCCGCTGGGTGTCGTCGGCCACGGCCTCCACCATGGTCAGTTCGTCCACCGCGGTGCCCGCCGCCGGCAGCAGCTTTCCCGCGTCCCGCGGGCGGTGCCGGACCAGCACACCCGGGTTGCGGCCGGGGTCGGCGTCGATGCCGATCACCGGCTGGCCGGTGAGGTACTTGGCCGCGTTCGCGACCAGCCCGTCCTGGCCGACGACCACGACCACGTCCTCGGGAGCGAACAGGAACCGGTCCAGGTCGCTCCGCTCGACGTGCGCCTGACGCCAGCTCAGCGGGATCGCCGCGGTCACCTCGGCCAGCGCCCGGCGGGCC
Source organism: Streptomyces sp. NPDC027663 (assembly GCF_055566415.1). Taxonomy (NCBI): domain Bacteria; kingdom Bacillati; phylum Actinomycetota; class Actinomycetes; order Kitasatosporales; family Streptomycetaceae; genus Streptomyces; species Streptomyces sp. NPDC027663. The sequence goes on along the minus strand of NZ_JBVHSK010000009.1, from coordinate 275,443 downwards.
CGGCGGTGACGGTCGGCGACCTCCTCGATGTCCCGGCCGCGGGAGGAGAGGAAGAAGGCGGCCTGGCCGTGCGTGCCGTGCCGGGCCACCAGCTCCTCGTACTCCGTGGTGCGGTGGACCAGCACGGCCCGCGGGGCGAGGCTCACGCCCCGGCCTCCGGGGCGCCGCCGAGTCTCGCCAGCAGCCCGGTCAGCACGTCCGGCGAGACGGTCACGCTGTCGATCCGGGGCAGGTTCTCGGCCAGCCGGGTCGCGGTCAGCGCCTGGAGGGTCGTCGCCCCGTCGACGCCCGCTTCCGCGTGCACCCGCAGCCAGGCCGCCTGGGCCTCGGCCCGGGCCTCGCCGACCTCGCGCGCGCCCTCGGCCTCCGCACGGGCGACCCGCACGGCACGGGCCGCGTCGGCCTCGGCGAGCTTGAGGGAGCGGGCCGCCTCGGCCTCGGTGAGGGCCGCCGTCCGCGCGGCCTCCGCCTCGGCGAGCTTGACCGAGCGGGCGGCCTCCGCCTCCGCGAGCCGCACCGACCGCGCCGCCTCGGCCTCGGCGAGCTTCACCGAACGTGCCGCCTCCGCCTCCGCGCGCACCGCGTCCGCGGCCGCCTGCTCCTCCGCCTCGCGGCGCGCGTTGGTGCCGCGCTGCTCGACCAGCTGCTCCTCGCGGCGGGCCAGCTCGATCTTGCTGGCCAGTTCGTTCTCGGCGATGGCGCGCTCCCGCTCGACGGCCACGGCCCGCCGCTCGTAGGTGGCGCGGTCGGCGTCCTGCTGGATCTGCTCCCGGGCCGGGGTGCGCAGCGCGCGCTCCACCTCCGGCTCCGGCCGCACCGCCATCACGCGCACGGCCACCACCTCGATGCCGGTGGCCGGCAGCCGCGGTTCGCCGCCCAGGCCCGCCGCGACCTGTTCGCGCACCGCGCTCACGCCGTCGGCCAGTGCCGCCGAGAGCGGCGTACGGGCGAGCACGTCCAGGGCGTGCTGCTGCGCCGTCTCGGTGAGCAGGGTGCCCAGCTGCTCCAGCGGGGTGCCGCGCCATGCGCCGGTGTCCGGGTCGATCGAGAAGTCCAGGCGGGTGGCGGCGAGCGCCGGGTCGCCGATGCGGAAGGTGACCGTCGCCTGCACCGTCACGTCCTGGAAGTCGGCCGTACGGGCGTGGAAGGTCATGGCCAGCTCGCGGTCGTCGACCGGCACCTCGGAGAGCGCCGCGGTCAGCGCGCGGTACCAGAAGCTCAGCCCGGGGCCGTCGTGCACCAGCTTCCCGGCGCGGCTGTGCCGGATGTGTGCCGTCGGTGTCCCGCGCAGATGGCGCCAGCCGAGGCGCCGGGTGATGTCGGCCATCGGCCCCCCTCTTTCTCGTCACACGGACGATAAACGCGTTGGACCCTTGTCGTCAAGGGGACGAAAAGTGGGGGGTGCGGAAACCGCCGAGAGGCGGGTGAACCAGGGGCGCGGCGGCCAGGATGGAGGCATGGGATTCCATGTCGACTCCGAGGCCGGGCGGCTGCGCCGCGTCATCCTGCACCGGCCGGATCTGGAGCTCAAAAGGCTCACCCCCAGCAACAAGGACGCCCTTCTCTTCGACGACGTGCTCTGGGTGCGCCGGGCGCGCGCCGAGCACGACGGGTTCGCCGACGTCCTGCGCGACCGCGGGGTCACCGTCCACCTCTTCGGCGACCTCCTCACCGAGACCCTCGAGGTGCCCGAGGCGAGAACCCTCGTCCTGGACCGGGTCTTCGACGAGAAGGAGTACGGCCCCCTCGCCACCGACCACCTGCGCGCCGCCTTCGACCGGATGCCCCCGGGCGAGCTGGCCGAGGCCCTGGTCGGCGGGATGACCAAGCGGGAGTTCCTCGCGGCCCACGCGGAGCCGACCTCGGTCCGCTTCCACGTGATGGACCTGGACGACTTCCTGCTCCCTCCGCTGCCCAACCACCTCTTCACCCGCGACACCTCGGCATGGATCTACGACGGCGTCTCCATCAACGCCATGCGCTGGCCCGCCCGGCAGCGTGAGACCGTCCACTTCGAGGCGATCTACCGGCACCACCCGCTGTTCCGTGACGAAACGTTCCGCATCTGGTCCCGGGGGCAGGCGGATTACCCCTCCACCATCGAGGGGGGTGACGTCCTGGTGATCGGCGACGGAGCCGTCCTGATCGGCATGAGCGAGCGCACCACCCCCCAGGCCGTGGAGATGCTGGCGCACAAGCTGTTCGCGGCCGGCTCGGCGCGCACCATCGTCGCGCTCGACATGCCCAAGCGGCGCGCCTTCATGCATCTCGACACGGTGATGACCATGGTCGACGGTGACACCTTCACCCAGTACGCCGGCCTCGGCATGCTCCGCTCGTACACCATCGAGGCCGGTGACGGGGAACGGGAGCTGAAGGTCACCGACCATCCGCCGGAGCACATGCACCGGGCCATCGCCGCCGCGCTCGGCCTCGGCGAGATCCGGGTGCTGACCGCCACGCAGGACGTGCATGCGGCCGAACGCGAGCAGTGGGACGACGGCTGCAACGTGCTCGCCGTCGAGCCCGGTGTCGTCGTCGCCTACGAGCGGAACGTCACCACCAACACCCATCTGCGCAAGCAGGGCATCGAGGTGATCGAGATCCCGGGCAGCGAGCTGGGCCGGGGCAGGGGCGGGCCGCGGTGCATGAGCTGTCCCGTAGAGCGAGACGCTGTATAGAAATGTGAAGGGTCGTATAGAATTCCAGAGTCCCTGTAGTCGTACCTCTGGAGCGCCCGCCATGGCGACAGTCCCGACCGCCCTCGCCGGCCGCCACTTCCTCAAGGAGCTGGACCTCACCGAGGAGGAGTTCCGCGGCCTGGTCGAGCTGGCGGTCGAGCTGAAGGCGGCCAAGAAGGCGGGGACGGAGACCCAGTACCTGCGGGGCAGGAACATCGCGCTCATCTTCGAGAAGACCTCGACGCGCACCCGCTGCGCGTTCGAGGTCGCCGCCGCCGACCAGGGCGCCCGCACCACCTACCTGGACCCCACAGGCTCCCAGATGGGACACAAGGAGTCCGTCAAGGACACGGCCCGCGTCCTCGGCCGGATGTACGACGGCATCGAGTACCGGGGCGACAGCCAGGCCAAGGTCGAGGAACTGGCCGAGCACGCCGGCGTGCCCGTCTACAACGGCCTCACCGACGACTGGCACCCCACCCAGATGCTCGCCGACGTGCTCACCATGACCGAGCACAGCACCAAGCCGCTGCGGAAGATCGCCTTCGCCTACCTCGGCGACGCCCGCTTCAACATGGGCAACTCCTACCTGATCACCGGCGCCCTGCTCGGCATGGACGTACGGATCGTCGCGCCGAAGACCTACTGGCCCGCCCAGGAGATCGTCGAGCGCGCCCGCGAGCTGGCCGCGGTCAGCGGGGCCCGCATCACGGTCACCGAGGAGGTCGCCGAGGGCGTCGCGGGCGCCGACTTCATCGCCACCGACGTGTGGGTCTCCATGGGCGAGCCCAAGGAGGTGTGGGGCGAGCGGATCACCGCCCTCGCCCCCTACGCCGTGACCATGGATGTCCTGAACGCCACCGGCAACCCGGACGTGAAGTTCCTGCACTGCCTGCCGGCCTTCCACGACCTCGGCACCCAGGTGGGCCAGGAGATCTTCGAGACCCACGGCCTCGAGTCGCTGGAAGTGACGGACGAGGTCTTCGAGTCCGCCCACTCGGTCGTCTTCGACCAGGCCGAGAACCGCCTGCACACCATCAAGGCCGTGCTGGTGGCCACACTGGCCCGGGAAACTCTTGCCTGACCCGGCTCACCAGGCCTTATCCTGACCGGCGGCCCGGAACCACCCCATCCGCAGCCGCCGCCGCGCCGCTACGACAGGCGCCCGCACCACCAGAAACGAGCACCACCCGCATGCCCGCTCCCCGCATCAAGTCCCCGCATCTGCTCCTCGCCGAATCCGGCGCAGACCGCGAGGGACACGGCCTGAAGCGCACCATGGGCCTCTTCCAGCTCATCTGCTTCGGCGTCGGCGCCATCGTCGGTACCGGAATCTTCGTCGGCCTCTCCGACTCCGTCGCGCAGGCCGGTCCGGCCGTCGTCGTCTCCTTCGTCCTCGCCGCGATCACCTGCGTCTTCACCGCCCTCTCCTTCGCCGAGCTGGGCGGCGCGATCCCGGTCTCCGGTTCGTCGTACTCCTTCGCCTACGCCGGCCTCGGCGAGTCCACCGCCTTCCTGGTCGGCTGGTGTCTGCTGCTGGAGTACGGCATCTCCATCTCGGCCGTGGCGGTCGGCTGGAGCCAGTACGTCAACGAACTGCTGCACAGCCTCACCGGCTGGCAGCTTCCGGCCGCGCTGTCCGCCGGCCCCGGCGACGGCGGCGTCGTCAACCTCCCGGCCGTGATCGTCATCGCCATGGCCTCCGTGCTGCTGGTGCGCGGGGTGCGGGAGAGCGCCCGGGCGACGGCCGCCATGGCCGCCGTCAAGCTGGTGATCCTGATCGCCTTCTGCGCCATCGGCTACAGCGCCTTCAAGGACGGCAACCTCACCCCGTTCTCGCCGGCCGGCCTCGGCGGCATCGGCGCGGGCACCACCGCCGCGTTCTTCTCCTACATCGGCTTCGACGCGATCACCACCGCCGGCGAGGAGGCGAAGAACCCGCGCCGGGACATCCCCGTGGCGATCCTCGTCTGCATGGGCCTGGTCACCCTGCTCTACTGCGCGGTCGCGCTCGCCGCGATCGGTGCCATCGGCGGCGACCAGGTCGCGGGCCGTCCCGCCGCCCTCTCCTACGTCGTCAACCAGGTCACCGGCTCCACCTTCGGCGGCGGCGTGATCGCCTTCGGCGCGGTCGTCGCCATCGCCTCCGTCGTGCTCGCCGTGATGTACGGCCAGACCCGCATCCTGATGTCGATGTCCCGGGACGGCCTGATCCCGCGGGTCTTCGAGAAGGTGTCCCCGAAGACCTCCACGCCGGTCGCCGGCACGCTGATCGTCGCGGTCGTCTTCGCGGTCCCGGCGGCCTTCGCCTCCCTCGACGCCGTGATGAACCTGTGCACCATCGGCACGCTCGCCATCATGGCCGTCGTCAACATCACCGTGATCGCCCTGCGCCGCCGCGAGCCGGGCCTCACCCGCAGCTTCCGGGTGCCGCTCTACCCCGTGGCCCCGCTGCTCGGCGTCGGCTTCTGCCTGTACCTGATGTACGAGACCGGCTGGCAGACCTGGCTGCAGTTCGCCGTCTTCCTCGCGGTGGGCCTGCTCGTCTACGGCGCCTACGGCCGCCGGCACTCCACGCTGGCGCAGGGCGCCGGCGAGGTCACTGCGGACGTCGCTGAGCGGGAACCGCAGGCAGTCTGAACCACACCGCCTTGCCCGACGGGGTGGGGCGGTGACCGCAGGACGAGCTGAGGGCGCGGATCAGCAGCAGCCCGCGTCCGCCCTCCTGCCAGACGTCGGGCTCCTCGATCACCGGCCGGCTCAGATGACCGGGGGGCGCCGGGTCGGGGTCGTGCACCTCGACCTGGCAGCCGCCCGGCTGCAGCTCCACCACCAGCTCTATCGGGCCGCGCCCGGCGGTGTGCTCCACCGCGTTGGCCACCAGCTCGGCCGTGAGCAGCTCCGCCGTGTCGCAGTCGGCCGGGTGCTCCACCTCGGTGAGCGCCGTACGCACCAGGGCGCGCGCCACGGGCACCGCCGCGGTGGTGTGCGGCAGTGCGATGCGCCAGGAGGCCGATTCGGCGGAGCGTTCGTGCAAGGCGAGTCCGTTCATGGAGCAGGCTGTCCTGCTTTCAACCGTAGGAATGGTACGGGGCCCGGCCGCAGAGACCGCTGTCGGGCACCGCCCGGGACCTCCGGCCCCGGTACGGGGCGCCATACCCGCGTGAACGGCCCGCCTCGCCTGCCCGGGCCCACTGTTACCGCCCTGTCGACGGCCGGTGACGGATGTGACCGGCACCGGTCGAACGGATGCGGCATGTCGCGCCCCCGTGACGACAGTCACAAACAAGTGATAGCTTCGAAGGGCAGAGCAACGTACGGCACGCCGCCCGAGGAGGCCGCACGTCATGAGTCCGTTCACCGGCTCCGCCGCCCGCACCCCCGGCTGGGAGCACTTGCGCGTCCGGATCGCCGACGGGGTCGCCACCGTCACCCTCGCCCGCCCGGAAAAACTCAACGCCCTCACCTTCGGCGCCTACGCCGACCTGCGCGACCTGCTCGCCGAACTGTCCCGGGAGCGGTCGGTACGCGCCCTGGTGCTGGCCGGCGAAGGACGCGGCTTCTGCTCCGGCGGCGACGTTGACGAGATCATCGGCGCCACGCTGTCCATGGACACCGCCCAGCTGCTCGACTTCAACCGGATGACCGGCCAGGTGGTCCGGGCGATCCGCGAATGCCCCTTCCCGGTGATCGCCGCGGTCCACGGCGTGGCCGCCGGCGCGGGCGCGGTCCTCGCCCTCGCCGCCGACTTCCGCATCGCGGATCCCTCGGCCCGCTTCGCCTTCCTCTTCACCCGGGTCGGCCTGTCCGGCGGAGACATGGGCGCGGCCTATCTGCTGCCCCGGGTCGTCGGCCTCGGACACGCCACCCGCCTGCTGATGCTGGGCGAACCGGTCCGCGCACCCGAGGCGGAGCGCATCGGCCTGGTCAGCGAGCTGACGGACGAGGGCCGCGTGGACGAGGCGGCGACGGCGCTCGCCCGCCGCCTGGCCGACGGGCCGGCCCTGGCCCACGCCCAGACGAAGGCGCTGCTGACGGCGGAGCTGGACATGCCCCTGGCGGCAGCGGTGGAGCTGGACGCGTCGACGCAGGCGCTGCTGATGAACGGCGAGGACTACCACGAGTTCCACGCGGCGTTCACGGAGAAGCGTCCCCCGAAATGGCGGGGACGGTGACTGTGCCCACCCAAGGGGCGCGGGGAACTGCGCGACGTGCCACGACGGACCCGCAGCCGGGAACCACCACGGACCCGCAGCCGGGAACGACGGGCGGCCGCCCTCTCCGGGTGGCGGTCATCGGCGGCGGCCCCGGCGGCCTCTACGCCGCCGCCCTGCTGAAACGGCTGGACCCCGCGAGGGAGATCACCGTCTGGGAGCGCAACGCCCCCGACGAGACCTTCGGCTTCGGAGTGGTCCTCTCCGACGAGACACTCGGCGGCATCGAACACGCCGACCCCGTCGTCCACGAAGCCCTCCAGCGCGACTTCGTCCGCTGGGACGACATCGACATCGTGCACCGCGGCACACGGCACCGCTCCGGCGGCCACGGATTCGCCGCGCTGGGCCGGCACCGGCTGCTTCGGATCCTGCACGAACGCTGCCGCTCACTCGGCGTGGAGCTGCGGTTCTCCACCGAGGCCCCGCCGGTCGACCGGCTCGCGCAGGAGCATGACCTGGTCATCGCCGCCGACGGTGTGCACAGCACCACCCGCGAGCACTACGCCGATGTGCTGCGCCCCCAGGTGACCGAGCACCGCTGCCGCTACATCTGGCTCGCCGCCGACTTCGCCTTCGACGCCTTCCGCTTCGAGATCAACGAGACCGAACACGGAGTCATGCAGCTGCACGGCTATCCCTTCGCGGCCGACGCCTCCACCGTCATCGTCGAGATGCGCGAGGAGGTCTGGCGGGCGGCGGGATTCGCGGAACTCGACCCGCAGGAGACCCTCGAACGCTGCGCCAAGATCTTCGCGGACGCGCTCGGCGGACGCCCCCTGCGCTCCAACAACTCCGCCTGGACCACCTTCCGCACGGTGGTCGACGAGCACTGGTCGCACGGCAACGTCGTCCTCCTCGGAGACGCCGCCCACACTGCCCACTTCTCCATCGGCTCCGGCACCAAGCTGGCCGTGGAGGACGCCCTGGCCCTGGCCGCGTGCCTGCAGGAACAGCCGGACGTGCCCAGGGCGTTGGCGGCCTACGAGGAGGAGCGCAAGCCCGTCGTCGCCTCCACCCAGCGGGCCGCCCGGGCGAGCCTGGAGTGGTTCGAGAACCTGCGGCTCTACCTTCACCAGCCGCCCCGCCAGTTCGCCTTCAACCTGCTCACCCGCAGCCGTCGCGTCACCCACGACAACCTCCGGCTGCGCGACCCCCATTTCACCGAGGGCGTGGAGCGCGAGTTCGGCTGCCCGCCCGGCACACCCCCGATGTTCACCCCGTTCCGGCTGCGAGGCCTGACCCTGCGCAACCGGGTGGTCGTGTCACCGATGGACATGTACTGCGCCACCGACGGGGTCCCCGGCGACTTCCACCTCGTCCACCTCGGCGCCCGCGCCCTCGGCGGGGCCGGTCTGGTGATGACCGAGATGGTGTGCGTCAGTGCGGAGGGCCGGATCACCCCCGGCTGTGCCGGCCTCTACACCGGGCGACAGGCCGAGGCGTGGCGGCGCGTCACCGACTTCGTGCACCGCCAGGCACCGGGCACCGCGATCGGCGTCCAGCTCGGGCACTCCGGCCGCAAGGGCTCGACGAAGCTGATGTGGGAGGGCATGGACGAACCGCTGCCCGAGGGGAACTGGCCCCTCGTCGCCGCCTCCCCGCTGCCGTACAAGCCGGGCAGCCAGACTCCGCGCCAGCTCTCCCGTGCCCAGCTCACCGACGTCCGCGAGCAGTTCGCCGCAGCTGCCTGGCGGGCCGCCCGGGTCGGCTTCGACCTGCTCGAACTGCACTGCGCCCACGGCTATCTGCTCTCCGGCTTCCTCTCCCCGCTCACCAACCGGCGCACCGACGCCTACGGCGGCTCGCTGGAGCGGCGGCTGCGGTTCCCGCTGGAGGTCTTCGACGCCGTACGCGAGGTGTGGCCGGCGGAGCGGCCGATGACGGTGCGGATCTCGGCCACCGACTGGGCGGAGGGCGGGACGACCGCCGAGGACGCCGTCAGGATCGCCCGCGCCTTCGCGGCGCACGGCGCCGACGCCATCGACGTCTCCACCGGGCAGGTGGTGGCCGAGGAGACGCCGGAGTTCGGGAGGTCGTACCAGACGCCGTTCGCCGACCGCATCCGGCAGGAGGCCGGCCTCCCCGTGATCGCGGTCGGCGCGATCTCCTCCTGGGACGACGTCAACTCGCTGATCCTGGCGGGGCGTACCGACCTGTGCGCACTGGCCCGCCCCCACCTGTACGACCCGCACTGGACCCTGCACGCGGCGGCCGAGCAGGGCTACGAGGGCCCCGGTGCCGGCTGGCCCGCACCGTACCGGGCCGGCAGCCGGCGCCCGCAGACCGGCCGCACCGACGCCCCGAGGCCCCGTCTGTCCCTCGGCGGCTGAGGTCCGCCGTCCCGGCGGAGGGCCGGACACCCCCTGGCCGGGTCCCCCGTCACAGTCCCGCGAACGCGGCGCCCGCGTCCCGCAGCCGCCGGTGCAGGCCCCGGAACACCTCCGCGGAGCGGACGCCCGGCCAGTCCGCCGGGAGCAGGCGGGTGGGCAGCCCCGGGTCGGTGTAGGGGAGGTGGCGCCAGGAGTCGAGGGCCAGGAGATAGTCGTGGTAGGCCTCCTCGGACGGGGTGTCCGGGCGCCGCTCCCAGGCGTGCAGCACAGGCGCGTGCGCGTCCAGGAAGTGCTCGTGCTCCTTGGCGATCGCGGCCAGGTCCCACCAGCGGCCCACCGCATCGGCCGTCGGCGCGAAACCCAGGTGCTCGCCGCGGAAGAAGTCCACGTACGGATCCAGGTGCAGCCGGCGCAGGGTGTGCTCCGTCTCCTCGTGCAGGCGGGCCGGGGCGATCCACACACCCGGAGCCGCCGTGCCGAAGCCCAGCCGGGCCAGCCGGGAGCGCAGCACGTGCCGCTTCTGCCGCTCCGACTCCGGCACCGAGAACACCGCGAGCACCCAGCCCCCGTCCTCGACGGGCGCTGTCGCGTAGATGCGCCGGTCGCCGTCGTCCAGCAACTGGCGTGCCTCGGCGGAGAGTTCGTACCCGGCCGCGCCGGACTCCGTGCGGGCCGGCAGGAGCAGACCGCGGCGTTTGAGCCGGGACACCGAGGAGCGCACGGAGGGCGCGTCCACGCCGAGCGCGGCCAGGAGCCGGATCAGCTCGGCGACGGGCACCGGGCCGGGCATGAAGCGGCCGTACGCGCCGTAGAGCGTGACGATGAGGGACCGGGGGGCGTGCTGCTCGGACACGTTGATCATTTTAGGTCTTCGACATCACTGCCGGTCACCATCGGTGCGCAGCCGGAACCGCTGCACCTTGCCGGTGGCGGTGCGGGGCAACGCGTCGAGGAAGACGAACTCGCGCGGGCATTTGTAGGGCGCCAGTTCGGCGCGGAGGAACGCGCGCAGTGCTTCCGGGTCGCGCCGGGCTCCGTCGCGCAGCACCGTGTAGGCCACGACCACGTGGCCGCGGGCCTCGTCCGGGCGGCCGACGACCGCCGTCTCGGCCACGTCCGGGTGGCGCAGCAGCGCGTCCTCCACCTCCGGGCCGGCGATGTTGTAGCCGGAGGAAATGATCATGTCGTCGGCGCGGGCCACATAGCGGAAGTAGCCGTCCTGCTCGCGGACGTAGGTGTCTCCGGTGATGTTCCAGCCGTCGCGGACGTACTCCCGCTGACGCGGATCGGCGAGGTAACGGCAGCCCACCGGGCCGCGCACGGCCAGCAGCCCTGGCTCGCCGTCGGGAACGGGCCGCCCGCCGGTGTCCTGGACGCGGGCCTGCCAGCCCGGTACCGGGACGCCCGTGGTCCCGGGTCTTATGTGCTCGTCGGCGGCGGAGACGAAGATGTGCAGCAGCTCGGTGGCGCCGATGCCGTTGATGATGCGCAGGCCGGTGCGCCGGTGCCAGGCCTGCCAGACGGACGCGGGCAGGTTCTCGCCGGCCGACACACAACGCCGCAGCGACGAGACGTCGTACCCGTCCAGCCGGTCCAGCATGGCGCGGTAGGCGGTCGGCGCGGTGAACAGGACCGAGACGCGGTGCTCCGCGATCGCGGGCAGCAGCTGCCTGGGCGTCGCGTGTTCGAGAAAGAGGGCACTGGCGCCGGCGCGCATCGGGAAGACCACCAGCCCGCCGAGGCCGAAGGTGAAGCCGAGCGGGGGACTGCCGGTGAAGATGTCGTCCGCATGGGGTTGCAGCACATGTCTTGAGAAGGTGTCGGCTATCGCCAGCACATCCCGGTGGAAGTGCATGCACCCTTTCGGGCGACCCGTCGTACCGGAGGTGAAGGCGATCAGGGCCACGTCGTCGGACGCGGTGTCCACCGCGGGGTAGGGGGTGGCGGGCGCCGGGCGGCGCAGCAGGTCGTCGGGTGCGTCGCCGCCGTACGTCGTGATCCGCAGCCCGGGTATCTCCGCCTTCGCCAGGTCGTCCACCGCGTGTACGTCGCACAACGCGTGCCCGACCCGGGCGATCTCGCACATGGTGGCCAGCTCGTGCGGCCGCTGCTGGGCCAGCACGGTGACCGCGACCGCGCCCGCCTTCAGCACGGCCAGCCAGCAGGCGGCGAGCCAGCGGCTGCTCGGGCCGCGCAGCAGGACCCGGTTGCCCGGGACCACGCCCAGGCCCGTGGTGAGGACGTGCGCGATCCGGTCGACGTGGGCGCGCAGCTCGCCGTACGTCCAGGTGGGGCCGGCCGGGGTGCGGAACACCGGCCGGGCGGGGTCGGCGTGGTCCAGGAGTTCCGCGGCGCAGTTCAGCCGATCGGGGTAGTGCAGTTCCGGCAGGTCGAACCGCAGCTCGGGCCACTCGTGCGGCGGGGGCAGATGGTCGCGCGCGAACGTGTCGACGTGGGCCGAGAGATGCATGGCGGTCCGCCCCCTTGCCGTGACGGATGTCCTGACGGGCTTCCTGGTGGGCTCGCGCAACGAGCGTATCGTGTTGGTGACGGCAGTCAACTGTGCGCGATAACGTCGTGGGCGGGTGGGAGAGGTCCCGCCTCCAAGGTGACGGGACGGCCGGCGCGGTCCGGCCCCGGACGACGGGACGGCCGTGGCGGCCCGTCCCCCGACGACGGGGAGGCCGTGGCGGCCCGCCCCCAGGCGACGGGGAAGGCCGTGCCGGCCGCCCCGGAGGGAGGACCGGCCGTGTCCGCATTCTCACTCGGACCGGAGCAGACCGCATGGTGTGCCGAGCTGCGCACGCTGGGCGCCGAACGGCTCCGCCCGCTCGCCGACCAGGGCGAACCCGGGCGGGTCAACCGGCCGCTGCTCGCCGAACTCGGCCGGCGCGGCCTGCTCGCCCGGCTGTTCGACTCCGGTGCGCTGGACCTGTGCCTGATGCGCGAGTCCCTCGCCCAGGCCTGCACCGAGGCCGAGACCGCCCTCGCCCTGCAGGGCCTGGGCGGCCACCCGGTGCACGCGCACGGCACCCCGGCCCAGCGCGAACGCTGGCTGCCCGGGGTCGTGGACGGCAGCGCGGTCGCCGCCTTCGCGCTGAGCGAGCCCGGCGCCGGTTCCGACGCGGCGGCCCTGGCCCTCGCGGCCGAGCCGGACGGCGCCGAAGGCTGGCGGCTGACCGGCGCCAAGTGCTGGATCTCCAACGCCCCCGAGGCCGACTTCTACACCGTCTTCGCCCGGACCACGCCCGGCGCCGGAGCCCGCGGTGTGACCGCCTTCCTGGTCCCCGGCGACCGGCCGGGCCTCACCGGCAGCGCCCTGGAGATGCTCTCGCCGCACCCCATCGGCAGCCTCGGCTTCGACGCGGTGCCGGTCACCGCCGCCGACGTGCTCGGCGAGCCCGACCGCGGCTTCGCCGTCGCCATGGGCACCCTCAACCTCTTCCGTCCCAGCGTCGGCGCCTTCGCCGTCGGCATGGCCCAGGCCGCGCTGGACGCCACCGTCGGCCACACCAGCCGGCGCGAGGCCTTCCAGGGCCGGCTGATGGACCTCCAGGCCGTGTCCCACCAGGTCGCCGAGATGGCCCTGCGCACGGAGGCGGCCCGGCTGATGGTGTACGCGGCAGCGTCGGGGTACGACGACGGCGCCGCCGACGTCCCGCGTCGCGCCGCGATGGCCAAGCTGCTCGCCACCGAGACCGCGCAGTACGTCGTCGACACCGCCGTCCAGCTGCACGGCGCCCGCGCCCTGCGCCGCGGCCACCTCCTGGAGCACCTGTACCGCGAGGTGCGCGCACCGCGCATCTACGAGGGCGCCAGCGAGGTCCAGCGAGGCATCATCGCCAAGGAGTTGTACGCCACGGCACAGAAGGGGGCCCGGTGACGACCGAGCGCGTCAACCCGTCCGAGCTGTCCCCGCCCACGGGCTTCTCGCACGCCGTCGTCGCGGCCGGTTCCCGCGTGGTGTTCCTCGCGGGCCAGACCGCGCTCGACGCCGACGGCAAGATCACCGGCGGCACCCTCCCCGAGCAGTTCGAGAAGGCGCTCGGCAACCTCCTCGTCGCCCTGCGCGCGGCCGGCGGCACCCCGGCGGACCTCGCCCGGGTCACCGTCTACGCCACCGACGTCGCCGCGTACCGCGCGCACGCGCGGCAACTCGGCCGCATCTGGCGGGAGTCGGCCGGCCGCGACTATCCCGCGATGGCCGTCGTGGAGGTCGTACGGCTGTGGGACGAGCAGGCGCTGGTGGAGCTGGACGGGTTCGCGGTACTGCCGTAGGGCCTGTCCTGCGGATTCCGCCGGGCTCGGGGGCCCGACTCGCCGGGGGACCGGGCCGGCCGGAATGCGCGGTCGCTCGAAGCCGGCCGGTCCGGGCGGCATCCCGGTCCTTCCGGCCCCGCTCCCGTCGTGGCCTGTGGCCTGGCACGCCCGGGGCGCCTCCCGCACCCTTCTCGTCCCGACCGGCCGGACGGTTCCATGACGCGCCACCGTTGGAGTGACGGTCACGCCCGTCGGCACGGCCGCCCGGTACCAGTGGAAGCCCTCGACCCCATGGAACCGGGAGGCTTCCCATGCCCGTACACCCCGCCCTCGCCGCGGCCCTCGCCGCCGGCGCCCTGCTGTGCTGCGCCGGTCCGGCCGCCGCCGCCCCCAAACCCGCCGAACCGGCCGAGACCATCACGATCGACAAGGCCGGCCGGATCGCCTCCCACGGCACGGTGCGGCTCTCGGGCACCTACCGCTGCACCGGCAGCACCGGACCGGTCTTCGTCAGCGCCGCGCTCAGCCAGGCCGACCCCGGCGTCCACCACGCCATCGGCGGCAGCACCGCCCGCTGCGACGGCGCCGAACACCGCTGGGAGAACTCCGGGGACATCGCGGCGGAGAAGCTGAAGGCGGGAAAGGCGCATGTCCAGGTCACCCTCACGGAACTGCGCCCGTCGGGCCTCATCCCGATGCCGGCCTTCCACGCGGTCGCGGACAAGGACGTCGCCCTCACCCAGGAGTGACCCCGGACGACGCCGCCGGGGCGCCGTCCGGAGGAGCCGGACATCCGTGTGCCCGGCGTACCGTCAGCCGCCGCCCGGCCCGGTGCCGTCCGTGCCGTCCTCGGCCCGGCACGGCGGCCGGCGGCCGGTGCCGTCCGGCCGCCCGTCCCAGGCGGGCGTGAGTCCGTCCCGGCCCGGCCCGGCCGCCCTGCGCCGGAGCACCGGGGAACCCGGCCGGCGCAAGGCGGCGACGAACTTGTAGCGGGAGCCGCGGTAGACGGAGCGCACCCACTCCACCGGGGCGCCCTCCGCGTCCCGGGAGTGCCGGGACAGCAGCAGCATCGGCAGCCCCACGTCGGTGCCGAGCAACTGTGCCTCGCGCGGGGTCGACAGCGAGGTCTCGATGGTCTCGTCGGCCTCGGCGAGATGGACGCCGTACACCTCGAAGAGCGCGGTGTAGAGCGACGGGTACGTGGCCAGGGACCGGCGCAGGCCGGGGAAGCGCCGTACGGACAGATGGGTCGTCTCGATCGCCATCGGTTCGCCGCCGGCCAGCCGCAGCCGCTCGATGCGCAGCACCCGTTCACCGATCCCGATGTCCAGCAGCCCCGCCAGCTTCTCGTCCGCGGGCACCTCCCCGAGGTCCAGCATCTGCGAGGCGGGGGTGAGGCCCTGGGCGCGCATGTCCTCGGTGTGCGAGGTGAGCTGGAGCGTGCGGTACAGCTTGGGCTGGGCGACGAAGGTGCCCTTGCCCTGGATCCGGTCCAGGCGGCCCTCTCCCACCAACTCCTGGAGCGCCTGCCGGACGGTGGTCCGCGAGGTGTCGAACCGGACGGCGAGCAAGCGCTCCGCGGGCATGGCCGATCCGGGCTGCAGGGCCTCCGCCATGCTGAGCAACTGCTGTTTGATCCGGTAGTACTTCGGCACGCGCGCGGTGCGGCCGGCCGCCCCCCTGCGCGGCTGGGCGCTGCTGACGTCGGTGGTCATGCCTGCCTTCCCGGCTGTCTCGATGGGCTCTCGTTATAGCGACCAACTGCCGTATGGTCTAGTCCAACTGAACGGTCCGGGGCGAAAGGGACGGAAGTGGACGGACGCACTCCGGTGACTTTCTCGTAACGGCCGGGACCGGCTTCCCGAACCACCCTTGACACTCCAAAAGGTCTAGGCCAAGCTCCACCGTACTGGTCTACACCATTAGTGGCCAGGTCCCGAGCCCTACGTGCAACAGCGTCGTACGCAGGTCACCGCCGAGGGCGTGGGGGGTTAGTGGCATCCCTGAGGAGGGTGGCGTGAAGCGCAAGCTTGCGGCCGCGATCGTGATCGCGGGCATGATGGTCTCCGTGTCGGCGTGCGGCGGAGACGACGACGACAGCGGCAAGAACGCGGGACCGGACAGCTTCAAGGGCCAGACGCTGACGGTCTGGGCGATGGACGGCTCCACGCCGGACCAGTGGGTCAAGGACGTCACGGCCGCGTTCGAGAAGAAGACCGGCGCCAAGCTGAAGTTCGAGACCCAGAAGTGGGACGGGATCCAGCAGAAGATCACCACCGCCCTCTCCGAGTCCACCCCGCCGGACGTGCTGGAGGTCGGCAACACCCAGACCCCGGCCTACGCGGCCACCGGCGGCCTCGCCGACCTGAGCGACCTCAAGAAGGAGATCGGCGCCGACTGGACGCCGTCGGTCTCGCAGTCCTCGGTCTACGAGGGCAAGCAGTACGCGGCCCCCTGGTACTTCGCCAACCGCGTGGTCATCTACAACAAGAAGATCTGGGCCGAGGCCGGTATCAAGGACACCCCGAAGACCCGGGACGAGTTCTTCAAGGACCTGGAGACCATCGGCAAGAAGACCGACGCCGAGCCGATCTACCTGCCCGGCCAGAACTGGTACTTCTTCGACGGCCTGACCATCGGTCAGGGCGCCGACCTGGTCAAGAAGGACGGCGACAAGTACGTCTCCAACCTCGGTGACCCGAAGGTCGGCAAGGCCATGGAGATCTACAAGAAGTACGCCTCCTACTCCAAGGCTCCCAAGGACAAGGACGAGGCCACCCCGCAGCAGGCCGAGGTCTTCGCCAAGGGCAAGACCGGCGCCTTCATCGGCATGGGCTGGGAGGCCGGCACCGCCGTCACCGCCAACAAGGCCATCGAGAAGGACCTGGGCTACTTCACCATCCCCGGCGAGACCGCCGACAAGCCCGAGAGCGTCTTCCTCGGCGGCTCCAACCTCGCCGTCGCCCAGGGCAGCAAGAAGCAGGCCCTGGCCAAGGAGTTCCTGAAGATCGCCCTGTCCGACCAGTACGAGGGCGAACTGGCCAAGCTCAACGGTGTCATCCCGAACAAGCAGGACCTGCAGTCCAACCTCAAGGGCAACGCCGTCGCCGAGGCCGCCGCTCCCGGTGCCGCCGTCGGCGGCACCACCCCGCTGATCCCCGAATGGGGCGCGGTGGAGAACACCCCGAACCCGATCAAGTCCTACATGACGGCCGTGCTCAACGGTAAGTCCCCGGCGGATGCCGCGAGGCAGGTCGAGGCCGAGATCAACAAGCGCCTGGCCCAGCAGAACTAGACCCGTCGCCGGGGGCGCCACGAGGGGGCGCCCCCGGCACGGGCATGGGCCGTGCCGTGGGCACGGCCATGGTTTTCGTACGGCCACGGAAGAGATGACGACTCATGTCAGTGCAGACCGAAGGCACGGACACGGCCGGGGAGCCCGCTGTCCGCAAGGCCCGGGTGCCGGCCCCGCCCCGAGGTGACGACCGCACCTCCACCGTCCCGTCCCGGCGCCTCGCCGCCGCCCCCTACCTGCTCCTGCTGCCCGCGTTGCTGGCCACCGTGGTCCTCCTCGGCTGGCCCCTGGTCAAGAACGGCATGCTGTCGTTCCAGAACCTCAACCCGCGGCAGCTCATCCAGCACCTCACCGAGTGGAACGGTGTCGACAACTACCGGGAGGTGCTGACCGGCGGCGACTTCTGGCGCGTCGTCGAGCGTTCCGTCGTCGTCACCGCGATCAACGTCGTGCTGATCATGGTGCTCGGCACCCTGGTCGGGCTGCTCCTCGCCCGGCTCGGCAGGAAGATGCGACTGCTGCTCATGGTCGGCCTGGTCCTCGCCTGGGCCATGCCGATCGTCGCGGCCACCACCGTCTACCAGTGGCTGTTCGCCCAGCGCTTCGGCGTGGTCAACTGGGTGCTGGACAAGCTCGGCTGGCACTCCATGGCCGACCACAACTGGCTGGAGACCCAGTTCTCCACCTTCGCCGTGATCACCCTGCTCCTCGTCTGGCAGTCCATACCCTTCGTGGCGATCAACCTCTACGCCGCGACCACCACCATCCCCCGGGAGCTGTACGAGGCGGCCTCCCTGGACGGCGCCGGCGCCTGGAAGAGCTTCACCTCCGTCACCCTGCCCTTCCTACGGCCCTTCCTTTACGCCACGACCTTCCTCGAGGTCATCTGGATCTTCAAGGCGTTCGCGCAGATCTTCGCGATGAACGCGGGCGGTCCCGACCACCTCACCGAGACCCTGCCGATCTACGCCTACGTCGAGGGCGTCGGCAACCAGCACTTCGGCGTCGGTGCGGCGATCTCCTTCCTGACCATCCTGGTCCTGCTCGTCATCACCTCGTACTACCTGCGCATGGTGCTCAAGCAAGAGGAGGACGAGCTGTGAAGCGCTCGCTCTTCGGCCGTATCTGGCCCAACGCGACCGCCGTCGTCCTCTTCGCCGGCTTCGCGTTCCCCGTCTACTGGATGTTCGCCACGGCCTTCAAGCCGACCGGTGACATCATCTCCGACGCCCCCGTGTGGTTCCCGACCGACGCCACACTCGAACACTTCAAGAAGGCCGTCGACGCCGACCACTTCTGGACCCTGGTCCTCAACTCCGTCACGGTCACGGTCCTGTCGGTCGTCTTCTCGCTCGTCATCGCCCTGTTCGCCGCCTTCGCCCTCGCCCGGATGCGGTTCAGGGGCCGGCGCGGCCTCATCGTGACGTTCATGCTGGCGCAGATGGCCCCCTGGGAGGTCATGATCATCGCCATCTACATGATCGTCCGTGACAACGACATGCTCAACAGCCTGGTCCCGCTCACCGTCTTCTACACGATGATGGTGCTGCCGCTGACCATCCTGACGCTGCGCGGCTACGTCGCCGCCGTGCCCAAGGAGCTGGAGGAGTCGGCGATGGTCGACGGCTGCACCCGCACCCAGGCGTTCGTCAAGGTCATCTTCCCGCTGCTCGCCCCCGGCCTGATGGCGACCTCGCTGTTCGGCTTCATCACCGCCTGGAACGAGTTCCCGCTCGTCCTGATCCTCAACAAGGACATCGAGAAGCAGACCCTGCCGCTGTGGCTGTCCCAGTTCCAGACCGCCTTCGGCGACGACTGGGGCGCCACCATGGCCGCCTCGTCCCTGTTCGCGCTGCCGATCCTGATCCTCTTCATCTTCCTGCAACGCAAGGCTGTCAGCGGTCTGACCGACGGCGCCGTGAAGGGATGACGCCCCCGATGACCACCATCGCCACCCCCGCGTCCGGCAGCGGCTCCGCCGCGGGTGACGCCCTCGCCCGGGACGCCCTCGCGGTGCTGCAGCCGGGGTTCGACGGCACCACCGCGCCCGACTGGGTACGCCGCCGCCTCGGTGAGGGCCTCGCCTCCGTCGCCCTGTTCGGCCGCAACGTCGTCAGCGAGGAGCAAGTCACCCGCCTCACCGCACAGTTGCGCGCCGAACGCGACGACCTGCTGGTCGCCATCGACGAGGAGAGCGGCGACGTCACCCGCCTCGACGTGCGCACCGGCTCCTCCTTCCCCGGCAACCACGCCCTCGGCGCCGTCGACGACCCCGCCCTCACCCGGGCCGTCTCCCGCGAGCTGGGCCGGCGCCTGGCCGCCTGCGGAGTCAACTTCGACTGGGCGCCCTCCGCCGACGTCAACGCCAACCCCGACAACCCCGTCATCGGCGTACGCTCCTTCGGTGCTGGCCCCGGCCTGGTCGCCCGGCACACCGCCGCCTGGGTGGAGGGCCTGCAGTCCACCGGCGTCGCCGCCTGCACCAAGCACTTCCCCGGCCACGGCGACACCAACGTCGACTCGCACCACGCCGTACCCCGCATCGACGCAGACGCCGACACCCTGTACGAGCGCGAACTGACCCCGTTCCGCGCGGCGATCGCCGCCGGCACCCGGGCGATCATGAGCGCGCACATCCTCGTGCCCGCCCTCGACCCCGACCGCCCCGGCACCCTGTCCCGGCGTGTCCTGACCGACCTGCTGCGCGGCGAACTCGGCTACCGGGGCCTGATCGTCACCGACGGCATGGAGATGCGGGCGATATCCGGCACCTACGGCCTGGAACACGGCGTGGTCCTCGCCATCGCCGCCGGCGCCGACGCCATCTGCGTGGGCGGCGGGCTCTGCGACGAGGGCACCGTGCTGAACCTGCGGGACGCGCTGGTCGCCGCCGTACGCTCCGGTGAACTGCCCGAGGAACGGCTCGCCGACGCGGCGGCCCGGGTGCGCGACCTGGCCGCCTGGACCGCCGCCGCCCGCGGTGACGCGGAGAAGACCGAGCCCGACTCGCAGGTCGGCCTGGTCGCCGCGCGCCGCGCGCTGACCGTGACCCGCACCGGCGCCGCCGCACCGCTGACGGAGCCGGCCTATGTCGCCCGGTTCAACCCGGCCCCCAACATCGCCGTCGGCGACCAGACCCCCTGGGGTGTCGCCGCCGAGCTGGAGCGGCTGCTGCCCGGCACCGACTCCGCCTCCTTCACCGGCGAGGGTGCCGGTGAAGCCGCCCTCGCCGCCGCCGGCGGGCGCCGGATCGTCGCCGTGGTCCGCGACGAGCACCGGCACGAGTGGATGCGCTCCGCGCTCGACACCCTGCTCGCAGCCCGCCCCGACACCGTGGTCGTGGAGATGGGCCTGCCGCAGGCCGCCCCGCGCGGCGCCCTGCACATCGCCACCTACGGCGCCGCCCGCGTCTGCGGGCTGGCAGCGGCCGAAGCCGTCCTCGCCGGCTGAACCGCCCACCCGGCCGCCCGCACCTCCCCGCGGGCGGCCGTCTTCCTCATCCCCCGGGAGCCCGGTGGCCCTTCCACGCTCTCGCGCTTGCCACCGGCACATGTCTCACGTCCGACCCCACGGTGTTTCTCCTCTCGATCACCCCGGAGTGAACGCATGACCACGCCCGCCCACCTCCACCGAGCGGCGACCCGCCGCCCCTACTTCAGCGCCGACGGCGAGACCTACCTCGCCCCGACACCGCTGCGCGACCTGCGGAAGACCGAGCCGCTGCGCGTGCTGTCGGAAGATGACTTCGCCTTCTGGCAGACCTACGGCTACGTCGTCGTACGCGAGGCCGTCACGCCCGGCGAGGCCAAGGGCCTGCTCGACTTCGCCTGGCAGTTCCAGGGACTCGACCCCGACCGCCCCGACACCTGGTACGAGGAGCCCGAGTTCCGCTCCGAACTCGACCGGCACCTCTACATCTACGGCTTCGTCGAGGCCTACCACCACCAGCTCATCTGGGACAGCCGGCAGACACAGCGCGTCTACGACGCCTTCGTGGACGTGTGGGACAGCCCCGAACTCTGGGTCACCCTGGACCGGCTCAACCTCAACCCGCCCAACGTGCGGACCCGTTCACGCTCCCTCATCGAGCCCACCGACGAGGGCTTCGACATCGAGCTGCACTGGGACGTCGACACCACCCTCGCCGTGCTGCCGCAGCGCGTCCAGGGCATCATCGCGCTCACCGACACCAGCCCCGGACCCGGCGGCTTCCAGTGCGCCCCGGAACTCTTCCGCCGCTTCGAGGAGTGGCGCGTCGCCCAGCCGCCCGGACGGGACCCCGTACGGCCCGGGACCGACCACGCCGAGTTCCCGGTCATCCGCCCCGACCTCCAGGCCGGCGACCTGCTGATCTTCAACGGCCTGCTCGCCCACGGCGTCGCCCCCAACCTCTCTGACAACGCTGTCCGGGCCGTCCAGTACCTCTCGATGATGCCCGCGCTGGAGGAACACACCGCCCTGCGCGACTCCCGCGTGAACTCCTGGCGCACCCTCGCCACCCCCGACTGGAACGCCACCCTGCTCGGCGACGCCCGCGCACCGGAGGCCCTCCGCTACGGCCCCGCCGAACTGAACGGCCTGGGCCGCAAGCTGCTCGGCCTGGAATCCTGGTCCGCCGCGGAAGGTGCACAGTGAACCGGATCTGCCTGAGCCTGCCCACCGACCGGGCCTGCTCCGCCACGATCACCGCGATCCACCAGGAAGCCGCCTACGCCGCCCGCCGCTTCGGCGCCGACGTCCAGCTGCTGATCCTGGACTCCGCCGACGACCGCTCCCGCGCCGAGCACACCCGCACCGTCGCCGCCCTGCCCGCGCAGCAGGGCGTGAGCGTCCACCACCTCGACGAGGAACGGCAACGCATCTGGCTGTTCCGCACCATCGAGCGGTCCGGCCTGCCCGACCCGCACCGGATGCTCCGCCTCATGCTCCCGCCGGCCGTCTCCTACGGCGCCTGCACCAACCGTGCCTTCCTGCTGGCCGCCGCCCTCGGCTGCGACTCGGTGCACCGCCGTGACTCCGACAGCACCTACCAACTCCACGCCGGTGCGCCCGTCTTCCCCGTCCACCATGAACTGCCCTGGCTGGGCCGCCCGGCCGCCGAGGCGTCGGCCGCCGTCTCCCGCACGGACCTCGACCCCGCCCACGCCCGTCGCCCGGTGTCGATGGCCGGCGCCTCCTTCATCGGTGAACTCTCCGTCGACATCGGCGAGATGCGCCGGCTGGACGAGGGCGTCCACCACGACGTGGTCGGCCTGTGGGCACCCGCCGACGCCTCACCGGAGCAGCGGCGGGCGCTGGTCGAGGAGTCCTTCACCGGAGCCGGCACGGTCCCTTTCACCGGCGACCACTCCACCCTGGCCCTCGTCGACCCGATGCGGGTCGACATGTGCAACATCGCCTTCCACCACGACGTCTACGAGCGGATCCCGCTGCCCCCGGCGACCGACACCATCGGCAGCGACTACTTCCTCATCCACCTGGTCCACGACGCCACGCTCCCCGGCATCCTGCACAACCGGCACATCCAGAACTTCCACACCCCCGAACGCCGCACCGGCACAGGGTTCCTCGCCTACCAGACCCGCTTCGTGAAGTTCCTGCTGTCGATGCTCTACTTCCACCACGTCTACGACCGGATGACCACCGAGGGCGCCGGGCTGCTGGACACCCGGCAGCAGGTCCGGCCGGACCGGATCGTGGAGTTCCTCCGGGAGAGCACGGACCTGGACCGCACCGAGAACGTCTGGCGCCTGGACCGGGTGGACACGGCGTACCGGAAGCTGGGCGGACGCTACGCGGCTGTCGCGGAGCAACTGGCCTCCAGGCGAGCCGGACTGCTCGACCGGGCAGCGCGGGACATGGAGGACTTCGCCCACCTGATCGAGGCCTGGCCGGCCCTGATCGAGGCGGCCCGCCCATGAACGCCCCGCACGGAAACGCCCCGCACAGGAGCGCCCCGGAGGGGCGCGGGGAACTGCGCGACCAGCCACAGCGCAGCCGCAGCCGCAGCCGCGCGACGGCGGATCCCGGCCCTTCCATCGGCGCCCTCACCACCGCACTCGCCACCGCCGCATCCGACCGCATCGTCTACGACCTCACCGGCATGGAGCACCAATACGCAGCCCTGCTGAACGAGCTGCCGGGAACCGACGTCCGCTTCGCCCTCAAGGCCTGCCCCGTCGACGAGGTCCTGCGCTGCCTCGCGGAGCGCGGCGCGGGATTCGACGCGGCGAGTCCCGCCGAGATCACGCAAGCACTGCGCGCCGGCGCCCCACCCGACCGCATCCACTACGGCAACACCGTCAAGTCCGACCACGACATAGCCGAAGCCCACCGCCTGGGAGTCCGCACCTTCGCCACCGACAGCGTCGCGGACGTCACCGCGATCGCCGCACACGCCCCCGGCGCCCGCGTGTTCTGCCGCCTGGCCACCAGCGGGGACGGTGCCCTGTGGGGTCTGAACCACAAGTTCGGCTGTTCACCCGGGGACGCCGTCCGGATCCTCGCCACGGCCCGCGCGTCCGGTCTCGTCCCGGCCGGCCTGTCCGTGCACGTCGGCTCCCAGCAGATGACCGGCGAGGCCTGGCAACAGGCACTGGACACACTCGCCGAGGTCCTCGTCGCCCTGGACGGGCTCGGGATCGTACCGGACCACGTGAACCTCGGCGGCGGCCTGCCCGCGCTCGGCTATCTCGACCGGCACGGCAACCCCCTCGCACCGCCGCTGGACAAGATCTTCACCGTCGTCCGCGAGGGCATGGACCGGCTGAACGGCCTGACGCCGGCCCCGCTCGGCTTCGTCGTCGAGCCGGGGCGCCACCTCGTCGCCGACCACGGCGCGGTCCGGGCCCATGTGTACCGGCTCACCGAACGGACCCGGCCGGACGGGACGCGCGCCCGCTGGCTGTACCTGAGCGTGGGCAAGTTCAACGGCCTGTACGAGATGGACCAGGTACGACACCGGCTGGTCTTCCCCGCGCAGGCGGCCGAGGCCGAGGAGACGTACGTGCCCGCCGTCGTCGCGGGGCCCACCTGCGACAGTGACGACGCCTACGGTGACGGCCGGCACCCGGCACGCGTGCCCCGCTCCCTCGCCTCCGGCGACCCCGTCTGGATCCTCTCCGCCGGCGCCTACGCCACCAGCTACACGACCCGGGGCTTCAACGGCATCCGCCCGCTGCCGTGCGTGTGCACCCGCGGCCCGGAAGGACACCACTGACATGAGAGACCTGATACGGGGCATCACCGAGGCCGACTGGCCCCGGCTGGCCGCCCTGGAGAGCGAGGCCTACGCCGGCCTCTCCCTCGCGGAGGGCGAGCAACTGCTGCGCTCCCGGGCCCGCGCCTCGGCCGGCACCTGCTTCGTCCTCGACCTCGACGGCCGGATCGCGGGCTATGTCCTCGCGCTGCCCTACCCGCCGCTGCGCTGTCCCGACCTCACCCACCCGGAGCGGGCCGTCCACCACACCACCAACCTCCACCTGCACGACCTGGTCGTCAGCGCGCCGCTGCGGCGCCGTGGGCTCGGCACCCGGCTGGTACACCATCTGACCGGCGTGGCCCGCACCCGCGGCTTCACGACCATGTCGCTGGTCGCCGTCGCGGGCAAGGAGGCGTTCTGGCGGGCCAACGGCTACCGGACACACCGCACGGCAGCCGTCCCGCCGGACTACGGCAGCGCCGCCGTCTACATGTCGGCCCAGGTGGCGGCTGTACCCCGCCCGCACGAGGCCCGGGAGGCCGTGTGATGGCCGAGCCCTCCTTCCGGCGTGCCAAGTGGTCGATCGCGGCGCTGTTCTGCTTCCTCGGCCTCCAGTACGGCACCTGGATCTCCCGCCTGCCCGCGCTGAAGACCAGGCTGGACCTGGGCGCCGGCGAGGTCGGCCTGCTGCTGATGGCCTGCGGGGCCGGCGCGGCGGCCTCCTTCCCGCTGGTCGCCGCCCTGATGCGACGGCTCGGCTCCCGACTGCTGTCCCTCGCCTCCGCCGCATGCCTGATCGCGGTCCTGGCCGCCCTGTCCGCCGTACCGGACTACCCGCTCGCACTGCTCGTCGTGTGCGCCGACGGAGTCGCGGTCGGCTGCCTCAACGTCACCATGAACGCGCAAGGTGCCGCCCTGGAGAGCACCCATGGGCGTACGGCCATGTCCCAGCTGCACGCCACCTTCAGCGCCGGCCTGCTCACCGCGGCCCTGCTGGCCTCCGGCGTCACCACGGGGACCGCGTCCGTGCCGGCGCACTTCACCGTCGCCGCAGCCCTGCTGCTGCTCCTGCTCGGCGGTGCCCGCCCGGGCCTGCTGACGCAGGAGCAGCCGGGCGCCACGAGCAACCCCGACGAGCCGAAGCGGCGCACCGGCCGCACCCTGCCCTCGGGCACGACCCTCCTCATGGGCTGCGCCATGGCCTTCGGCACGATCACCGAGGGCGCGATGAACGACTGGTCGACGCTCTACATGAAGGACGTGGTCGGGGCGTCCGCGTCCGTCGCACCGCTCGGCATCGCCGTCGTCTCCGTGACGATGCTGCTGGCCCGGGTCCTGGCGGACCGCTGGCGCACCCGCTGGGGCGACGGACGCGTGGTGTGCGCGGGCAGCGCCGTGGCCGCCGCCGGCCTGGCCCTCGCCCTGCTGACCGGCGGCGTGGTGCCCACGCTGCTCGGGTTCGCCTGCGTCGGCCTCGGTGCGGCGGCCGTCACCCCGTGCGTGTACGTGGCGGCGGCCGGCCGCGGCCCGGACGCCCTGGCGCTGGTGGCCGCGATGGGCACCACCGGACTGCTGGGCGGCCCGGCCCTGATCGGCTTCGTGGCGGGCGCGGCGAGCCTGACCCTGGGCATGGCCACGGTGGCGGCCTCGGCCCTGGTCGTCACCGTGACCGCCTTCTGGATCCCGTGGCGGGCCCGGGCCACCGCCCTCGTGCCGTCCTGAGCCGGAAATCCTTGTCCCGTCCCGAGCCGGAGACCCTCGTGCCGTCCTGAGCCGGAAATCCTTGTCCCGTCCCGAGCCGGAGACCCTCGTGCCGTCCTGAGCCGGAAACCCTTGTCCCGTCCGGTGCCGGAAACGGCAGGGCCGGACCGGGCGCGGCGGCACCGCCTCGCCCGGTCCGGCTCCGTCGGCGCCGCGCTCCCTATGATCTCCGACGGCGGCCGGGGGACCGCGCGGCGGAGTCCTCCTCCCACGGGGTGTCCACCCGGGCGGAGTCGACCATGTGGTCGCCGTACAGATCCTGCAGCCAGTTGGTCTGGTAGATGGTGTCGAGATAGCGCTCGCCGAGATCGGGGGCGATGGCCACCGCGGTGACGTCACGCGTGTCGTGCCGGGCCAGCCAGTCCGTCGCGGCGCTGACCACCGTCCCCGTGGAGCCGCCGAACAGGAAACCGTTCCGGGCCATGCGGTGACAGGTGTGGATGGTGTCCGCCTCCTCGACCCGGACCACCTCGTCCACGTACGACTCGTCGAGCAGCGGGGGACGCATGCTCATGCCGAGGCCGGGGATCATCCGGCGGCCGGGCTTGCCGCCGAAGGCCACCGAGCCCACGCTGTCCACGGCGACGATCCGCACCGGCCGCCGCCACTTGCGGAACCAGCGTGCGCAGCCCATCAGGGTCCCGGAGGTGCCCGCCCCGACGAACAGCACGTCCAGGTGCGGGAAGTTGCTGGCGATCTCCGGCGCGGTGGTGCGGTAGTGGGCCCGCCAGTTCCCCGGATTGGTGTACTGGCTCAGCCACACGTACCGGTCGTCGGACGCGCACAGCGCGCGGACGTAGTCCAGGCGCGTGCCCAGGAAGCCGCCGTTGGCGTCCAGGTCGGCCACGACGTGAACCTGGCTGCCGAGGGCCTCGATCAGCAGCCGGGTCGACAGGTTGCAGCGCGGGTCCGTCACGCACAGGAACCGGTAACCCTTGCTCGCGGCGATCATGCTGAGTGCGACGCCCAGGTTCCCGGACGAGGACTCCACGAGGATGGAATCCGGCTTCAGGGATCCGTCCCGCTCTGCGCTCTCCACCATCTCGTTGGCGGCCTTCAGCTTGATGGAGCCGGCGAAGTTGAAGCCCTCGCACTTGAGGTAGAGGCGGTATCCGAAAATCGACTCGAGATCGACGAAGAGACTTCCCTCGTTGAACTCGTGGGGAGCGCGGATGACAGGCACGGCAGGCCTCCTGATACCAGGGCTGAGGGCAACGGCCTCAGCCGTACCGGCGCAGGTCGTGGAAGAAGTCGTCGATGAGGCGGAGCTCTCCCGCCCGGGCCACTTGGTCGTAGACGTATTTGCCGACGGCCAGGTCGAGGACCCCGAGGCCGAAGGGGGAGAAGATCACCGGGCGGTCGTGCGGCGGCGCGGCCCGTCCGAGCATCACGTCGTTGAGGGTGCCGTTGAGGAAGTCCCGGTTGCCGGTCTGCTGCTCCACCAGATGGGGTGAGGTGTCCGCCTTCAGGCAGTGCTCGACGTCGTCGACGAAGTTCGCCGAGGCGAGCAGGATCTCGGGGGCGAGGTCGCGCAGCGACACGTGCAGGACCAGCGGGCCGTGCGCGAACCAGGCCGGGGCCGTGATGTGCGGCCGGCCGGCGACCGTGGCGAAGACCACGAGGTCGCTGGAGCGTATGAGGTCCTCGGCACTGTCGTGGACGGTGACCTGCCCGGTGGCACCGGCCTCTCTCAGGTAGCCGCAGAAGCCGGCGGTGCTGTCGGCGGACAGGTCGTGCACGCCGACGGCGTCGAAGGCCCAGCCGGTGCCGGCCAGGAAGGTGTGGATGTAGCGGGCGATCAGGCCCGTGCCGACGAACCCGATCCGGGTGGGGCGGCGCCTGGTGCGGCTGAGCCAGTCGGCGGCCAGCGCGGCGGACGCGGCGGTCCTGGTCGCGCTGATGACGGAACTCTCCAGGCAGGCGAAAGGATAGCCGGTGTCGTGGTCGTTGAGGATCAGCACCGCCGAGGCCCGGGGCAGCCCGGCGCTCACGTTCTCGGGGAAGCTGGAGATCCACTTCACGCCGTCCACGTGTACCGAGCCGCCCAGAGAGGCGGGCAGCGCGATGATCCGCGCGCTCGGGCGGTCGGCGAAGCGCAGGAAGTACGACGGCGGGTTGACCGAGTCCCCGGCGCCGTGCAGCCGGTACGTCGTCTCGACCAGCTGCACCAGTTCCTTCTCGTGCCCGGTGAGGGCTTCCTGCACCTGCCTGCCGGAGATCACGGCGAAGCTCGGCGTCGAACCCGGGTGGGGCACGGCCCGCCGGTCGGCGCTGGACAGCAGATGGGTCATCGCCCGCTCGCCTCCTCGGCCGGGCCGCAGTCGTCGAGGCGTCGCGGCTCGGCCATGCCGACGAGCACCTCCCGCTCCCCGGTGAAGGGCTCCCTGCTGTGCGCGGTGCGGATGTTGTCCACGAGCATCAGGTCGCCGGCCTGCCAGGGCTCGCGGCGGGTGTGCGTCTCGTAGGTGGTGTTCAGCAGCTGGACGACGTCCTCACCGATGGGACTGCCGTCCCCGTGACGGGTGTTGAACGGGAGCCCGTCCGCGCCGTACTCGTCGACCAGGTACTCGCGCACCTCCGGGTCCAGGGTCCACTCGTTGAGGAAGGCGATCTGGTTGAACCAGCAGCGCCGGCCCGTGAGCGGGTGCCGTACGACGGCGCTGCGGCGCTGCCGGGTGTGCAGCGAGCCGTCGGCGTCCCAGGTGAAGTCGATGGCGTGGGAACGGCAGTAGGCCTCGATCCCGGCCCGGTCGTCGGTGCCGAACGCCTCCGCCAGGGACGCCCCGATCTCGTCGTTGTAGGTGCGGGTCAGTAGCCAGCCCTCGCGCTCGAACCGTTGCGTCAGCTCGGCGGGCAGGGCCTGCAGTACCTGTTCGGCGTCGGCCACCGCCGTCGCCCCGCCCTGTTCGGGCGCGGTCAGACAGGCGAACAGCATCAGGCCGGGCACCTCCAGCAGGTAGCTCAGTTCGTGGTGCATGCACATCGGCTGGTTGGCCGGCCAGGTCGTGGAGGAGTACACCCCGGTGCCCCGGGCCTCCCGGGGCGCGAAGGCCTCCGTCTCCGTCATGAGTCCGCCGGCCAGTCGGGCGAAGACGGCACCGACCTGGTCGGCGTCCTTCAGGCCGAGGCCGCGGACGAGCAGCGCTCCGTGCTCGGTGACCTGCGCACGCAGTGCCTCGCGGTACTCGGCCGCCCAGCTCGCGGCGTCGGCCGGCGGCTCGACGCGCAGTATCGCGGGTTTGTCCGGCCGCAGCTCCATATCAAGCGGTGCTGCCAGGGATGATGACGGCATCTCGGTCTCCTTTCGGTCGCCCGTCGGATGGCTGTACAGGCCTCAGGTGGAGGCCAGTGGCAGGGCTGCGGTCAGGACGGCCTGTGCCGCCTCGGCCGGACGGGTGCGCAGGAAGTAGTGGCCCCCGTCGGCCAGCTCGTGCAGGTCGACGTGTTCGGCCAGGAGCAGCCAGTCGCGGTGGTGTCCGGCATGGCCTCCCGTGTGCGGGTCGTCGGCGGCGACGACCACCGAGACCGGTGCGGACAGCTTCACCGGCGGCGGGGTCTGAAGGACGGCCCGGAAGTAGTGGTGCGCGGCCACGCAGTCGTGGCGGTAGGCGGCACCGATGTGTTCGGCGTGCTGCTCGTTCAGCTCGGCGAGTTCCGTGTAGCCGCTGTCCGCGGTCAGCTGCGCCGCGATCTCCGCGTCGCTGCGGCTCGTCAGGTCGGCGACGGCGGCGGTGCGGTCGGCGGCGGTGCCGAGCAGCTGCGCGCCGAGGAACACCCGCGCCACCTGCACGTCACGCTCCTGGAGCAGCAGGGCGGTCTGCACGGCCGGGGCGGCGCCCGACGAGTGGCCCCACAGCATGACCCGGGTCAGACCACGTGCCGTGATCTCGCCGGCGACCTGCTCGGCCACTTCCGCGATCGACGCGAACGGTTCCCGCTGGGCCGCCAGGTCGTGCCCGGGCAGGTCGACCGCGAGCACCGCCAGGCCGCTGCCCGCCAGGGCGCCCGCCATCGGCCGGAAGTTGACCGCGTTGCCGCCCGCGTACGGGAAGCACACCAGGGCGCACTCGGCTGCACCGCCCGCTTCCGACAGCGGTTGCAGCAGCTCCGCGCGCCGGCGGCCGGCACCCTCCAGGAGGGCGGCCAGGTCGGCGAGGACCGGATGGCGGGTGATGTCCTTCAGGGACACCACGCGGTCGAGCGCGATGCTCAGTTTGACGGCCGTCAGGGAGGTGCCCCCGGAGGCGAAGAAGTCGTCCGTCCGGCCGATCCGGTGCTCGGGGACGCCCAGCAGTTCGGCCCAGGCCGCCGCCAGCTTCCGCTCGGCCGGGCTGAGTGCGTCCCGTTCCGCCCCGGCCGGCTCGGCGGCCCGCTCCGTCTGCCGGGCCTGCGCGATCAGCGCCTTGCGGTCGGTCTTGCCGTTGGCGGTCAGCGGGAGGCTGTCGCGCCAGTGGAAGGCCGAGGGCACCATGTAGGCGGGCAGCGCCGCGGCGAGCGCCTCGCGCAGCACCTCCGGCTCGTGGCGCGTGCCGGTGTGGAAGGCGATCAGATGCTTGTTCTCGCCGCCCCGCTCGACGACGACCACCGCACCGTCCCGCACCCCGTCGACCTTCAGCAGGGTGTTCTCGATCTCACCGATCTCGATCCGGAAGCCACGGATCTTGACCTGGTTGTCGCGCCGGCCCAGGAACTCCAGCTTGCCGCCGGGGTGCCAGCGGCCCCAGTCACCGCCCAGGTAGAGCCGCTCACCGGGCCGGTACGGGTCCGTCCGGTAGGCCTCACGGGTGCGCTCGGGATCGTTGACGTACCCGCGGCCCACGCAGACACCGGAGAACGCGATCAGCCCCGGGGCGCCCAGGGGCACCAGCGACAGATGCTCGTCCACGACGTAGACGCGCACGTTGTTGACCGGGCGCCCCAGCAGCACGCGGTCCGGCACGCCGTCCAGGACCTCGTGGTTGGTGTCGTCCGAGGTCTCCGTCAGGCCGTAGGCGTTGAGCAGCCCGATCCCCGGCTGGATCGCGAACCAGCGCTGCACCAGCTCCCGCTTCAGCGCCTCACCGGTCACCGACACGCACCGCAGGTCCGGCAGGGCGCGGGGGTGCTGTTCCAGGTACGAGACCACGACCTCCAGGTAGGAGGGCACGACCTGGGCCACGGCGACCCGGCCGCGCACCAGCGTGTCGACGAACCGCTCCACGTCCGTGATCACGTCCTGCTCGACGAGCAGGGTCCGCCCGCCGGTCAGCAGGGCCGACACCAGCTGCCAGAGCGAGATGTCGAAGCACTGCGGGGCCGTCTGCGCCACCACGGAGCCCTCGCCGATACCCAGGTCGTCGATCTTGGCGTGGAGGTGGTTGAGCATGCCCGCGTGCTCGCACATCGCCCCCTTCGGCGCACCGGTGGAGCCGGAGGTGAAGTAGATGTAGGCCAGCTGACCCGCGTCGACCCGCACGCCGAGGTCACCGTCCGCGTGCGGTTCCGCGTACGCCGTCTCGACCAGCAGCTTCTCCGCTCCCGGCACGGTGGCCAGCGCCTCCTCGAGGGTGCGGGTGCTGCCGGACTCGGTGAGGACCAGCCGGCACCCCGCCCGGGACAGCGTCGCCGCGATACGGCCTGCCGGGAAGTGCGGCTCGATCGGCAGGTACGCTCCGCCCGCCTTGAACACCGCCAGCGTGGCCGCCAGCCAGTCGAGGTTCCGTTCCGTGACGACGGCCACCACGTCCTCGCGGCCCACCCCGCGTGCCCGCAGCGCCCGCGCCAGCCGGTTGGCGCGCGCGTTGAGTTCCCCGTACGTCCACCTGCGCTCGCCGTGCACCGCAGCGACGGCCTGCGGATGCGCCCGCACCCGCTCCTCGAACAGCTCGTGCGCGCGTGCGTCCGGCACCGGCCGGCGGGGGCCCGCCAGCCCCTCCAGCTGTTCCCGCGTCTCGTCGGCCGACAGCAGGCTCTGCCGCGTGTGGTCGGCGTCCAGGCCGGCCGCCAGGAGTCCGAGCGCCGTCACGTGGTAGCCGCCGACCCGGGCCGCGCTCTCGGCGTCCAGCGCGTCCGTGCGGTACCTCAGACGCAGCATCAGCCGTCCGCCCCGGTCGCACCAGCGCACGTGCAGCACGCCGTCGCCGGTGTGGCTCTCGTCGGCTCCCACGGGCCCGAACACGACCTCGTACGCCGGCTCGGTCAGGCCCAGTTCGCGGCGCAGCTGCGCCACCGGGAACTCCCGGTGGGCCAGGACCTCCGCCTCGGCGCGCTCGGCGGCCGACACCAGGGTGCGCCAGGGCCCCGGGACGACGGCCAGACGGCACGGCAGCGGCTCGCCGCGCACCCCGGCGGTGTACCCCGTCACGACCTCATGCTCGCCGGACAGCGCGGCCAGCACCTTGGCGTGCGCCGCCAGCAGCAGCGCGCTGAGCGGCACGCCGGACCGCTGCACCAGGGCGCGCACCGAGTCCGCCACGTCGTCGGGGACCACCGTCTCGTGCTCGAGCGTTCCCGGTACCGGCTCCCGGACCCACCGTGGTACCCCGGTGGCGCCACCGGTGGTCAGCACACGGCTCCAGAACTCCCGGTCCGTTTCCACGCTCGTTCCCATCGATCGCCCTTCCTCAACTCGTGGCAGCCGCGGGGGACGGTCGCACGGCCCGCTCCGGCCCGCAGGGCAGGCCGGCGGTCTCGGGCATGTCGACGGCCGGATTGCCGCCCCACTGCGCGTTCTGGGGGACTTCCTCGCCCTTCATGAGGAAGGAGTCGGGTGCCAGCACCGAGCCGTCGCCCATGGTCACGCCGTAGTGCACATGGGCGCAGACGCCCAGGGTGCAGCCGGCGCCCAGCGTGGTGCCGTCGGACTTGAACGTGCCGTCCTCCTGCGAGTGGCACTGGATCTTGCTTCCGGCGTTGAGGGTGCACTCGTCGCCGATGGCGGCGAGGGTCCGCTCGGTCACGAAGCAGCCGTCGTCGAACACCCTTTTGCCCATCCTGACACCCAGCAGCCGCCAGACGAGGCTCTTGAAGGGGGTTCCGTTGAAGATGTTCAGGTACTGGACCGGAATCTTCCACAGGCGCTCGTGCAACCAGAAATTCCGGTCGTAGATGGAGCACAGCTGGGGACGCAGTCTGCGGAACGACGTCATACAGCGCTCCACCAGAATGTAGTACGCGGTGGAGATCAGGAGCGTCATCGCCAGATATACGCCGATCACGATGTGCCCGACGACGCCGTAGAGGTCCACGGAGGCGAGAGCGAGCAAAGTGAGAACGAAGACGTGCAGCCAGCGCACGAACAGCATCCCGGCCATCGAGAGCAGGTTGTAACGGTTCTTAGCGGCGAGATGCCGGTGCAGCTCGTCGCCCTTTCGCAGATGGTCGAAGCGTGCGTCCCGTTCCACGGAGCGAGGTATCTCGAAGCTCGGTGAACCGAGAAGCCCCACGCCCTCCCGGACCTCACCGTCGAGCGGAACCATCACCTTCGTCGCGAGGAGGCAGTTCTCTCCCGTCCTGCCGCCTATCGGATAGGCGATGTTGTTGCCCAGGAAGTTACGTGCACCGATGGACGCCCGGGACAACCGGAACGACGTACTGGAATACTCCGCATTGATCACCGAGAGTCCGTCGGCCACCATCGTGCCGCTGCCGACAGAGACCAGGAAGGGCGTCTCGTGCTGCATTTCGGTGCCGAAATTGGAACCCGTCTGCACGACGCGTGACAGGTCGTAACCGAGTCCGCGGAGATAGTGCACGATGTACGAGCTGTCACCGAAGAGCCAGGCGAAGAACTTGATGTTCGTCATGCGGACTGCCAGCCGGTGCAGCGTGTAGTGGATTCCGTAGAGCGGATAGACCCGGTCCGCTCTGACGATCAGACTCAGCAGGCGCGGGACGGTGTACAGGGCGACGACGCCCACGACGACGAAGCCGACGAACAGCACCATCGAGACGGCCAGCGCGTCGGGTATCAGCTCCGCCCGGGACAGCACGGCCGTCTGCGGGTCGAGCCGTTTGCCGATCGCCGGTATCCCGGTGAACACCATGTACATCCCGCCGACGGCGAGCGGAACGTACACGAAGACCAGCTGCAGGAGCGTGACGAGGCCGAACCAGGTCCGGCGGGCGGTGCCGCACCTGGCCGGTGGGACCCGTACGTGGTCGATCCCCGCGGGCTCCGCCGGGGAGCCGTGCCAGCTCTCGCCGTCCGGGACCGCCTGGCCGCGGTGCAGGGACGAGGAATGGCCCAGCTGGGCGCCGTCGCCCATCGAGGTGTCGATGTCCAGGACCGTCTTCTCGCCGATGAACACGTCCCGGCCGAGGGTGACCCGGCCGGTCTGGATGCGGCCCGCGTGGGCCCGGTAGCCGAGGACGTACGACTCCTTGCGGATCACCGTGCCCGCGCCGATCGTGAGCAGGTCCGTGCAGACCGGGACGGAGTGCGTGAGGATCGTGACCCCCTTGCCGATCCGCGCGCCGAGAGCGCGCAGGTACACCACGTAGAGCGGGGTCCCGACCAGGAAATGCATGGGATTCGCGTGCAGCAGCACCTTGACGATCCAGAAGCGCACGTATGCCAGGCCCCAGAGGGGGAAATCGCCCTCCTGCCAGCGGCCCACGAGAAGCCATTTCGCGACGACCGGGAAGGTGCACAGAGCGATGAATCCGGCGCCTCCGAACAGCAGCGACCGCAGGTAGATCGAGGCCGGGTCCGGACCGGCGGCGATCCACTCGTACCCGACGGCGGTGATGTAACCGGAAGCCCCGGAATACACCAGGAAGAACAGCAGCTGGGCCGTGCCGCACAGCCGGTGTCCGAGCGGGCTCGTGCGGACCGCCGGCGCCGGCGGCGTCACCGGTGGCGCCACCGCTGTGGAGTCGGCGGGACCACCGGCGGAAGCGGGTACGGCGTCCACGAGAGCCGTTGTCAGACCGCGAATCGTGGGGTGCCGGTAGATATCCCTCATGGAGGGAGACGGGAGGTCCGGTGCTTTTCTCAGCCGCGCGCAGAACTGGGCCATGACCAGGGAATTGGCACCGAGATCCGTGAAGAAGTGACCGTCGACCGGGACCCGGTCGGCGCCCACGAGCTCGGCCAGTGTCTCTGCGAGTATTCTCTCGGTATCCGTACGTGCCGAAACGGTGTCGCTCAGGGTGACGGCAGGTTCGTCCGGCCCGGGTATGGGGACCTCGGAGGGCTGCTTCACCATTCGATCTCCTGAGATATGCGGATCGTCAATGGCCGACCGGATCAGCCTCTGATCACGAACCACCTTTTTCAGTTTGGCCAGGCAGCCAGGAGGCTGCCACTTCGGATCGGGCCCCACGCCCGCGAAAAATCCGCGACGGCACCGTATCCCCGGGATTCCGGTGGCAGCCGTGGTGCGCCACTTTCACCCGATCGGCGGCCCCGGAAAGCGTCCCCGGAGCCGCAGAACGCCACTGCACCCCCTCTCGAAGCACACAGGTGCGGCTCGACGAGGGGGTGCAGCGGGGCGGATGCGTCAGATGTCGCGGAAGATCTCGATCTGCGCGCCGATCGTGTTCAGGCGTTCGGCGAGGTCCTCGTAACCGCGGTTGATCACGTAGACGTTCCGCAGTACCGAGGTGCCCTCGGCGGCCATCATCGCCAGCAGGACGACCACGGCGGGGCGCAGGGCCGGCGGGCACATCATCTCGGCGGCGCGCCAGCGGGTCGGGCCCTCGACCAGCACCCGGTGCGGGTCCAGGAGCTGGAGGCGCCCGCCGAGGCGGTTGAGGTCGGTCAGGTAGATCGCACGGTTGTCGTAGACCCAGTCGTGGATCAGGGTCTGGCCGGACGCGACCGCCGCGATCGCCGCGAAGAAGGGCACGTTGTCGATGTTCAGGCCCGGGAACGGCATGGGGTGGATCTTGTCGATCGGTGCCTCCAGCTTGGAGGGCCGGACCGTGAGGTCCACCAGCCGGGTACGGCCGTTGTCCGCGGAGTACTCGGGGCTGCGGTCGTGGTCGAGGCCCATCTCCTCCAGGACCGCCAGCTCGATCTCCAGGAACTCGATCGGCACCCGGCGCACCGTCAGCTCCGACTCGGTGACCACGGCCGCGGCCAGCAGGCTCATCGCCTCGACCGGGTCCTCGGAGGGGGAGTAGTCGACGTCGACGTCGATGTCCGGCACACCGTGCACGGTCAGCGTGGTGGTACCGATGCCCTCCACCTCGACGCCCAGTGCCTCCAGGAAGAAGCACAGGTCCTGGACCATGTAGTTGGAGGAGGCGTTGCGGATGACCGTGACGCCGTCGTGCCGGGCGGCGGCCAGCAGCGCGTTCTCGGTCACCGTGTCGCCGCGCTCGGTCAGCACGATCGGCCGGTCGGGGCGGACCGAGCGGTCGATCCGTGCGTGGTACTGGCCCTCGGTGGCCGCGATGTCCAGACCGAACCGGCGCAGCGCGATCATGTGCGGCTCGATGGTCCGGGTGCCCAGGTCGCAGCCGCCGGCGTACGGCAGCTTGAAGTGGTCCATGCGGTGCAGCAACGGGCCGAGGAACATGATGATGGAGCGGGTGCGGACGGCCGCCTCCGCGTCGATCGCCGCCATCTCCAGTTCGGCGGGCGGGACGAGTTCCAGGTCGACGCCGTCGTTGATCCAGCGGGTGCGTACGCCGATGGAGTTGAGCACCTCCAGCAGGCGGTACACCTCCTCGATCCGCGCCACCCGGCGCAGCACCGTGCGCCCCTTGTTGAGCAGCGAGGCGCACAGCAGGGCCACGCAGGCGTTCTTGCTGGTCTTGACGTCGATGGCGCCGGACAGACGGCGACCGCCGACCACGCGCAGATGCATCGGGCCCGCGTAGCCCAGCGACACGATCTCGCTGTCCAGGGCTTCACCGATTCGGGCGATCATCTCAAGGCTGATGTTCTGGTTGCCGCGCTCGATGCGGTTGACCGCGCTCTGACTGGTGCCGAGCGCCTCCGCGAGCTGCGCCTGTGTCCAGCCTCGGTGTTGCCGGGCGTCACGGATGAGCTTGCCGATGCGTACGAGATAGTCGTCTGACATGAGGTTGAGGTTATCTCAGATATGAGATGGCGCCCGTTGGGGGGTCCGTTCGGGTGACGGCCGTGACGGGTCGTCAACGAGACTGTGCGCACCGGCAGGTCGAGCGCCGGAAAGATACGGGCAAATCATCCGATGTCGTACGGCGCTCGGTTGCCCAGGCAACCCCGGCCCGTGTGCGTCCCTCTCGGAGCCCGAAGGGGGATACACATGAAGACCAGGACAGGTCGCTACGTCCTCGCCGCGTTGCTCGTCGGCTGCTGCTCGCTCGTCTCCTGCGGTACGCAGCACGCGGACGCCGGGCGGGGTGGCGCGCCGGCGACACCGTCGTCGGTGACCGACAGGGCGTGCCGCATCGAGGAGGGAGTCGCGGACACCACGGACGACGACCAGGAACTTCCCGACACCACGTCGGACGACCAAGGGCCGCCCGGAGAGGACACCACGTCGGACGACCAGGAACTCCCGGACACCACGTCGGACGATCAGGGGTCGCCCGGGGAGGACACCACGTCGGACGATCAGGGGTCGCCCGGGGAGGACACCACGTCGGACGACCAGGAACTCCCGGACACCACGTCCGACGACCAGGGGCCGCCCGTGGACGACACCACGGACGACGACGGCGCGGGCGTGCCGGCGGCCGGGCCGCACCGCTGGTTCGCGATGACCCGTGAATTCCGCGCGTACCTGAGAACGAGCGCCCCGAAGGCGGATGCCGCCATCGCCGCCCATGTCACAAGGGTCTGCGTCCGCACGCCCGAGGACGACGGCCGCACGGAGGCCGACATATGGGTCGACTACGGCGTGTGGGAGGACGACAAGCTGGAACGCGCCGCCGAGGTGTTCGCCCACTGGCGGAAGTCCGTGTACGGCGACCATGGCCGTGTGACCGCCCTGGCTCCCGCGAAGATGGACGCCGAGCGGAGCTGGTAGACGCCGCCCGGTCCGGCCCGGAGTGTGCGCCGGACCGGGTTGGGCATGACCAGGCGGCGCCCATGTATTAGTGTTATCTCGACATCGAGATATCTGCCGAGGCGCACCGTAGCCGCCACACCGGTAAGGCATGCCTAACTTAGCCTGACCTCACTGGTTCGGCCAAGCCGGCGTGGCGGCACGATTGACGGTGGTACGCGCACATCAATGAAGGAGACTGTCGTGTCGGCGAACAGCTTCGACGCCCGCAGCACGCTGCAGGTGGGCGACGAGTCGTACGAGATCTTCCGGCTGGACAAGGTGGAGGGCTCCGCTCGCCTGCCGTACAGCCTCAAGGTCCTGCTGGAGAACCTGCTCCGCACGGAGGACGGCGCGAACATCACCGCCGACCACATCCGTGCCCTCGGCAGCTGGGACTCGCAGGCCCGGCCGTCCCAGGAGATCCAGTTCACGCCGGCCCGCGTGATCATGCAGGACTTCACCGGCGTGCCCTGTGTCGTGGACCTCGCCACGATGCGTGAGGCCGTGAAGGAGCTGGGCGGCGACCCGGCGAAGATCAACCCGCTGGCCCCGGCCGAGCTGGTCATCGACCACTCCGTCATCGCCGACAAGTTCGGCACCAACGAAGCCTTCAAGCAGAACGTCGAGCTGGAGTACGGCCGCAACAAGGAGCGCTACCAGTTCCTGCGCTGGGGCCAGACCGCCTTCGACGAGTTCAAGGTCGTCCCGCCGGGCACCGGCATCGTCCACCAGGTCAACATCGAGCACCTCGCGCGGACCGTCATGGTGCGGGGCGGGCAGGCCTACCCCGACACCCTCGTCGGCACCGACTCGCACACCACCATGGTCAACGGCCTGGGCGTGCTGGGCTGGGGCGTCGGCGGCATCGAGGCCGAGGCCGCCATGCTCGGCCAGCCGGTCTCCATGCTCATCCCGCGCGTCGTCGGCTTCAAGCTGACGGGTGAGCTGCAGCCGGGCACCACCGCCACCGACCTCGTGCTCACGATCACCGAGATGCTCCGCAAGCACGGTGTCGTCGGCAAGTTCGTCGAGTTCTACGGCGAAGGCGTGGCCGCCACCTCGCTCGCGAACCGTGCCACCATCGGCAACATGTCGCCGGAGTTCGGCTCCACCGCCGCGATCTTCCCGATCGACGACGAGACCCTGAACTACCTCAAGCTCACCGGCCGCAGCGAGCAGCAGGTCGCGCTCGTCGAGGCGTACGCCAAGGAGCAGGGCCTCTGGCTGGACCCGCAGGCCGAGCCCGACTTCTCCGAGAAGCTCGAGCTGGACCTCTCCACGGTCGTCCCCTCCATCGCCGGACCGAAGCGCCCGCAGGACCGCATCGTCCTCGCGAACGCCGCCGAGCAGTTCAAGCTGGACGTCCGCAACTACGTCGACGAGGTGGACGAGGCGGGTGTCGAGTCCTTCCCGGCCTCCGACGCCCCGGCCGTCCACCCGAACGGCGCCCCGTCGAACCCGGTCCAGGTCACCGCCCCCGACGGCACGACCTACACCCTCGACCACGGTGCGGTGACGGTCGCGGCCATCACCTCCTGCACCAACACCTCGAACCCCTACGTCATGGTCGCCGCCGCCCTGGTGGCCAAGAAGGCGGTCGAGAAGGGCCTGACCCGCAAGCCGTGGGTCAAGACCACCCTCGCCCCGGGCTCCAAGGTCGTCACCGACTACTTCGACAAGGCGGGCCTGACCCCGTACCTCGACAAGGTCGGCTTCAACCTGGTCGGTTACGGCTGCACCACCTGCATCGGCAACTCCGGCCCGCTGCCGGAGGAGGTCTCCAAGGCCGTCAACGACCACGACCTCGCGGTCACCTCGGTCCTCTCCGGCAACCGGAACTTCGAGGGCCGTATCAACCCCGACGTCAAGATGAACTACCTGGCCTCCCCGCCGCTGGTCGTCGCGTACGCCCTCGCGGGCTCCATGAAGGTGGACATCACCAAGGACGCGCTCGGCACCGACCAGGACGGCAAGCCGGTCTACCTGACCGACATCTGGCCGACCGAGGCCGAGGTCAACCACGTCGTGGCCAACGCCATCGGCGAGGACATGTTCAACAAGTCCTACCAGGACGTCTTCGCGGGCGACGCCCAGTGGCAGTCCCTGCCGGTCCCCACCGGCAACACCTTCGAGTGGGACGCCGAGTCGACCTATGTCCGCAAGCCCCCGTACTTCGAGGGCATGCAGCCGGAGCCGGCCCCGGTCACCGACATCGCCGGTGCCCGCGTACTCGCCAAGCTGGGCGACTCGGTCACCACCGACCACATCTCCCCGGCCGGTGCGATCAAGGCCGACACCCCGGCCGGCAAGTACCTCACCGAGCACGGCGTCGAGCGTCGTGACTTCAACAGCTACGGCTCGCGCCGCGGCAACCACGAGGTCATGATCCGCGGTACGTTCGCCAACATCCGCCTGCGCAACCAGATCGCGCCGGGCACCGAGGGCGGCTACACCCGCGACTTCACCCAGGACGGCGCCCCGGTCTCCTTCATCTACGACGCCTCCCGCAACTACATCGAGCAGGGCATCCCGCTCGTCGTCCTCGCGGGCAAGGAGTACGGCTCCGGCTCGTCCCGCGACTGGGCCGCCAAGGGCACCGCGCTGCTCGGCGTGAAGGCCGTCATCGCCGAGTCCTACGAGCGCATCCACCGCTCGAACCTCATCGGCATGGGCGTCCTGCCGCTGCAGTTCCCGGAGGGCGCCTCCGCCGCGTCCCTCGGCCTGACCGGCGAGGAGACCTTCTCCATCACCGGCGTCACCGAGCTGAACGACGGCACCACGCCGCGCACGGTCAAGGTCACCACCGACACCGGTGTCGAGTTCGACGCGGTCGTCCGCATCGACACCCCCGGTGAGGCCGACTACTACCGCAACGGCGGCATCATGCAGTACGTGCTGCGCAGCCTGATCCGCAAGTAAGGGACCCAGGCAGGCGGTTCAGGGCCGCACCCCCGGCATCGGGGGTGCGGCCCTTCGCTCTTCGCGCGCACCGTACCGGGCAAGGTGTCGAGCCGGAAGAACGCCCGAAGGCGTAGGCCACTTCGACCGGTTCAGGTATGGAAGAGAAGGGCAGGCGTCTCCTACGCTTGGCCCCGGTAGCTGAGAGTAGTCTTCCGGGTGCCACGGGTGGTGGGGACGACGGGGGGTCCGTTCCCGCTTTTCGGGGTACTCGCCTGCGGCAGTGCACAACCGTCCACTAACATGAACGGGGCCCGCAGTCCAGGCACATCGGGGGAGCAGGAGGGGCTGAGGTGGGGCATGAGGGGGAACCCTTATGGCGCAGAAGCAGCATGTGTGGCAATGAGAACGAATGCCTGGAGGTCGCCGTGCGCACAGGCCGGGTACTCGCGCGCGACTCCAAGCATCCTCGAGCTGCGCCGCTGTCCTTCACCGCCGGCGCCTGGACGGAGTTCCTCCGTGCCGTCACCCGAGTGGATCCGCACGGCCTGTGACGTTCTCATCGAGCCACCGGCGACTGGTAGGGGGACATATGCGTGCCGAGGCATCTGCAGTACAGCATGCGGGAGAAGGCCGGGCGGCAAGGCCCAAACGGGCCGTGACCGGGGTGATCGCGCTCTCCGTCGGCGCGGGTGCGGCGGCGACGCTCGCCGCGGCACTCGCCTCGATGCTGGTCGACAGCGTGACGGCGCGGCGGATCCTGTGGGTCGCGGTCGCCGTCGCCGTGGCCGTCGGGGCGGGTCTGTGGTGGGCCGAGGGCGGGCCTACGGCGCTCCGACCTGATTCTGATCGCCTTGCGCACCGTTCTGCGTCCGGTTCCCCGGAGCAGTAGCGGCGGCACCGCGCTGTTTGTGGCGCTTGCGCATCACCGCGGTCACCAGTGCGAGCAGGGTGGTTCCCATGAAAGTGCCCGCCACGGTGGCTATTCTCGGCCAGGGCAGCCTCAGATGCCCGGCCGCATGCAGCGACACGAGCGCCCAGGCCGCTATGGCGAGGGATCCGAGGATCACCACGCCCGCGATCAGCGCGACTTGCACCTTCCACCCGTGGTCCGCCCGGCCGCGCGCCCGCTCCACGGCTATCTGATTCCGGCCGCGTGCCTCCTCTATCGCTATCAGATTCCGGGTGAGCTCCGGGCTCTGCATGGCCTGAGCCTTGAGCTCCTCGTCGGACAGTCCGGCCGCCTCAGCGCCGGGTCCGTTGGTGAGGGCAAGGTTCTGCAGACCCTGCCATATCGACCTGAAGACCACGTCGGTCCTCCCCCTGGCTCCGCCGCCCACGGAAGCCGCGTGTACTAGCGGGCCCCGAGGTCCTGCCTGATGCGACCGATCAGGTCGAGGGACTCGGTGTCACCGAGCGCAAGATCCATGATCGTTTGGAAGCACTCCTGATAGCGGGCCAGCAGCTCCATGTCCTCGCCGCCGGTCATGCTGCCCGCCGCGTACTCCAGGTACAGCAGATCGTCGTCGTCCGGGAAACCCAGCAGGACGAAGCTGCCCAGGGTGCTGTAGTGCGCGCCGGCCGAGAAGGGCAGGACGCGCAGTCGTACCCGGTCGCGGGCGCCGAGGTCGAGCAGGTGCTCCAGCTGCGCGGCGAGCACGTCCTTCCCGCCGATCTCCCGGCGCACGGCGGCCTCGTCCAGGACGAGCGTGGCGACGGGGCCCCTGGCGCCGTCGAACATCCGTTGCTGCCGCTCCATCCTCAGGTCCACGACGCGCCTGGCCCGTTCGGGTTCCAGGCCGCGCGGGGCGAGGAGCGCCTCGGCGTAGCCGCGGGTCTGGAGATGTCCCGGGACCACGATGGGGTGGTACGTGCTCAGGGAGGTCGCGGCGCTCTCGTAGCCCAGATACTGGGCGAACTGCGGGGTGACGACCTCGTGGTACTGGGACCACCAGCTGGGGCCCTTGCTTCCCCGCGCGGCCTCCTCCAGCTCGTGGACCCGGTCCGGGTCGGTGACGTCGTACAGACCGAGCAGCGCCCGAAGGTCGCTGACGGACACGCTGACCGTGCCGGTCTCCACACGGATCAGCTTGGACTGCGACCACTCGACCCGCTCCGCGGCCTGGCGTTGGCTCAGTCCGGCGCGCTCACGTGCCTGTCGCAGGGCAAGGCGCAGTTTGCGCCGATTGAGGCTGGGGTCCACAGGGGGTGTCATCGCCGCTCCTTCGACCGTGCACGTACCCCGAACCCGATCGGCCATGCACAGAAAGCTCCAAGCTGTTGGACATCTCCATTATGCCGTCAGCTTTCTGCATAGAGCTGATGGAGCATGGCGCAAATTCCGGGCAGTGCCCGTCTGCCCCC
Source organism: Streptomyces sp. NPDC027663 (assembly GCF_055566415.1). Lineage (NCBI taxonomy): Bacteria > Bacillati > Actinomycetota > Actinomycetes > Kitasatosporales > Streptomycetaceae > Streptomyces > Streptomyces sp. NPDC027663. Next base: position 232,470 of record NZ_JBVHSK010000009.1, on the reverse strand, counting down.
TTCGCCTCCTCCAACGCACGACGGGCCGCCCCCGATCCCGGAAGGCCGCCCGTGTTTCGCCGGACGGGAGCGAGAGGGCGCACAAGGGGGGCGTGAAACGTCGGCGGTGCGCCGTCTGGTGTCTCGTATGCCGTGGGGCAGTCTCGGGCCCGACGCGCCCGCTCAGCCGGCCAGGAGCGCGTCGAGGTCCGGCAGGGCCAGCTCGGCCCAGATCACCTTGCCGTGCGGCGTGTACCGGGTACCCCAGCGCTCGGCCAGCTGCGAGACCAGGAACAGGCCCCGGCCGCCCTCGTCGGTCGATGCGGCGTACCGCAGATGCGGCGAGGTGCTGCTGCCGTCGCTGACCTCGCAGATCAGCGTGCGGTCCCGGATCAGCCGCACATGGACCGGGTCGGAGCCGTAGCGGATGGCGTTGGTGATCAGCTCGCTCAGCACGAGTTCCATGCCGAAGCCCAGCTCGGCCAGGCCCCACTCCTCGAGCTTCCCGGACACCGCCTGACGCATCCCCGACACGGCCGCCGGGTCGCGCGGCACGTCCCAGTCGGCGACGTTCTCGGACGGCAGCGCCTGGATGCGGGCGATGAGCAGGGCGACATCGTCCCTCGGGCGCTCGGGCAGCAACTCGGCCAGCACCGCCCCGCAGCTCTCCTCCGGAGACCGGCCGGGGTGCCCGGCCAGCGCCCGGCGCAGCAGCTCCATGCCCTCGTCCAGGTCACGTTCCCGGTCCTCGATGAGGCCGTCCGTGTACAGCACGAGCTGGCTGCCCTCGTCCAGTTCCAGCTCGGCCGTCTGGAACGGCAGGCCGCCCAGACCCAGCGGCGGCCCGGCGGGCACGTCCGGGAAGCTGACACTGCCGTCCGGCGCGACCAGCGCGGGCGCCAGGTGCCCGGCCCGGGCCATGACGCAGCGGCGGGTCACGGGGTCGTAGATCGCGTACAGGCAGGTGGCGCCCACGATCTCCCCGGACGACTCGGGACAGACCTCGTTCTGGTCGATGCGGCCGACCAGCTCGTCCAGGTGGCTGAGCAGCTCGTCGGGCGGCAGGTCGAGCGTGGAGAAGTTGTGCACCGCGGTCCGCAGCCGGCCCATCGTCGCCGCGGCGTGCAGACCGTGGCCGACGACGTCGCCGACGGCTAGCGCGACTCGCCCGCCGGGCAGCGGGATCACGTCGAACCAGTCGCCGCTGACGCCCGACTGGGCGGGCAGGTAGCGGTAGCCGACCTCCAGGGCGCTCTGCTCGGGCAGGGCCCGGGGCAGCAGACTGCGCTGGAGGGTGACCGCCAGCGCGTGCTCACGGGTGTACCGGCGGGCGTTGTCGATGCTGACCGCGGCCCGGGCCACCAGCTCCTCGGCGAGGGACAGCTCCTCCTCGTCGAAGGGCTCCCGTTTGGAGCGCCAGAAGTTGGCCATGCCCAGCACGACACCGCGGGCCCGGATCGGGGCGGTGATGAGCGAGTGGATGCCGTAGTCGAGGATCTGCCGGGTCCGTTCCGGGTCCTGGGCCAGCCACCCCTCGGCGGTCGACAGGTCGGTGACCAGCTCGGAGCGGCCGGAGTCGTAGCCGCGCGCCTGGGGCGTGGACGGCAGGAAGTCGATCAGCCGGCCCTGTTCGTAGAGGGGGTGGTCGTTGCGGATGCCGCCCACGGCGACACGCCGCATGTCCGTCGCCGTGGGCGCCGGCTCCTCGCCGTGCAGCACGGCGTCCGCCAGGTCCACGGTCACGAAGTCGGCGAACCGCGGTACGGCGACCTTCGCCAGCTCGTCGGCCGTGCTGATCACGTCGAGCGTGGTGCCGATGCCGAGACCCGCGTCGTACAGCAGCTCCAGCCGCTCCCTGGTGACCTCGGCCCGGCCCGACACCGCTTGCAGTTCGGTGGAGTCGCGGAGCGTCACCACGGTGCTCCCGGGGCAGCCTGCGCGGTCCGTGTGCCGCTGGTTGACCGCGAGCAGCCGTCCGCCGGTGAAGTGCACCTCGTCGCTCGCCTCGCGCCCGGAGACGAGCAGCTCGACCGTGGCGGGGTCCAGGCCCGACAGCTCCCGCACATTGCGCCCCTCGACCTCCGCGGGCAGCTCCAGCAGGCGCAGCGCCTCGTCGTTGGCGAGCAGCAGCTGCCCGTCGTCGGCGACGATGAGCACGCCCTCGCGCACCGAGTGCAGCACCGTGTCGTGGTGCTCGTACATCCGGGTCATCTCGTCCGGGGCCAGGCTGTGGGTCTGCCGCCGCAGCCTGCGGCCCACCAGAGCCGTGCCCCCGGTGGACACCACGAGCGCCCCGGCACCGGCGGCCAGGATGATCGGCAGCTGCCGGGCCACCTGGCTGGTCACGTTCTTCACCTTCAGCCCGGCGGAGACCAGAGCGATCACGTGGCCGTCGTCGTCCCGGACGGGAACGGTCGCCTGCACCTCGTCGCCGAGCGGGCCGTGGACGCTCTCCGTGTAGACCTTCCCGGCCAGCGACGGCTCGATCGTGCCCACGAACCGCTGGCCGATCTTGCCCGGCAGGGGATGGGTGTACCGGATGCCCTTGGTGTCCATGACCACGATGAAGTCGACGCCCGCGGACTTCCGTCCCGTCTCGGCGAGCGGCTGGAGCGTCTTCGACGGATCGGGGCTGCGCAGCGCCTCCACGATGCCAGGGGAGTGCGCGAAGGTCTGCGCGACGGCTATGGAACGCCGCCTGGCCTCCGTGCTGGTGTCACGTTCCGACTGCAGGACGAGAGCGATGACGCCGCAGATGACCAGCAGTACCACGAGCGCCACCTGCACGAGCAGGACCTGTCCGGCGACGCTGCGCGGGCTCCTGCCGACCACGGCTCGCCATGCGGTACGCCTGAATCGGGCGAATAGGTCCGACATGCCGCATTTGTAGCACTGGGTCAACTCCGTGACTATGGGGGTCCACAAGATGGACGCATGTTTTGCCGCCTCGTGTACCCCACGTGGTCACTCTCGTCACGGCAGTCACGCTGCGTCGCACCCTCGGGAGGGCTTGATGTGCTCGGGGCGGACCCGGTGGGGCAGTGCACCGGGTCCGCGAGCCGGGCAGGTGAGGGGGGTGGGGTTCCCTGCCCGGAGGGGGTGGCACAAGATAGTGGAAAAATCCGCGGCTTGTGCGCCCGACAGGAGCGCGACAACGTTGTCTTCTGGTCTGTACATGACTCTACCGCCTCAACGGACAACGATGTCAACCCACTTGGTGTAGCCCGACCGGGTGATGCCGGCGTGCGCCTGCGCAGGAGCACGCGGTCTTCCGTGGTACCGCTGGCGCACGCTACTGTCCCTGCGGCTTGTGCGACCCGTGGTGCGCGACCCGTCCGTCAGGAGGAAGGGCCGCGCCATGCGTTTCAGACCCACGTCCCTGCTGCTGGCCGCGCTGCTCGCGACCGGCGACACCACAACCCCCGCCCTCGCGGCGGCCGCAGCTCCACCCGGCCTCGTCAAGGACCCGACCCGTTACGTCGATCCGCTGATCGGCACCAAGAACGGCGGTGACGTCTTCCCGGGTGCCGTCGTGCCCTTCGGCATGCTCTCCTGGAGCCCGGAGAACACCCGCGGCGATGCGACGCGAACCGCCGCCCCGGGCGGCTACCAGTACGACGCCACCCGCATCCGCGGCTTCAGCCTCACCCACATGTCCGGCACCGGCTGCGCGGGCGGCAGCGGCGACATCCCGTTCTTCCCGTACCCGGGCGAGGTCACCTCCTCCCCGGCGAGCGACACGAAGGACGCCGTCTACGCCGCGGACTTCAGCCACGCCGACGAGACCGCCGAGCCGGGCCACTACAAGGCCGGCCTCGCCTCCGGCGTCACCGCCGACCTCACCGCCACCGCGCGCACCGGCTCGGCCCGCTTCACCTACCCGGCCGGCAAACCCGCCTCCCTCCTCGTGCGCACCGCAAACTCCGAGGTGGGCTCGCAGGACTCGGCGATCACGATCGACCCGGCCACCCGGACCGTCTCCGGCTCGGTCACCTCCGGGAACTTCTGCGGCTACCTCGACCCCGAGGGCCGGCGCTCCTACTACACCCTCTACTTCACCGCCCGCTTCGACCGTGCCTTCAAGGCCGCCGGCACCTGGCACGACGACAGGCTGGACCCCGGCTCGCTCAAGGCCGCCGGCGGCACCGGCGGCTTCGCGCAGGGCGGGCGGCCGGTCGCGGGGAAGGGCGCGGGCGGCTACGTCGAGTTCACGCCCGGCGACGGCCCGGTGAACGTCAAGGTCGGCATCTCCTACGTCAGCGAGGCCGCGGCCGCGGCGAACCTCGCCGCCGAGAATCCGCCGGGGCGCTCCTTCGACGCCGTCCGGGACCAGGCCCGGCGGGCCTGGCGGGAGCGTCTGGGCGCCGTCCGGGTCGGCGGGGGCACGGACGCCGAGCGCACCACTTTCTACACCGCGCTGTACCACGCGCTGCTGCATCCGAACGTGATCAGCGACGCCGACCGCAGGTACCGCGGCAGCGACGGCAAGGTGCACACCGTCGGCCGGGGCCACCGGGCGCAGTACGGCACCTTCTCCGGCTGGGACGTCTACCGGGACCAGGTGCAGCTGCTGACCCTGCTCGACCCGCGCACCGGCTCGGAGATCGCCCAGTCCCTGTACGAGCTGGCCCGGCAGAACGGCGGCGTGTGGGACCGCTGGCTGCACGGCGCGAGCGGCACCCACGTCATGAACGGCGACCCCTCGCCCACCGCCCTGGCCGGCATCCGCGCCTTCGGCGGCACGGACTTCGACCTGCGCGGCGCACTGGACTCGCTGGTGCGGGCGGCCACGGTGCCGACCGCGCGGGACCGGTCACCGGCGGGCAAACCGGTCCTGTCCGTGGGACAGCGGCCCTCCCTGGACACGTACCTGGTCAAGCACTACATGCCGTCGGTGTCCAACGCCTGGGGCGGCGCCGCCGAGACCCTGGAGATGTCCACGGCCGACTTCTCCCTCGCCCAGCTCGCCGCCGCGGCGGGGCGGAAGAGCACGGCGGCCGCCTTCGCCCGGCGCGCCCAGTGGTGGCAGAACAACTTCAACATCGCCGCCGGCCCTCCCGCGGTCCCGGACGCGCCGGGCGACCCCCACGGCGGCTACATCGCCAACCGCAAGGCCGACGGCAGCTGGGTCACCGGCTTCATCCCCGGCACCGGCAACGGGTTCGTGGAGGGCACGGCCGCCCAGTACACCTGGATGATCCCGCACGACCAGGCCGGCCTCTTCGCCGCGATGGGCGGCACGGACAAGGCCGTCGCCCGCCTCGACTCCTTCTTCCACAACGCCGACGGCAGCTGGGCCTTCACCGGCGACGACGGCACCAAGTCCGAGCTGGACAACGAGCCGTCGATCAACGTCCCGTACCTGTACGCCTACGCGGGCGCCCCCTACAAGACGCAGGAGACCGTCCGCGCGGCCATGCGGCAGCTGTGGTCGACCGAGCCCGGAGGGATCCCGGGCAACGACGACCTCGGCGCGATGTCCGCCTGGTACGTCTTCTCGGCCCTCGGCATGTATCCACAGGTGCCCTCCCGTGCCGAACTCGTCCTGGCCTCACCGCTGTTCGAGCGGATCGAGATCGACCGGCCGCACGGGAACGACATCTCCGTCCGCGCGAGCGGAGCCGCGGCCGACGCGCCGTACGTCCGCTCCCTCGAGGTCGACGGCCGCAGCAGTGACCGCCCCTGGCTGCCCGCCTCGTTCGTCCGGGACGGCGGCCGGCTCGACTTCACCCTGTCCGGCACGCCGGACCGCGGCTGGGGCGCGGACAGTCCGCCGCCCTCCTTCCGCGACGGCGAGCAGCCGTACCAGATCGGCGTCGGTCCCACCGCCGCCACCCTCGCGCCCGGCGACAGCACGAAGATCGGCATCCGCGCGCTGTCCCTGACCGGCGGCACCGGCCCCGAGGTGCGGTTCAGGGCCGAGACCCCGGCCGGGATCACGGCCACGCCCGCCGAGGGCACGGTCACCGACGGAGCCCAGGAGATCACCCTCACGGCGGCGAAGGACGCCGGGCAGGGCTTCGCCGACGTCAAGGTCTCGGTCACCTCGGGCGACACCTCGTACGAGCAGCCGGTGTCGCTCACCGTGGCCGCCCCGGGCACCCTCCTCGCCGCCTACGACAACACCGGCGTCTCCGACGACGACGGCGCTCACGACGAGGCCGACTTCGACGGCGGCGGCTGGAGCTACTCCCGCCAGGCGCTCGCCGCGGCCGGGCTCACCCCGGGCAAGCAGGTCACGGTCGACGGTCTCGCCTTCACCTGGCCGGCCTCGCCCGCCGGCCGCCCCGACAACGCCACGGGGAACGGCCGGACCCTTCAACTGCCCTCGGCGGCAGCCTCCTTGTCCTTCATCGGCAGTGCCGTCAACGGCAACCAGCAGACCGAGGCGACCGTCACCTACACGGACGGCACCACCGACACCGTCGACCTGTCCTTCACGGACTGGACCGTCGGCGGCGGGGGCGGCACCGTGCAGTACGGCAACGAGGTCGTCGCCAGGACCGCGTACCGCAATGTCGCCGGCGCGGACAAGGATCCGGTGACGACGTACGTCTTCGCCACCAAGCCGTACCGGGCCCCGGCGGGCAAGCAGATCAAGAGCGTCACGCTCCCGCGGGACGGGGACCTGCACGTGTTCACCCTCGCCACGGGCTGACACCGCACACCGAAGCGGCCCGCACCCGGAACCCGGGTGCGGGCCGTTCGTCACCGCTCGATCCGTGGCATGACGGTCAGGACAGCAGCTCCACCTCCGCCAGCGTCGACTCGCCGTCCAGGACCAGGCGGTACCTCGCGTACGTGCCGGGTGCCGCGATGGTGAAGGCGCGGGTCTGGCGGTCCCAGGTGAACGACTCGCCGGAGCGGTGGTCCAGGGTCTGCCAGGCCGTGCCGTCGGTGGAGCCCTGGAGGGTCCAGCCGGTCGGCGCCTTCGTGCGGTCCGCCGCCGAGGTCAGCGTGTACTGCACCGGCTTCGCGGCGTTCGCGTTCTCCACGGGCAGGTCCGCCGAGGTGAGCGTCGCGCTCGTCGCCGAGGTGTCGTCGAAGAGTGCACCGGCACCCTTCAGGACGTCCGCCCGGGGCGCCGGCACCTTGTCGTCCTGGCTGATGGACACCGGCGCCGCGTCCTTGCCCGTGCCCCACGCCGACGGCTTGGCGCCCATGAAGAACTCCAGCACCCCGCCCTTGGAGAGCAGCGAGTGGGGGAGCGAAGTCGACGTCCAGGGGCGGCCGTTGAACATCACGCCCTGGACGTAGACGTTCTTCGCGCTGTTGCGCGGCGCCCGGACCACCAGGTCACGGCCGTTCTCCAGGTGCACGGTGACCTGCTTGAACAGCGGGGAGCCGATGGAGTACTCGCCGCTGCCCATCACCAGCGGGTAGAAGCCGAGCGCGGAGAAGAGGTACCAGGCCGACTGCTCGCCGTTGTCCTCGTCGCCGTGGTAGCCCTGCCCGATCCCGCTGCCGGTGTAGAGCCTGGACAGCGCCTCGCGCACGTACGCCTGCGCCTTCCAGGGCTCGCCGGCCGCGTCGTACATGTAGATGACGTGGTGCGCCACCTGGTTGGAGTGGCCGTACATGCCCATCCGGACGTCCCGGGCCTCGGTCATCTCATGGATGACACCGCCGTAGGAGCCGACGTAGTCGGGGGAGGCCGTCTCCGGAGTGCCGAAGTACTCGTCGAGCTTGTCCGCGAGGCCCTGCCGGCCGCCGTACAGGTTGGCCAGGCCCCGGCTGTCCTGCGGGGCGGTGAAGGCATAGCCCCAGCCGTTGGTCTCGGTGTAGTCGTAGCCCCACACACGCGGGTTGTACGCCGAGGAGTTCACACGCCAGTCGCCCTTGGCGTCCCGGCCCTGGAAGAAGCCGGCCTTGGAGTCGAACAGCTTCACGTAGTCCTGGGCGCGGTTGAGGAAGTACCGCGACTCCTCCCGGTAGCGCTTGTCGCCGGTCTTCTTGTGGAGCGCCTCGCCCATCCTTGCGATGCCGTAGTCGTTGACGTAGCCCTCCATCGCCCACGACAGGCCCTCGTGGGTGTCGGTGGAGGTGTAGCCGAGGAACGGGGAGGTGCTCATGCCCTTGCGGCCCACGCCCGACGCGGGCGGGACGACGGTCGCGTTCTTCACGGCCGCGTCGTACGCCGCCTTCGCGTCGAACTTCACGCCCTTGACGTACGCGTCGGCGAACGCCACGTCCGAGGAGGTGCCGGTCATCAGGTCGGCGTAGCCGGGGGAGGACCAGCGAGAGGTCCAGCCGCCGTCCTTGTACTGCTGCACGAACCCGTCGACCATCTCGCCCGCCTGGGACGGGGTCAGGAAGGAGTACGCCGGCCAGGTGGTCCGGTAGGTGTCCCAGAAGCCGTTGTTGACGTACACCTTGCCGTCGACGATCTTCGCGCCCGTATGGGTCGGGGTGTCCGGACCCGGCATGGGGGAGAAGGGGGAGGCGTAGCGGTCCTTGCCGTCGGCCTTCTCGAAACCCGAGTTGGGATACAGGTACAGCCGGTACATGCCGGAGTAGAGCGTGGTCAGCTGGTCCGCGGTCGCGCCCTCCACCTCGACCTTGCCCAGCAGCTTGTCCCAGACCTGCCGGGCGTGTGCCTTGACGCTGTCGAAGGAGGCGCCGTCCGGGACCTCCTGGCGCAGGTTGTCCTTCGCCTGGTCGATGCTGATGAGGGAGGTGGCCAGGCGCAGCGTGACGGTGCGGTCGGCGCCCGCGGCGAAGCGCAGGAAGCCCTTGACCCCGCTGGATCCGCCGTCCGTCACCGGCTTGTCGAACTCGCCGTACACGAACAGCCGGGTCGCGCCCGTGGACAGGCCGGACTTCACGTCGGAGTAGCCGGTGAAGCTTCCGTGCTCCTTGTCGAGCGTCAGGCCCGCCTGCTCGGTGACGTTGTCGAAAAGGACGCTCGCGTCGTCACCGGGGAAGGTGAAGCGCAGCACGGCCGCGTGGTCGGTCGGGGCCATCTCGGCCTTGAGGCCGTTCTCGAACCGCACCCCGTAGTAGTAGGGCCGCGCGGTCTCGTTCTCGTGCCGGAACGGCAGTTCGCGTGCCGCACGGGCGGTGTCAGGGGTGCCGGACGCCGCCGAAGGCATCACCTGGAAGGTCTGCCGGTCGCCCATCCAGGGGCTCGGCTCGTGGCTCGCGCTGAACGCCTGGATCGTCGGCAGATTGTCGGCATTGTTCGCCCGTGCGTACTCGTACAGCCAGCTCAGCGAGGACGCGTTGGTGACCGGGGTCCAGAAGTTGAAGCCGTGCGGCAGGGCTGTTGCCGGGAAGTCGTTGCCGCGCGAGAAGCTGCCGCTGGAGTTGGTGCCGCGGGTGGTCAGCGCGTAGTCCGACAGGTGCGCCTTCGGCTTCTCGGGGGCCACCGGCTTCAGGGAGACGTCGTCGAGCCAGCCGCGGAACTTCGCCGGGCCGTCGGGGGAGTCGTAGGCCACCAGGATCCGGTCGACCGTCCTGCCGGCCGCGACCGAGCCGATCCGCGCGGCCACGTCGTTCCACTGGTTGACGTACAGCGCCTTGGACGCGCCCTGCCCGCGCGGCGAGAGCGGGAAGCCGTGCTGGTCCAGCGCGCCCAGACCGCTCAGGTAGGTGCCGTCGGTGAAGGCCAGGTCGACGGAGACGTTGGTGGCGTCGTAGTCCCGGTCGCCGTCGGCCATCGACGGGAAGATGCGGTACGACAGCCGGGTGTCGGCGCCGACCTTCACGTTCACGTCGAAGACCTTGTTGAACGAGTACGCCCGGCCGGCCGCGGTGTGCCGTCCGGCGTAGCGCAGCGCACGCTTTCCGGTGAAGCCGGCCCGCGCCTTGGCGGTCGGCGAGCCGCTCGGACCCTTGTCGACCAGGGTCAGCATGTCCTGCGGCACCGGGCCGCCCCCGCCGCCGGTGGAGAACTGCACGTCGGCGAGTTGCAGGATGTCCGAGGCGCCGTTGTTCCTCGTCACCTCCAGCCGGAAGTGCTGGTACTCGACCGGCGCGGAGAGGTCGTACGACTTCGTCCGGAAGCGCTCGGAGAAGTTCTCGCCCGAGCGGCTGTCGACCGTCTTCCAGTCCTTTCCGTCGGTGGAGCCCTGGAGGGTCCAGTCCCTGGGGTCGCGCTCGTCGTAGTCGTTGGCCGAGGTGAGCGCGTACGTCGCTATCTTGATCGGCCTGTCCAGGTCGAACTCCACCCAGCCGGCGGGCTCGAAGGTCAGCCACTTGGTGCCGGGTTCGCCGTCGACGAGGTTCTCCTTGACCTCGCCGGCCCCGGCGTTCTCGGCGCTCGCCCGGACCTCGGTGACATGGTCGGTCACATTGCCCGGAATGCCGGTGCTGTAGCCGCCGTCGACGCCGGAGGCACGCTTGCCGCCGTCCGGCCCGGTGTCGACGGTGTTCAGCCAGTCCGGCGCCGGCTCGCCCGCCTCGAACGAGGATGCGAACTCCCGGTCGGCCGCCGGAGCCTTGGCGGGCAGGGCGACCGCCGCGCCCTGCGCGCCGACGGCCATGACAAAGGCGGCCGTGAGGACGGCCGCCGGACCCCATCTGTGCCGAGTTCTCCGCTGCATCTACGGATTTCCCCTCCTGCGCCCCCTCCGGACAACGTTGTCAGCTACCGGGCGCAGGAACCAGTAGGTGGTCAAGTGGCCGGTGATGTCAAGGGTGTTGGCTGTGGCATTCAGGGAGTCATCGCGCCGATTTTCCGTGCGAAGCGCACGGCCCCGTCCCATATTTCCGCGAGGTCTCAACTCGGAAAAGACCCACTGCGAACCTTGCATTCGATCTTGCTCCCCCGGCCGGAAGTGGACTATACCTGTCGGCGTTTCCCGCACGACCCTGCACTACCCGACAGCGGTGCCGGGGAGGATCCGGTTCACCGCCTGAGTCCTGGAGAAGGCGAGGACTTGAGCATGGGATCCACTGCGCACCACGGTGCCGAAGGTGTCGGCCGTCGTGATCTGATCAAGCGGTCCGCGGCGCTCGGCATGGTTGCGGCCCCCGGGATGGGCCTGTTGTCCGCCTGTGCCAGCGGCGGCGGGGGTGACTCGGACGAGGGCAGCAACACCAAGGGGAAGACGTCCAAGGACAACCCCTTCGGCGCCAAGAAGGGCGGCAAGCTCGACGTCGTCGTCTTCAAGGGCGGATACGGCGACGACTACGCCAAGGCGTGGGAGGCCGACTTCGAGAAGAAGCTCGGCATCACCTCGACCCACACCGGCACCCAGGAGATCACCGGAAAACTCCAGCCGCGCTTCAACGCGGGCAACCCGCCGGACATCGTGGACGACTCCGGCGCCCAGAAGATCAACGTCGACGTCCTGTACAAGAACGGCCAGCTGCTGGACCTCGCCGAGGTCCTGGACGCACCCTCGGTCGACGACCCCGCCAAGAAGGTCCGCGACACCCTGATCCCCGGCACGCTCGACCCGGGCATGCAGGAGGGCAAGATCGTCGCGCTGAACTACATCTACACGGTCTGGGGGCTGTGGTACTCCGGCAAGCTCTTCGAGGAGAAGGGCTGGGAGGAGCCCAAGACCTGGGACGACCTCCTCGCGATCTGCAAGGACGCCAAGTCGCAGGGCATCGGAGGCCTCGCCCACCAGGGCAAGTACCCGTACTACATCAACGTCGCCATCATGGACCTGATCGCCAAGAAGGGCGGTCTCGACGCCATGAAGGCCATCGACAACCTCGATCCCAAGGCGTTCGTCGGCTCCGACGCGGCACAGGAGGCCATCGAGGCCATCTACGAGGTCGTCGAGAAGGGCTATCTGATGCCCGGTACGAACGGCCTGACCCACACCGAGTCGCAGACCCGCTGGAACCAGTACAAGGCCGTCTTCATCACCTCCGGCTCCTGGCTGGAGAACGAACAGCTCAAGCAGACGCCGACGGACTTCGACATGAAGTTCCTGCCCATGCCGCTGCTGTCCGGCAGCAAGCTGCCGTTCGAGGCGATCCGGGCCGGCTCGGGCGAGCCGTTCGTCATCCCGGCGAAGGCGGCGAACCTGCCCGCGGCCAAGGAGTTCATGCGGCGCATGCTGTCGAAGGAGTGGTCGACGCTCTTCGCCAAGCAGGCCAACTCGCTCACCATCCTCAAGGACGGCGTCGACCCGAGCGTCCGGCTGCGCCCGGGCACCCAGTCCACGGTCGAGGCGTCCAAGGCCGCCGGCGACAACACCTTCCGTTACCTGTACACCGAGTGGTACGGAGAGATGGGCACCGCCATCGAGGCCGCGTCCAACGAGCTGATGGCCAAGCGCATCCAGCCGAAGGAATGGCTGAAGAGGTGTCAGGCCGCGGTGGACAAGCAGGCCAAGGACCCTGCGTCGAAGAAGAACCACCGGGATTGATGTCGCCGGGCCGCCGTGGGGGTGCGGGTGCGAGCGTGCGTGCTGGTCCGTCGTGGCCGGTCGCGCGGTTCCCCGCGCCCCTTCGGGGCGCTCTACCACAGGGCAGGAAAAGTCCATGCGCAAAGGGCAGTACCGGTTCGTCGCGGGGTTTCTCTTCGTTCCCGTGGCGCTTTATCTGATCTTCGTGATCTGGCCGTACATCCAGACGTTCGGCTATTCACTGACGAACTGGAAGGGACAGTCGCAGACCTTCGACTTCGTTGGTCTGGACAATTACAAGGCGCTGTTCCAGGACGACGTCTTCCTGAAGGCCATCTGGCACAACGTCTTCTTCCTGATCTTCATTCCGGTGATCACGATTCTGCTCGCCCTCTTCTTCGCCTTCATGCTCAATGCGGGCGGACGCGGCCGGGCCGGCGGGGTGCAGGGTGTCGCCGGGTCGAAGTTCTACAAAATCGTCTACTTCTTCCCGCAGGTGCTGTCGCTGGCCATCCTCGCCGTGCTGTTCAACGCGGTGTACCGCAGTGACGGCGGCGGTCTGCTCAACGGCTTCCTCATCAAGCTCGGCCTGGTCGACGCCGACAGCCCCGTCGAATGGCTCAACGAGCCGGACATGGTGCTCTGGGCGCTGCTGCTGGTCGTGGTCTGGCACGGCGTCGGCTTCTACCTGGTGCTGTTCTCGGCCGCCATGCAGTCCGTCCCGAGGGACATCTACGAGGCGGCACTGATCGACGGTGCCGGCCGTGCCCAGTCCTTCTTCCGCATCACCCTGCCGCTGCTCTGGGACACCGTGCAGACCGCCTGGGTCTACCTCGGCATCGTCGCCATGGACATGTTCGTACTGGTCTCCTCGATGACCCAGAACATGGGCGCGTACGGCGGCGGCCCGGACCACCACAGCGACGTGATGTCGACGGTGATGATGCGGAACTTCCTCTACTACGGCAAGAGCGGCTACGCCTGCGCCATGGGCGTCGTCATGCTGCTGCTCACGCTGGTCCTGTCCGTGGTCACGCTGCGCGCCACCCGCCGCGAGCGCATCGAGTTCTGAGCGGGAGAGACGACGATGAGCGCACCCACCAAGGAAACCTTCACCGCTCCCGCCGGGCGGCCCGTGTCCAAGGCCGACGTCCGGCCCGGCGACCGGCGCAGCGAGGGCGTCACCCTGAACGTCTTCTCCCACGGGTTCCTCGCCCTGTGGGCCCTGCTGATCGTGCTGCCGCTGTTGTGGCTGGTGATCAGCTCCTTCAAGACCGACACCCAGATCGGCGGCTCCGCCTTCGGCTGGCCGCAGCACTGGTCCCTCGACGTGTTCAGTCGCGCCTGGGACAAGGGCATCGGCGACTACTTCCTGAACACCGTGATCGTCCTGGTGTTCTCGGTGCCGCTGACCATGCTGTTCGGGTCGATGGCCGCCTACGTGCTGGCCCGGTACCGCTTCTGGGGCAACCGGCTGCTGTACTACTTCTTCGTGGCCGGCGCGATGTTCCCGGTGTTCCTGGCCCTCGTACCGCTGTTCTTCATGGTCAAGCGGCTGGACATGCTGAACACCTACCAGGGGCTGATCCTGGTCTACATCGCCTACTCCATGCCGTTCACCGTCTTCTTCATGCACGCCTTCTTCCGGACCCAGTCCACGGCGGTCTACGAGGCGGCCGTCCTGGACGGGGCCTCCCACACCCGGACCTTCTTCCAGGTCATGCTGCCGATGGCGAAGCCGGGACTGATCAGCGTGGGGATCTTCAACACCTTGGGCCAGTGGAACCAGTTCATCCTGCCCACGGTGCTCATGCAGCCCCAGAGCGGTTCCGACCCCGAGCGCTACCTCCTCACCCAGGGCCTGATCCAGCTGCAACAGCAGCAGGGATACGCCTCCGACCTGCCGGTGCTGTTCGCAGGTGTGACGATCGCCATGATTCCGATGCTGGTGGTGTACCTGTCCTTCCAGCGTCAGGTGCAGGCGGGTCTGACCTCGGCGACCCTTAAATAGCCGCGTTCCGCGAGCGTCCGAGAGCACGCCGTCCCGGTGATCCGGGGCGGCGTGCTCGGGTGTGGCCGGGTACCCGGAAACCGTTCAACCTCTTGACGGGAGTCACCCCGAACGGCTCAGCTTAGAGTTCACTAGTTGGACATACGCGGGACCTCGCCGAAGCGGCCCCGCGCTCAGGAGGTCGTCGTGGAGACTCCAGGGTCGCAGTCATCACTGCACCGGGCCAACCTGGAGCGGGTCGTCCGGGCCGTACGCCTGGCCGGTTCCCTCACGCAAGCGGAGATCGCGCGGACGACCGGTCTGTCCGCCGCGACGGTCTCCAACATCGTGCGGGAGCTGAAGGACGGCGGAACCGTCGAGGTCACGCCCACGTCGGCAGGCGGGCGGCGGGCCCGCAGCGTCAGCCTGAGCGGGGACGCAGGCATCGTGATCGGCGTCGATTTCGGGCACACCCATCTGCGCGTCGCGATCGGGAACCTCGCCCATCAGGTGCTGGCCGAGGAGGCCGAGCCGCTGGACGTCGACGCCTCCGCCGATCAGGGCTTCGACCGGGCCGAACAGCTGGTCAACCGGCTGATCGCGGCCACGGGGGTGGACCGGACCAAGGTGGCCGGCGTGGGTCTCGGCGTGCCCGGGCCGATCGACGTGGAGTCGGGGACGCTGGGGTCCACCGCGATCCTGCCCGGCTGGGGCGGCACCAAGCCCGCCGAGGAGCTGCGCGAGCGGCTCGGCGTGCCCGTGCACGTGGACAACGACGCGAACCTCGGCGCCCTCGGCGAGCTGGTCTGGGGCAGCGGCAAGGGCGTCCGCGACCTGGCGTACATCAAGGTGGCGAGCGGTGTCGGAGCCGGTCTGGTGATCGACGGCAAGATCTATCGCGGCCCGGGCGGCACCGCGGGTGAAATCGGACATATTACACTCGATGAATCCGGCCCGGTCTGCCGTTGCGGAAACCGTGGCTGCCTGGAGACTTTCGCGGCGGCACGCTACGTGCTCCCGCTTCTCCAGCCCAGCCACGGCACCGACCTCACGATGGAAGGTGTCGTCCGGCTGGCCAGGGAAGGTGACCCGGGCTGCCGTCGTGTGATCGCCGACGTCGGCCGTCACATCGGCAGTGGAGTGGCCAATCTCTGCAACTTGCTGAACCCGAGCCGGGTGGTCCTCGGCGGTGATCTCGCCGAGGCCGGTGAGCTGGTGCTCGGGCCGATCAGGGAGTCCGTCGGCCGCTACGCGATCCCCAGTGCGGCACGGCAGCTGTCCGTTCTCCCGGGTGCGCTCGGGGGCCGTGCCGAGGTGCTCGGGGCGCTCGCCCTCGCCCTCAGCGAGATGGGCGATTCGACCCTTTTGGAGGGGTCGTCGCCCGTGGCGGCCCCTGCCTTCACTTAGAGAACGGATGGCACCGTTGCCATCTCGTTAAGGATTTACTTCTTGACGTCGCACGTGTGGCCGAGTTGACTTCCAGCCACCTCGGCCGCAACGACGCGGCCTCGTCAGGGAGGTTTGTGAAGTGAACGCACGTATGCGTCGTGCCGCCGTTGCCGTAGCCGCTGGGGCCATGGCCGTC
This sequence comes from Streptomyces sp. NPDC027663, assembly GCF_055566415.1. Classification (NCBI taxonomy): domain Bacteria; kingdom Bacillati; phylum Actinomycetota; class Actinomycetes; order Kitasatosporales; family Streptomycetaceae; genus Streptomyces; species Streptomyces sp. NPDC027663. The sequence continues at coordinate 216,608 of NZ_JBVHSK010000009.1, read as the reverse complement.
TCGCTGGCCGCCTGTGGCAGCGCCAAGGAGTCCAAGGGCGGCGACAGCTCTTCCTCCTCGTCGGCCAAGAAGGGCGACGACATCAAGGTCGGTCTGCTCCTGCCGGAGAACAAGACCGCCCGCTACGAGAAGTTCGACAAGCCGCTGATCGAGAAGAAGATCAGCGAGCTGACGAACGGCAAGGCGAAGGTCGAGTACAACAACGCCCGCCAGGACGCGAACCTGCAGGCCCAGCAGGTCGACACCATGATCACCAACAAGGTGGACGTCCTGATCCTGGACGCGGTGGACGCCAAGGCCATCCAGAACTCCGTCCAGAAGGCCGTGGACGCCGGCATCAAGGTCGTCGCGTACGACCGCCTGGCCGAGGGACCGATCAGCGCCTACACCTCGTTCGACAACGAGGAGGTCGGCAAGACCCAGGGCGAGGCCCTGCTGAAGGCGCTGGGCGACAAGGCCACCAAGTCCTCCAAGATCGTCATGGTCAACGGCTCGGTCACCGACCCGAACGCCGCCGAGTTCAAGAAGGGCGCGCACTCCGTCCTCGACGGCAAGGTCACCATCGCCAAGGAGTACGACACCAAGGAGTGGTCGCCGGACAACGCCAACTCCGAGATGGAGGCGGCGATCTCCTCGGTCGGCAAGGGCAAGATCGCGGGCGTGTACTCCGCCAACGACGGCATGGCCGGCGGTATCATCACCGCCCTCAACGCCGCGGGTGTCAAGGTCCCGGTCACCGGCCAGGACGCGGAGCTGGCCGGTGTGCAGCGCATCGTCGCCGGTGAGCAGTACATGAGCGTCTACAAGCCGTACGCCCCGGAGGCCGACGCCGCCGCCGAGATGGCCGTCGCGCTCGCCCAGGGCAAGTCGCTGGACTCCATCGCCAAGGACAAGAAGTCCAGCAACTCCGCCAAGGACGTCCCCGCGGTCCTGGTCCCGGTCACCTCGCTGACCAAGGACAACATCAAGGACACGGTCATCAAGGACGGCGTCTACACCGCCGCCGAGATCTGCACCGGCAAGTACAAGGCCGCCTGCGACAAGCTCGGCCTCGACAAGTAAGCAGTCCGAAGCCCCTTCCCGCCCCGGGTCATTCGTCCTTGAATGCCCCTGAGGAAGACGGCCGACTGCCCACAGCTCCTCCGGTGCCCCGCGCACCAGACAGCCCCGCAAGCTCGGCGCGGGGCGCCGGACGGAACTCCACAGGGCAGGGCATCCCCCAGCCCACCCCCCCAGATTTCTGCACAACCTCCCGCCGGGTCAGGCGGCGAAGGAGATGGTTCACGTGTCCGCTACGCCCGTGCTGGCGTTGCGCGGGGTCTCCAAGCGGTTCGGTGCCGTTCAGGCGCTCACCGACGTAGAGCTCGAGATCCACGCCGGTGAGGTGGTCGCCCTGGTCGGCGACAACGGCGCCGGAAAGTCCACGCTGGTCAAGACGATCGCCGGCGTTCACCCCATCGACGAGGGTGCCATCGAATGGGATGGCAAGCCCGTGTCGATCAGCAGGCCGCACGACGCCCAGGCACTGGGCATCGCGACCGTCTACCAGGACCTCGCGCTGTGCGACAACATCGACGTCGTCGGCAACCTGTTCCTCGGCCGTGAGCTGAGGAAGTGGGGCGTCCTGGACGAGGTCGAGATGGAGCGCCGTGCGCGCGAGCTGCTCACCACGCTCTCGATCCGCATCCCGAGCGTCCGCATCCCGATCGCCTCGCTCTCCGGCGGCCAGCGCCAGACCGTGGCCATCGCCCGCTCCATGCTCGGCGACCCCAAGCTGGTCATCCTGGACGAGCCCACCGCCGCCCTCGGCGTCGAGCAGACCGCCCAGGTCCTGGACCTGGTGGAGCGCCTGCGCGAGCGCGGCCACGCCGTCATTCTCATCAGCCACAACATGGCGGACGTGAAGGCGGTGGCCGACAAGGTCGCCGTTCTGCGCCTCGGCCGCAACAACGGCGTCTTCGAGGTCAAGACGACCTCGCAGGAGGAGATCATCTCCGCCATCACCGGCGCCACCGACAACGCCGTGACCCGCCGTGCGGCCCGTACCTCCGGCACGAACGGGGAGGTTTCCAAGTGAGCATCGACAAGACCTCCGCGAATCTCGGCAAGACGCCGGAGCCGCAGGACGCCCCGGTCGTGAACCCGGAGGCCGCGGCTGCCGCGGTCACCGCGGTCGATCCGCGGCTGCTCGTGCGCGAGCAGGGCCTGCTCGGCTACTGGAGCGAGTTCAAGCGCAAGATGAAGGCAGGCGAACTGGGGTCCCTCCCGGTCGTCCTGGGCCTCGCGATCATCTGCATCATCTTCCAGGTCCTGAACTCCGAGTTCCTCTCGGCCCAGAACATCAGCAACATCACGGTCACGATGGTCGGCACGGGCATGATCTCCGTGGGCATCGTCTTCGTGCTGCTGCTCGGCGAGATCGACCTGTCGGTCGGCTCGGTCAGCGGCGCGGCCAGCGCCCTCGCCGCCGTCCTCACGGTGAACCAGGGCTGGCCCGAGTGGGTGGCCGTGCTCGTCGCCATCGCCGCCGGTGCCGTCATCGGTGCCCTGCACGGCTTCTTCTTCGCGGTGCTCGGCGCCCCCGCCTTCGCCGTCACCCTGGCCGGCCTGCTCTTCTGGCTGGGCTTCATGCTGAAGGTGCTGGGCGAGGACGGCACGATCAACCTCGACAGCGACGGTCTGATCGGCAAGCTGACCACGTACACGTTCACCGACGTCGCCGCTGCGTACGGGCTGGCCGTCGCTGTGGTCGCCCTGTTCTTCGTGACCTCCTTCCTCGGCAACCGGCGCCGGGAGGCCGCGGGCGTCCCGTCCCGGCCGCTCGGCGACACGGTCCTGCGCACGGCACTGCTCGCCGTGGTCTCCTTCGCCGCCGCGTACATGTACAACCAGTACAAGGGTCTGCCGCTGGCCACGGTGATCTTCCTGGCCTTCCTGGTCGGCACGGACTTCGTGCTGCGGCGCACCACCTACGGCCGCAAGGTCTTCGCGCTCGGTGGCAGCGTCGAGGCGTCCCGGCGTGCGGGCATCAACGTCACGGCCGTACGGATCTCCGTCTTCGCGATCTCCGGTGGGTTCGCGGCGATCGGCGGTCTGTTCCTGGCCTCGAAGATCGCCTCGGCCAACCAGAGCGCCGGTGCGGGCGACCTGCTGATGAACGCCATCGCCGCGGCGGTGATCGGTGGTACGTCGCTGTTCGGCGGGCGTGGCCGTACGTGGAACGCGCTGCTCGGTGTGCTGGTGATCGTCTCCATCCAGTACGGTCTCCAGCTGGAGTCCATCGCGGAGCCGGTGAAGTACATGATCACCGCGGCTGTGCTGTTGACCACGGTGGTCATCGACTCCGTCACCCGCAAGACGCAGAAGACGGCGGGGCGCGCCTAGCGCCCAGCCACCGTGGGGTGCGGGTGTGACCTGCGGGTGCGGGCCTGTCATGGCTCGTCGCGCAGTCACCCGCGCCCCTTCGGGTGGGACCAGTGCCCGGTGCCTCGAGGTGCCGGGCACTGTCGTGTCCCGCAAAGCATGAACATTAGACTCGACTGGCCCGGCAACAGCTCGATCAGCTCTTACTGCAAGGAGGCACGGGTGCCGCTGCTGACCCGCATCAGGGGACCGCGCGATCTGGACCGGCTCAGCCTGGAGGAGCTGGACCAGCTGGCGGAGGAGATCCGGACCTTCCTCGTCCAGGAGGTCTCCAAGACCGGCGGGCACCTGGGCCCCAACCTCGGTGTGGTGGAGCTGACCATCGCCCTGCACCGGGTCTTCGAGTCCCCGAAGGACAAGGTCCTGTGGGACACCGGCCACCAGTCCTACGTGCACAAGCTGCTCACCGGCCGGCAGGACTTCACGAAGCTGAAGATGAAGGGCGGCCTGTCGGGCTACCCCTCGCAGGCCGAGTCCGAGCACGACGTCATCGAGAACAGCCACGCCTCCACCGTCCTCGGCTGGGCCGACGGCATCGCCAAGGCCAACGAGCTGCGGAAACGGGACAGCCACGTGGTCGCCGTCATCGGTGACGGGGCGCTCACCGGCGGTATGGCCTGGGAGGCGCTGAACAACATCGCCGACGCCAAGGACCGTCCGCTGGTCATCGTCGTCAACGACAACGAGCGGTCGTACGCCCCCACCATCGGCGGGCTCGCCAACCACCTGGCGACCCTGCGCACGACGGACGGGTACGAGCGGTTCCTGGCCCGGACGAAGGAACTCCTGGAACGCACCCCGGTCGTCGGCAGGCCGCTGTACGAGACCCTGCACGGGGCGAAGAAGGGGTTCAAGGACTTCATCGCCCCGCAGGGCATGTTCGAGGACCTGGGCCTGAAGTACGTCGGCCCGATCGACGGGCACGACATCGAGGCGCTGGAGTCGGCGCTGGCCCGGGCCAAGCGGTTCGGCGGTCCGGTGATCGTGCACTGCCTGACCGAGAAGGGCCGCGGCTACCAGCCCGCCCTGCAGGACGAGGCGGACCGCTTCCACGCCGTCGGCAAGATCCACCCGGACACCGGCCTGCCGATCGCCTCCTCAGGCGCCGACTGGACCTCGGTCTTCGGCGAGGAGATGGTCAAGCTCGGCGAGGAGCGCGAGGACGTCGTCGCGATCACCGCGGCCATGCTCCAGCCGGTCGGCCTGGACAAGTTCGCCAAGCGCTTCCCCGAGCGCGTGTACGACGTCGGCATCGCCGAGCAGCACGGCGCCGTGTCGGCCGCCGGTCTCGCGCACGGCGGAGTGCACCCCGTGTTCGCGGTGTACGCCACCTTCCTCAACCGCGCCTTCGACCAGGTCCTCATGGACGTGGCCCTGCACAAGTGCGGGGTGACCTTCGTACTGGACCGGGCCGGCATCACCGGCACCGACGGCGCCTCGCACAACGGCATGTGGGACATGTCGATCCTGCAGGTCGTGCCCGGGCTGCGGCTCGCCGCGCCGCGCGACGCCGACCAGGTGCGCGCGCAGCTGCGCGAGGCCGTCGCCGTCGAGGACGCGCCGACCGTGGTGCGCTTCTCCAAGGGCGCCGTCGGGCCCGCCGTGCCGGCCGTCGGGCGGGTCGGCGGCATGGACGTGCTCCACGAGCCGGGCACCGACCGGCCGGACGTGCTGCTGGTCTCCGTCGGCGCGCTCGCCCCGATGTGCCTGGAGGTCGCAGCCCTGCTGGACCGGCAGGGCATCTCCACCACGGTCGTCGACCCGCGCTGGGTCAAGCCCGTCGACGAGGCCATGGCCCCGCTCGCCGAGCGGCACCGGGTCGTCGTCACCGTCGAGGACAACAGCCGGGCAGGCGGTGTCGGCTCCGCGATCGCCCAGGCGCTCCGGGACGCGGGCGTGGACGTGCCGCTGCGTGACTTCGGCATCCCGCCGCGCTTCCTCGACCACGCCTCCCGCGCCGAGGTCATGGCCGAGATCGGGCTGACCGCGCCGGACATCGCCCGCCAGGTCACCGGGCTGGTCGCCAGGCTCGACGGCCGGTTCGACCGTACGGCCGATGCCGTGGACTCCGTGCAGCCCGCGCGCGACTAGCACCCTCACTCGTCAGGGCCGGTTCCGCCACTTCCTCCCGGTGGCGGAACCGGTCCTTTTGCGTGAACCTGCCTGTGCCGGGGCATACGCATCCCCAGCCCTCTCGATCATGTCGAGGACGACGAGCGTGTGGGAGGTAGGCCCGTGAGCAGTACCCTCTTCCGGACGAAGAAGGTCGAACAGTCCATCCTCGACACCGAGGAACCGGAGCACGCGCTCAAGAAGTCCCTGTCCGCGCTGGACCTGACCGTCTTCGGCGTCGGTGTCATCATCGGCACCGGCATCTTCGTCCTCACGGGCGCGGTGGCCAGGGACGCCGCCGGTCCCGCGGTCTCCCTGTCCTTCGTCGTGGCGGGTGTCGTCTGTGCCCTGGCCGCGCTGTGCTACGCGGAGTTCGCCTCCACCGTGCCGGTGGCCGGGTCCGCGTACACCTTCTCCTACGCCTCCATCGGCGAGCTTCCCGCCTGGATCATCGGCTGGGACCTGGTGCTGGAGTTCGCGCTGGGCACCGCGGTGGTCGCCGTCGGCTGGTCGGGCTACTTCCGGTCGTTCCTGGCCGACAACATCGGCTGGCACATCCCCGCGGCGCTCGCCGGCCGGGAGGGTGCCGACGGTTTCGGGTTCGACATCTGCGCCGCGTTCCTGGTTCTGGCGCTCACGGGCATCCTCGTCCTCGGCATGAAACTGTCCGCGCGGGTCACCCAGGTGGTCGTGGCGATCAAGCTGACCGTCGTGCTCATCGTGATCATCGCCGGTGCGTTCGTCGTCAACTCCGCCAACTACAGCCCCTTCATCCCGCCGTCCGTGCCGACCTCGGCCGGGACCAGTGTCAAGACCCCTCTGATCCAGCTGATGTTCGGCTGGGCGCCGTCCGACTTCGGCGTGATGGGCATCTTCACCGGCGCCTCGATCGTGTTCTTCGCGTTCATCGGCTTCGACGTCGTGGCCACGGCCGCCGAGGAGACCCGCAACCCCCAGCGCGACATGCCGCGCGGCATCATCGGTTCGCTCTTCATCTGCACGGTGCTGTACGTGGCGGTCTCGATCGTCGTCACCGGCATGCAGAAGTACAAGAGCCTGTCCGTGGAGGCCCCGCTGGCCGAGGCGTTCAAGGCCACGGGGCATCCCTGGTACGCGGGTCTGATCAGCTTCGGCGCCACGATCGGGCTGATCACGGTCTGTATGATCCTCCTCCTCGGTCAGACCCGCGTCTTCTTCGCCATGAGCCGTGACGGGCTGCTGCCGCGGTTCTTCTCGCGGACCCACCCGCGCTTCCGGACGCCGTACCGGCCGACCATCCTGCTCGGTGTGATCATCGCGATCGTCTCCGGCTTCACCAGCCTCCGGACCCTCGGCGAACTGGTGAACATCGGCACGCTGTTCGCCTTCGTCATCGTAGCCATCAGCGTCATCATCCTGCGCAGGACGCGCCCGGACCTTCCCCGCGCGTTCCGCACCCCCTGGGTGCCCGTCCTCCCGATCCTGTCCGTGTGCGCCTCGCTGTGGCTGATGCTCAACCTGCCCGCCGAGACCTGGATCCGCTTCGCCGTCTGGATGGCCGTGGGCATCGTCGTCTACTTCCTCTACGGCCGCTCCCACAGCCGCCTCGGCCGGCACGAGGAGACCACGGTCGAGGAGGTCGAGCACCCGCCGCACGGCGACAAGGCCTGACCGGTCAGGTTCCGCTCCGGCCCCGTATGTCCCGCCACGGCGGAGACGGCGCGGCCGGATAGCGTGCTGCCCATGCTCGCCGTCCCGCTCGCCCCCGCACGCACCGGGACCATCCGGACGGCGTACTGGGCGCGGCTTCTGCCCGTGCTCGCGGTCCTGGCCTGCGTCACCCGCATCCCGTCCTTCACCCGGCCGCTGTGGAACCCCGACGAGGGCTACCTCGCCGTCCAGGCCCGGCTGCTCGCCCAGGGCGGCCACCTGTACGACACCGTCGTGGACCGCAAGCCGCCCCTGCTGCCCTGGCTGTACCAGGCCGCCTTCACGGTCTGCGGCTCCGGCTCCCTGACCCCGCTCCGGGTGCTCGCGGTCCTCGCCCAGCTGGCCACCGCCCTCGTGCTGGCCTCCGTCGCCCGGCGCCGCTGGGGCGACGGCGCGGGCCGCACCGCGGGGGTGCTGTACCTGCTGGTCTCGGTCGGGCTCAACCCGGAGGACGCGCAGGCCGCCACCTTCGAGGTGTTCATACTGCCGTTCACGGCCGCCGCCGTGTGGTGTGCGGACCGCGGACGCTGGGGCGCCGCCGGGACCGCCGTCGCCTGCGCCTTCCTCACCAAGCAGACCGGCGGTGCGGTGCTGCTGCCGGTGGTCTGGCTGCTGCACCGGCACCGCGCCGGCCCCGCCGACGCGGTGCGCCTCGGGGCCGGCGCGGCCGTACCCGTGCTGGGCGCGGCCCTGCTGACGGACCCGGCCGGGTTCCTGTTCTGGACCGTGACCGGCTCCGCCGCCTACGCCTCCTTCACCGGCTCCGAACTCCACGTACTCGCCCGCGCGCTGACCAACACCGCGATCCTGGCCGGAGCCTCGGCGGGCCTGCTCCCGCCGGTCGTACGGGCGCTGCGCACGGCCCGCGGCGAAGCGGTGGACCTGTGGCTGTGGCTGGGCTCGTCGGCCCTCGCGGTGACCCTCGGCTTCCACTTCTTCGGCCACTACTTCCTCCAGCTGACCCCGCCCCTGGCCCTGTTGGCCACCGCCGCGCTCCAGGTCCTGCCCCGGGAACGGTCCGGGACCGCCCTGCTCACCTCGGCCTGCTGCTGCGCCCTGTTCCTCGTCTGGGGCCTGACCGCCCCGCGCCCCGAACTCGCCCACGCCCAGCGCCTCGCGAGCGCCCTCGCGCACCGCACCGGGGCCGCCGACCGGGTCCTCGTGTGGGGGATACATCCGGAGACCTACTGGCTGGCCGGCCGCACCCCCGCCACCCGGTACCTCACCGCGGGCCTGCTCACCAACTACAGCGGGGGCCGGGACGGCCCGCAGGTCGGCGAGAAGTACGCCGTCGCCGGTACCTGGCCGGTCCTCCGGCGGGAACTGGCCGCGCACAGCCCCGCCCTGGTCGTCGACGACTCCCGGGGCAAGCCGTACGCCCCCGACCGCATCCCCGCCCTGCACCGCCTGCTGACGGCGGGTTACGAGGAGGTGGCCCGGGTGGACGGGGCGGTGCTGTACGCCCGGGTGCCGGGGCCGTAGCGTGCGCCGCTCAGCCCAGCACCGTACGCGGCCCGGCGACCTCCGCGCCCAGCTCCGTCACCCGGCGCCGCAGCTCGCGGTCGGCGGTCACCACCAGCCGGGCGCGGCCGGCGTGCTCGGCGGCCAGCTCCACGATCCGGTCGTCCCCGCTGCCCGGTGCCGACTCCACCCGCACCCCCGGCACGGACTGCACTCCACGGGCCGCACCTTCGACCACCAGTACGATCTCCATGGGCTCCGCGCGCCCGGGCAGGCCCTCACCGGCCAGCCGGTCCCGCAGCCGCTCGGCCGCTCCCTTGCGGTCCCGCCACCAGCCGTCGGGCCGCGAGCCGACGACGTTCGCGCCGTCGACGACGACGAGCAGGGGTGCGGGGGAAGCAGCGGGGTCCGCGGGGCCGGTCATGCCACACAGGGTCCCACGGCCGGGGACCGGGGGCCGGGCCCCGGCGCCGGTGCGGACCGGCTTAAAGTGAACCGGTGAACGGCGACTGGCTCCTTCGCGGCCGAGACGGCCGGCTCAGTGTCTACCAGCTGTCGGGCGACGCCGTCCTGTGCCGGGCGGAGCGCGGCCCCCGCGGCCCCTGGTCCGCCCCGCGCACGGTGGGCGGCGAGCAGAAACTGCACTCCGTACTGGCGGTCGGCCAGGGCGCCGACGAGTATGCCCACCTCGTGTCCTGGCGGCCCACGCACAAGGGCGAGTCCGGGCTGGTGCACTCCACGCACTTCCGCCCGCACCTGGCGGCCCTGGACTGGAACCCGATCGGCCACCCCGACAGGACGGGGCAGCGCACCGGCACCCCGGCGGTGGCCGTGGACGCGCAGGGCCGCGCCCACGTCTTCGTGCCCGGCAAGGGCGGCGGAGTCAGCATGCTCGGACAGAAGGAGAAGGGCGGCTGGGGACCCTGGCGGGACCTGAAGGGCCGTGAGGTGCAGGACGGACTGGCCGCGGTCACGGGGGAGTCCGGCAGGGTCGAACTGTACGCGGCGGTCCCGCAGGGCCTGCTGTACTGGCGCCAGGAAGAACCGGGCGCCCAGCCCGTGCTGCAGGAGGCCTTGCAGGCCCCGGTCCGCGCGGGCACCCTGCGCGCCCTAGCCACCTCACCCGGGAGCACCACCGTCTTCTACACCGACACCTCGGGCGACCTGTGCGCCTGGCGCCCGGGCGGCAAGCCGGTCCACCTGCTGCCTGCGGCCGGTTCCGGCCCGGTGGCGGCGATCCGCTGCGACCTGGACGGCCACGACTGCACTCTGCTGGCACAGCGTTCGGCGAGCGGCCGGGTCGCCTTCGCCGCGTATCCCACCGAGTCGGAGTCGGCGGGGGCGTGGTGGACCGAGTCGGGTCCGCAACTCCCGGTCGACGCCCGGGTGTGCCTGGCGAGGGACGAGGACGAACGGGTGGTGGCGGCAACGTTGTCCCCGTCGACCGGGCAACTGCTGCTGACCCGGCGCAAGGACGAGCCGGGGCTGGCCCTGGAGGCGTGGCAGCAGGTCTGAGCGGGCCGGACCACGTGAAAGGGCCCCCGCCGCAGCGGGGGCCCTTCCTCATGTCACCGGTGTCACGCGGGGACGCTGGCCACGCCCGGGGCCAGGAACTTCTTGCCGTTCACGCGCTCCGAGACGCCCTCGCGGTCCAGGTACGGCGTGATGCCGCCCAGGTGGAAGGGCCAGCCGGCGCCCGTGATGAGGCACAGGTCGATGTCCTGGGCCTCGGCGACGACGCCCTCCTCGAGCATGAGCCCGATCTCCTGCGCCACCGCGTCCAGCACCCGCGCCCGCACCTGCTCCTCGGTCAGGACGACGTCGCCCTGCTTCAGCAGCGCGGCGACCTCCGGGTCCAGCTCCGGCTTGCCGCTGTCGTAGACGTAGAAGCCGCGCTTGCCCGCCTTGACGACGGCCGCGAGGTTCGGGGAGACGGTGAAGCGCTCCGGGAAGGCCCGGTTGAGGGTCTCCGAGACGTGCAGGCCGATCGCCGGACCGACCAGTTCCAGCAGCACCAGCGGGGACATCGGCAGACCGAGCGGCTCGATCGCCTTCTCGGCGACCTCGACCGGGGTGCCCTCGTCGATGACGTTCTGGATCTCGCCCATGAAGCGGGTCAGGATGCGGTTCACGACGAACGCCGGGGCGTCCTTGGTGAGGACCGCGGTCTTCTTCAGCTTCTTGGCGACGGCGAACGCGGTCGCGAGCGACGCGTCGTCGGTCTTCTCGCCGCGGACGATCTCCAGCAGCGGCAGGACCGCGACCGGGTTGAAGAAGTGGAAGCCGACGACCCGCTCGGGGTGCTTCAGCTTCGACGCCATCTCGGAGACGGACAGCGAGGAGGTGTTGGTGGCGAGGATCGCGTGCGCCGGGGCGACCGCCTCGACCTCCGCGAACACCTGCTGCTTGACACCGATCTCCTCGAACACGGCCTCGATGATGAAGTCCGCGTCGGAGAAGCCCTCCGCCTTGTCCAGGACACCGGTCACGAGTGCCTTGAGGCGGTTGGCCTTGTCCTGGTTGACACGGCCCTTGCCGAGCAGCTTGTCGATCTCGGCGTGGACGTAGCCCACACCCTTGTCGACGCGCTCCTGGTCGATGTCGGTCAGCACGACCGGCACCTCCAGGCGGCGCAGGAACAGCAGCGCGAGCTGGCTGGCCATCAGACCGGCGCCGACGACGCCGACCTTGGTGACCGGGCGGGCCAGGTTCTTGTCCGGGGCGCCTGCGGGACGCTTGCCGCGCTTCTGGACGAGGTTGAACGCGTAGATGCCGGAGCGGAGTTCGCCGCCCATGATCAGGTCCGCGAGGGCCTGGTCCTCGGCGTCGTAACCCTGCTGCAGGTCGGCGTTCTTGGCGGCGGCGATGATGTCCAGGGCGCGGTAGGCGGCCGGAGCGGCGCCGTGCACCTTGCCGTCCGCGATGAAGCGGCCCCTGGCGACGGCCTGGTCCCAGCCCTCACCGCGGTCGATCGCGGGACGCTCGACCTGGATGTCGCCCTTGAGGACCTGGGCGGTCCAGATCAGCGACTGCTCCAGGAAGTCGGCGCCCTCGAAGATGGCGTCGGCGATGCCGAGTTCGAAGACCTGCCGGCCCTTGAGCTGCTTGTTCTGGTTCAGGCTGTTCTCGATGATGACCGAGACGGCCTTGTCGGCGCCGATCAGGTTCGGCAGCAGCGTGCAGCCGCCCCAGCCGGGGACCAGGCCGAGGAAGACCTCGGGCAGGGAGAACGCCGGGATCGCCTTGGAGACGGTCCGGTAGGAGCAGTGCAGACCGACCTCGACGCCGCCGCCCATGGCCGCGCCGTTGTAGTAGGCGAAGGTCGGGACGGCCAGCTTCGCCAGGCGCTTGAAGACCTCGTGGCCGCCCTTGCCGATGGCCAGCGCGTCCTCGTGCTTCTTCAGCAGCTCGACGCCCTTGAGGTCGGCGCCGACCGCGAAGATGAACGGCTTGCCGGTGACGCCGACGCCGACGATCGTGCCCTCAGCCGCCTCCTTTTCGACCTGGTCGATGGCGGTGTCGAGGTTCGCCAGCGACTGCGGGCCGAAGGTGGTCGGCTTGGTGTGGTCCAGGCCGTTGTCCAGCGTGATCAGGGCGAAGCGCCCGGCGCCGAACGGCAGGTCGAAGTGGCGCACGTGCGCCTGGGTGACAACCTCGTCCGGGAACAGCTCGGCCGCGCCCTTCAGGAGTTCAGCGGTGGTGCTCACTTGTCGCCTCCGTCGAAGTGCGGGTTCTCCCAGATGACCGTCGCGCCCATGCCGAAGCCGACGCACATGGTGGTCAGGCCGTAGCGGACGTTCGGCTGCTCCTCGAACTGGCGGGCCAGCTGCGTCATCAGCCGGACGCCGGAGGAGGCCAGCGGGTGACCGAAGGCGATCGCGCCGCCGTACTGGTTCACGCGCGCGTCGTCGTCCGCGATGCCGTAGTGGTCGAGGAGGGCCAGGACCTGGACGGCGAAGGCCTCGTTGATCTCGAACAGACCGATGTCACCGATGCCCAGACCCGCCTTGGCGAGGGCCTTCTCGGTGGCCGGGATCGGGCCGTAGCCCATGACCTCCGGCTCGACGCCCGCGAAGGCGTACGAGACAAGGCGCATCTTGACCGGCAGGTTGTTCTCGCGGGCGAAGTCCTCGCTCGCGATGATCGACGCGGTGGCACCGTCGTTCAGACCGGCCGCGTTGCCCGCGGTGACCCGGCCGTGCACGCGGAACGGCGTCTTCAGGCCCGACAGGTTCTCCAGGGTGGTCCCCGGACGCATCGGCTCGTCGGCGGTGACCAGGCCCCAGCCGGTCTCGCCGGCCTCGGAGTTGGTCCGGCGCACCGAGATCGGCACCAGGTCCTGCTGGATCTTGCCGTTGGCGTACGCCTTGGCGGCCTTCTCCTGCGAGCGCACCGCGTACTCGTCGGCGCGCAGCTTGGTGATCTGCGGGTAGCGGTCGTGCAGGTTCTCCGCCGTCATGCCCATGAACAGAGCCGACTCGTCGACCAGCTTCTCGGAGACGAACCGCGGGTTCGGGTCGACGCCCTCGCCCATCGGGTGGCGGCCCATGTGCTCGACGCCACCGGCGATGACGGCGTCGTAGGCACCGAACGCGATCGAGCCGGCGGTGGTCGTCACGGCGGTCAGGGCGCCGGCGCACATGCGGTCGATGGAGTAGCCCGGGACGGACTGCGGAAGGCCCGCGAGGATGCCGGCCGTGCGGCCGAGGGTCAGACCCTGGTCGCCGATCTGCGTGGTCGCGGCGATGGCGACCTCGTCGATCTTCTTCGGGTCCAGACCGGGGTTGCGGCGCAGCAGCTCCCGGATCGCCTTCACGACGAGGTCGTCGGCGCGGGTCTCGTGGTAGATGCCCTTCGGGCCCGCCTTGCCGAACGGGGTGCGGACGCCGTCGACGAAGACGACGTCCCTGACGGTACGAGGCACGATGGCTCTCCTCCAGGGTGCGGGACGCTGAGCGCTTGCTCATGACCATGCTACTTATGAGTAACGTAGCTGCCCAGCCCCCTCGGCCAGAGCGGTGAACGTCACACCCCCGGGCCCGCACCCGGGATTGCCGATCTCAGGATCTTGGCGTGATCTCGACGTCCGCCCGGTACGGGATCAAGCGCTACGCGCCCCCTAGGCCCCCTGAGCCCCCTGAGCCCCCTGGGCCGACAGTGCGCTCAGCAGCACCGGCGTGACCAGCTCCACCTGCCATGCGCGCGCGCCGTACCCGGCGAGCGCATCCGCCACCGAGCCGGCGTCCAGCACCTTCGGCGGCTCCCAGCAGACCCGTCGCACCGTGTCCGGTGAGATGAGGTTCTCCTGGGGCAGGGCGAGCCGCTCGGCGAGAGCGGACACCCCGGCCCGGGCGGCGGACAGCCGGGCCGCGGCGACCGGGTCCTTGTCGGCCCACGCCCGGGGCGGCGGCGGCCCGGTCACCGGCTGACCCGGCTGCGGCAGCGCGGTGTCCGGCAGCCCCTTGGCCCGGTCCACCGCGGCCTGCCACTGCTCCAGCTGCCGCCGGCCCATCCGGTGCCCGAACCCGTTCAGCGCGGCGAGGGCGTGCACACTGCCCGGCAGGGCGAGCGCCGCCTCCACGATGGCCGCGTCGCTCAGCACCTTGCCCGGCGACACGTCCCGGCGCTGCGCGATCCGGTCGCGCGTCTCCCACAGCTCCCGTACGACGCCGAGCTGCCGGCGCCGCCGTACCTTGTGCATCCCGGAGGTGCGCCGCCAGGGGTCCTTGCGGGGCTCGGCCGGCGCCGCGGCCGCGATCGCGTCGAACTCCTGGAGCGCCCACTCCAGCTTGCCCTGCCGCTCAAGCTCCTTCTCCAGGGCGTCCCGCAGGTCGACGAGCAACTCGACGTCGAGCGCGGCGTACCGCAGCCACGGCTCGGGCAGCGGGCGGGTCGACCAGTCGACCGCGGAGTGACCCTTCTCCAGGACGTAGCCGAGGACGCCCTCCACCATGGCGCCGAGGCCCACCCGCGGGAATCCGGCGAGCCGGCCGGCCAGCTCGGTGTCGAACAGGCTGGTCGGGACCAGGCCTATCTCGCGCAGACAGGGCAGGTCCTGGGTGGCCGCGTGCAACACCCACTCGACGCCGGACAGCGCGTCGCCGAGGCCCGAGAGGTCGGGGCAGGTGACCGGGTCGATCAGGGCGGTGCCGGCGCCCTCGCGGCGCAGCTGCACCAGGTAGGCGCGCTGGCCGTAGCGGTAGCCGGAGGCGCGCTCGGCGTCCACGGCGACCGGGCCGGTGCCGGCGGCGAAGGCGGCGGTCACCCTGGCGAGGGCGGCCGCGTCGGTGATCACGGGCGGGATGCCGTCGCGGGGTTCGAGCAGTGGGATCGGCGCCTCCGTCACAGAAGATCCGGCGTCGTCCGGAGGAGTACCTCCAGTGGTGCGCAGGGAGCTGTCTGCTGCGGTCTCTTGGGCGTCGGTCACCTGTCAAGGGTATCCGTGTGTGGACGGCGCCCGTCGACGGAACGTTCCGTCGACGGGCACGACAGGGGCGCAAACCAGTCACCCGGGGGCAAGCATCGGTTCAGCGGCGTGAACGCAGGATTCCACCGAAGGGGGTAGACGCAGGGCTCAGTGGATGATCCCGGTCCGCAGCGCCACGGCCACCATGCCGGCCCGGTCGCCGGTGCCCAGCTTGCGGGCGATGCGGGCGAGGTGGCTCTTCACGGTGAGGGCGGACAGGCCCATCGAGACGCCGATCGCCTTGTTCGACTGGCCCTCCGCGACCAGCCGCAGCACCTCGACCTCGCGTCCGGACAGCTCGCGGTAGCCGCCCGGGTGGCTCGGGGCACCCGGGGGGCGGCGGTGCATGCGGGCGGCGGTACCGAGGGGGGCGGCACCGGGTCGGGCGGGGAGCCCGATGTTGGTGCGGGTGCCGGTGACGACGTAGCCCTTGACCCCGCCGGCCAGCGCGTTGCGGACCGCGCCGATGTCGTCGGCGGCGGAGAGCGCGAGTCCGTTGGGCCAGCCCGCGGCGCGGGTCTCGGACAGCAGGGTCAGGCCCGAGCCGTCGGGGAGGTGGACGTCGGCGACGCAGATGTCGCGCGGGTTGCCGATGCGGGGACGAGCCTCCGCGATGGACGAGGCTTCGATGACATCGCGCACGCCGAGCGCCCACAGATGGCGGGTGACGGTGGAGCGGACGCGCGGGTCGGCCACGACCACCATGGCGGTCGGCTTGTTCGGGCGGTAGGCGACCAGGCTTGCGGGTTGCTCAAGGAGAACGGACACCAGGCCTCCTGGGTGGGGGGGACGGGGCCGGCTTGGGGGGAGGAAGCCGGGACGAACCGTGCTTTCAAGGTCACAGTCGTCTTCGGCAGCAAACCTGTCCGCCTTTAGAGAATGATCACGATCTAGTGAGTAACAATCTGTGCAATTCGGACACGCGATCGATCATCCGAAGATCGAGTCGGTTCAAGCGGGTGCGATTCGAGTGCGGAAAGTGGCCGTATCGACAAAGAGATGGTCAATGGGGCGTTTCGCAACGACCGCTCATCGGGATGGGGCGTCTCGCAGTGACCGCTCATCGGGATGGGGCGTCTCGCAGTGACCGCTCCCCGGAACGGGGCGTCTCGCGGCGACCGCTCACCGGGACTGCGGGTCCCTGCGCTGCGGCAGGGTCACCACCGAGGCGTCGCCCGGTCCGGCCGGCGGCAGGCCGGCGACCTGCGCCAGCAGATCGCACCAGGCGACCAGATGAGCGGCGGTGTCCGGCACCCCGCCGAGGCCCTCGCGGGGCGTCCAGGACGCCCGGATCTCGATCTGCGAGGCGGGCGGCCGGTCGGCGAGCCCGCCGAAGTAGTGCGAGCCCGCCCGCGTGATCGTGCCGCTCGGCTCGCCGTAGCCGAGCCCGCGCGCCTGCAGCGCCCCCGTCAGCCACGACCAGCACACCTCGGGCAGCAGCGGATCGGCCGCCATCTCCGTCTCCAGCTCCGCGCGGACCAGCGTGACCAGCCGGAACGTGCCCTGCCAGGCCTCGTGCCCGGCCGGGTCGTGCAGCAGCACCAGCCGCCCGTCGGCCAGCTCCTGCTCCCCGTCGACGACCACCGCCTCCAGCGCGTACGCGTACGGGGCGAGCCGCTGCGGGGCGGGCGTCGGCTCCACCTCGACCTGCGGCCGCAGCCGGCAGCTGCGCAGGGCGTCGACCGCGGTCCGGAAAGCCGGCGGGCCCGAGGCACTGGAGTGCCGGTCCGCCTCCTCGGTGTCCTTCACGTCACCCGTTCCATCACCGCTGTCCGACATTCGTCCGTGAGCCGCAGCCATGCGGGGAAGAGTAAGGGGAAGCGGGGCCCCGCGCAGGGCAAGACACCCCGCGCCGCCGGTCACCGGTGTCGTGCGAGACTTGCTCCGTGACCGCCAACGACATGCCCACGGGCCAGCAGCCGACCGCGACGTACGACAGCGCCTTCCTCAAGGCGTGCCGGCGCGAACCCGTATCGCACACCCCCGTGTGGTTCATGCGTCAGGCCGGCCGCTCCCTGCCCGAGTACCGCAAGGTGCGCGAGGGCATCCCCATGCTGGAGTCCTGCATGCGGCCCGAGCTGGTCACCGAGATCACGCTCCAGCCGGTGCGCCGGCACGACGTGGACGCGGCGATCTTCTTCAGCGACATCGTCGTCCCGCTGAAGGCCATCGGCATCGACCTCGACATCAAGCCCGGCGTCGGCCCGGTCGTCGAGCAGCCCGTCCGCACCCGCGCCGACCTCGCCCGGCTGCGCGACCTCGGCCCCGAGGACGTCCCCTACGTCACCGAGGCCATCGGCCTGCTCACCCGCGAGCTGGGCGCCACCCCGCTGATCGGTTTCGCCGGAGCGCCTTTCACCCTCGCGAGTTACCTGGTCGAGGGCGGTCCGTCCCGGACGTACGAGAACGCCAAGGCGATGATGTACGGCGACCCCGAGCTGTGGGCCGACCTGCTGGACCGCCTCGCCGACATCACCGCCGCCTTCCTGAAGGTGCAGATCGAGGCCGGCGCGAGCGCGGTCCAGCTGTTCGACTCCTGGGTCGGCTCCCTGGCCCCGGCGGACTACCGCACGTCGGTCATGCCGGCCTCCGCGAAGGTCTTCGACGCGGTCGCCGGGTACGGCGTCCCGCGCATCCACTTCGGCGTCGGCACCGGCGAGCTGCTGGGGCTCATGGGCGAGGCCGGTGCGGACGTCGTCGGCGTCGACTGGCGCGTCCCGCTGGACGAGGCCCGGCGGCGCGTCGGCCCCGGCAAGGCGCTCCAGGGCAACCTGGACCCCACGGTCCTGTTCACCGACAAGAACACCGTCGAGGCCAAGGCCCGCGAGGTGCTCGACGCGGCCGCCGGCCTGGAGGGCCACGTCTTCAACCTCGGCCACGGCGTCATGCCGAGCACCGACCCGGACGCGCTGACCCGGCTCGTGGAGTACGTCCACACCGCCACCGCGCGCTGACCCGCCCGCCGCTTCACCACGAGTAGTGGGGCCGCGCCCGCCTGCCGAACAGCAGGCCGGACGGCTCCGGCGGGGGCGGCGTGCCGGGCTTGAGGGGCCAGGCCAGCAGCATGCCGGCCACGAAGCCGACCACATGGGCCGCGTACGCCACGGTCCCGGCTCCGGAGACGCCGTGCCCGGTGGAGTACGCGGCCTGGAGCCCGAACCAGAAGCCCAGCACCAGCCAGGCGGGCAGCCGTAGCGGCAGGAAGACGAGGAACGGCACCAGGACCCACACCCGGGCCTTCGGCCACAGCACGATGTAGGCGCCGAGGACCCCGGCGATCGCGCCGGACGCGCCGATCAGCGGGTCCGCGGAAGCGGCGTTCAGCAGCGCGAAGCCGTAGCCGGCCGCGTAGCCGCAGACGACGTAGAAGAGGAAGTAGCGGATGTGGCCCATCCGGTCCTCGACGTTGTTGCCGAAGATCAGCAGGAAGAGCATGTTGCCCAGCAGGTGCAGCCAGCTGCCGTGCAGGAACATCGCCGTGAAGACCGACAGCGGCGGCGATTTGTCGTAGCCGGGCGGGGCGACGACACAGCCCGCGCCGTCCGGGCCCACGCCGACCTGCCCGGTCGGCACGACCCGGGGCAGCTGATGATGGATCAGCTCGCGGGGTACCGCCGCATAGTGGTCCAGGAAGGCCTGCAGATGGCACAGCTGCGCCAGGTCGCTGCCGCCGGCCACGGAACCGGCTGTGCCGGGCGTGGTGAGGAACACCAGCACGTTGGCGCCGATGAGCGCATACGTCACCCAAGGCGTGCGGTGCACCGGGTTCACGTCATGGACGGGTATGACCACACAGAAGTAGTGCCCGGGATACGGCGGGCGAATCGGTGAACACGACCGCGCGGGTGTGCGTATCTCTCCACAACCGACGTGAGGATCAGGCGATGACGAACGCTGCGCAGGTTCCGGCGATGCATGCTATGCCCGATGGTGAGGCCGAGCTGTCCCTGGTGGTACGGCTCCCCTGGGAGGACGTCGCACGGCTCGGTCAGGAGGCCGGGCGGCTCGCTTCGCAGATGCAGCGGCCGGTCACGCTGGACGAGGCGGTGAGCTACCGGCTGCGCTCGACGCGGCCGTCCGCCTCCCACGCCAAGCCCTCCGGGGAGCAGCCCGCGGCCGTTTCCGCCCTGCCGCGGATCAGCGGGACGGCCTAGGGGGGCCTCCCTGGGCGGCCCGCACCTTCGTCGCCGCCTTTCTCGCCGCCACCAGCACCGGGTCCCACACCGGCGAGAACGGCGGGGCGTAGCCCAGGTCCAGGGCCGTCATCTGTTCCACCGTCATCTGCGCGGTCAGCGCCACCGCCGCGATGTCGACCCGCTTGCCCGCGCCCTCCCGGCCGACGATCTGGACGCCCAGCAGGCGGCCCGTGCGCCGTTCGGCGAGCATCTTGACCGTCATGGGCGCGGCCCCGGGGTAGTAGCCGGCGCGGCTGGTCGACTCGATGGTGACCGTCTCGAAGCGGAGGCCCACCCGGCGGGCGTCCTTCTCCCGCAGGCCGGTGCGGGCGATCTCCAGGTCGCAGACCTTGCTGACCGCCGTCCCCACGACACCCGGGAAGGTGGCGTAGCCGCCGCCGGCGTTCGTGCCGATGACCTGCCCGTGCTTGTTGGCGTGGGTGCCGAGCGGGACGTACTGCTCCTGCCCGGAGACCAGGTTCAGCACCTCGACGCAGTCGCCGCCCGCCCAGACGTTCTCGTGGCCGCGCACCCGCATGGAGAGGTCGGTGAGCAGGCCGCCGTGGGCGCCGAGCGGCAGGCCGGCCGCCCGGGCGAGGGCGGTCTGCGGACGGACGCCGATGCCGAGGACCACCAGGTCGGCGGGGTACTCGGCGTCCTCCGTGGCCACCGCTCGCACCCGGCCGTCCTGACCGGTGAGCAGCTTGGTGACCTCGGCGTCGTTCACCATGGTGATGCCGAGGCCCTCCATGGCCCGGTGCACCAGGCGGCCCATGTCCGGGTCGAGCGTCGACATGGGTTCCTTGCCACGGTTGACGACCGTCACCTCGAAGCCACGGTGGATCAGTGCCTCGGCCATCTCGACACCGATGTACCCCGCCCCCACGACCACCGCCCTGCGGCCACGCGTGCGTGCCAGCGTGTCGAGCAGGGCCTGGCCGTCGTCCAGGGTCTGCACGCCGTGCACGCCGGGGGCGTCCATGCCGGGCAGGTCCGGGCGGACCGGGCGGGCTCCGGTGGCGATGACGAGCTTGTCGTACGGCGTCCAGGACTCGGCGCCGGAATCCACGTCACGCGCGCGTACCCGCTGCCCGGCCACGTCGATCTCCGTGACCTCGCTGCGCAGCCGCAGGTCGATGCCGCGGGACCGGTGCTCCTCGGGCGTGCGCGCGATGAGGCGGTCCCGCTCGGGGACCGCGCCGCCCACCCAGTACGGGATGCCGCACGCCGAGAAGGAGGTGAAGTGGCCGCGCTCGAAGGCCACGATCTCCAGTTCCCCAGGGTTCTTCAGCCGCCGTGCCTGCGACGCCGCGGACATGCCCGCGGCGTCGCCGCCGATCACGACCAGCCGTTCCCTGCCGCCCCGCCCATCGCTCATGCTCATGGGAACACGCTAGAGGCTGCGGGGATTTCAGTCCCGTCGGGTCTCCTCGGCGGGGTCCGGCGCCGGGCGGGCCGAGGCCAGCGGGCCGGGCGCGGTCGTCGCGGGCGCGGCCTGCGCGCGGCGCGGCAGCCGGGGGCGTACGACCCGCAGCCACAGCAGCAGCAGGAGCGCGGCCAAGGCCACGAACGGCAGGGCGGCACCGAGCACGAGGGCGGTCCAGCGCAGCATGGAGACGAACACGTGCCAGCCGCCCGCGAGCGCGTCGGTGAAGCCGGGATCGTCGTCCGCCCGCTGTACCGGCGTCTCGGACAGCGACAGGGTGATGGTGGCCAGGCTCGTGCGGTCCTTCAGGGACGCCTGCCGGGCCAGCAGCGCCTCCAGGTCGGCCTGACGGCTGCTCAGTTCACCCTCCAGGGTGACCACGTCGCTCAACTTCGTCGCCCGGTCCATCAGCGTGCGGATCCGGTCCACGCTGGCCCGCTGAGACTTGATGCGGCTGTCCACGTCCACGACCTGGTCGGTGACGTCCACCGCCTTGGCCGTGCGGTCGACCAGCCGGCCCGTGCCCTGGAGGCCGGCGAGGACCGTCTCGTACTTCTCGGTGGGCACGCGCAGCACGACCCTGGTGCGCTCGTGGCCGTCGGCGTCCCGGCTCGTGGTCTCGTCGCCGACGTAGCCGCCCGCGTCCTCGGCGGTCGCCCGGGCCTGCGCCAGGGCCTTGGCGGCGTCCTTGACCTCGACGGTGAGGGCGGCGGTGCGGATGACCGCGCTCGGGGTGAGTTCGGGCGTCCCGCGCGTGGCCTTGCCCTCGGCGGCCGCGGCGCCGGGGGCTTCGGCCTTCCCGGCGGAGACGTCGGAGGCGGACTTCCCCGAGTCGGCGCCGGAGTCGTCGGCGCCGCTGCACCCGGTGAGCGCGAGAGAGGCGGCGAGCAGGGTCCCGGCCAGGGCCCGGACGGACCGGTGGGATCGTGACGTGCGCATGAGACGTACCCCCGAGGGCTGTGGGATGTGACGGTCCTTCGACGTCAGCCCGCGCGCAGACGTTTGACGTGAGTGGTCCCGATGCGGTCACGGTCCGGACTCGTCCCGGACACCGGGGCCACCGGCTGACAACGCAGCGGCACGGAAAGGACCCCCACGTGACAGGTGGCACACGTGGGGGTCCGTTCTGTGGTCTTGCCTGCGCCGGTGCGTGGGGCTGATTCGCGCAGTTCCCCACGCCCCTTACGGGGCGCTCCCTGCGAGGCGCTCTGTACGAGGCCCCGGCGGGAGTGCCGGCGGGGTCTGAGAGAGTGGGGACATGAGCGCAACGGGTAGGGGCCTCGGGCACGTCGTCGTCATCGGGGCCGGTGTCGCCGGGCTGGCCGCCGCACACCGGCTGCTGGGGTGCGGCGCGCGCGTGACCGTGCTGGAGGCGGCCGAACGGGTCGGCGGCAAGCTGCTGCCCGGTGAGATCGCCGGTGTGCGCGTCGACCTGGGTGCCGAGTCCATGCTCGCCCGCCGCCCCGAGGCCGTGACGCTCGCCCGCGAGGCGGGTCTCGGCGAGCGGCTCCAGCCGCCGGCCACCGCGACCGCCTCGATCTGGAGCCGGGGTGCGCTGCGCCCCATGCCCAAGGGCCATGTGATGGGCGTGCCCGGCACCGCCGCGGCCCTGTCCGGTGTGCTGTCCGACGAGGGCCTGGCCCGCATCGCCCGCGACACCGCCCTGCCCCGCACCGAGATCGGCGACGACGTGGCCGTGGGGGAGTACGTGGCCGCCCGGCTCGGCCACGAGGTCGTCGACCGCCTGGTCGAACCCCTGCTCGGCGGGGTCTACGCGGGCGACGCGTACCGCATCTCGATGCGCTCGGCCGTCCCGCAGCTCTTCCAGGCCGCCCGCGCCCACGCCTCTCTCACCGAGGGCGTCCGGGAGATCCAGGCGAAGGCCGCCGCGCAGCAGCAGACCGGGCCGGTGTTCATGGGTATCGCCGGCGGCGTCGGGCGGCTGCCGCTCGCGGTCGCCGAGTCGGTGCGCGCGCGGGGTGGCGAGATCCTGACCGGCACACCCGCGCGGGAACTGCGCCGGGAGGCGACCGGCGGCTGGCGGATCACCGCCGGGGAGCGTGTGCTGCACGCCGACGCCGTGATCGTCGCCGTGCCCGCCCCGGTCGCCGCCGGGCTGCTGCGCGCCGAGTCCCCGGGGGCCGCCGCCGAGCTGGCCGCCGTGGAGTACGCCTCGATGGCCCTGGTCACCCTCGCCTACCGGAAGGCCGGTGCGGGCCTGCCCGAGGGCAGCGGTTTCCTGGTGCCGCCCGTCGACGGCCGCACCATCAAGGCAGCCACCTTCGCCTCCCGGAAGTGGGGCTGGATCGCCGAGGAGGACCCGGACGTGGTCGTGCTGCGCACCTCCGTGGGCCGCTACGGCGACACGGAGATCCTCGGCCAGGACGACGCCGACCTCGTCGAGGTCTCCCGGCACGACCTGCGGGAGGCCACCGGCCTGGACGCCGTGCCCCTGGCGACGCGCGTCACCCGCTGGACGGACGGCCTGCCGCAGTACCCCGTCGGCCACCACGCGCGCGTGGCCCGCATCCGCGAGCAGGTCGCCAAGCTGCCGGGCCTCGCCGTGTGCGGCGCGCAGTACGACGGCGTCGGCATCCCGGCGTGCATCGCGAGCGCGTACGCGGCGGTGGACCAGCTCTGCGGCGACCTGGACGGGGTGCGGGAGCTGACGGCCAACCCGGTGCAGAGCCTGCACGGCGGAGCGGGAGAATAGGGACCATGAGTGACGACGCCCCCACCACCGAGTCCGGCAGGATCCCGAACAAGGGCAAGCTGGCCAAGGACCTCAACGAGGTCATCCGCTACACCCTCTGGTCGGTCTTCAAGCTGAAGGACGTACTGCCGGAGAACCGCGCGGGATACGCCGAAGAGGTCCAGGAGCTGTTCGACCAGCTCGCCGCCAAGGACGTGACCGTCCGCGGCACCTACGACATCTCCGGTCTGCGCGCCGACGCCGACCTCATGATCTGGTGGCACGCCGAGACCAGCGACCAGCTCCAGGAGGCGTACAACCTCTTCCGCCGTACGAAGCTGGGCCGCGTGCTGGAGCCCGTCTGGTCGAACATGGCGCTGCACCGCCCGGCGGAGTTCAACCGCTCGCACATCCCGGCGTTCCTCGCCGACGAGACGCCCCGCAACTACGTCAGCGTCTACCCCTTCGTGCGCTCCTACGACTGGTACCTGCTGCCCGACGAGGACCGCCGCCGCATGCTCGCCGACCACGGCAAGATGGCCCGCGGCTACCCGGACGTGCGCGCGAACACGGTCGCCTCGTTCTCCCTCGGCGACTACGAGTGGGTCCTGGCCTTCGAGGCCGACGAGCTGTACCGCATCGTCGACCTCATGCGTCACCTGCGCGCCTCCGAGGCCCGCATGCACGTCCGCGAGGAGGTCCCGTTCTTCACGGGCCGCCGCAAGTCGGTCGCGGACCTGGTGGCGGGGCTGGCCTGAGGCTCGGCGCGCCCGAAGGGGGGCGGGGCTGTCTTCGGTGTGCGGCTCCGCCGCGTCGGCGCGACGAGCCACCTTGCCCCTCGCGGACGCGGACGGTGCAGCGCGGCACCCCGGTGGTCGCGCCTACCGCAGACCGGCCTTCCCCTTCAACGCGTCCCGCCGCACCTCTTTGCCGGCCGCACCGCCGGAGGCGACCGGTTCCGGGTGCGGCGCGCACGACGTGTGCCGCGCCGGGAGGCGGCCCGCCAGCAGATACGCGTCCAGGTAGCCGTTGATGCACTGGTTCGGGCCGCCCCCGATGCCGTGCGTGCCCGCGTCCCGCTCGGTCACCAGCACCGAGCCGGCCAGCCGCCGGTTCATCTCCAGGGCGCCTTGATAGGGGGCCGCGGCGTCCCGCTCGGCCGCCAGGATCAGCACCGGCGGCAGCTCACCCGGCCCGGTCCGCACGTCCAGCGGCCGCTGCCGCGGCGCCGGCCAGTAGGCGCACGGCAGGTTCATCCAGGCGTTGTCCCAGGTCTCGAAGGGTGCCACGCGGGCGAGCCGGGTGTTGTCGCGGTCCCACACCTTCCAGTCCGTCGGCCAGGACGCGTCGTTGCACTCGACGGCCGTGTACACCGCACTGCCGTTCTCCGCCTCGGCGGCCGTCTCGGGGCTCGGTGCGGCCAGTCGAACCAGCGGCTCGGAGTCGCCGTGCAGATAGGCCGAGAGGGCCTCGGCCCGGCTCGGCCAGAAGTCGTCGTAGTACCCGGCCGTCAGGAACGCGTTCTGCAACTGACCGGGGCCGACCTTGCCGCCCGCCGCCTTCCCGGCCAGCCGCTGCCGTGCGGTGTCGTAGCTGCGCTGCACCTGCGCGGGCGTGCCACCGAGCCGGTAGGTGTCGTCGTGCCGGGCGATCCAGTCGCGGAAGTCGGCCCAGCGTTCCTCGAAGGCGGCCGACTGGTCGAGGTTGCTGCGGTACCAGACCTTCTGCGGGTCCGGGTTCACCGCCGAGTCCAGCACCATACGCCGCAGGTGCGAGGGGAACATCGCCGCGTACAGGGCGCCGAAGTAGGTGCCGTAGGACGCCCCCATGAACGTCAGCCGGTTCTCGCCCAGCGCCGCCCGCAGCACATCCAGATCCCGGGCGTTGTTGAGCGAGGTGTAGAAGCGGAGCTTGCTGCCGGAGCGCTGGGCGCAGCCGCGCGCGTACGCCTTCGCCTGGGCGATGCGCTGCCGCTTGTACGCCTCCGACGGATGGGCCGGTGACGCGGTGGGCGCCTTGAAGAAGCGCTTGGGCTCCACACAGGACAGCGGCGCCGAACGGCCCACCCCGCGCGGGGCGTAGCCGACCAGGTCGTAGGCGGCGGCAACCTTCTTCCACCGCGGGACCGTGCCGATCAGCGGAAAGTACATGCTGGATGCGCCGGGGCCGCCCGGGTTGTAGACGAGGGCGCCCTGCCGGGGAACCTTGCGCTTGCTGTTGTGCGGGTCCTTCTGGGTGGCCGGGCTCCGGCTGACGGTCAGCCTGATCTGCTTGCCGTCGGGGTGGGCGTAGTCCAGCGGGACGGTCACCGTGCCGCATCGCACACCCGGCGGTGCCTCGGGCACATCGGCGGCGGAGCACGGGCCGAAGTCGATGCCGTCCGCCCGGGCGCGGGCCGCGGCCACCGCGGCGCCGTGCCGCTCGGCAGCGCCGGGGGCACCCCGGCCGGCCGCCGTGCCGGGCGCGCCGCTCGCCGGGGCCGCGGCGAGGGTGGTCAGGAGCAAGGACCCGGCGGCCGAGTAGAGGGTGGCAGCTTTCATCGCGTATCCCTTCGGTGCACGGCGGCGATGGCACGGCTGCCACGGCCCGGCGACAACAAAAGGGATGTTTCGTACGACTGTCGGGGAAGGCAAGCACCATCCGGCCGGTGTCGCCGGAAAGGACCCGATGCGCCCCCGGCGCCTGCCGCCGGAGGCCGGACGGCTCCGCTCACTCCCGCCAGAACTGGTCGCGGTGGGCGAAGGCCGCGCGCAGCTCCGGCTCGCCGACGGCGCGGATGCCGCGCACGGCGACGGAGGTCAGGAACGACCGCTCGTCACCGGCGGGCCTGCCGGCCAGCGCGCCGAGCAGCCGCTGCCCGGCCGGAGAGGCCCAGCGCGAGTACGGATGCACCTCGAACCGGGCGATGGCCAGGCAGCTCAGCGACAGTGTCAGGGGCAGCGCGAACCACAGGCCCACCAGCAGACGCGGGGTGCCGGTCTGGACGGGCAGCAGCAGCGCGGTCACGCCGAGCGCCACCACGACGACCGCGGCGGCCCGCACCCGGCGTACGGCGGCCCCCACGTTCGTCCCGGCACCCTGGGGAACCGCGAGCCCCGCGCGCACCAGTCCGTCGGCGAGCCGGCGCACGGATTCCGCGCCGGCTGCCCGGGCCCGCACAGGCGCGATCCGCGACTGTCCCCCGGGCCCTATCGCCCCTATGACGGACTCCTCGATCTCGTCGCGCCCCTCCGGGTCCACGACCGTGGCCCAGCCGGTGTGCGCGAGCAGCAGCCGCCGCTGCCGGGCCATGGAGACCAGCGTGACGTCGGCGACCCGCGCGGGGCCGCCGGACAGGAAGGCGGCCTCGTACAGCGTCAGATCACGCTCACGGCCGGACGGCGCGTCGTGCGCCTCCGATGCCGCCGCGCGGACGGCCGCCAGGCACAGCCGGGCACAGGCCGTGCCGGCGAAAACCCAGGCCAGGAGCAGGAGAAGGACCCAGAACATGACGTGTTTGTATGACAGAGCTCTGGGCGGACGCCATGCCCTTTTCATCATCCGGACGGAGTGTTGCCGGTATGTGACGTTCCGTTTTCCGTGCAGGTCAGGGGCCGGACGTCCCCGGTGGCGGGCTCGCGGTGGCGGGCGGCACGGAGTACGTCGCGCTCGGCGACGGCACGACCGGCACCACGGCGTTCGGATCGACCTCCGGCGGAGTCGGCACCGGGGACGCGGACACCGCCAGATCCCTGGCCAGCGCGGCGAAGTCGACGTACCCCGTCGCCTCGAGGACCTTGATGTGGTCCAGGACGGTCGCATTGGCGTCGTCGGCGAGATCCCGGACCAGGGAGTTCTGCGTGCCGGCCCGTACCTGTGCGACCAGCGCGAACACCCGGCCGTGCGCGAGCCGCAGAATCCCGGCGAACTGCCGGTCGAAGTCCTGGCCCTCGGCCGCGCTCAGCGTGTCGAGCCACTGCTGCTGCTGGGCGTTGGGGTCGTTGGGCAGGGACACGCCGAGCTGGGTGGCGACGGTCCGCACATGCGCGTCCAGCGAGGTGTGGCCGTCGACGAGGTGTCGGCCGGCCGTGCGGACGGCGGCCGTGGTGCCCTTGCGCTGCGCGAGCTCTCCGGCGGGCAGCTCCCACAGCCCGGCCAGCCGGACCTTGGTGACGAAGTCCCGGTCCTGCGCGGACAGCGGGCCGTACGGCGTCGTCACCGTCTGCGCGCTCAACACGGTCGCGCTCGCCGGGTCCTGCCGGCCGGCGTAGGACCAGAGCGGAACGAGCAGCGCGACGACCGTCGCCGCGAGGGCGGCGATGACGAGCCCGGTACCGCTGAATATGCCTCGGCCCTTGATGGGGGGTCGCGGTCGCATTGGTGCCTCCTGCACCGCACGCCAGGGGTGCTTGGGGGTGGGTGCGGGGTTGGCATATTACTGGGGAACGGGGAACGGGCTTTCGTGCGCGGTGCCGTGGGGGTGGGGCGGGCGGCGAGGTGCGGGAACGTCGCGGCTGGTCGCGCAGTTCCCCGAGCCCCTTCAGGGCGCTTCCGGGCCGTCTCGGCCTTCCGGGCACCCCGTGCGGCGCGGGCCGAGCGACCCGGCTCCGTCCAGTGCCGGCCACGGCACCGCTCAGCCCCGGCGCCGCAGCATCGCCCGTACCGTCCGCGTCGCCGACGACCCCTGCCGCGGAGCCGGCCCCGCCCGGTCCAGCCACCACCGGCGCAGCTCACGCCGGGCCCGCGCATCCTCCGGCCGCCCCACGTTCAGCAGATGCCCGGCGAATTCCAGCGCATCGCGCCGGTACCCGCCGCTCATCGGCCGCTGCCGCGCGTACTCCCCGAACGCCTCCCGGTACCCCTCCCCGAGAATCACCGGCAGCTCCGGCGCCACCTTCGCCACCACACCCGCCCGCTTCGCCGCGAGCGCCCGCGCCTGCACCCCCATCCGCACCCGGTCGAACCCCTCCGGCACCGGCGTCCCCGCCACCAGGGAGGACAGCACGGCGGCCTGCGCCACCCCGAGCCGCTCCCGCACCCCGGTCAGCGGCCGCGCCAGAACCCCGACAGCCCCGGCCCGCTCCCGGACGACGTGATCACGCCCGGCACTTTCCCGGAGGGCGTTGTCACGGTCGGTTCCCTCCCGGAAGGCGGTGTCACGATCGGTTCCCTTTCGGAGGGCGTTGTCACGCCCGGCTCTCTCCCGGAGGGCGTTGTCACGCCCGGCTCTCTCCCGGAGGGCGGTGACATGGCGGGCACTCTCCCGGAGGGCGTTGTCGCGGTCGGCCTCCTCGCGGTCGGCGTTGTCACGGTCGGCTTCCTCACCGACGGCACCCGCCATCGCCGTACCCCCACCCGCGGCGCGTACCCGCCCACGCGCGCGTCCGGCCGCCACGGCATTCCGGATCGCGCTCAACTCCCGCTCCAGCTCGGCCGGCTCCGGGAAGTTCTCGTCGCGCTCCAGGAGCACTCCCGGCGGTGCCACCCGGGAGGCGAGACCGGTCAGGATGTCGAGGACCGGGGACGGGACGGGGTGGGCGTGGCTGTCGTGCCAGACGCCGTCGCGTTCGAAGCCGCCCGCGACATGGACGTAGGCGATCGCCTCCACGGGCAGCGCGGCCAGCGCCTCGGCCGGGTCCTCGCCGCGGTTGACGTGGTTGGTGTGCAGGTTGGCGACATCGATCAGCAGCCGAACGCCGGTCCGTTCGACCAGCTCGGAAAGGAACTGGC
Organism: Streptomyces sp. NPDC027663; assembly: GCF_055566415.1. Taxonomy (NCBI): domain Bacteria; kingdom Bacillati; phylum Actinomycetota; class Actinomycetes; order Kitasatosporales; family Streptomycetaceae; genus Streptomyces; species Streptomyces sp. NPDC027663. The sequence goes on along the minus strand of NZ_JBVHSK010000009.1, from coordinate 187,455 downwards.
CCTCGGTCAGCTCCTCGCCGGGCCAGGAGAACAGCGCGGCGATGTTCTCCAGGGCCAGCGGCACCGGCAGCGCGTCCTGGGCGATACGGACGTTCTCGCAGAGCACGTCCAGCGCGTCCCGGGTGCGCGGTACCGGCAGCAGATGGCCGGCCTCCAGCTGCGGCGAGGCGGTGAGCGCGCCACCCGCCCGGACGAACGCGATGTGCTCGGTGACCAGCGGAGCGCCGAGCACCTCCACGCGCTCGGCGAGCGCCGCAAGACGCCCTGCGTCGGGGCGGTCCGCGCCGCCGAGGCCGAGGGAGACGCCGTGCGGGATCACCGTGACGCCGCGCTCGCGCAGCCGTAGCAGCGGCTCCGGGACGTGGCCGGGGCAGACGTTCTCCGCCACGACCTCCACCCAGTCGATGCCCGGCATCTCCTCCACGGCGTCCGCGATCTCCGGCCGCCAGCCGATACCCGTCCCCAGTCGCCGCATGGTGCTTCCCCCTCCTCGGCCTGTGCTCGTGCGTCGAGTGACGGGGGTATGGCCCCGGCGAACGCCGTCGAACCCCCTCCCTGACGCGTTCAGAGCAACATTTGAGGTTCAGCCGGGGCCGGGAAGCGGGCCGCTGCCCCGGGTACCGGGCCCGGCGGGGGGCGCGTTCGGCGGCGGGGGCGGCGGCGCGGGTGGCGGGGACGGGGGTGGGGCGGCGCGCTCGGTCGTGCGGGTGGCGGGAACGGGGGTGGGGCGGCCCGCTCGGTCGTGCGGGTGGCGGAGGCGAGAGTGGCGGGGGCGCGGCACGAGTGCCGCTGCCGAGGCGCCGGCCGGCGCAGATCCGGGCCAGGGACACCACCTCCGGCGCCCGGCTGCCCGGACGTCCCTGACACCGCTGGACGACATGCAGGGCCATGCCGGGCCATGCCGGCCATGCCGGGTCACGACGGCCGGCCGCGTCCTGTCACGTCGGCCGTCGCTCCGCGCCCTGCCGCAGCGCCGCATGGTCGGCGACCACCGTGCACGAACCCGGGGCGATCTCCGTGAAGCCCGCGTCCCGTACGACGGGCAGGCCGCTCGTGGTCAGGCGGGGCCAGGCGTCCGGGGCGGCCGCGCGGACGGCGAGGGGGTAGCCGGCGTCGCGCCAGGCCGTACGGGCGGGACCGGAGAGCGCCCACCAGGCCAGTTGGGCGCCGTGGCCGGCCTGGGCCATCGCCTTGCCGGCCGACATCTCCAGGCCGGGGTTGAGCCACAGCACCGGCTCGGCGGGGCCGGCCGGAAGGGGCGGTTCGGGGTCGTCCAGCTCGGTGCCCGAGACCTGGAGCTTTGCCAGGTCCTTGGGCCAGCCGTCCAGCGGGACCGGCGGAAAGACCCGCACCTGCGCGGACTTCCCGGTCACCGTGATCCCGGGCAGTGCCTCGGCGCGCCGCCACTCGGCGCCCCGGGCCCGCCGGACCACCTTCCGGATCCGCGCGTCCTCCCAGCTCCGTACGGCGTCGGCCCACTCGCCGGCACCGTGCGCGCGCTCGTCGCCGAGCAGGACGAGTACGGCCCGGGCTGCCGTCTCCAGCGCGTCGGTACGGGCGGGCGGGGCGCCGCGCTCGATCCGTACGACGAGCGGCAGCACGAACTGCGGGGCCTCGTCGCGCGCGGTGCGCTCGGCCTGGGAGGGACTGTCACCGGAGGGGGCTGGAACGTGGCTCACGGAAGCCCACCCTACGAAGCCGCGGACGTGCCGATCAACGCGCGGGCCCCGCTCGGGAAATTGCCGCGACCGCCGATGAACCCCCTGGCCGCCCTGACCCGTCTTGTCCGGCTGGAGGGGGAACGACGATGAGCCGGGGCACGCCCCGGTGACCCGGGCCCCAGCCGTGACACCGACCCGGAATGATCTCCATGCACCGTGACCTGCGCCTGACCGCCGTGGGCCGCCGCTACGGCGTCCGCGGCCCCTGGGTGTTGCGAGGCGTCGACCTCACCCTCGCCCCCGGCAGCCTCACCCGGATCGAAGGGGCCAACGGCACCGGGAAATCCACCCTGCTCCGGCTGCTCGCCCGGCTCGACGCTCCCACCGAAGGCCGGATCACCGGCCGCCCGCGCACGGCGTACGTGCCGGAGCGGTTCCCGTCCGCCCTGCCCTTCACGGCCATCGGCTACCTGACCCACCTCGGCACGGTCCACGGCCTCTCCCGTGGCTGCGCCGCCCGCCTCGCCGCCGCCTGGCTGGAGCGGTTCGGCGCGGGCGCCTACGCCCGTACGCCGATGGCCCGGCTGTCCAAGGGCAGCAGCCAGAAGGTCGCCGTCGCCCAGGCGCTGCTCGGAGACCCGGAACTGCTGGTGCTGGACGAGGCGTGGACCGGCCTCGACACGGCGGCGCGGGCGGAGCTGGAGCGGGCGGTGGCCGAGCGCACGGCCGCCGGGGGCGCCGTGGTCTTCGTGGACCACGATCCCGGCCGGCTCGCCGGGGCCCCGGACGCCACGTACACGGTGGTCGGCACAGGCCTGGAGCGCCGTACCGCCGCCGGGAGTTCACCGGCCGGGGCGGTCACCCTGGTCACCGTGCGGGGGCCGGCGGGCGGGCGGCTGCCGGCCGACGCCGTACGGCTCGCCGGCTCGGTCGAGGAGACCGCCCCCGGCAGCCACCTCCTCGGCGTCCCCGCCGCCCACTCCGACGTCCTGCTGCGTGCCCTGCTCACGGCCCGGCCGCCCTGGCACGTGGTCCGCGTCGAGCCCGCCGACGAACCGTCCCCCCAGCCCGGAAGCCGACCATGACCGCACTCCTGCGCTACCAGGCCGACCTGCTGCTGCGCTCCCAGCGCTGGCTGCCGCCGGTCATCCTGTACACCGCGTTCCTGGGAATCGGGGTACAGACCGGCGAGCCGGTCCTGGACTCGCTCGGGTACGCGGCCGCGGCCCTGCTGCCGGTGACCGCCTGGCTGGTACGGATCTGTGTCACCGGCGAGCCGCCCGCGGCCCGTGCCTGCGTCGCCGCCGTGCGCGGTCCCGCCCGGGCACACCTCGCCTGCCTGCTCACCGCCCTGTTCGCGGCCGTGCTGCTCGCGGTGGCGGCCACCGTGATGGTGACGCTGATCAGCGCCCCGGCGAACAACGGCCACCGGGTGCACGTCCCTCCGCTGCGGGCCGCCGCGGCCGGGCTGCCGGCCGCCCTCGTCTGCGCGCTGCTCGGCGCGGCCGTCGGCGCGCTCACCAACCGCCCGGTGCTGCGCTCCACCGGCCGTGCGGTGCCGGCGATGCTGCTGGGCGCACTGCTCGCGGTGGTGCTCACGGGTTCTCCGGCGCAGGCCGCGGTCAGGGGCCTGGTCACCGGCTCGCAGACCGGCCGGGCCGCCGTACCGCTGCTGCCGCTGGCCGGCGCCGCCCTGCTCACGGCCGCCGCCTTCGCCGGTGCGTCCTGGCTCACCGCCCGCCGGTCACCCTGAGCCGCCGCCGGAACGTGCCGTAGCCGTCGTCGCTCATGCCCTCGGCCCAGGACGGGCCGGCGTCCGGTCAGTGCGGTGCGTCCGCCTGACCGATCAGCTCGGAGACCTTCACGAACCGGTAGCCGCGCGCACGCAGTTCCGGTACGACCGTGCGGACGACCTGTTCGGTGGTCGGGGCGGCGCTGCGGGTGCAGTGCATGACGACCACCGAGCCCGGCTGCACCCCGTCGAGCACCTGCCGGCTCACGGCGTCGGCGTCCGTGGCGAACGCGTCGCCGCTCACCACGTCCCACTGCACCGCGGTCACCCCGAGCCCGCTGAGCGCGCGCAGCGCCTGCTGGTCGTAGCAGCCGCCGGGGAAGCGGAAGTAGGGCATCGCGTGCGGCACGCCGGCCTTGCGCAAGGAGGTGTACGCCCGCTGGACGTCCGCCCGCATCCGGTCCGCGGCGACGGTCGGCAGGCCGTAGCAGTCGGCGGTGAACGCGTAGTGGCTCCAGGAGTGGTTGGCGACCTCGAACTGCGGGTCGCGGCCGAGACTGCGGGCCTCGGCCGGGTACTGGTCGGCCCACCGGCCGGTCACGAACACGGTCGCCGGCACCTTCAGCGTCCGAAGGGCGGCGATCAGGCCCGGGTTGTCGAAGTGCTCGCCGGAGGCCGCGCGGGGCCCCTGGTCGGCGGTCATGTCGGCGTCGAAGGTGAACGCCACGGTCTTGCCCCGGGTGCGCGGGCCGTGTTCGAAGACCGGGGTCAGCCCGCCCGGGCCCGGGGCGAGCACCGGTGGACGCGTGGCGGACGGGGCGGCGGCGACGGAGGACCTGGCCGGGGCCGGGCGGCTGGTACCCGTGGTGCCGCAGGCGGTGAGCGCCGCGCCCAGAGCACAGACGGCGGCGATACGGCGTACTGGTGGGATCACCGTACGAACGTAGGACTGAATGTCAGTTTGTATGGTGATATGCCGCGTGGCGTGGCGGTGCGGTCACCCGCGCGGCGGGCGGGTGACGCCCCCGTCGGCCGAGGCCGTGTCCGTCCGCCGGTGTCGTGTCCGTCGGCAGAGGGCCTCCGTCAGCCGAGGTCGCGTCGCTCCAGCGGGCGGACCGCCGGGCCCTGGAGCACCGAGCCGTCGACGGCGAAGCGGGAGCCGTGGCAGGGGCACTCCCAGGCGCCTTCGGCGCGGTTGAAGGAGACCAGGCAGCCGAGGTGGGTGCAACGGGCCGAGACCGCGTGCAGCACGCCCTCCGCGTCGCGGTGCACCGCGAGCCGTTCCCCGCCGGACCGGACGAGCGCACCGTCGCCCGGCGCGAGTTCGTCCACCGAGGCCGCGGGTTTCAGCCGGTCGCCGACGAAGTGCCGGGCCACCTCCGCCTGTGTCTTCAGCAACGACGGCGCCTCGCGCACCACCGACTTCAGCCGGCGCGGGTCGTACAGCTCCCGCCAGGCGCAGTCCCGGCCGGTGATCAGCGCGGTCAGCAGCAGCCCGGCCATGATGCCGCCGCTCAGGCCCCAGCCGCCGAAGCCGGTGGCGACGTAGGTGTGCCGGGCGCCCGGGTGGAAGGAGCCGACCAGCGGGACCGTGTCGGTGGATTCGTTGTCCTGGGTGGCCCAGGCGTGGTCCAGCGTCACCCCGGGGAAGTGCACCTCGGCCCAGCCGGCGAGCCGGTCGAAGCCGGCCCGCGGATCGCCGGTGCCGGGAGTGAAGTGCTCGCCGGTCACCACGAGCAGGCGCCGCCCGTCCTCGCCGTAGGGCGCGGTGCGCACCGACCGGGTGTTCTCGTCGGGCGTGATGTACATGGCGCCCGGGTCCGTGCCGTCGCCCAGCGGCCCGGCGACGACCAGTTCCCTGCGCGGGGACAGCCGGGCGAACAGAAGGGCCCGGTCGAACACCGGGTAATGGGTGGCCACGACGACGTCCCGGGCGGTCACGGTGGCGCCCGCCTCCGTCGTCAGCCGGCACGGTCCGCCCTCCGTCAGACCGGTGACCCGCGTCTGCTCGTACACCTGACCGCCGTGCGCGAGCAGGTCGGCGGTGATCGCCCGCAAGTATTTGACCGGGTGGAACTGGGCCTGCCCGGTCACCCGGACCGCGCCCGCCACCGGGAACGGCAGCCCGGTCTCCGTGGTGAACCCGGCCGGCAGGCCCGCCTCCCGGGCGGCCTCCGCCTCGGCGCGCACCTCGGCCACCCGCGACCGGTCCCGGACATAGGTGTAGGCGTCCCTGGACTCCCACTCGCAGTCGATGCCCAGCGCATCCACCAGCGCCGCCGCGTGCTCGATCGCCTCCGTCTGCGACCGGGCGTACAGCCGCGCCCCCTCGGGCCCCCGGGTGCGCCGCAGCCGGTCGTAGATCAGGGTGTGCTGGGCGGTCAGCTTGGCCGTGGTGTAGCCGGTGACCCCGGCCGCGGCCCGCCCGGCCTCCAGCACCGCCACCCGCAGTCCGGCCCGGGCCAGTTCATGGGCGGTGCTCAGACCGGCGATGCCCGCCCCCACGACGGCCACGTCGACGTCGATGTCTCCGTCCAGGGCGGGGTGGGCCGGCCCGGGGGCCGTCTGCAGCCAGTACGAATCGGTGACCTTCCGCTGCTCGCGCATGCTCCGCCGGGTACCCCCGCCGGGGAGGCTCACGTGTGCCTGCTTCCTCCGGTGCCGCGTTCGACCTGCCGCACGGTGTCTCTTTCCGTGCCGCCTGCGCCCCGGCTCAGGCATTTTCCAGCCGCCGCGCCCGCACGTCAGCAGCCCCGCCCGGCCCGGCTCACGCCTGCTTCGGCCGCCGCGCCCGCCCGGCTCACGCCTGTTTCAGCAGCTGCTCCCGGCACTCGGCCAGGTCGAAAGCGGGTTCCGGGTACTGCGGATCCAGGTCCTCCAGGTGCTCCTGCAGCAGCCGGGTGATGGCCCAGTTGCGATACCACTTGCGGTCCGCAGGGATCAGGTACCAGGGTGCGTACGGCGCCGCGCAGCGCTCCAGGGCCAGCTCGTACGCCTCCTGGTAGGCAGGCCACAGGGCGCGCTCCTCGATGTCGCCGGGGGTGAACTTCCAGCGCTTGTCGGGACGGTCGAGGCGGCGCAGCAGGCGGCGCTTCTGCTCCTCGGGGGAGAGATGGAGGAAGCACTTGACGAGGGTGACGCCGTCCTCGGCGAGGGACCGCTCGAAGTCGTTGATCAGCCCGTAGCGGCTGCCGATCTCGGCGGGCCGGGCCAGATGCCGGACGCGGGCGATGAGCACGTCCTCGTAGTGTGAGCGGTCGAAGATGCCGATCTCGCCGGCCTCGGGCAGTGCCCTGCGTACCCGCCACAGGAAGTCGTGTCGCCGCTCCTCCTCGGTGGGTGCCTTGAACGCCCTGATCCGGCAGCCCGTGGGGTTGAGCTGGCCGATCACATGCTTGACCGTGCCGCCCTTGCCGCTGGTGTCCATGCCCTGAAGCACCAGCAGCACCCGGCGCCGGTCACCCGCCGTGCCCGCCGCCCAGAGCCGCTCCTGCAGCCGGGCCAGGCGCGTGCCCGACCGGGCGGTGTCCGTGAGAGCGGCCTCCTTGCCGTCCGGGGCACCGGGCGTGGCCCGGGCGTCGTACCCGGCGAGATCGATCCGCTCGTCCTCCGGGAGCCGCAGCTGCTCCCGGAGGGCTTCTCTCCGTTTCCTGGCCGGGTGCTTCGGCACGGGCGCTCCTTCCGTCCGGGTCGGGATGACAACGGCGTCCGCTAGCCGGGATGCGGTTCGCCGTCGGGATGCGGTTGCCCCGGCGGGGCCTGCTCCGAAACCGGTGACTGCCCGCCCCGTTCGAGGAAGTGCAGCAGCTCCACCGGAATGGGCAGGACCAGCGTGGAGTTCTTCTCGGCCGCCACCGCCATCACCGTCTGCAGCAGCCGCAGCTGGAGCGCGGCCGGTGTGTCGGACATCTGCTGGGCGGCCTCGGCGAGCTTTCTGGAGGCCTGCAGCTCGGCGTCGGCGTTGATGATCCGGGCCCGGCGCTCGCGGTCCGCCTCGGCCTGGCGCGCCATGGACCGCTTCATCGTGTCCGGCAGGGAGACGTCCTTGATCTCGACCCGGTCGACCTGGATGCCCCAGCCCACGGCCGGGCTGTCGAGCATCAGCTCCAGGCCCTGGTTGAGCTTCTCCCGGTTGGAGAGCAGATCGTCCAGGTCGCTCTTGCCGATGATCGAGCGCAGGGAGGTCTGCGCCATCTGCGACACCGCGAACTTGTAGTCCTCGACCTTGATCAGGGCGCTGGTCGCGTCGATCACCCGGAAGTAGACCACCGCGTCCACGCGGACGGTGACGTTGTCGCGGGTGATGCCCTCCTGGGCCGGGATCGGCAGCGTCACGATCTGCATGTTGACCTTCTGCAGCCGGTCCACGAAGGGAACGATCAGGGTCAGGCCCGGCGGCCGCACATCACCGGCGACGCGGCCGAGCCGGAACAGCACGCCCCGTTCGTACTGCTTGACCACGCGCGCCGCCGCGGCCAGGTACACCACACCGGCGGAGCCCGCCGCCGCCACGGCCACCAGAAGGTCCTCGACCATGGTGACCTCCTCGCACAGAGGCCGGTTATGTCTGCTGTTGCCACGATAGGCCCGTGGGGCCGGGAAGCCGAGAGTCCCCGGCGTCCCGGCCCCACAGGGCGGGCTCTCACGCGGCCATGACCAGCTTCACCGGCTCCGTGCCCGCTGCGCTGTGCCGCGCGGCCCAGTTCTCCAGGGCGGTGCGGCAGGCATGGTCCAGGTGGTGCAGCCCGGAGACGTCCAGCCGGACCGGCCGGTCCTGGGGCAGCGACTCCAGGGTGTCGAGGATCTTCGGCAGCCGCAGGAAGGTCGCGTTGCCGGACAGGTGCGCGTCCACCGGGCCCGCGCCCTTGTCCACGACCTCCAGCTTGATGTGCGAGGCCTCCCAGGCGGTCTTCACCACCGCCAGGGCCAGACCGATGAGCACGCCCTCGAACATGCTGACCGCCACGATGGAGACGGCCGTGACGGCGAGGACCAGAGCCTCGCCGCGGTGCTCGCGCCACAGCACGGCCAGCGCGCGTACCGGGACCAGCTTGGCGCCCGCGTGGATCAGGATGCCCGCGAGGGCCGGCAGCGGGATGTAGGCGAGCACGCCCGGCAGCAGTGCCGCGAACAGCAGCAGCCAGACGCCGTGCAGCACCCGGGAGGCCTTCGTACGGGCGCCCGCCTGGACGTTGGCCGCGCTGCGCACGATCACCGCGGTCATCGGCAGCGCGCCGAGCAGCCCGCACACCGTGTTGCCGGCGCCCTGGGCGACGAGCTCCCGGTTGTACTGGGTGCGCGGCCCCGAGTGGAGCCGGTCCACGGCCGCCGCGCTGAACAGCGACTCGGCGGACGCGATCAGCGTGAAGGCGACGATCGTGCCCAGCAGGCCGACGCCGGCCAGCTCGCCGAAGGCGCTCAGCGGCGGCGGCTGGACGGAGCCGAGCAGGCCTTTGACCTCGACCGTGGCCACCGGCAGGCGCAGCGCGAGGGTGGCCGCGGTGGCGAGGCCGACCGCGGCGAGCGGTCCGGGCACGGTGCGCACCTTCGCCGGGGCGTGCTTCCACAGCAGCAGCACCGCGACCGTGCCCGCGCACACCGCGAAGGAGGCGAGGGCGCCGCCGTCGCCGAGGGCGTCCAGGAACGCGCCGGGCAGCCCGGCGATCTTGCCCACCCCGGAGTCCGGGGCCTTTGCCGCCAGCGCCGGGTACAGCTGACCGGCGATGAGCACCAGGCCGATGCCGGCCAGCATGCCCTCGACGACGGAGACGGAGATGGCCCGGAAGTAGCGGCCGAGCCGGAGCACGCCCATGGCCACCTGGAGCAGCCCGGTGGCGAGGACGATCACGCCGAGCACCGGCAGGCCGAACTCCTTGACCGCCTCGAAGACGAGCACGGTCAGGCCGGCCGCCGGGCCCGACACCTGCAGGCTGCTGCCGCGCAGCACGCCGGTCACCAGGCCGCCCACGATGCCGGTGATCAGACCGAGTTCGGCCGGGACCCCGGAGGCGACGGCCACGCCCACGCACAGCGGCAGCGCGACCAGGAAGACGACGAGGGAGGCGGCGAAGTCCTCCTTCAGATGGGGGAAACGGGATATGAGGGTGCGGTTGCTGGTCATGGGCGCGCTCACAGGGCCTCGAAGGTGTCGGTCTGCGGGCGGTGCGTCCGTACGGCGCCGGTGTGCACCTCGTAGTACCAGGCGTGCAGTTCCAGCTGACCCTCGGTCAGTTTCCGCTCGACGCAGGGGTACGAGCGCAGCCGCAGGAGCTGGGTCAGTACGTGGCTCTGCACGCCCTCGGCGACCTCCGGGTCCTCGGTGGCGCCGGCCGGGCGCGGGGTGGCGTGCGCGAGCCAGTCGCGCACGGCCGGTACGGCGGTCAGGTCGTCGCCGCGTACCAGGGCGCCGACGGCGCCGCAGTGCGAGTGGCCGCAGACCACGATGTCGCGGACGCCGAGCACTTCGACGGCGTACTCGATGGTGGCGGCCTCACTGGTGGGCTGCCCGGAGGCGTAGGGCGGGACGATGTTGCCCGCGGTGCGCAGCTCGAACAGCTCGCCGGGGCGGGCGCCCGTGATCAGGGCCGGGACGACCCGGGAGTCGGAGCAGGTGATGAACAGCACCTGCGGGGACTGGCCTTCGGCGAGTCTGGCGAACTCCTCAGGGCGCTGTCCGAACGTACGGGCGTTGTCGATGAGGGGCTGCATATGTGGGTTCCTCCTGGCGCGCCTGCCTGGCGCGTCGGGTTCGAACGACTGTTGTGGGGGGGGAGAGAACTCGGCCCGGTCCTCAGCAGCGGAAGACCTGAAGCGATGCCGGCGTGTGGGCTCTGGAGGCTCTCGGTGTACGGCTGCACGGGTCGCCGGAGGGGGCCGCCGGGGCTGCCCCGGCCGCCCGGCCGGATATGAGCGGGTGCCCGTGTGCGCAGCCGGAGGCGGGGCCGCGATGCCGGTCGCGCACCTGCGGGACGCCCTCGGGCTCACCGGGGCGGCCCGGGGCGCGGAGTGTGTCGGTGCCCTTCCTCGCCGGTTGCACGGAGGGAGCAATTCCGGTCTCGGTCTTGGCCAGCGCCTGACCGAAAGTGTGCGCGGGTGCGAAGGTTCGCGTGGGGGTGAAGAGCTGGAGGGCGAGCAGTGTCATGCCGAGGAGGGCGAGCAGGGTCCGGGCGGTCGTACCTCGGAACATGAGCCCCCCTTCGCTTTCTTCACATCTCTTGTCCAGACCAAGCCTTGGTCAATGGATGGTCAAGAAACACGTTAACCCTGCAAAGACCTTTGCAGGGTTAACTGGGCGTTACACGCGCGAGTAAGCGTGAAAAGTGCGGGTGACCTGGCGTGAACTCGCCCTTGCCCCCGGGGAGTCGATCGGATATTGAGCGGCGGCTGGGGGTGTCGTTCGGATCCCGGTCGGACATGACCACGGTGCCGTCCTGCGCGTCCACCGTTGTGGGGGCCGTTCTGCTGCGAGGTGCCGAGCCCGTGCAGATCCGCGGGGAGTGCTCGCCGGTCGGGGCCGGACGTCTATGCTGCCGTGTGCATCTCAAGATCACCTGCTGAGAACTTACGGGGAAATGAACAAGTACACAGTGATGGCCGTGGGTCTCGTGCTGTCGGCCGGCCTGGTCACGGGCTGCGGTTCCTCCGACGGCGGCGGCTCCGGCGCCAAGCCGAAGGACGGCCGCTCGGCCGGCCCGCACGGTGCGACGCCCAAGGGGCCGGGCTACAGCGGGCCCGCGATACCCGGCCTGGCCGCCGAGCCGGCGTGGAGCCTGCCGCCCGCCCACGCCATCGACCTCGGTGACACCCTGCTGTTCGTCAAGGACGCCCGGGGCACGTACGCACGCGGTGACGGATATGCCTGGGAACCGGTCGACGGCTCGGTCGGCACCCTTCACTTCACGAACGACCCCGAGCCGGCCACCTTGGAGTTCCGGGACGTCAAGACCGGCGCGGTACGCAAGAGCCTCAAGGTCACGACCGATCGCGTGGCCGCCACGACCTGGCACGACGGTGTCAAGGCGGTCGCGGTGTTCGCAGAGGCCACGACGGAGTCGGACGGCCTGAGCGAGGAGAAGACCACCACCACGGTCACCGTCTACGGCAGTGACGGAGCGCAGCTGGGCAAAGCCGCGACCGAGGGCGACGAGTTCGACGTCCGCGAGGGCCACATCATCGAGCAGGACGGTGACGCGAGCCTGAAGCTGACGCCCGTCGACGGTGGCAGGGCCCGCAAGGTCACCTGCACCGGACAGTTGGCGAGGTGCTCCTTCGACGCGCGCAACAACGAGATCGACGGCGGTCAAGCGCACGCGCCCCTGATCACCGGCGCATACGCATTCCACGTGGAGAACGCGTCCAACTACGAGGACGAGCCCGAACAGCTCGTCATGACGGAACTCGCCACCGGCACGAAAGCCTGGAGCACCGCCGACGTCACCCCGCCGGCGGGCGTGGAACTGGACGAGGACGGCAAGCGCACCAGCGGCGCCCTCCGGGTCCTCGACGTGCGTGACGGCCATGTCCTGACCGCCTGGGGGGCGGGCGCCTTCTCTCCCGACACCTGGGTGACGGCGACGTACGACATCGCGAGCGGCAAGCAGATCGGCGGCTCGTCGAAGTACTCGTACGAGGACAGCCCCACCGACACCGTCAACACCGAGGGCTCCTCCGTCTTCACCCCCGACCGCACCCTGGCCGCCGCTCACACGGAGCAGGGCACCGCCGTGTGGCAGCCTGCCGACGGCAAGGAGGTCTGGGCGCAGAAGGACGGCGAGAAGGCGATGGAGCCGCTGCGCTTCTCCCCGAACGGCGTCCTCTACGGCACCACGAAGGACGACGGCTTCAGCGAGAGCGTGTTCCTCGCGGTGGACGGCCGTACCAAGAAGGTGCTCGCCAAGAGCCTGCCGGAGCAAGACCTTCCGTTGTTCTCGCAGCCGTCGGGATACGGCTACATCAGCACGGACAAGGGATTCTTCGTGTTCCCGTCCCAGAGCTGATGCCGTGACCGCACAGGTCCGCCGGGTCGGTGGTCGTGGCGGTCGGACGTGCGGTGACGCCCGATCCGACCGCTGCAGGCGCGGTGGCAGAGCCTGTCCGGGTGCGCGGACCGGCCGACCATGAGGGGCAGAAGTGCAGCAGTTCGTGCGCCGCGGCAGCACGAGCTGGGTGCGCCACCGGCGTGACGTCCGGCTTCTTCGCCCCCGCGATGTGCTGCCTAGGCCCCGACAAGTCCCTTCGCGTCCCGGGCCAGTGCGGTGAGCCGGGATATCGCGCGGAAGTACTTCTTGCGGTAGCCGCCGTTCAGCATCTCCTCGCTGAACAGCCTGTCGAACGGCTGGCCCGAGGCCAGCACCGGGACCTCGCGGTCGTAGAGCCGGTCCGCGAGCACCACCAGGCGCAGCGCCGTCGACTGGTCCGGCACGGGCCGGACTCCGGTCAGGCACACCGCGCGCAGGCCGTCGGTCAGCGCGCCGTACCGGCTCGGGTGCACCTTGGCCAGGTGCTCCAGGAGGCCCGGGAAGTCGTCCAGCGAGGCACCCTCGGTGGCGAAGGCCGTCTTCATGACCTCCTCGTCGGAGAAGGGCGCCGGGGCTTCGGGCAGACCGCGGTGGCGGTAGTCCTCGCCGTCGATGCGCAGGGTGCGGAAGCGGGCCGACAGGCCCTGGATCTCGCGCAGGAAGTCGGCGGCGGCGAACCGGCCCTCGCCCAGCTTGCCGGGCAGCGTGTTGGAGGTGGCGGCGAGCGCCACGCCGGCCTCGACCAGCTTGCCGAGCAGTGTCGACACGAGGACCGTGTCGCCCGGGTCGTCCAGCTCGAACTCGTCGATGCACAGCAGGCGGTGCCCGCTGAGCGTCTGCACGGTCTTCTGGAAACCGAGCGCCCCGACCAGGTTGGTCAGCTCCACGAAGGTGCCGAACGCCTTCAGCGCGGGCTCGGCAGGTGTGGCGTGCCAGAGCGAGGCGAGCAGGTGGGTCTTGCCGACGCCGTAGCCGCCGTCGAGGTAGACACCCCGGGGGCCGGCCGGGGGCTTGGCGGCCTTCGGCTTGCCGAACCCGAAGAAGCCGCGCTTGCCGCCGCCCACGGCGTGCGCCCCGCCGAGCCCGGCCGCGAAGCCCTCCAGCACCCGGACGGCCTCGGTCTGGCTGGGCTGGTTCGGGTCCGGGATGTACGTGGAGAAGCGGACGGAGTCGAAGCGCGGGGGCGGCACCATCTCGGCGACCAGACGGTCCGCCGGGACGTGCGGCTCACGGGCGCACAGGGACAGCGGGCCCGCGTCCGGCAGAGGGCTGGATCCTGGGGCGGCGGTGGAGGACGACACAGTTGTCCATGCTAAGCGCCGTGTCACACTGCACGACATGCGACGGCTCTTCCCTGTGACCGAAGAAACAGCAGCCCAGGCCCCTGGCGGAGGCACGGCGGCCACCGGGGCGGGGGCGGCCCGCGCGGGTGTCTCCGCCGGTGGGACACCCGCGGCCACCGGTTCCGGCGCTTTCGGCGACGGCCCGGCCGGAGGGTCCGGAGTTCCGCACGGCGGCGGCCCGGCCGCCGGACCCGGCGTTCCGGCCGCAGATGCCCCGGCCGCCGTTCCCGGTCCCGGTGCAGGCCCGGCCGGCGGGTCCGGCGGGGTCGGCGCGGCCGTCGACCGGGAGTGGAGCCTGGCCGAACTCGCCGCCGCCTACGCCTACCCGGAGCCCGCGCCCGGCGCCCCGCGGCCCTGGCTGCGGGCCAACATGGTCTCCTCCCTCGACGGCGCGGCCCAGCACGAGGGCCGCTCGCAGCCCATCTCCAGCGCCGCCGACATGCGGATCTTCGGCACGCTGCGGGCGCTCGCGGACGTCGTCGTGGTCGGCGCGGAAACGGTACGGCAGGAGGGCTACCGCCCGGCCCGCGTGCGCGGGGAATTCGCCGGGGCCCGCGCCGCCGCCGGACAGGCCCCGGTCCCGGCCATCGCGATCGTCACCGCGAGCCTGGAGCTGGACTTCACGCTCCCGCTGTTCACCTCGCCCGTGGTGCCCACGCTGCTCCTGACCGGAGCCGCGGCCGCCCCCGACCGGGTCGCCGCCGCGGAGAAGGCCGGTGCCCGGGTGGTGATCGCCGGCGAGGGCATGGGCATCGAGCCGGCCCGCGCGATCCAGGCCCTCGCGGACCTCGGTCACACCCGGCTGCTCACCGAGGGCGGCCCCCGGCTGCTCGGTCAGCTGATCGCCGCGGAGGTGCTGGACGAGCTGTGCCTGACCGTCTCGCCGATGCTCACCGCGGGGGACGCCCAGCGCATCGCCGGGGGTCCGTCGGTCGCCGTGCCGCGCCGGTTCGGGCTCGTGTCCCTGCTGGAGGAGGACGGATTTCTGTTCAGTCGTTACCGTCGCTCCTGAATTCGGCGGAATGTGCCGTTCCGGTTAGCTCGCGGCGGGCAGACTTAGTCGGCAGTACCCGTGCGATCACGGGGAAGGATGGTTTCCGCAGGGGCCCTGCCGGGCCCTCTAAGGAGAAGAGGCGTCTGGTGTTCACAAGCGTTCTGATGATCGAGAAGGCCCTGACGTCCGCCGACGTGGAGTTCGTCACGACCCTGCACGGGGACGAGGCCGTCTCCTTCCACGTGCTGCTCCAGCCGCGCGGCGACCAGGCGGACCGGCTGCTGCGGGCCATCGACGACATCGCGCTCGGCGAACTCGACGAGGCCGTGCGGGAGAGAGAGACGCCGGAGGGCCACGAGGCGCGGAGCGTGGGCCGGCAGGCCCTGGACGTGTCGCTCCAGGCGTTGCGCGCGGCGGGGAGCCGGGCCGAGGGGCGGCTGGTCGAGGATCACCCGCTGGATGCGCTGAAGTCGCTGGTGGCCGAGGTGGACGCCGACGAGGTGATCGTGCTGACCGATCCGCACTACGTGGAGGAGTTCTTCCACCGGGACTGGGCTTCCCGGGCTCGGCACAAGGTGGGGGTGCCGGTGCTGAAGCTGTTCTCGCACAGCAAGGCGTAGGGCAGGCGAGGGCCGGGCGGCGTCCGGGGGCGGTGTCTCCGGCGGGTGCGGGCGCGGCATGGCTCGTCGGGCAGTTCCCCGTGCCCCTGGGCCGGACCGGCTCACCCTCCTTGCGAGGGACCCGGTGCTCCAGCGCATAGGCTAGGGCTGCTTCAGCTCGTACCGTCTCTGGGGAGAAACGCATGGCACCCGGCCTTCCTACCGCCATGGACCGACCGCACTTCATCGGCATCGGCGGCGCCGGGATGTCGGGCATCGCCAAGATCCTCGCCCAGCGCGGGGCCGAGGTGGCCGGCAGCGACGCCAAGGACTCCGCGACCGCCGAGGCACTCCGGGCGCTCGGTGCGACCGTGCACATCGGGCACGCCGCCGAGCACCTCGCCGACGGCGCGAGCTGCGTCGTCGTGTCGTCGGCGATCCGCGAGGACAACCCGGAGCTGGCCCGCGCCGCCGAACTGGGCATCCCGGTGGTGCACCGCTCCGACGCGCTGGCCGCGCTGATGGAGGGGCTGCGCCCGATCGCCGTGGCCGGCACGCACGGCAAGACCACGACCACATCGATGCTGGCCGTCTCGCTCGGCGCCCTGGGCCTGAAGCCGTCGTACGCCATCGGCGGCGACCTGGACGCGCCCGGCTCGAACGCGCTGCACGGCGAGGGAGACATCTTCGTCGCCGAGGCCGACGAGTCGGACCGCAGCTTCCACAAGTACGCGCCCGACGTCGCCATCGTCCTCAACGTCGAGCTGGACCACCACGCCAACTACGCCTCCATGGACGAGATCTACGAGTCCTTCGAGACGTTCGTGGGCCGCGTCACCGAGGGCGGCACCCTGGTCGTCTCCGCGGACCACGAGGGCGCCCGGGAGCTGACCCGGCGCGTCCGCACGGGCGCGGTGCGCGTGGTGACCTACGGCGAGGCCGAGGGCGCCGACGTACGCGTCCTGTCGATCGTCCCGCAGGGTCTGAAGAGCCAGGTCACCGCGGTGCTGGACGGCCAGGAGCTGACCTTCGCGGTGTCCGTGCCCGGCCGCCACTACGCCCTCAACGCCGTCGCCGCCCTCGCCGCCGGTGCCGCCCTCGGCGTCCCGGCCGCGGAACTGGCCCCCGCACTCGCCGCCTACACCGGCGTCAAGCGGCGCCTCCAGCTCAAGGGCGAGGCGGCCGGCGTCCAGGTGATCGACTCCTACGCCCACCACCCCACCGAGATGACCGCCGACCTGGAAGCCATGCGCGCCGCCGCCGGTGACGCCCGCATCCTCGTCGTCTTCCAGCCGCACCTCTTTACCCGCACCCAGGAGCTGGGCAAGGAGATGGGACAGGCGCTGGCCCTCGCCGACGCCTCGGTGGTCCTGGACATCTACCCGGCCCGCGAGGACCCGATCCCCGGGGTGACCAGCGAGCTGATCATCGACTCCGCGCGCGCGGCCGGCGCCGACGTCACCGCCGTCCACGACAAGGGCGAGATCGCCACGGTGATCGAGGGAATGGCCAAGCCCGGCGATCTCGTTATCACCATGGGCGCGGGCGACGTGACGGACCTGGGCCCGCTGATCCTGGACCGTCTGTCGCAGTAAAAGGGGCTGAGGCTCATGTCGTACGACGTCGACAAGCCGGACGAGCAGTGGCGCGCGGAGCTGAACCCGGCCGAGTACGCCGTGCTGCGCCAGGCCGCCACCGAGCCGGCCTTCACCGGTGAGTACACGGACACCAAGACCAAGGGCGTGTACTCCTGTCGCGCCTGCGGCGCCGAACTGTTCACCTCCGGCACCAAGTTCGAGTCGCACTGCGGCTGGCCGTCCTTCTACGACCCGAAGGACACCGACGCCGTGGAGCTGATCGAGGACCGCTCCCACGGCATGGTGCGCACCGAGGTGCGGTGCGCCCGGTGCGGCTCGCACCTGGGCCACGTCTTCGAGGGCGAGGGCTACCCGACCCCGACCGACCAGCGGTACTGCATCAACTCCATCTCCCTGCGTCTGACCCCCGACGAGGGCTGAGCCCGCATGGCCGGGCCGCCCTGCCGGGGCGGCCCCGCGTGAGGCTGCCGGGGCGACTGGGCCTGATGACCTGATCGCCCCGGTTTGAGATTCTGTGAGTGTGTTGGGTGTGGCGCGGTGGATCCAGTCCCGTCGCAGGCCCCAGGCAGTCCACGGTGACCGCCGCCGAGACGGCGGCCCGGGCGAGGACGAGCAGGCCGCGGAGACCTCGGTGCGGCTGAGCGACCTGCGAACGGCCCTGGCCGGGATCGGCACCACGCTCGACGCCGCCACCACCTGCGCCGAACTGACCCGGGCCGCCGTGCGGCTGGCCGGCGGAGCGGCCGCAGTGATGCGCCGCACGGGGGACGGCACCTCCGGGTACGACGCGGTCCACGGGAGTCCCGATCTGCTGCCCGACGCCCGGTGGGCCACGGCGGCGGCCCGCGAGGCGGGCGTTCCGGCCGTCGACGCGGCGCCGGACCCCTGGCTGGAGTACACGGGCGGAACCCGGCCCGGCGCTGCCCTGTGCGTGTCCCTGACCAGCGGCGAGACGGGGTACGGCGTCCTGGTGTGGGCGCGCTCCGGAGCGCCGCTGCGCCGCGCCGAGGCCGAACTGCTCGCCATGCTCGCCGAGCGCGCCGCCTCCCACATCCGGCACGCCGGTGCGTACGAGCAGGTCAGCCGTACCGCCGGCGATCTGCAGCGCGCCCTGCTCGCCGAGCCCGGCCGCCCGCACCCCAACCTGGACGTCGCGATCCGCTATCTGCCGGCCGGCCGGCGCACCCTGGTCGGCGGCGACTGGTGCGAGACCGTACGGTTGCACTTCGGCCGGACCCTGCTGGTCGTCGGGGACGTCATGGGGCACGGCCTGGAGTCCGCCGTCGACATGAGCGCCTACCGCTCCTCCCTGCGCTACATCGCCTCCGCCGACCTGCCCCCGCACCGGGTGCTGCGGCAGATGGACGACCTCGCCTCCGGGGAGACCGACCGCAGACCGGCCACCTGTCTGCTCGCCCGGGTCGACCCCGGCCGCGGTCAGATCACGCTGGCCAGCGCCGGGCATCTGCCGCCCGTGCTCATCGGCCGGGAGGGCGGGACCACGCTGCTGCCGGTGCCCGTCGGACCACCGCTGGGCACCGGGCTCGGCGGGTACGAGTCGGCCAATCACCGGCTGGAGCCAGGAGAGACACTCGTGCTGTTCACCGACGGGCTCGTGGAGCGCCGCGGCGAGGACATCGACTGTTCCCTGGCCCGGCTGGCCGCCCTGCGCTTCCCCGCCGGGAACGGCGTCGGCGAGGTCCTGGAGACCATTCTCGCCCGCCTGGACGCCGGGCACGCGGAGGACGACGTGGCCGTCCTCGCCGCCCGGCCGCACCTCCGGCAGGCGCCGGCGGACGCGGTGGCGCAGGTGCCGGCCGGCAGCTGAGCCCTGCGGTCCGGCTCCGGGCGGCAGCCGAGCCCTGCGAGCCGAGCAAGGCGGCTGCGTAGGCTTCGGGCCGCCTGTTGCTCCGGTGCCGCCTCCCCCTCCGGTGCCGTCTCGCCCTTCGGCGTCGCCTGGCGCTCCCATGCCGCCTGGTGTTCCGATGCCGTCTCGCCCTTCGGCGTCGCCTGGCGCTCCGGTGCTGTCTGGCGCTCCCAAGCCGCCTGGTGTTCCGGTGCCGTCGCGTCCTTCGGTGCCGTCGCGTCCTTCGGCGTCGCCTGGCGCTCCTGTGCTGCCCGGCGCTCCCACGTGTGGCCGTGCGTTCCCAAGAGGCCTTTCGTTCCCGTACCGCCTCGCCCCCCAAGCCGCCTCGCGCTCTCACGCGGCTTCGTATCCCCATGCGGCTCTGCGTTCCGGGCGGTTTCGCGTTCTCGCGCGGGCTTGCCCTCCCACCTCGTCCGCACCTCACGCCCCGGCGTGTACCAGCGCCCCCCAGGTCCAAGGCCGCTCCGTGTCGGCCGTTCGCAGGGCGCGGACCGTGTCGTGCAGGGCCAGTGCCGCCGGCAGCGGGGCGGGGGCCGGGAGGGACGGGGCCAGGGTGCGGTGGAAGGCGGCGGCAGCCTCCGCGGCGAAGGCGTCACCGACCTCCCAGAGCGTCGCCACCGACTGGGTGTAGCCCGCGAGCTGGAAGACCGAGGCGAGGTGGATGACCTCGTCGGCGAACGCGGGCGAGGCGCTGGCGCGAGCCGTACCGCAGGCCGAGAGGTACGCCAGCTCCGCCGACTCCAGATGGAGTTCGGCCAGCTCACCGACGTACAGATCACCGTCGGCGAGCAGCAGCCGGCCCGCGGTGACGTCCTCGGGGTCGCTGTCGGCGTGGCAGGCGAAGTGCACCACGGCCGCGTCCAGGAGCGCGTCGCGCACCGCCGCCCGGGTGGCGTCCGTGCCGGTCAGCGGAGCGCCGCCGGTCGCCGCGACCGCCAGGGCCGCCTCGGCCACGGTCCGGGCCAGCGGCGCCTGCCCCGGCGTCTCGGGCATGGCCACCGCCGCGACACCGCGCCGGCCCGGTGCCGCGCGCCGGCGGGCCCGGCTGTACAGCAGGGCGCGCAGCGTGGGCGTGTAGGAGGAGGCCACCCGGTCCAGGACGGCGGCTCCCGCGCGCGCGCCCGGCCCGTGGTGCCCGGCGGCGTGCAGCGGGAAGGAGTTGAGCACACCGGACGGCGCCCACCACAGGCGCGGCCAGGCTGTGCCCGGCGCCGGCGGGCCGGTGAACCCCACCGCGTCCAGGACCGGTTCGGCGAGCACGTCCCACAGCCAGGCCAGCGTGCCGGTGAAGACCTCCCGGGCCGCCGGGAACAGCGGGTCCCGCGGGCCCGCCACGAGCGCGGCGACGGCCGACCGCAGCGACTCGGCCTGGGCGGCGAGGTCGGCGGCGGTCAGCCCGGGCAGCGGCACCGGGAGCACCCCGTCGGGACGCAGCACCAGAGCGTCGCAGCGGCGTGGATGGACGTTGACGCTCACCACCGGGCCCTCCGCGGCGGCCGGCCGCAGGTCGTCCAGGGCGAGCGGCAGCGGGGTGAGGAAGCGCTGGAAGCCGGGGCGCTGCTTCAGTTCGGTGATCAGCCGGGCCGCGCGGTCGAGGACGGCACGCTGCTCGGTGGTCTCCTCCGGGGTGGGCCGCCGGCCGGGCTCCATGCTCCGGCGTGCCGCGCGCAGCCGGTCCAGGGCGGACCGCAGCCGGGCGTGCAGCTCGGCGTCGGCGCCGTGCAGGGCGGCCAGTTCACGGCGGGCGTTGAGCGCGGTGGACAGCAGATGGGCCCGGCCGTCCTCCAGAGTCTCCAGGGCGTCCACGGCGTCGTGCCGCTCCAGCGCCTGCGCGGCGGCCTCGGAGGCGAGCCGGGTGACCAGACTGGGGGAACGGCCCGGGCCCGCATGGCCGGCGCCGAGCCGCCGGCCGTTGTCCAGCCGGTGATACACCGCATTGGCCCAGTGGTGCAGCAGCAGGGCGCTGCGCCGGTCCGGCTCGGTGGTCGCCGTGAGCGCCCGGGTGAGCGCCTCGGCCTCGGTGTAGTCGGCCTCCTCCGACCACATCAGGTGCCGGTTGAACAGCTGAACGGCCAGCATCGTGCGCGTCTCGTCGTACTCGTCCGTGCCCGGCGAAAGCCGGGCCAGCCTCCTGCGGCCGACGCGTATGCCGTCCTCCAGGGCCTGGATCTGCTCGAACGGAGATTCCCCGGCGAACGACAGCGCCATCTGCCCCGCGAAGAGTTCGGGGTCGAAGCCCAGGTCCGCCAGCTGCTGCGGCAGTTCCTCGTACAGCTCGCGCAGCTGCGGCACGGTCGCGCGCACCAGGTCCAGCCGGGACGGGTCGCCCTCCGGGGCGTTCTGGGAGTCCTGCATGGACTTCATGACGGCCAGCCCGTTGCGTCCGCTGCGCAGCAGCCGGTGTTCGCGGGAGCCCGGCACCGCCACGGCGAGCAGCCGGTCGTACACGTCGAGGATCTCCCCGAGGAGGCTGGTGTCGACCGGTTCCGGCGGCTCGGGCTCCGGCGTGTCGCCCTGCAGGATCCTGGTGAGGGCCCGTGCGCGCTCTTCCTCGGGCAGTCGGGCCAGACGCCGTAACTCCAGCTCCGCGCCGCGCTCCAGGATGTCGCCCAGGGAAGCCTGGCCGGGGTGGCGGACGACCAACCCGGCGAGGTCCATCAGCTCCTGTCCGCGCGAGCCGCCGCCGCCCTGCGGGCCCATGCCGAGCAGGGCCAGTACGGCGGCGATGGGATGGCTCGGGTCCGCCCCGGACATCGCGTCGCGCACGATGGCGTCGATGGCGTCCGAGTCGGCCCGCAGTCCGGGCGGGAGGACGGAGGCGCCGGGCGGCTCGCCCGGGCCGAGCGCATCGGCGCGCACCTGCGCCGCGGCCTCGGCGATCAGCCCGGTGTCCCCGGTGAACACCGGGTCGGCGGCGGCGAGCAGCCCGAGGCCGTCCATCGGCCGCCCCGAGGCGATCAGGCTGGCGGCCAGCCGCCGCCGGACGTCCTCCCGGTCGGGGTCGCCCTCCGGGGTGAGAGCGAGCAATCGGCGCAACGCCTTTGCGGCGTCCGCGGCGAGTTCGGCGGCGCGGGCCGGTTCCGCCCGGGGCGCGCCGATCAGCGAGGCCTCGGCCAGCCGGTCGAGGTGGGTGCGGAGCGCTGCGTGGTCCTCGGCCGGGGTGAGATCGAGGGCGTGCCGGAGCGCGGCGACGGCCTCCTCCCGGACCGTGGACGACATGTCCTCCGCCCGCTCGGCGTTCCTGGCGTACAGGGTGAGGACGTGACCGAGGTCGGAGTGCATCTGCGCTGTGTTGCCGTCGGCCGGCCCGGCGCTGCGGGTCGCCGTGCGCAACAGTTCGATCACCTCGGGCAGCCGGGTGCGGTCCTCGGTCCGCGCCGCGATGCCGAGCAGCGTGAGGCCGAGGCCGTTGGCGCAGCGGGCGCGGTTCGGGTGGTCCGGGGGAGTGGCCGCGAACGCGGCGCGGAACACGGCTGCCGCCTCGCCCAGACGGTCGGGCCCGCTGTGCCCGGTCTCGCCACCGAGGATCAGCAGCGCGTAGCCCAGGTTGCAGCCGGCCACCGCCCGGTCGGGTCCGTTCGAGTCCAGGTGCGGCAGGGCTCCGCGGGTCAGTTCGGCGCACGCCTCCAGCGCTTCCGGCCAGGTCAGGCCGATGCCCAGGCGGAGCAGCAGACAGCCGACGTTGGCCAGGGCCGCGGCATGCTCCCGGAGGATGGCATCGGGGTCCTCGGGGCGGTGGGTGCCGAGCAGCTCGTCCAGCCAGGCGCGCAGCGGCGGCGGCAGCACGTCGGGGCTGTCCGGCAGATGGCAGTGGAAGGGGCCGAGCAGCAGCAGGCCCGTACCGGCGTCGGCCTCGCGGGCAGCGGCCTCCTGGTGGGCGTCGGCCCGGGCCAGCAGGGTCACGCCGAGCGTGTACGCCACCTCCCGGTCCACTCCGGGGCCGCCCTGCGCGGGGGTGAGCACCAGATGGCGCAGCAGTGCATCGGTCTCGGCGAGTGCCGTCTCGGTGAGCAGCCCGGCGGTGCCACCGGGCCCGTCGAGCCGGTCCAGCCGGTCACGGACCGATCCCACCAGCCGTTCCCGGTCGGCCCGCCGGCCCTCGCCGGCCGGCTCCCGCTCGTGTGCCGACTCCGTCGCCATGGTGCGCACCCCCTGTCCACGGGGCCCTGCCCCGCGCGTCCGGTCCCGTCATCGACGCCGTGCGCCCGCCCCTTTGCGGAACCGCTCGGTGACCGTGCGGCCGAGGCTCGCCCGCACCGGGCGGGCCTCCTCGTCGAACCGCTCGAACAGCTCCGGCAGATGGACGTCCACGGCGGACTCCACCAACTCCGCGTACTCCTCGACGCGTTCCCGCCCGCGCCGCCGGGCGACCAGTCCCGCGCCCGCCCCGGCCACGGCGGCCGGCCACCAGACCGCCCCCAGCAGCACGTACAGCACCGCCCAGCCGCCGAGCCGCATCGCCTCGTCCAGCCGCTGCCGGGACTCGGCCAGCGGCAGCCGGGTGGTGTCCGGCAGCAGCAGCCACAACCGGGGCCACGTGTCGGCGAGTTCGATCCGGTAGTGCAGCCGGACACGAGCGGCCGGGGCACGCAGCCGGTCCCCGGCCCAGGTCGGGCACTCCGGCCGGACCAGGGCGATCGCGTTCCGTTCGGCCTCCCGCGCGGCGAGCGTGCCGGTGCCCCGGGCCGCCTCGCAGGCTGCGTCACGGGTGTCCCAGGCGCGCCTGCGCCGCTCGGTGAACCGGCCGGACACGCGGTGCAGCGGGCGCGGCCAACTGCCCTGCACGACACGCTCGTACGGCCCGGCCAGGGCGTCGGCGAGCAGCGCGGCGGCGAAGGACGCCGCCAGTACCCCGAGCAGCAGCACCGCCGTCCGGGTGGAGCCCGAGCCGTCCGCGGTCAGGGCCCGCAGCCGCTGCCGCAGCAGTTCGACGTCCGCCCAGTGCCGCTGGCCCAGGGTCAGTCCGGTGGCCGCGAGGGCGGTGAACACCAGCCCCGGCAGCACCAGCGCCGCGGCCCAGCGCTCGGCCAGTTTCCGGCCGACGTCCGTGACGAGCCCCGTGAGCACGGCCGGCCCGCTCAGCTCTCGGCGTCGAAGCGCAGGGCCACGTCGAACACCTCGCACACCGGAAGTTCCCGGCCCGGCCTCCGCTGTTCACGCCGGGCGCAGATGCCGTGCGGGCAGACGTGCGCGCCGGGCACGGTGTGCGGACCGTCGTCGGTGACGGGGGTCGGCAGGGACGAGCGGGCGCCCGGCTCGGCGGTCACCGGGTCCGTACGATCGGACAGCAGGCCGAGCGCGACGAGGTGGGCCTCGACCGGATCACCGGCGCGGGCGGCCCGGACGGCCTGGTCGACGGTCCGCCGCCGGGCGGCGCCGACCGGTCCCTGGTGCAGACGGCGGAGCAGGGGCAAATGGCGGCACAGCAGCGCCAGTTGCTCATCACGTTCCCCATATGACGACACGTCACCCATGGTAGGCGGACACCCGGTGGCGCTCCCTGGTTCCCCTGCATTCGTGCCGCCGCCCGGCATCGGCACGTTCCTCCGGCGCTCGCACCGCCGCCCGGCATCGGCACGTTCCTCCAGCACTCGTGCCGCCGACGAGCGCTGTCCGGCCAAAATACTGAAACACTCGCGGTCTAGACTCTCCCCGGACCAGCCCAGGATCGGTCGGACCCGAAGGGTACGCGGCGTTTTGATACGGATAGAGTCAGTCACGAAGCGGTACCCGGACGGCACGGTCGCGGTCGACCGGCTCTCGCTGGGCATACCGGACCGCGCCATCACCGTCCTCGTCGGGCCCTCCGGTTGCGGCAAGACGACGACCCTGCGGATGATCAACCGGATGGTCGAGCCCAGCGAGGGCAGCATCCTCCTGGACGGCCAGGACATCCGGCAGCAGCCGGTCAACACCCTGCGCCGGTCCATGGGTTACGTCATCCAGAACGCCGGGCTCTTCCAGCACCGCACCATCCTCGACAACATCGCGACCGTGCCCCGGCTGCTCGGCTGGAACAAGCAGAAGGCCCGGGCCCGGGCCGCCGAACTGATGGAACGCGTCGGTCTCGACTCCGCGCTCGCCAAGCGGTACCCGTACCAGCTCTCCGGCGGCCAGCAGCAGCGCGTCGGCGTGGCCCGCGCACTCGCCGCCGACCCGCCGGTGCTGCTGATGGACGAGCCGTTCTCGGCCGTCGACCCCATCGTCCGCAAGGGACTCCAGGACGAACTCCTGCGCATCCAGGAGGAGCTGGGCAAGACCATCGTGTTCGTCACCCACGACATCGACGAGGCGATCAAGCTGGGCACGAAGGTCGCCGTACTGCGCACCGGCGGCCGGCTCGCCCAGTTCGCGCCGCCCGCCGAACTGCTCAGCGCGCCCGCCGACTCCTTCGTGGAGGACTTCCTCGGCGCCGACCGCGGCATCCGCCGGCTCTCCTTCTTCCCGTCCGACGGACTGGAACTGCAGACCGCGCCCGTCGTTTCGATCGACGCGGACGCCGGCCAGCTCGCCTCCCGGGCCACGGCTCCCTACCTCCTCGTCACGGACCCCGACGGCAGGCCGCTCGGCTGGGCCGAACCGGACCGGCTGACCGCCGAAGCCGTCGACCGGGACCGACTACTGCCGTTCGGGCGGCCGTTCGTGCCCGCGACCGATTCGCTGCGCACAGCGCTCGACGGCGCCGTGCTCTCGCCGACCGGGTGGGCCGTCGCGGTCGACGGCGACGGGCGCGCCGTCGGCGTCGTCTCCCAGCAGGTCATCGGCGAGGCGATCCGGGACGCCCACAGCCGCGTGACCGAGCACGCCGAGGCGAAGGCCGGACGATGAGCGGCTTCTTCGACTTCCCCAGCGACCTCCAGAACACCTACCTCGGTCTCATCGGGCTGCACCTGCGCGAAGCCCTGCTGCCGGTGCTGGCCGGACTGCTCGTGTCACTGCCCGTGGCCCAGCTGTGCGTGCGGTTCCGCTGGATCTACCCGCCGGTCCTCGGCCTCACCACCGTGCTCTACGCCATCCCGTCGCTGGCCTTCTTCGTCGTGCTCATCGACTACTTCGGCCAGAGCGAGACCACGGTGATGATCCCGCTCGCCCTGTACAGCCTGGTGGTCCTGGTCCCGGCGATCGTGGACGGCGTCCGCTCGGTGCCACCGGAGACCCTGGCCGCCGCCCAGGCCATGGGCTTCGGTGCCGTACGCCGGTACTTCCAGGTCCAGTTGCCGATCGCCGTACCCGCGATCATCGCCGGCCTCAGGGTGGCGACCGTGTCCAGCATCTCCCTGGTCAGCGTCGGCATGCTCATCGGCAACCAGGGCGCCCTCGGCAACCTGCTCTACGCCGCCATGACCTACCACCGTCCGGCCCTGGCGGTGAACGCGGTCGTGACCATCGCGGTGCTGGGCATCATCGCCGACGCCGTCCTGGTCCTCGTCCGCCTCCTCCTCACCCCCTGGATGCCGAGGAAGGGGAGCACCCGGTGAACGTCCTGAACTTCGCGCACGCCTTCTTCAGCGACAGCACCCACTGGCACGGCTACGACGGCATCCCCACCCGGTTCGCCGAGCACGTCGGGTACTCGCTGCAAGCCCTGCTGATCGCCGCCGCGATCGGGCTGCCCGTCGGACTGGTCACCGGCCACTACGGCCGCGGCGGGAACGCGCTCGCGCTGCTCGCCACCGCCGGCCGGGCGCTGCCCAGCTTCGGCCTGCTGGTCCTGATGTTCATCTGGATCGGCCTCGGCCTGCTGCCGGTGATGATCCCGCTCGTCGTGCTCGCCGTACCGCCGATCCTGGTCACCACCTACGAGGCGGTCCGCTCCGTGGAGCCCTCACCGGTGGACGCCGCCCGGGGCATGGGGATGTCCGAGGCACGGGTGCTGCTCCAGGTGGAGGTGCCGGTAGCGCTGCCGCTGATCTTCAGCGGGCTGCGCACGGCGGCCATCCAGATCGTTTCCACCGCCACCATCGCCGCCTACGTCAGCCTCGGCGGCCTCGGCCGGTACATCATCGACGGGCTCTACCAGAGGAACTACGAGAAGGTCGTCGGCGGTGCCGCCCTGGTCGCCGGCCTGGCCCTCGCGACCCTCGCCGTGTTCTGGGCGGCGGCCCGGCTCACGGTGTCGCCGGGAGTACGCCGCAGCGGCTGAGGCTCACCGCTCGGTGCGGGCCAGCGCCAGTTCGAGCACGACGAGCAGCGCGTCCCGCACCGAGCCCCGCTCCCGGGCGTCGAACACCACGACCGGCACGCCCGCGGAGACGTCCAGCGCCCAGCGGACGTCCTCCAGCGGGTGCTCGACGTTCCCGTCGAAGGCGTTGACGGCGACGGCGAACGGAATGCCCTTGTGCTCGAAGTAGTCGACGGCCGCGTAGCAGTCGTCCAGCCGGCGCGTGTCGACGATGACGAGCCCGCCGACCGCACCCTCCACGATGTCGTCCCACATGAACCCGAACCGCTCCTGCCCGGGCGTCCCGAACAGGTACAGCTTCAGCGTCGGGTCGATGGTGATGCAGCCGAAATCCATCGCCACGGTCGTCGTGGTCTTGCGCGGGGTGTGCGTGAGGTCGTCCACACCGGCGGCGACCTCGGTGATCGACGCCTCCGTGGTCAGCGGCTCGATCTCCGAGACCGCGCCCACGGCGGTGGTCTTGCCCACGCCGAAGCCACCCGCGATCACCATCTTGACCGGCAGCGGCGGCCGTACGGCCCCCGTCGTGGCCGGGCTCCGGGCCAGGAGCGGTTCAGTCGGTGTCACTCGGTACCCCTCGGGAGTCGGGGACGGCCCGCAGGCCGTCGATAACCCTGCGCAGGACGGACGCGTCGTGGGTGGCCTCGGGGTCCGGCACGTGCACGGCCAGCTGCCCCGCCTCGCGCAGGTCCTCGGCCAGCACGCGGACCACGTTGAGGTGCAGCCGCAGACGGGCCGCCAGCTCCGCGAGCGACTGCGGCAGCCGGCAGGCGGCGACGATGTCGTGCCGCTCGAAGGAGAGCCGCCCGAGCGCGTCCAGACCGCCGGCGGTGGCCACCACCTGGGTCTCCAGGGGCAGCGCCCGGCCGGAGCCGG
The DNA here is from genome assembly GCF_055566415.1 of Streptomyces sp. NPDC027663. Classification (NCBI taxonomy): domain Bacteria; kingdom Bacillati; phylum Actinomycetota; class Actinomycetes; order Kitasatosporales; family Streptomycetaceae; genus Streptomyces; species Streptomyces sp. NPDC027663. The sequence goes on along the minus strand of NZ_JBVHSK010000009.1, from coordinate 159,586 downwards.
GGTCCGCGACCCGGCCGGCGGTGACCAGGTACGGCCGTACGGCGGGGGCGGGTCCGACCGGGTCCGGGCCCGGGGGCTCGGTGCCGTCCGCCATCGGATCGTTCCCCTCCTCAGCCGGCCGCCGCCGCGCCCACGCTGTTCTTCAGCTCCAGCACGAGCTGCGGGCTCAGCGCGGCACCGGCGCGGTTGGCGAACACCGTCATCTCGTAGGCGATGTTGCCGAGTTTGGCCTCCTTGCCGGTGACGACGCCGAGGACGGCGCCGCTGCCGATCGCGGAGACCAGGACGTGGCCGCCCTCCAGGTCGATGATGACCTTGTTCAGCCCGCCCAGGCCGTAGTTGCCGGAGGCGCCCGCGGCCAGGCTGGTGATACCGGAGACGATCGCCGCGAGCCGCTCGGAGTCGGCGTGCTCGCGCAGCTGCGACACCGCGATCAGCAGGCCGTCGGACGACACGGCGATCGCGTCGACGACGCCCGCGGTCTCGGTCGCGAAGCGGTTCAGCAGCCAGGTGAAGTCGGCCGCGGCTGCCTGCAGTTCGGTCGGCGTGGTGCCGGAGGTGTCCCCTGTCGACGTGCTCACTGCTCGGCTCCTTCCGGAAGCTGGGTCTGATCGTGCGGGGTCGGGACGGGCGCGGGGTGCGCGGGGTCGGACGCGGGGCTCGTGGGGGCTGCGGGCTGTGGGGGGCCGGTGGCGGATGCGTCGGCCGGGTGGGGCGGGTGTGCCGGCGTGGCGGTGGGGTGCGGGTGCGTGACCGTCGCGCTGTCGTCCGGGCGTGGTGTTTTCGGTGCCGTGGCGGTGTCGTCCGGGCGCGGTGCTTCCGTTGCCGTGACTGTGTCGGCCGGGTGGGATGGCGCCGTTGCCGTTGCCGTTGCCGTTGCCGTTGCCGGGATCGTCGGGCGGGGGAAGGTGCCGGTGTCGCTGTCCCGGTGGGCGCGTTCCACTGCCTCCTCGAACTCCTCCAGCGTGCTGCGGACGGCCTCCGCGTCCAGCTGGGGCGGGGCGGTCTGCGGCGCTGCCGGCGCGGCGCCGGCGGTCGTGCGCAGCGTCGCTCCGCGGACGCGGCGGCGCAGCGGGCGGGAGCCGGCCGATTCCGGGGCGGCCGTCGCGGCGGGCGGTGTGCCGGTGGTCTGCGAGGCGCGGCGGGGGATCCGGCGGGGGAGCGGACCGGCGTGTTCGGCGCGGGCGGACTCGTCCGGGGCGCTGCCGTCGGTCACGGCCTTGTCCTGGGCGGCGTACGGCGCCGACGGGGTGCTGCCGTCGGTCATCGCCTTGTCGTGGGCGGTGTCCGGTGCCGACGGTGGTGCCCCCAGGGCTCGCACCGGCCCCCTCACGCCCGCCCCCGCCGGCGGGGGCGGCGCCTTGCCGGGTGTGCTCGCCACGGCCCGCGGCGCCCCCGCGCTCGGCGTCAGCAGCAGTGCGGCCGGCAGGGTCACCTCGGCCGTCACACCGCCACCCGGCGTTCGGGTCAGCTCGACGCCGATGTCCCAGCGGCGGGCCAGCGCACCCACCACGAACAGGCCCAGCACCTTCGTCGGCACGAGGTCCAGCCGTTCCCGGCGGATCAGCCGGGCGTTCTCCTCGGCGAGCCGCCCGGCGCTCATGCCGAGGCCGTGGTCGGTGACGACGACGTGGGCTCCGTCGGGGCCGGAGCCCACGGTCACCTCCACCGGGCTGCCCTCGGGTGAGAACGACACCGCGTTCTCCAGGAGTTCGGCGATCATCAGCGTGAGGTCACCGATGATGTCCGGCTCGACCATGGCGTCCGGGGCGGCGTACAGCCGTACCCGCTGATAGCCCTCGATCTGCCCGAGCGCGGCCCGTACGACGTTGGACAGCGCCGTCGGCCCCGCGTCCAGCGCGGTCTCGCGGATACCGGCGAGCAGCATCAGGCTGTCGGCGTTGCGGCGCAGTCGTACGGCGATGTGGTCGATGGAGTACAGCCGCTCCAGCAGGGCCGGGTCGGTCTCGCCGCGCTCCACCGCGTCGATCAGGGCGAGCTGCCGGCTGGTCAGGTTGCTGACCCGGCGGCCCACGTTGCCGAACATCTCGGCGGTGTTGCGGCGGCTGAGCACCTGGCGTTCCAGCAGTGCGGCGGCGGTGGTCTGCACCCGGTTGAACGCCTCGGCCAGGTCGCCGATCTCGTCGCGTGCCGTGACCGGCATGTCCCGCAGCCGCGGCGGCCGGTCGTCCTCGGCGTCGTCGTCGGCGACCCGGGCCAGTTCGCGCCCCGCCACCTCGGCGACCTCCTGCGCGGCGCCGGTGAGCGCCTGGACGGGCCGGATCACGGAGCGGCGTACCAGCACCGCGAAGGCGATCCACAGGGCGAAGGCGATCAGCGCGCCGCTCAGCAGCAGGGCGGCCCGCCACCGGGCGGAGACGGCCGCGTCGTCGGCCCGGTCGGCGATCTGCCCGATCAGGACGGTGGTGATCTTCAGCCGGGCAGCGGCCTGTTCGGGGTAGGCGGGGTAGTCCGTCAGGGCGTCTTGGACCGCCCGCCGGATCCCCTCCGTGCCTGACGCCTGCAACATGCCCGCGTCGACCCGCAGTTCGGCGTAGGCCCCGGCGATCTCGCGCTGCGCCGGGCTGTGTTCGATGCCGGTGAGGCGCTCGGCCTGTGCCTCGGTGGCGAACCGGGTGAAGCGCTGGGCCTGATGGGTGTAGACCTCGTGGGCGCCGACCCCGCTGGTGAATTCGATCGGCGCGTTGGTGTCACCCGTGGTGGCGGCGAACACGTTGGTCTCGAAGGCGCCGTGGGCGGCGTCCGCCCGCAGCAGGGAGTCCAGCAGGTCGCCGGTGAAGGTGGCGGCGAGGTCGGCGTTCCGGTCGAGGCCGAGGCCGTCGATCAGGCCCTGGGCGGCGCCCGCGTAGGCCGGGTCGATGCTGTCGGCCGGCAGGTACGCCTCCTCCACCGAGGTGCGCAGGCTGGTGAGGCCCTCGATCCCGCGCAGGGCCTGCGCCTCGGGTTGCGGCAGCCGGCCGCCGAAGGCCTCCCGCACCGTGCCCACCTGTGCGTCGACCGCTTTCTGGGCTGTGCGGTAGGCGGCCGTGGACGGCTTCGCGTACCCGGACTCGTAGCGCGCGGAGAGCAGGATGGCCTGCTGGTGCTCGGCCTCCACCCGGTCCACCAGCCGCGCCACCTGGGCGCTGTCCCGTACCAGCCGGGCGGCGGAGTCCGCGTCGGCCGACTGCCGCACCTGGTCGGTGAAGAGGTATGCCAGCAGGCCGGCGATCACTGCGAGAGGGATGCCGACGAGCAGGTTGAGCTTGCGCCGGAAGGGCCAGCGGTCGGCGAAGGCCCGCAGGCCGCCGGGCGCGGGGGCGGGCCGGGCGGGCGCGTCCACTTCCTCCGTGGACACCGGGCCTCCTTCGTGGGTGTCTTGCCCGGGGGAGCCGTCACCCCGGAGCAGGGGGGCGCCGTCACCTCCGGAGCTGAGGGCCTCGTGGCCCGTGACACAGGGGCGCCGACGCCCCCGGAACGCCGTGTCACGACACCGGGAAAGCCTGTGTCACGACATCGAGGCAGGCCCCGCGCACCACCGTGGTGGATACCGACCGCCCCGAGACTACAGGCCCGTTGAGGGAGCGTTCAGAGCGCCTTTCATCAAGAATGAGTTACAAAGCGAGCGCGCTCCGTGCACAACTGGCCACAGAACGAGGCCAATCGGTGATCTGTGGCACTTGACTGACCGAGAACCGGCTGGATTGGATCGACGCGTGACTTCCACGACCCACATCAGCAGGTCCATCCGAACGAGCCGAGGCGCGGCGGTGGTCGCCCTCGCGGCGGCGACGGCTCTGCTGGCGGGCTGTGCCTCCAAGGACGACACGGCCGGCAACCCCCTCACTGACGAAGGCAAGGCGAGCGGCGACAGCGTGGTCGTCGGGTCCAACAACTTCCCCGAGAGCACCCTGCTCGCGGACATCTACGGCGAGGCCCTGAAAGCCAAGGGCATCAAGGTCACGTACAAGCCGAACATCGGCAGCCGCGAGACCACCTACGGGCTGATCAAGAACGGCACCATCTCGGTGCTGCCCGAGTACAACGGCGCACTGCTGGCCTACCTCCACCAGAAGGCGGTCCCGAAGTCCGTCGAGGAGACCACGGCCGCCCTCAAGTCCAGGCTCGACCCCAAGCTCACGCTGCTGGACCCCGCGGCGGCGCAGACCAAGGACTCGGTCACGGTGAACGCGAGCACCGCGCAGAAGTACCACCTCACCGAGAAGTCCTCCATCGCCGACCTGAAGGACGCCGCCAAGGACCTGGTCATCGGCGCCTCGCCGGAGTTCCAGGCCCGGCAGCAGGGCCTGGTGGGCCTGAAGTCCGTCTACGGCCTGGAGTTCAAGTCCTTCAAGGCGCTGGACGCGGGCGGCCCGCTGACGCTGGCGGCGCTCAAGAAGGACGCCGTCCAGGTCGCGGACATCTTCACCACGGACCCGAACATCTCCAAGGAGAAGTTCGTCGTCCTGCAGGACCCGAAGAACCTCTTCGGCTTCGAGAACGTCCAGCCGCTCGTCCACAAGGGCTCGCTGTCGAAGGAGGGTGCCGACGCGCTCGACGCGGTCTCGGCGAAGCTCGACACGGCGACCCTGCAGGACCTGGACACCCAGGTGCAGGCGGAGAACAAGGATCCGCTGGACGTCGCCAAGGCCTGGCTGAAGTCCGCCGGTCTCGCCTGACGCCCCACCGCCCGGAACGGCCGTGGACGTGACGACGCGGGTGCCCTGGAGCCCGGGGCACCCGCGTCGTCCTCGCGGTCGTCGAGCACGCCCCCGTCCTCGCTCGCCTCAGGTCCGGTGGACACAGCCGGAACACGGCGATGACGCGACGGGAGCAAGACGACAGTGGCGACCGTTCAGGCGTTCCCCGCCTCAGGCCGTCCCCTCCGCGCCCTCCGGCGCCAAGGCTGCCGCGGCCCTCGCCTGCTTGCGGCGCCTGCGGCGGCTGATGCGGGGCTCCTGGTCGGGGAGCCAGCCGAAGGTCAGGCAACTGCCGGTGGCGCCGAGCAGGAGGCCGAGGAAGAAGCCGCCCAGGTTCGAGGTGAGCCAGGTGCCCAGCGACAGCAGGATGCCGGTGATGGAGTAGAACAGCCGCTGGGACGGGTTGAACAGGATCAGCAGGCCCAGCAGCACCATCAGGGTCGGCAGCAGATAGCCGGCCAGGCCCTGCATGCCGATGTGCATCACGACCTTCAGCGAGGCCTTCTCGGTGAGCAGGATCTCGCCGCCGCCGAGGGCGAGCAGCAGCCCGCCCCAGAACGGCCGGCGGGCCCGCCATCCGCGGAAGGCGAGCCTCGGCCCCAGACGTGGACGGTCCGGCACGGCGATCAGCAACCCGACTCGCTGAACCGGAGCTTGAGCCCCGGCAGTTTGAACACACCGGCGGTGGTCGCGTAGTTGGTCTGCCGGAGGTGGGCGATGCGCACGGTGTCGGCCTGCTGGCTGAAGACACCGATCGGGCCCTTCACGCCCGCCTTGGTCAGCGTGCTGGCGTCGTTTCCGATCTCGATGTTGTTGAACGCCGCGTCACCGGACAACTCGGTGGAATCGGTGGTCAGATCGCTCGCGGTGACCTTCTCCGACCCGCTGCCCGCGCTGATCAGCAGGTTGGTGCCGCCGAGGTCGACGCTCTGGCACAGCTTGGTCAGCGTGGCGTTCTTGATCGCGGAGGTGACGACGAGCACCTGACCGCCGGTATCACCGGCGTTCGGGCTGCCCTCCGCCATGTTGTCGAGGCTGCCGAACTGCTCGAACCCGGTGCCGTTGAGTTCCGTCGCGGTGACCGTGAACGGCATGCCGGAGATCGCGAACTGCACCCCGAGCGCCCCCTGTGCGGTGAGGACCGCGAGGGTGGCGGCGACCAGCGTGGCGGGTACCGCCATCACCGTGGCCCGGCGCGCCCGGACGCGTCCCCGTCTCCCGGCGCCGGCGGTTGCGGCGGCGTTCGGGGCTTCGGACGGTGAACCGCTTTCCGGGTTCTCGGGGGTGTTGCCGACGGACGGGACGTCCGGGGACGAGGCCATGTCTGCTCCCATGGGCATGGATCAATGCGAGGTGGGCTTCAGTGGCGCGGTGTCCTGGCGCGGACAGCAGCTGCCGTGTACGCCTCCTCGCAACTCCCGGCGGATGCAAGGGCTTTCTCGTTACGCGGCAGTAGCCTTCGAGGAAGTTACCGCCGGTTACTTTGAAGGGTCAAGGGAAATGTGAAAAAAGGGTGCCGGATGTGCGCGGACGGTCTTCGCCCGCATCAACTGACCTTGTACTCCTTGACGTTGACGTGCAGTCAGGTCTACAACTTGCCCTGTTTCCGCGGATCCGTGGCGCCGGATCCCGCAAGCGGCACCGTCATGGACTCCCGGCACGGCACCGGTCGGTTTCCCCGGCCGGCACCGGTCGCGTGCCCGGCCGCAATCCCGGCCCCCGCGGCAAGCGCTCCACCTCTTCAGCACCTTCCGCGCGGCTCCGGCACGGTCGCTTCCCCCGGCCGTTCCGTGTCATGCCGTCCCGTGCCCGGCCCGGCCGGAGGCCTTCCCCCGAGGTCTTCGGCCGGTGTCCGGTCCGCCGCCGTCGCCGGTCCGTCGCGTACGGAGAAGGCGCAACGGCCCTGCGCCGGCGGCATCGCCGCACCACCGTCCCGGCACTCCCACCGCACACCAGGCACCCACACCCCCCCACCCCACCTCATCTGATCCCCCACTTCGGAAAAGAGGCACCCGCATGCGTACTCGCACGCTCCTCGCCGCCGCCGGCACCGCCACGGCGCTCGTCCTCACCTGGGCCGGCCCGGCCTCCGCGGCCGACGCGGTCCTCACCACCGGCAGTACCGGTGGCACCGCGGTCGGCGTCGGTGACACCCTCACCGCGCCGCTGGCCTCCGGCACGACCGCGAACTTCTACTCCAGCGCGACCGGCACCAGCGGCGTCAAGTGCACGTCCTCCCGGTTCACCGCCAGCGTCACCGGCAACCCCGCGGCCCCGGGCACGGCCACCGAGTCCGTCACCGCGCACACCTTCGACAGCAGCACGTGCACCAGCAACGTCACCGGAGTCCTCGGGGTCAACGGCATCACCATCGACAACCTGCCCTACTCCGCGACGGTGGCCTCCGACGGCACCCTGTCCGTCCAGCCCGCGAGCGGTTCCGTCGTCCAGGCCACGGTCAAGCTGCGCACCCTGCTGGGCAGCGTCACCTGCGTCTACCAGGCGGCCGGTCTGACCGGGAAGGCCGACAACGCCGACAACAGCATCACCTTCACCAACCAGCAGTTCAGCAAGAGCTCGGGCTCGTCGCTGTGCTTCGCCAACGGCTACTTCACGGCCAAGTACGCCCCCGTGACCGACGCGGGCGCCCCGGTCTACGTCAACTGATCCGGAAGGAAGGAAAGGTTCAGCGTCGTCGCAGTCGCACGGCGAGGGCGGCGCCCCCGGTGAGCAGCAGCACCGCGGCGGCGCCGCCCGCCAGCAGCGGCGCCGAGGGCCCCGAGCCACCGTGCGTGGCCTCGGCCACCGGTGCTCCGTCACGGGTGGTGTCCTCGGGCGAGGCGGCATCGCGCCGCGCTGCGGGAGTCGGGCCCCCCGCCGGTGACCCCGCCGGCGACGCGGGCGGCGGGCTCGGCGACGCCGATTCCGCAGCCGCCGGTTTCGTGCCCCCAGCCGTACCGGCGGCCTTTCCGCGTTCCGGGAAGACCACGTCGGAACACGAGTAGTAGGTGTCCGGCGTACTGCTGTTCTGCCAGATGGTGTAGAGCATCTGACGACCCGTCCGGTCCTTCGGAAGCGTTGCGCCGATGCGGTAGACGCCGTCGCGCAGCGGCGGGTCCGTGATCTCGGCGAAGGGCCGCTGCGGGAGGTCGTCCCAGGCCAGCGGTTTCGCCGGGTCGTAGCCGGGCTTGGTCAGATACAGCTTGAACGTGCCCGTGTGCGCGATGGTCGACGCGTACGTCAGCGTGAGCCGGCCGCCCGGCGCCAGCCGTGTCGCGGGCCAGTCCGCCCGAGCCAGGTCGAGGCCCCGGTACGCCGGAAGGTTCCCGCTGCACAGTCTGCCGTCCGGGATCACCTGCCGGTCGCGGCCTGCGACGCCCGCCACCCGCAGGTTGTCCCAGGCGGTGAACGGAGCGCCGTTCGCGGCGACGGCGGCCCTGCAGGCCGCGGACCGGGCGGCGGAACCACCCTCAGGGGAGCAGGCGTAGACCCGGCTGACCGGGTCCGTGGGGGCGCCGTGGGCCTGGGCGGACCCCGCCGTCCACGGCAGGAGCAGGAGCGGCGCCGCAGCAGCGGCCGTCCTGACGCTCAGTCGGGCGGTCATCCGAGTCATCCGGGACGTCTCCTCGGCAGGCGCGGGAACGGGGTCTGCGCAGTCCAGTACGGTCCGCGCGCCCGTCGCGTTCAGGCCGACCGGCGCACGGAAGCGGCCCCGGGGGCGTGAAGGCACCGACTCGTTCGGCTGTTTTGCGCCTGCTTCCGGACACCGTTGAGGAGCCGCCCAAAGGCCTCGTATGGTGGCGATCATTGTGCCGGCCGAGGGCCGCCGGACGTCGTCGTCGGCGTAGGGGTGAGCCGTTCTGGTCTCGTATGTTCACGGACCCGTCGGGGATTCGTCCCGGTGCAGGGTCGAGGACCAGGTGGGTCCCGTCGCGACCTGGAGACTCCGGAAGCCCGCTGCCGCTCGGTGAGTTATCGTATGCAGGGGGTTAAAACAAACCGCATGTCCCGTTCGCACACACTGCAGGAAGGGTCCCATCATGGCGAGGCAGTTACGTGCCGAGCAGACCCGGGCAACGATCATCACGGCCGCCGCCGACCTGTTCGACCGGCAAGGCTACGAGTCCACCAGCCTGAGCGACATCGTCGCACACGCGAAGGTCACCAAGGGCGCACTGTACTTCCACTTCGCCGCCAAGGAAGACCTGGCTCACGCCATCCTGGAACTCCAGGCCAGGGCCGCTCGAAAGCTGGTCGTCGATGTGGAGGGCCGTGGCTGCTCCTCGCTGGAGTCCCTGATGCGCACCACGTTCGGGCTCGCCCGGCTCGCCGTGGAGGACCCGGTGCCGCGCGCCGGTCTCCGCCTCGCCGCTGCGGACATCGCCGTACGGCCGCCGCTGCGGCACCCGTTCACCGAGTGGCTGGACTTCGCGACCCGCAAGTTCAGCGGAGCCGTCAGGGAGGCCGATGTGCACGGTGACCTCGACGCCGGCGCCGTCGCCCACTCCCTCGTCTGCTTCTTCATCGGCACCCGCGTCGCCGGCCGCTCGCTCGAACCCGCCGGAAGGCTGCCGCGCAGAGTCGCCGAGATGTGGCACCTGATGATCCGCGGACTCGTCCCGGTGCACCGCCGCCCGCGGTACGTCAGTCTCGCCACGCAGCTGGAGCGGGAGACCAGGACCGCCTGACCCGAGAGATACGGTGACGGACATGCCCGATACCCCCTTGGCACCCGTGATCCTCGGCAACGAGCCCGGTTCCTTCCCGCACAGCGTGCTGGCCGAACGGCACCCCGCGATCATCCGGCAGGTGCGGGACGCCTTCCCGTACGGGCCCGGGCAGCACAAGGCGCTGGACGAACTGCTGGAGAGCTGCACCGGGGGAACGGTCGAGCCGCTGCCCGCCGGCGCCCCGGACGGGGAGCTGTGGCATGCGTGGGGACTGACCGGGTATGCCGGACAGTCCTGGTACGACGTGCCGTGGCTGTGGTCCGAGAGCTGGTTCTACCGTCGGCTGCTCGAGGCCGTCGGCTGGTTCGGTCCCGGCCCCTGGCAGGGCATCGACCCCTTCCGCCCCTTCAAACGCGCAGAACTGGACGCCCTGGAGACCGACGAGGAACTGGCGGCCCTGGACGGCCTGCAGAAGCTGCCGGAGCAGGAGCGGGCGCACGCCCTGCTGCACGGCTCGCTGTGGGGCAACCGGGCCGACCTCGGCTTCCGGCTCTCCGCCGCGGGCGCCGTGGCCCGGGACCCGGCCCCCGCGCTGGTCGCCGACGACAGCGAAACCCTGTGGTCACTGCTGCCGCCCGCCGGAAAGGGCACGCTGGTGCTGGTCGCGGACAACGCGGGCCGCGAACTCGTCCCCGACCTCCTGCTGATCGCCCACCTCCTTGCCGAGGGCCGTGCCGCCCGGGCCGTGCTGCACGTCAAGCCGTACCCCTACTACGTGTCCGACGCCACCACCGCCGACGTGGTCGACGCCCTGCACCGGCTGCACAGCGCGCCGGGCGCGGCCGGCGAGTACGGGCGCACGCTGTGGGCCGCGATGGCCGACGGCCGGCTCACCGTCCGCGCCCACCCCTTCTCCAGCGCCCCGCTGCCGTACTCGGCGATGCCGGACGACCTGCGCGCCGAGTTCGCGGCGGCCACGCTGACCGTCGTCAAGGGAGATCTCAACTACCGCCGCCTGGTGGGCGACCGGCTCTGGCCGCCGACCACCCCCTTCCGGCGTACGACGGCGTACTTCCCCGGCCCGGTCGCCGCCCTGCGCACCCTCAAGTCCGATGTGATCACCGGCCTGTCCGCCGCCACCGAGACCGCGCTGGTGGCGGCCGAGGGCCGGCGCTGGCGCACGAGCGGCACCCATGCGCTGATTCAGGTCGACCCGTCAGGTGACGGTCAGCGGCAATGACTTGAGGCCGTTGATGAAGTTCGACACCAGCCGTCCGGCCGGTCCGGCGAGGCGCAGCGGTCCGGGCAGGACGCGCAGCACCTCCTCGTGGAGCAGCCGCAGCTGCAGCCGGGCGAAGTGGGCGCCCAGGCACACATGGGGGCCGTTCCCGAAGGAGACGTGCGGATTGGGGGAGCGGGCCGGATCGAGCCGGTCGGGCTCGGCGAACACCCGCTCGTCCCGGTTGGCCGAGGCGTGGAACACCACGACCTTGTCGCCCGTCCGGATCCGGCGCCCGGCCAGCTCGGTGTCCCGCGCGGCAGTACGGCGGAAGGACAGCACGGGCGGATGCCACCGCAGCAACTCCTCGACGACGCAGGAGACATCGGCCTTCCCGGCACGCAGTGCCTCGTAGGCCGCCGGATGCTCCGCCAGCGCCAGCAGCCCGCCCGGGGCCGCACTGCGCACGGTGTCGTTGCCGGCGACGGTGAGCAGGAAGAAGAACATCTCCAGTTCGGGGCCGTCGAGTTCGCGGTCGTGGGCCAGCGAGGTCATGACGTCGTCCGCGGGAGACCGCCGCTTGTGTCCGGCCAGCTCGCGGGCGTACGCGAACATGTCCCGCAGCATCGCCGGTGACCGCGGATTCACCGGTCTGCCCTCCCCGTCCCGTACGGGGGTACCGGCCTCGTCCGGGTCCTGGTAGCCGATGACCCGCTGCGTCCAGTGCAGCAGCAGCCGCCGGTCGCTCTCCGGGACACCCAGCAGATCCGCCAGGTTGAGCAGGGCGTACTCGTCGGTGACGGAGGCCACCAGGTCGACCGTCCCGTCCCCCTCCCGCGCCTCCTCCAGAGCGTTCGCGAGCAGCGTGCGCGCCCGCTCCCGGGCGGCCTCCGCGAAGCGGTCCACCCGCCCCGGCGTGAAGGCGCGGCTCACCAGGCGCCGCAGACGGCCGTGTCCCGGCGGGTCCTGATTGAGCATCATCCGCCGGATGAACGGCAGATCCTCCGGGTCCGGGTCCCGGATCTGGGTCGCGCCGGCGTACGAGGAGTACGTCGTCGCGTCCCTGAGCACGTGCAGGACGTCCGCGTGCCGGGTCACCGCCCAGAACCCGGGTCCGGCCGGCCAGCCCAGCACCTCCGGCTCCTCCTGCCAGGCCACCGGGTGGTGGTCGCGCAGAACGCGGTAGTCGTCGTAGGGCACCCCGTCGGCGTACCTGCGCGGATCGAAGACGTCCGGCACCGGCACCCCTCGGGGCAGCACGAAGGAGGTCATGCGCCTACCGTGGCCCGCGCGCGGGGGTGCGGCAAGGGCTCGAACGCCACGCCCGCCCGCCGGAGTTCCCGGTTTCCCCGGCGTTTCACGCGATGGTGTGATCATGTGCCGCCGGGCGGATGCGGGTTCCGGGCCGCGGGTAGGGCCCGGCCATGACGCAGCCGTTCGAACTCCCGCACTTCTACATGCCGTATCCCGCGCGGCTCAACCCGCATCTGGACGAGGCCCGCGCCCACTCGATCCGGTGGGCCCGCGAGATGGGCATGCTGGAGGGCTCCGGCATCTGGGAACAGGCCGACCTGGAGGCGCACGACTACGGACTCCTGTGCTCCTACACCCATCCCGACTGCGACGGACCCGCCCTCTCGCTGATCACCGACTGGTACGTGTGGGTGTTCTTCTTCGACGACCACTTCCTCGACATGTTCAAGCGCACCCCCGACCGCGCGGCCGGAAAGGCCCATCTGGACCGGCTGCCGCTGTTCATGCCGCTCGACCTCGCGACTGCCGTCCCGGAACCGGAGAACCCGGTGGAGGCGGGCCTGAAGGACCTGTGGGCGCGGACGGTGCCGTCGATGTCCCTCGACTGGCGCCGCCGCTTCTCCGTGGCCACCGAGCATCTGCTCAACGAGTCCATGTGGGAGCTGTCCAACATCCACGAAGGGCGCATCGCCAACCCCGTGGAGTACATCGAGATGCGCCGCAAGGTGGGCGGCGCGCCCTGGTCGGCGGGGCTCGTGGAGTACGCGACCGCCGAGGTGCCCACCGCCGTCGCCGGCACCCGGCCGCTGCGCGTCCTCATGGAGACGTTCTCCGACGCCGTCCACCTGCGCAACGACCTGTTCTCCTACCAGCGCGAGGTCGAGGACGAGGGCGAGAACAGCAACGGCGTGCTCGTCCTGGAGAAGTTCTTCGGCTGCACCACCCAGGAGGCCGCCGACACCGTCAACGACGTCCTCACCTCCCGGCTCCACCAGTTCGAGCACACCGCGCTCACCGAAGTCCCCGCCGTCTGCCTGGAGAAGGGCCTCACACCCGTCGAGGCCGCCGCGATCGCCGCCTACACCAAGGGGCTCCAGGACTGGCAGTCCGGCGGCCACGAGTGGCACATGCGCTCCAGCCGCTACATGAACAAGGGCGCGCGGTCCGACTCGCCCTGGCAGCTGACGAGCGGACCCGGCATCTCCGCCGCCGACGTCGGCGCGCTCCTCGCATCGGCCGCCCGGGAGCGCCTGCGCGCCCACTCCCACGTGCCCTGCCAGAAGGTCGGACCCGCCCGCATTCCCGACCTGTACATGCCCTTCGAACTGCAGCTCAGCCCGCACCTGGACGAGTCCCGCGGCCGCCTCGCCGACTGGTGCCACCGCACGGGCATCCTGCAGGAGGGCGTCTGGGACGAGGACAAGCTCGCCGCCTACGACCTCGCCCTGTGCGCCGCCGGCCTGGACCCGGACGCCACCCCCGAGGCCCTCGACCTCAGCGCGCAGTGGCTCGCCTGGGGCACCTACGGCGACGACTACTACCCCTTGGTGTACGGCCACCGCCGGGACCTCGCCGCCGCCCGGCTGACCACGGCCCGCCTCTCGCAGTGCATGCCCGTGGAGGGCGAACCGGCCCTGGTCCCCGGCGACGCCATGGAGCGGGCACTGCTCGACCTGTGGGTCCGCACCACGGCCGAGATGACCCCCGACCAGCGACGCACCCTCAAGGCCTCGGTGGACGCCATGACCGAGAGCTGGGTCTGGGAACTCTCCAACCAGCTGCAGAACCGCGTCCCGGACCCGGTCGACTACCTGGAGATGCGGCGCGCCACCTTCGGCTCCGACCTCACCCTGAGCCTGTGCCGGATGGGCCACGGCCCCGCGATCCCCGCCGAGGTGTACGCCTGCGGGCCGGTGCGCTCCCTGGAGAACGCCGCCATCGACTACGCATGCCTCCTCAACGACGTCTTCTCGTACCAGAAGGAGATCGAGTACGAGGGCGAGATCCACAACGCCGTCCTGGTCGTGCAGAACTTCTTCGGAGTGGACTACCCGGCCGCGCTCGGTGTCGTCCACGATCTGATGACCCAGCGCATGCAGCAGTTCGAGCATGTGATCGCCCACGAACTGCCGGTGGTGTGCCAGGACTTCGACCTGTCCGCGGAGGCCCGTACAGCCATGGACGCCTATGTGCAGGACCTGAAGAACTGGCTGGCCGGCATCCTCCACTGGCACCGGGAGGTCGACCGCTACAAGGCCGAGTGGCTCGGCCGCCGCTCCCACGGCTTCCTGCCCGGCCGCACGCCCGCCCTGCCGGCGCTGAGCTTCGGCTGACGGTCTCGGAATCTTTTCGTACCGGAACAGGGCATTCAGGGAACTACGGTGAGCCACCGGGAGTCTTGCGGAACAAGGGGAACGACGAACTGCTGAACACAGGGGGGTGTTCGACCTTGACCGAGACGATCGAGGGGCTCACGGGACAGACCGCGCGGGAGCGGACTCCGGCGCAGGGGCCGCCGGCGGAAGGAACTCCGGCGGAAGGAACTCCGACGGAAGGAACTCCGGGCGAAGGAAGCCTGGCGGAGGGAAGTTCGGCGGAGCGGATTCCGGCGGAGCGGGTCCCGGTGACGGCGAGCGAACTGACGCCGTATGTCATGCCGTTGACCGTCCCGCCCGTCCTGAGGCCCGCCGCGGGCGACGTCCTGCGCGAGACCGAGATCGCCCTGCGCCCCACCTGGGTGCGCCTGCACCCGCAGCTCCCGCCGACCCTGATGTGGGGGTACGACGGACATGTGCCGGGTCCCACCATCGAGGTGCGGCGTGGGCAGCGCGTCCGCATCGCCTGGACCAACCGCATCCCGAAGGAGAGCGAGTACCCGGTCACCTCGGTGGAGGTGCCGCTGCGCACGGACGGCCGCCCGCAGGCCACCACCGAGCCCGGCCGCGAGGGAGCCGAGCCGAACAAGGACGTGGCCGCCCTGCCCGCCTGGTCGGTGACCCATCTGCACGGCGCCCAGACGGGCGGCGGCAACGACGGCTGGGCGGACAACGCGGTCGGTCACGGCGACGCCCAGCTGGCCGAGTACCCGAACGACCACCAGGCGGTGCAGTGGTGGTACCACGACCACGCGATGAACATCACCCGCTGGAACGTGATGACGGGCCTGTACGGCACCTATCTCGTCCGTGACGAGGAGGAGGACGCCCTCCACCTGCCCTGCGGCGAGCGGGAGATCCCGCTGCTCATCGCCGACCGCAATCTCGACACCGACGAGGACGGCCGTCTCAACGGCCGGCTGCTGCACAAGACGCTGATCGTGCAGCAGCGCAACCCGGAGACCGGGAAGCCGGTCTCCATCCCGTTCACCGGCCCCTACACCACGGTCAACGGCCGCATCTGGCCGTACGCCGACGTGGACCCGGCCTGGTACCGCTTCCGGCTGGTCAACGCCTCCAACGCGCGCATCTTCGACTTCGTCCTGGTCGACGAG
Organism: Streptomyces sp. NPDC027663; assembly: GCF_055566415.1. Classification (NCBI taxonomy): domain Bacteria; kingdom Bacillati; phylum Actinomycetota; class Actinomycetes; order Kitasatosporales; family Streptomycetaceae; genus Streptomyces; species Streptomyces sp. NPDC027663. The sequence goes on along the minus strand of NZ_JBVHSK010000009.1, from coordinate 144,253 downwards.
GACGGCGAGCCGGTGCCGGGGATCGTCCACCAGATCGGCAGCGACGGCGGCCTGCTGCCCCGCCCGGTGCCGGTCGACTTCGACGCCGACCTGCCCGCCCTCACCGCCGCGCCGGCCGAGCGCTTCGACCTGCTGGTCGACTTCCGCGACCTGGCCGGCCGGACCCTCCGGCTGGTGAACAAGGGCCGCAACCAGCCCGCGGGTGTCCCCGACCCGGCCGGCGACGTGCCGTATCCGGCCGTCCTGGAGTTCCGGGTCGGTGATGCGTGCGAGCAGGACACCTTCGAACTGCCCGAGGTGCTCTCCGGCTCGTTCCGCCGCCTCACCCACGACATCCCGCACGGCCACCGCATGATCCTGCTCACCCCGCCCGCCACCAAGGGCGGCGGAGGCCACCCGGAGATCTGGGAGATGACCGAGGTCCAGGACGCCTCCGGCCTCCGGCTCCCGGCCGAGGGCATCGTCCAGATCACCGGACGCGACGGCACCACGAAGACGTACCGGCGCACGGCGCGCACCTTCAACGACGGGCTCGGCTTCACGATCGGCGAGGGCAGCCACGAGCAGTGGAGCTTCCTCAACCTCGCGCCGATCGTGCACCCCATGCACATCCACCTGGCCGACTTCCAGCTGCTGGGCCGGGACGCCTACGACGTCTCCGGTTTCGACCCGGCGGTGGGCGGCACCCGCACCCCGATCCGGTACGACGCGGGGACGGTCGTACCGCTCGCGCCCAACGAGCGCGGACACAAGGACGTCTTCCGTGTGCCGGGGAGCCAGCTGCTGCGGGTCATGGGCCGCTTCGACGGCGCGTACGGCCGGTTCATGTACCACTGCCATCTGCTGGAGCACGAGGACATGGGCATGATGCGGCCCTTCGTCGTCATGCCGCCCGAAGCCCTGAAGTTCGACCACGGCGGGGCGCACGGCGGCCACGGCGGAGCGCACGGCGGCCACGGCGAGGGCCACACGGGCTGAGGCGGGCGACCGTCACACCGGCCGGCCGAGCCGGGAACCCGCGTGCTCGACCGCGGCTCGCGCCAGCGCCCGGATCATCGGGTGCGGGTGCGAGCCGTCGCCGGCCAGCTCCGGCTGGAACAGCGACGCCAGGAAGAAGGGATGACCCGGCAGTTCGGCCATCCGGACGTGACCGTCCTCGTCGTGCCCGGAGAACCGCAGGCCGTGGGCGCGGAGCGTGTCGAGGTGGCGGGAGGGGCCGTAGGCGCAGAAGTACCGCTCGACCGTGCGCGCCGAGCCGAAAACGGACGCGGCCAGTGTGTCCGGCTCGACCGTCACCGTGGCTTCGTGGCCCACCAGCGAGCAGGCCAGCGGCTCGATCAACGGGTCCGCGGCGTCCGGGTCGTTCTCGGCGTGCGCAACCCCGGTCAGTCCGCACACGTGCCGGGCGTACTCCAGCAGCGCGTGCTGGAAGCCGCCGCACGTGCCCAGGAACGGGATGCCCTCCTCGCGCGCGGTGCGGACCGCCGCGAGGACTCCCGCCTCGCTGCGGTACGGGCTGCCCGGCAGCACCCACACGGCGTCGAACCCCCGCACCGCGCCCTCGGCCCCGGCGTCCTGCGAGGAGATCCAGTACGCGTCCAGGACCAGCCGGTCGCGGGCGGCCAGGGCCTCCAGCAGAAGCGGGATCCGGGTGTGCGAGACGACGTGGGAAGAGCGGTCGCCGACGAGGGCGAGAGTGGCGGTGTGCGTCATGGGCATCATCCTCCGGGCGGCGGCCCGTTCACGTCCAACGATGATTCATGCATGCTCGATAAGCATTGCTGATGGAGTGGGATGCTGCTCCGCATGGACCCGCATCTGCTGCGCACCTACGTCACCGTGGCGCGCCTCGCCTCCTTCTCGGAGGCCGCGCGCGAGCTGGGCTACACCCAGTCCGCGGTCTCCCAGCACATCGCCGCCCTCGAACAGGACCTGGGCGCGGCTCTGCTGACCCGCAGGCCGGTCACGCCCACCACGGCGGGCGAGCGGCTCCTGGAGCACGCGGCCCCGCTGCTGCTGCGCCTGGACGCGGCCCGCGCCGACGTCGTCCGCATGGCCGGTGCGCCCCGGTACGGGCTGACCCTCGCCACCACACCGACGGCGCTCGGCGCCGCCGTCCTGGGTGCGCTCCCGCCGGCCGGCGTGACCCTGCGCGTCCTCGCCCGCGAGGAGGTTCCCGCCGCCGTCGCCACCGGCACCGCCGACCTCGGCCTCGTCGACGGGCTGGCCGCGCCGAGTGATCCGCTCCGGCTGCCCGACGTGGCACCGCTGACCGCGCACGGCGTCGCCGAGGAGCCGGTGAGCGTGCTGATGCCGGCCGGGCACCCCCTCGCCGGCCGCCCCGGCCTGCGCCTCGGCGACCTGCGGGACGCCCGCTGGCTCGATGCCCCCGACGCGGCGCTCCCGCTCGCCCAGCTGCGCGCCGCGACCGCCGGCGGCGCCTTCCGGGCCGCCCTGCGCTATGAGGGCACCGACCTGCGCACGCTCACCGCACTCACGGCAGCCGGCCACGGCCTCACCCTGCTGCCCAGCACGACGGCCACGGGCATCCCCGGCACGGCCGCCGTACCCCTCACCGCCCCGCGCGTCGTCCATCGCACGGAACTCCTGCACGGCGGAAGTCCGGGGGATGCGGCGGGGGAGGTGATGCGGCGGCTGGTGGGCGGCAGGTGAACGAGCCGCTGCTGCCGGCAGCGGCGGGTCGCCTAGGGCGCGGAGGGCGCTGTCCCCGCGGAACGCGACCCGGGTGGCCCTTCGGCATGCATGCGGGCCTGTTCCCCGCACGGCTCTGCGTACGCCGCGACTCCGGTCCGGCCGGTGCCGCCGGTGCCGGGCGCCGGGTCCGCGGGCGAGTGGCTGTCCCTCCCGTCGCCGCCGGAGCACGGGCGCAGTGACCCCGCGGGAGACCGTGCACCGCCTCGGCGGCCATGGCTACCCTTCGCCACCCTCCGGCCAGTCTCACTCGTTCGTGTCTCGTCGCGGCCCACCGTCCCGGGTAGAGCACCAGCCGGAGGCGAGCGAACCATGGAACAGACTGCGTTGCGTCCCAAGCCGATGCCCGGTCAGGACCGGGGGCGGGAGGGCGGCGGCCCGTCCGCCCCGCCCAAGCGACCGCATGCCGCTCGCCGGCGCGGACGGCGGCTGCGGACCCTGCTGTTCGGCCTGTGCACCGGCATCGTGCTGGTGCTCTGCGGCGTGGGGCTCGGCACGGTCGGCGCCACGGTCATCGGCATGAGCAGGCTCGCCGAGCTGCAGGGCCACGCCCCACCGCCCGCCCCGTCGGCCGAGGCCACCCCGCCGGCCGCGCCGAGCCCCGCCGCCGCCCCGCCCGGCGCCACCCTCGGTGTGGAGGCGGCGGACGCCGAGAAGGCGGGCGCGCTGGTGATGGGCGTGCATGTGCCCGGCCCCGGCTACTCCGCGGGACTGGTCCGCGGGGACGTCGTGCTCCAGTTCGGCTCGGCCCGCGTCGACACCGCCGCCGACCTCGCCCGAGCGGTCGTCCGGGCCCGCCCGGGCAAGGCGGTGCTCCTCACCGTGCGCCACGCCAGCGGCGGTTTCCAGCAGTTGCCGGTGGTCCCCGGTGTGGTGACCTGACCGACCAGGAACCCCGCCGGTGGCACCCGCCTCGTACACGCCGGGAAACCCGCTGGTCACCCTCCGTCCCACACGACATCATGGGCCCATGGCCAGCACCCATGCCGCGCGTCCCGGGACACCGGTTCCCGAGACCGGCTCGCGTGGCCCTGCCCGGGCGGGCAGGATGCTGCCCGAGACGCCGTCGCCCCGTTTCCTCACCCGCGCCCGGAGGCCCGGATGACCGGTACCACGCCCGCGCCCTTCACCGCCGCCGACTACCGGTCCCGCCTGGAGCGTGCCACGCGGTCCGCCGCCGACGCCGGCCTCGCGGGGCTGCTCGTGGCCCCGGGACCGGACATGGTGTGGCTCACCGGCTACTCGCCCACCGCGGTCACCGAACGGCTCACCGTGCTGGTCCTCGCCCCCGGCCGGGAACCGGTGCTCGTCGTGCCCACCCTCGAGGCGCCGGACGCCGAGGACGCGGCCGGCGCCGCCGCGCTGACCCTGCGCGACTGGACCGACGGCAAGGACCCCTACGCCGTCACCGCCGCCCTGCTCGACGACCGCGGCCGGTTCGGCATCAGCGACAACACCTGGGCGATGCACCTGCTCGGTCTCCAACGCGCCCTGCCCGGCACCTCCTACGCCTGCCTCACCGACGCCCTGCCCATGCTGCGCGCCGTCAAGGACGCGGCCGAGCTGGAACTCCTGGCAGCCGCCGCGGCGGCTGCCGATGCAACGTTCGAGGAGATCCGGAAGGTTCCCTTCGCCGGCCGCCGCGAGTCCGACGTCGGCCACGACCTCGCCGGTCTGCTGCGCCGTTTCGGCCACTCCCAGGTGGACTTCACCATCGTCGGCTCCGGCCCCAACGGCGCCAACCCGCACCACGAGGTCGGCGACCGCGTCATCCAGCGGGGCGACATGGTCGTCCTGGACTTCGGCGGCCTGAAGGACGGCTACGGCTCCGACACCACCCGCACGGTCCACGTCGGCGAGCCCACCGAGGAGGAGCGCCGGGTCCACGACGTCGTGCGCGCCGCCCAGGAGGCCGGCTGCCGGGCCGTACGCCCGGGTGCGGCCTGCCAGGAGGTGGACCGCGCCGCCCGCGAGGTGATCACCGACGCGGGGTACGGCGAGTACTTCATCCACCGCACCGGACACGGCATCGGCGTCACCACGCACGAGCCGCCGTACATGATCGAGGGCGAGGAGCAGCCCCTCGTGCCCGGCATGTGCTTCTCCGTGGAGCCCGGCATCTACCTGCCCGGCCGCTTCGGGGTGCGTATCGAGGACATCGTCACGGTCACCGAGGACGGCGGGCGCCGCCTCAACAACACCACCCGTGAGATGGTCATAGTGGACTGACAGGCTCGAAGGGGACCCATTCTCGAAGACACCGGAACGGCGACGCACACCTCATGACCCAGGCACCGACACCCACCGCGGACGGCGTCCGCAGACTGGTCCGTTCGCTGCTCAAGGAGGGCGACGACGGCTCCGAGGGCCCCGACGTGCGGCCCGTGACGGAGGACCGCGAGCACACCTGGTGGATCGGCGGCCGCCATGTGCTGCGCCTCGCACCCGACCGTGAGGCCTCCGCCCGCCGCCGCCGGGAACTGCGCCTGCGCGACCTGATCCGCCCGCACCTGCCCGTCACCGTCCCGGTCAGCATCGCGCACGGCGACTGGGCGCCCGGCCTCGCCTACACCCTCGACACCAGGGTGCCCGGCGGCACGGCCGACGAGCACGACGTCTCCGCCGTCGGCGAGGCCGACCTCGCCGGGCTGCTCACCGGGCTGCGCGCGGTGCCGGCCCGCCAGGCGGAGGCGCTCGGTGTGCCCCGCACCGCACCGCGCTCGCTGGAGGCGCTGCGCCGGATGGCCGTGCACGCCGCGGAACGGCTCGCCGCCGCCGACGAGTTCGACGCCGCCCGGCTGCACCAGCTGACCCCGCCCGGCGCGGCCCAGCTCGCCGCGCAGCCCGGCACCGCCGTCCTCACCCATCACGGGCTGACCGGCGCACACGTGGTGGTCAGCGCCGACGGACGCGTGCGCGGCATCCTGGACTGGACCGCCGCGGTCCTCGGCGACCCCGCCGAGGACATCGCCGGGCTCGCCCTGGCCGTCGGCTCCCCGGCCGCCGTCCGCGCCGCCACCCTCGCCGGCTACGGCGCCCGCCCCTGCCTGCGCGGCCTGTGGCTCGCCCGCTGCGACACCGTCATCCGCCTCACCGACCACCTGGAGGGCCGCACCGCGGGCTCGCTGTCCCTGCTGCGGACCCAGCTGCGACGCGTCTGGGAGCCGATCCTGCTGGAGCGGGTCACCGACTTCAAGGACGACGGGACGGAGTCCTGAGCCGTCCTCAGCGGGTCACCGACTTCAAGGATGGCGAGATGGAGTCCCGAGCTGTCCACGCAGTGGGCGGGGACGGGTCCGCTCGCCGTGGGTCGTCGTGAACCGGCCGGTGATCCGTGTCCGGTGCCCGGGCCGTCGCTCGTTCCGCCGCGGACGGTGCGCACGGCCCCCGCCGGGATCCGGACTACGTCTTCAGGTACGGCCGGAGCAACGTGCTCCATGCTTTGTTGAACCGATTGTATTCCGCGGGGCATTGGACGGCTCGGGCCTCGGGAAGGACTCCGTCGGGATTGTCCTGGGTCGCGACGACGCTCGCGTAGGCGTTCGGGTCGGAGCCGTACAGCCAGCAGATCCAGTTGTAGTACCGCTGTGCGTCCAGGGAGTGCTCGTCGGCGAACTGCGAACTGATGTCGCCCTGCTCCGCGGCGCGGGCGAACTGACCCCACGCCTGGATGGCGCTCACCGCGTACTCCTGGTGGACCGAGTCACGGGAGAGCAGGAGCACGGCGAGCTGATCGGCCGCGTCCTCCTCCCGGCCGGTCGTGGGCAGGTCGTACAGCTTGATCAGGGCGTGCCCCAGTTCATGGAAGACCGTGGTGGTGGACATGCCGACGACGTCTTCGGAGGTGGCCTGCTCCTGTTGGGAGGTGCTGCCCTCGGCGTTCACCTTCTGGAAGACGGAATAGAAGTATCCGACGAGCTCGTAGCAGAAGACGATGGTGCGGGTGTCCGGATCCCAGAAGCCGTTGGCCTGCCCGCAGTGCGCCGCCGTCAGGGGAACCGTGCGGGGCAGGACGATCAGGGCGTTCGCGTAAGCGGCCGCATTCTCCAGGACCTGGCTCTCCTTGAGGAACTGCTGCTCCTCCTGATCCGCGGAAGTCCGGGCGGGCTGGTAGCTCGCGACGAGACCACCGTCATCCGGCGCGGCCGTCGAGACGTCGGCACCGACACAGAACAGGGCCAGGGCTGTCAGGAGGGCTGCCGCCCGCATGCGGTGGAACAGCATCCTTGCCTCCGGCAAAGAGTTCGACGGCTGCTCGACTTCTCGGAGACGGACACGGACCGGCTCGCTGCCGGTCCGAAGAGAACCGGCGTGGTTTCCCGGACCGGCCGCGAGTCGTACGGCACGGTGGGGAGATCGAGGCCTTGTCAGCGCCGTGGCAACCCCAAATCCTCCACTTTCAGCGCAGCACGCATCCGTGAAGATCGCAATCGCGTCGGACCGGCCTCGACGCCGCGCTCTGCGGCCGGAGCGCGCGCCGCACGCCACCGCGAACGCCCCGGGTGCCCGGTACGGCGGAACAGGCGGGTGGCGCCGGGCCCGGGGCCGGCTCAGGGCTGCGTGAGCACCACGCACGACTCGCCGGGCACCTGAAGCAGGCCGTCCCGTCCCGGCGTCCGGACCGGGTCCCAGGCGGCGAGGACCTCCACCCGGCCGGTGCCCAGCGGGATCGCCGCCTCCTCCTTGCCCAGGTTCACCGCCACCCGTACGTCCCCGCGCCGGAAGGCCAGCCAGCGGGCGTCCTCGTCGTACGCCACCTTCGTGTCGGCGAGGTCCGGGTCGGTGAGGTCGGGCGCGGTGCGGCGCAGCGCGATCAGCTCCCGGTACCAGGCCAGCACGCGCGCGTGGGGCTCACGTTCCGGCTCCGACCAGTCCAGGCAGGACCGCTCCCGGGTCGCCGGGTCCTGCGGGTCCGGGACGTCCTCCTCGGCCCAGCCGTGCGCCGCGAACTCCCGCCGCCTGCCCCGCCGTACCGCCTCGGCCAGCTCGGGGTCGGTGTGGTCGGTGAAGAACTGCCAGGGTGTGCCCGCCGCCCACTCCTCGCCCATGAACAGCATCGGCGTGAACGGCGCGGTCAGCGTGAGCGTGGCCGCGCAGGCCAGCAGGCCGGGGGAGAGGCGGGCGGCGAGCCGGTCGCCCTGGGCGCGGTTGCCGACCTGGTCGTGGGTCTGGCTGTAGCCGAGCAGCCGGTGCCCGGCCACGCGCGCGCGGTCCAGCGGACGGCCGTGCCGGCGGCCCCGGAAGCTGGAGTACGTGCCGTCGTGGAAGAAGCCGCCGGTGAGGGTCTTGGCGAGCGCGGCGAACGGGGCGCGCGCGAAGTCCGCGTAGTAGCCCTGGGACTCGCCGGTCAGCAGGGTGTGCAAGGCGTGGTGGAAGTCGTCGTTCCACTGCGCGTGCATCCCGAGGCCGTTCTCCGCGCGCGGGGTGATGAACCGCGGGTTGTTCAGGTCGGACTCGGCGATCAGGAACAGCGGGCGCCCCAGCTCGTCGGCGAGCGCGTCCACGGCCGTGGACAGCTCCTCCAGATAGTGGCACGCGCGCGTGTCGTACAGCGCGTGCACGGCGTCGAGGCGCAGCCCGTCGATCCGGTAGTCCCGCAGCCAGGCCAGCGCATTGCCCAGGAGGAACGCGCGCACCTCGTCCGAGCCGGGCGCGTCCAGGTTCACCGCCGTGCCCCACGGCGTGTGATGGGTGTCCGTGAAATACGGGCCGAAGGCCGGCAGATGGTTGCCCGACGGGCCGAGGTGGTTGTGCACGACGTCCAGGACGACGCCGAGACCGAGCGCGTGCGCCCGGTCGACGAAGCGCTTCAGCGCCTCGGGGCCGCCGTACGGCTCGTGCACCGCCCACAGCGACACCCCCTCGTACCCCCAGCCGTGCCGCCCAGGGAACGGGCACACCGGCATCAACTCGATGTGCGAGACACCCAGTTCCACCAGGTGCTCCAGCCGCTCGGCGGCGGCGTCCAGCGTGCCCTCGCGGGTGTACGTGCCCACGTGCAGCTCGTACAGCACCGCACCCGGCAGACCCCGCCCCGCCCACTGCGTACGCCACTCGTACCGCCCGTGGTCCACGACCGCGCTCAGCCCGTCCGGGCCGTCCGGCTGGCGGCGGGACCGCGGATCGGGCAGCACCGGGCCGTCGTCCAGCGCGAAGCCGTACCGTGCGCCGTCCACCGCCTCCGCCTCGCCCGTCCACCAGCCCACGCGCCCGGGATCCCGTGCCAACGCGCGCGTGCCGCCCTCGCAATGGAGCGTCACTCGGTCTGCCTGCGGTGCCCACACCTCGAACTGCACGGACGGTTCCCCTTCGTCTGCCCACCGTGATGTCCCGCGTCCTCCATCGTGCCGTCCGCACCGTCCCCGCGCTTTGGAATCCGTCCTTCGGCGGCAGGTGTCGCGCCGGTACCCGTCTCTCCGCACCGGGACGCGTTTTCTGGACAGCAGAGGTTCACTGACCGACAATCACCTCCGTGACGTCGTCCTTCGAGTTCTCCACGTACCCCGCGCGGTTGTCCGACGCGGAGCGTGACAAGGCGCTGCAGGTGCTGCGTGACGGCGTCGCCATGGGCCGGCTCTCGCACGACACGTTCGTTCGCCGCATGGAGCTGGCGCTCGCCGCGCGCCGGTCCGACGAACTCGCCGCCCTCGTCGCCGACCTGCCCCGGGAGAACCGCTTGTCCCGTGCGGTCTTCGGCACCGTCGAGGCCGTTTCCGGGTTCACGGTACGGCTGCGCCGGGCCTGGCAGGCCGAGCGGCTGCCCAAGCTGCTGCTGCCCCACCCGGAGCACACCCACCCGCTGCGCATAGGACGCGACCCCGCGAACGGGCTGCGCCTGAATCACGAGACCGTCTCCCGGGTGCACGCCGAACTCAGGCGCCAGGGCGGCCTGTGGGTCCTCAAGGACCTCGGCTCCACCAACGGCACCACCGTCAACGGCCGCCGGGTGATCGGGACGGTCGTCGTCCGCGAGGGCGACCAGGTCTCCTTCGGCCGGATGGCGTTCCGGCTCGCGGCGGGCTGAGCACCGCCGGCTGCGCGCTTCGAACCGGCGCTCACCCACCCGCGCGGGGTGCGGTTCCGATCGGGTGAGCCGGACTGTGGAAGGCCGCCCGCCGTGCCGATGCAACGGGCATGACGTACATCACCAGAGCGGCAGCGACGGCCGGCGCCCTGCTGGCCGCCGCCGGCCTCCTCGCCGCCGGGCCGGCCCGAGCGGCCTCCCACGACATCCTCCCGGGCAACTGGCTCTACCTGACGGTCACCAAGGGCGACGCCCGGTCCAGCGACAGCAGCGGCACCCTGCTGCTGTGCGACCCGCCCCAGGGGCATGCGCGCGCCGCCGCGGCCTGCGCCGAACTGGCCGCCGCCGGCGGCGCCATCGACCGCATCCCGCAGGCGAACGTCTTCTGCCCGATGATCTACGCGCCGGTGACCGTCCAGGCGCGCGGGGAGTGGAACAACCGGCCGGTCGACTTCCAGGAGACGTACACGAGTGCGTGCGTCATGAAGGCGCGGACGGGCTCCGTCTTCCGCATGGACGACTGACCGGCGCGCCGGGACCGGGCGGCAGGGTCGGCGCCGCCCGGTCCCGGCGCATGGTCGGCGGGTCCGGCGCCGGCTCACGCCGCCTGGTCCCGGGCGTGCTGCGCCGCCGCCAGCACCGTCCGGGACTGGTGTTCCACCTGGTTCTCCAGCGGAACCCAGCGGGCCCGGAAGCGCGCCGCGAAGGCGTCGCACCAGGTGGCGACGAGCTGCTCCAGCCGCGGCGCCGCCCGGTCGTCCGCCTCCCGCAGCACCCGGAGCAGCATCGCCGCGGCCCGCAGTGGCAGCCGCCGCCCGAAGGCGTCCACACTGCCGACGTACGCCATCGTCGTGCCGGCCGGGGGCGTGTGGACCCAGTCCTCGGCCAGACCCGGGATCAGCTCCAGCGCCCAGCGCGCGGCCCGCAGCAGCGGTCCGTCCCTGCCGTCCAGCCGGGGCAGCGCCTCGGCGAGGATCCGCTCCACCTCCCTCGAGTCCCGCAGCAGCCGCTCGGACAGGCGCCGGATGGCCTCCGCCGGTGCCGGGTGCGGTGCCGGGTCGTCCACCAGGTCACTGGCCCACATCGGCACCTCCACCACGGCCGTCAGTCCGCCGTACCGGTGCGTGTGGTACCAGGTGCTGTGCCGGGCGTCGTCCGGCATGCTCGGGTAGGCCACACCCGTGTCCGGGCCGGGCATCACATGCACGCCGGGGCCGGAGGCCGGCCAGCCCGCGGCGTCCGAGGCCCCCGCCTCCACCGGGATGTGCAGCTCCGCCGCGGACTTGGCGAACGGTTCGGCCAGGCCCGGCACGTCCTTCGTCAACTGCACCCAGCTGCCGCCCAGGTCGGTGCCGTGCAGGGTCACCTGGAGGTACGGGCGCAGTTCGTCGATCACCCCGGTCAGCGTCCGGGTCTCGGGCGGCAGCCGGTCCGGCGGCAGCACCGACGGCGACCACTCCGGCTGCTCGGCACCCGTCGGCCGGTAGAAACCGAGGTGGTAGTCGAGCAGGCTGCGCGGCGCCGGGGTCACGTGCAGGCTCGCGCCGTCCGGGTCCGCGCACAGCAGGAAGTGCCAGGAGGTGTCGGCCCGCAGTTCCCGCTCGGCCAGTACCCTTTCGGCCAGCACCTGCAGCGTGCAGCCGCCCGTGGGCTCGTTGGCGTGGGCGCCTGCGACGACCAGGACCGCCCGCCTGGCGTGTCCCACCGACAACAGGTGCAAGGGTCTTCCGGCGCGGGAGACGCCCACCTCGCGCAGCCCGCACAGCCCGGGTTCCTGAGCGGCCAACGCTCGTGCGGAGGCGACCAGTTCGGGAACGCTGGGGTAGCGCAGCTCCGGCAGGAGACTCACCCCCGACTTGTCCGCCCGGCTTCGCCCTCCCAGTGCCGCACGGGACGGGTGAACTGTCAAGCGTGCGGCGGGGGAGGCTACCGGGGGCGCCCGGACGCAGTGGCCGCCGGTGTTCCGGCCACTGCGTGCCGTGGGTTCACTGCTGGTGCAGGCCGCGTCCCGCGAGCGTCAGGAACACCTCGCCCACCGCCTCCGACAGCGTGGGGTGCGCATGCACGTGCCGGGCCACGTCCGCGGGTTCGGCGTCCCAGCCGACGATCAGCTGGCTCTCGGCGATCATCTCCGACACGTTCGGGCCGACCAGGTGCACGCCGAGCACCTGCCCGGCGCCCGCCGCGGTCACGACCTTCACCATCCCGCCCTGACCGTGCACCATCCCCTTGGCCACGGCCGTCAGCGGCATCGTGCCGACGTCCACCTCGTGCCCGCGCGCGCGTGCCTCGGCCTCGCTCAGCCCCACGGAGGCGGTCTGGGGCGAGGAGTACGTCACCCGGGGCACGGCCGCGTAGTCGACCGGCGCCGACGGCAGCCCGGCCAGTGTCTCGGCCACCAGCAGGCCCTCCGCGAACGAGGCGTGGGCGAGGCCCGGCGAGGGCGGCGGCAGCAGGTCGCCGACGACATGGATGCCCGGCACGGCCGTCTCCAGCCGGCTCCAGTCCGCCGGTACGACGAACCCCCGCTCGTCCGTCGCCAGGCCGGCCGCGTCCAGGCCCAGCCCCTCGGTGACCGGAGCCCGGCCGACGGCCACCAGCAGCCGCTCCGCCTCCACGGTCCGGGTCTCACCCCGCGCCGTCCGTACGCGCGCGCGTACGCCGTTCTCCAGCAGCTCGGCGTCCAGCAGCCGCGCGTCCGCCTGCACGTCGATCCCGCGCTTCTTCAGACCGCGGGTCAGATGCCGGCTCACATCGGCGTCCTCCAGGGGCACGATCCGGTCGGCGGCCTCCACCAGGGTGACCCGCGCGCCCATGGACCGGTGGAAGGAGGCGTACTCGACACCGATCGCGCCGCCGCCCAGCACCAGGACGGACTCCGGGAGCCCCGGCGCGAACAGGGCGTCATCACTGGTCACCACGCGTCGCCCGTCGGACGTGAGCCCCGGGAGCAGGCGCGGTCGCGAGCCGGTCGCGAGAACGATCGCACGCCGCGCGACGAGGTCGTGCCCGCCTGGTGCGAGGCTGCCGTGCCCGCCTGGGGCACCGCTGTCGTGCGCGCCCGGCGCACCCTCGGCGCGTACGCCCTCCACCCGTACCGTGCGCGTCCCCGTCAGCCGTGCGCTGCCCCGTACGACGCGCACGCCCGCGTGCGCCAGATGCGCCTCCACCCCCTTGTGGTTGCGGCCCACGATGTCGTCCCGGGTCGCCACCAGCGCCCCCCAGTCGACGCAGTCCACGGTCGCCTTCACGCCCCAGCGCTCGCGGGCCTCGGCGATCCCGTCGACCAGCTCGGCGGCGTGCAGCATCGCCTTGCTCGGGATGCAGCCCCGGTGCAGACACGTGCCGCCGACCTTGTCGCGTTCGACGAGGACGACGTCCAGGCCGAGGGAGGCGGCGCGCAGGGCGGTGCTGTAGCCGCCGGTGCCTCCACCGATGACGATCACGTCGGATGTGTTGATGGTCATGGCATCCACCCTCCGTCCACCCCTTGTCATGAGTCCAAGGCAATGTTGTTGTGGAATCCATGCACGATCTTCATGAGGGGACGCGGAGTTGAGTCTGCGGCAGATGGAGTACTTCGTGACGGTCGTGCGGGAGGCGTCCTTCACACGCGCGGCGGACGCCCTGCACGTCACCCAGCCCGCCCTGTCGCACCAGATCAAGGCGCTGGAGAGGTCGGTCGGCGGCACCCTGCTGGAGCGCCTGCCACGGGGCGTGCGTCTGACTCCGATGGGGCGGGCGTTCCTGCCCCACGCCGAACTCGCCGTCCGCAGCGCCGCGCAGGCCCGCCGCGCGGCCCGCGCCGCCGGTGGTGCCGAGGGCGGCGAACTGCATGTCGCGGCCCTGCACTCGGTCGCGGTCGGTGTCCTGCCGGATGTCTTCGCGCGCTGGCGTGCGGCCCATCCGGAGGTTCTGCTGCGCCTGCACGAGTACGCCACCGCCGAAGCCCTGGAGGAGGCCGTGCAGCGCGGCACCGCCGACCTCGCCGTCGGCCCCGAGCCCGTGGGCCGGCCCGGCGCCGTCGTCCCCCTCGGCGAGGAGGAACTCGTCCTCGTCGTGCCCTTCGACGACCGGTTCGCGGGCCGTACGACGGTCACGCTCCCGGAACTCGCCGACCGCGCCTGGATCCGCTGCGCCATGGAACCCGTCGTGCACGGCGAACGCTTCCTCGACCGGGCCTGCGGGAAGGCCGGGTTCCGCCCCCGGACCGCCGTGTGGACCGAGCACACCTCGACGGCCGTGCGCATGGCCGCCGCCGGCGTCGGGGTGTGCACCGCGCCGGCCCACATGGTGCGTGGCGCCGTCGGCGAGGACTGCGTGGTCCTCAGCCCCGTCCCGGCCTGGAGACGCGCCCTGGCCGTCTACGCGCGCGTACCGCCCACCGGAGCCGCCGCGGCCTTCGCGGACCTCCTCCGCGCGACGTGGCCGCCCCTGAGCACCACAGAACCGTACGAAACCTGCGAGCCACCCACCGCACCGGCCCGCTGAGCCGCCCCGCTCCCCGGGCCGAGTGCTGGGCCGCCGGGGAGTGCGGGCCCTCCGCCACACCGTCCCGCTCCCTCGCCCCTCCGACGACGGGGAGCCACCCACCGCACCGGCCCGCTGAGCCACTCACCGCACCGGCCCGCTGAGCCGCTCGCTCCGTCGGCCCTCGGAGGGCGGCGGTCCGGGGCGGTGGGCGGCTCCCGTTCTCAGTCCTCCGCCACGCGCTCCAGCAGTGCCACCGGCAGCCGGTCGAAAAGCTCCGCCACGCGCGCGTGGCCGGTGAACTCCCGCCCGCTGGTCAGCACGTCCGCCCATCTCCCCGGGGGCAGCGGCAGCCGGGTCTCCTGCCAGCCGCCCGCCTCCTCGAGCCGCAGCGACAGCCGGGTCACCGCCGTGACCACCTCGCCCGAGCGCGCGAAAGCCAGGCAGTGCTCGGCGGCCGGGCCCTCGGCGGGCAGCGGGGCGTACGACGCGTCCGCGCCGAAGGCGTCCGGGCGCCGGGCGCGCAGCCGCAGCGCGGCCGTCGTCAGCGCGTCCTTCTCGCCGGGTGCCTCCGGCGGGAACGCCGGCGGCCGCCGGTTGTCCGGGTCCACCAGGGCCCGGTACTCGCCCTCGGTGCCCTGGTACACGTCCGGCACCCCCGGCATCGTCAGATGGACCAGCGCGGTGCCGAGCACGTTGGCCCGCACCTGCGGGTCCAGCGCCTTGCGGAACGCGGCCACACGCTCGCCGGGCGGCCCGCACGGACCGGCCGTGACGAAGGCCGCCACCGCCTCCTCGTAGGGCGGCTCCTGCTCCGTCCAGCTGGTGTACATGCCCGCCTCGCGCACGTGCTTGAGCAGCGCCTCCTGGACGCGGTCCTCCTCCGCCGGGCCCAGGCCGAACACCGTCTGCCAGGCCGCCCAGGCCAACTGCCCGTCCGGCACGCCCGCCTCGGCCCGGGTCACGTCGGCCAGCAACTTCGCCCAGCGGTCCGGGCACTCGGTGAGCACGGCCAGCGCCGCGCGCACGTCCGCGCTGCGCTTGGTGTCGTGCGTGGAGACGACGGTGCCGGTGAGCGGCCAGTCGCGCTGCACGCGCGTGCAGTACGCGTGGAAGTCCTCCGGGGACACGCCCGGGCTTCCCGGATCGCCGCCCACCTCGGCCGCCGGCAACAGCGGCACATAGCGGTAGAAGGCCGTGTCCTCGACCGACTTGGCGCGCAGCGCCGACGCGGTCTGTGCGAACCGGGTGCGGAATTCCACCCGGTCGGCGTGGTCCGGTGCCGACGCGTCGCCGGGTGGCTCGACCAGCAGCCGGCGCACGATGCCGACGGCCTCGGCCTCCTCCGGCACCACGAAGGCGAGCCGGGCCTCCTCGGCGGCCTCCCCGGTGATCACGGCGCAGGCGTCGCCGGAGGCGTACGGCCGGTAGACCCGCAGCCGGACCAGCAGCTCCTCCACGGCCGTGCGCAGCGCCCACGGAGCGCGGTCGCGCAGCGACAGGTCGGGCGAGGCGGCACACAGCCGGGCGGCCACCCGGGTGAGCCGGTCCGTCTCGGTGGCCAGTTCGTGCGTGAGCACCTTGTAGGCGGCCCGCCGGACCGTGGCCTCCCAGTTGCCGCCCCGGTCCGTCTGCGGCGCCGCGAACGCCCGGTAGCGCCCCAGCAGCTCGTACGCCCCGGTGCGGTCCGTGAACAGGCCGTCGACGTGCCGCAGGGCGTCGTAGCCGGTCGTGCCCGCGACCGGCCAGGAGGCGGGCAGCCGCTCGCCGTCGGCCAGGATCTTCTCGACGACCGTCCAGCGCCCGCCGGTCGCCTCGTGCAGCCGAGCGAGGTAGCCGTCCGGGTCGGCGAGCCCGTCGGGATGGTCGATCCGCAGTCCGTCGACCACGCCCTCCGCCAGCAACTGCAGGATCTTGGCGTGCGTGGCGTCGAACACCTCGGGGTCCTCGACCCGCAGTCCGATCAGCTCCGAGATGCTGAAGAACCGCCGGTAGTTCAGCTCGGTGCGGGCCAGCCGCCACCACACCGGGCGGTACCACTGCGCGTCCAGCAACTGCGGCAGCGGCAGCTGCCCGGTGCCGGCGCGGAGCGGGAAGGCGTGGTCGTGGTAGCGCAGCACGTCGCCGTCGACCACCAGATGCTCCAGCTGTGTGCCGACCGGGCCGCCGAGCACGGGCAGCAGCACCCGCCCGCCCTGCGCATCCCAGTCGATGTCGAACCAGCGTGCGTACGGCGAACCGGGCCCCTCGCGCAGCACCTCCCACAGGGCGGGATTGTGCCGGGGCACCATCGCCATGTGGTTCGGCACGATGTCCACCACCAGGCCGAGACCGTGTTCCCGCGCGGTGTGCGCCAGGGCGCGCAGCCCCTCCTCACCGCCCAGTTCCTCGCGCACGCGCGCGGGGTCCACCACGTCGTAGCCGTGCGCCGAGCCCGGGACGGCCTCCAGGACCGGGGACAGATGCAGATGCGAGACGCCGAGCGACGCCAGGTACGGTACGGCCGCGGCGGCCGCGGCGAACGGGAACGCGGGCTGGAGCTGCAGTCGGTAGGTGGCCGTGGGCACCCCCGGTCCGGGTCGCGCAGAAGTCATGGGAACCTACGTACCCAGCTCGCCGCATTTCGTGTCATCACCGCGCTGGTACTCGGCCAGGTGGCCCGCGGCCCGCAGGGGGGCCGGCTCGCGGACCGGCCCGGGCAGCGGACGGTCGCGGCTCACGCTCCGGCAGGCCGGCCCGCCCGTTCCCTCCCGGCCCCGCCGCTCACATCCGGGACGGCTTCCGCCTGCCGAAGAGCCAGACGTCGAAGAGCCGGGTCAGGTCCTTGCCGGACTCCTCCTCGCACAGGTCGATGAACTGCCGGGTGCCGGCGTTGCCGTGCCGGTGCTGCCGGGTCCAGGTGCGCAGGACGTCGAAGAAGGTCTCGTCGCCGACGGCCTTGCGCACCTGGTGCACGACCATGGCGCCGCGTCCGTAGACGGGCGGGTCGGAGACGTGCCCGGCGCCGGGCGGATCGCTCGGCGGGAAGGCCCAGATGCCGTCGCTCTCGGTGTCCGTGCCGTCGTAGAAGTCCTTGAAGATCTCGTCGGTGCTCCGGCCGCCGTGATCCTCCTCCCAGAGCCACTCCGCGTAGGTGGCCAGGCCCTCGCTGAGCCACATGTCCTTCCACCGGCGGGGGGTGACGGAGTTGCCGAACCACTGGTGCGCCAGTTCGTGCACGAGCAGTACCTCGTCCGGCGCCTCGTCGAAGTAGGGCCTGGTCTGGGTCTCCAGGGCGTAGTCGAGTCCGGGCAGGTGGTCGACGATGGCACCGGTGGAGGAGAAGGGGTAGGGGCCGAAGCGTTCGCCGGCCCAGTCGACGATCCCGGACACCGAATCCGCCACGCCGTCCGCGTCCTCGGATTCGTCGGGGTCGATGGCGACGTAGACGGGCACGTCGTCGTCGGTCCACCCCTTGTGGACCTCGAAGTATCCGACCGAGACATGGGCGAGGTAGCTGGCCATGGGCTCGTCGGTGCGCCAGTGCCGGGTCACCGTACGGCCCGTGTCCTCCTCCGCGACCAGCCTGCCGTTGCCGACCACGTCGTAGGGGTCACCGTCCTCGTCCTTGGGCACGGTGACCGTGATGTCGTACGTGGCCTTGTCCGACGGGTGATGATTGCCCGGGAACCAGGTCGTGGAGCCGGACGGTTCGCCCAGGGCGGTCGCGCCGTCGTCGGTCTCGATCCAGCCCTCCCGGCCTCCGTCGTCGCCCTGCAGCGTGCGCGGGGTGCCGTCGTAGGTGACGACCGTCTCGAAGGTCTCGCCCCTCCGCACCGCCTTCGCCGGTGTCACGATCAGCTCGTCGTTCCTGCGTGCGACGTGGGCCTGCGCTCCGTGCACCGTGGCGGCGCGGACCCGCAGCCCCGTCAGGTCGAGATCGAAGCGGCTCAGGTCCTGGGTGGCCCGTGCCGTGATGACCGCCCTGCCCTTCAGGCGGTTGGTCTCGGGCACGTAGTCCAGCGTCAGCCCGTAGTGCAGGACGTCGTAGCCGCCGTTGCCGAGCGCCGGGAACAGCCGGTCACCCACTCCGGCCGCGCCGGGCCTCGCAACCGCGGCGGCGCCGTCCCCCGGCACGGAGCCGGTGCAGGCCGTCGTCACGGCCAGCAGGAACGCCGCGGCCGCAGCCCAGCCGGACAGACGGCCCGGGACCACCGGACGGCCCGGGACCCTCGGACGGCCGTGTCCCTTCGGACGGCCGTGTCCCTTCGGACGGCCGTGTCCCTTCGGACGGCCGTGTTCCCCCGGACGGCCGTGTTCCGCCGGACGGCCCGGGACCGCCGGCCGAGACCGACCGCTCTCGGCTGTGCGAGGTTCCATCTCGTGTCTCCCGTCGAACGCAGGACGCGAGAGGTCAGAAACCCTGCACAGACTCTTGGTTGCCTCGGAGCCGGTAAAAGTTCTGCACCGAGGACGACGGGCGCGGCAGCGGAACGGACCACCGGCGGGTCGTGCCCTGGCCGGGTCGCTGCACCTGCCGTCCGGCGGCGGATGCCCTGCCAGCCGGTCCTCGCGGTCAGGGACGCAGTCGCCGACGGGACGGGCAGCCCCGGGCGGGGCTGCCGTCAGCGTGTCACGCCGGCCGCTGCAGCACGGTCAGGCTGCGGTCCGGCAGGGTGATCCGGTCGCCGGCCGCGACCTTCGCGCCCGTGCCCGGCGGCACTCCGTCCGGGCGGGCGGTGTCGACCACCACCTGCCACTGCCGGCCGTGGTTGACGGGCACCAGGAAGTCGAGTGGTTCGGGCGAGGCGTTGAACATCAGCAGGAACGAGTCGTCGCAGATGTGCTCCCCGCGCGGGCCGGGCTCGGAAATGGCGTTGCCGTTCAGGAAGACCGACAGCGCCGAGGCCTGCGCCGAGTTCCAGTCCCGCTGGGTCATCTCGCTGCCCTCGGGAGTGAACCACGCGATGTCGGACAGCTCGTCATGCGTGCCCTCCACCGGACGGCCGTGGAAGAAGCGGCGCCGGCGGAAGACGGGATGGTCACGGCGCAGCCAGACCATCGCGCGCGTGAACTCCAGCAGATCATGGTCGCCTTCGGGCCACCGCACCCAGGAGATCTCGTTGTCCTGGCAGTAGGCGTTGTTGTTGCCGCGCTGGCTGCGGGCGAACTCGTCGCCGTGGCTGATCATCGGCACACCCTGGGACAGCATCAGCGTGGCGATGAAGTTCCGCATCTGCCGTGCGCGCAGCTCCAGCACCTCCGGGTCGTCGGTGTCGCCCTCCGTCCCGCAGTTCCAGGACCGGTTGTGGCTCTCACCGTCCCGGTCGTCCTCGCCGTTGGCCGCGTTGTGCTTGTGGTTGTACGCCACCAGGTCGTGCAGGGTGAAACCGTCGTGGCAGGTCACGAAGTTGATGGAGGCGAGCGGTCGGCGGCCGTCGTCCTGGTAGAGGTCGGAGGAGCCGGTCAGCCGGGAGGCGAACTCGGCCAGCGCGCGCGGCTCGCCGCGCCACAGGTCCCGTACGGTGTCCCGGTACTTGCCGTTCCACTCGGTCCACAGCGGCGGGAAGTTGCCCACCTGGTAGCCGCCCTCGCCCACGTCCCACGGCTCGGCGATCAGCTTCACCTGGGAGACCACCGGGTCCTGCTGCACCAGGTCGAAGAACGACGACAGCCGGTCCACCTCGTGGAACTGCCGGGCCAGGGTGGCCGCGAGGTCGAAGCGGAAGCCGTCGACGTGCATCTCGGTCACCCAGTACCGCAGCGAGTCCATGATCAGCTGAAGCACGTGCGGGGACCGCATGAGCAGCGAGTTGCCGGTGCCCGTGGTGTCCATGTAGTAGCGGGGATCGTCCGTGAGGCGGTAGTACGACGGGTTGTCGAGGCCCTTGAAGGACAGCGTCGGACCCAGGTGGTTGCCTTCGGCCGTGTGGTTGTAGACGACGTCCAGGATGACCTCGATCCCGGCCTCGTGCAGCGCCCGGACCGCCGACTTGAACTCCAGGACCTGCTGTCCGCGGTCACCCCAGGAGGCGTACGCGTTGTGCGGGGCGAAGAAGCCGATCGTGTTGTAGCCCCAGTAGTTGTTCAGGCCCATGTCGACCAGCCGGTGGTCGTTCACGAACTGGTGTACGGGCATCAGCTCCAGGGCTGTCACACCGAGCTTGGTCAGGTGTTCGATGACCGCCGGGTGGGCGAGACCCGCGTAGGTGCCGCGCAGTTCCTCCGGGAGGCCCGGGTGGCGCATGGTCAGGCCCTTCACATGGGCCTCGTAGATCACGGTGTGGTGGTAGCCGGTGCGCGGTGGCCGGTCGTCGCCCCAGTCGAAGTACGGGTTGATCACCACCGAGGTCATGGTGTGCGGCGCCGAGTCCAGGTCGTTGCGCCGCTCCGGGGCGCCGAAGTGGTAGCCGTACACCTCCTCGCCCCACCGCACCTGCCCGCTGACCGCCTTCGCGTACGGGTCGAGCAGCAGCTTCGCCGAGTTGCAGCGCAGCCCGCGCCCGGGGTCGTCCGGACCGTGCACCCGGAACCCGTACCGCTGTCCGGGCATCACGCCCGGCAGGTACGCGTGCCGCACGAACGCGTCACTCTCGCGCAGTTCCACCGCCGTCTCCGAGCCGTCGTCGTGCAGCAGACACAGCTCTACTCGGTCCGCGGCCTCCGTGAAGACCGCGAAGTTGGTTCCGGCGCCGTCATAGGTGGCGCCGAGCGGATACGCCTCTCCAGGCCAGACCTGCATGGATACGACTCTCCCAGGTGTGCTGCCCGCCCGGGGGCGCGTTGGCCCCCGAGTCCTGTCCGAAAGTGACGGAACCTCCCGTGACTTATGGGCCTCTTACCCACCGACCAGTGCGCACGGCGGTTCTGGTACCCGCCGTGCGCCGAACCAGCGGGGCACCGACGTACTCCCGGGACCAGGGGGAGTAGGGGGAAGCAGTGCGCGAGAAAGTCCACCGTCATCTGGGCAAAGTAGTGGCCGGGGCGGCCCTCGCGGCGGTGGGGACCGCCGCCATGGTCGCCGTGACGCTGCCGGGCTCTGCGGGTGCGGACGAGTCCGGCGGGACCGGGAGCGGCGGTACGCGGGCCGCACAGCAGTCCGGGCAGGGACCGGACGCCGTCCGGCCCGGCGTCGTGGAGCAGGCGCCCGCCGAGCAGAAGCAGGGCACGGGCCGCGACCCGCTCACCGGTGACGAGATCGGGCGGGTGGAGCGGATCGCCCGGACCGGGCAGTTGTCGGCCACGGCCCGCGACGTCGACGGCGACCGCGGTCCGCAGCGCCTGAGCGTCGACCTCGCCGAACCCGAGGCCGCCGAGGCCGACGACCCGGACGCGCCGCGCCGGGCCGACGTGAGCTTCTACGACTACAAGACCGACACGCTCGTCACCAAGACCGTCGACCTGCAGACCGGGAAGGTCGTACGGACCGGCACCCAGCGCGGCGTCCAGCCGCCGCCGAGCCGCGCCGAGAACACCGAGGCGGCCCGGATCCTGATCGCCGGCCCGCTGGGCGCGGGCCTCAAGGCGGACTACAAGGACGCCACCGGCAAGGAACTCACCTCGCCGGACCAGCTGGAGCTGACCGGTGGCATCTACGAGGCCACGCCCGGCGCCCAGCCGCCGGTGCTCGACGACTGCGGCGTCCACCGGTGCGTCCGGCTCTTCTCCAAGGTGAAGAACGGGCCGTGGATCGACACCAGGGACCTGGTGATCGATCTGAGCGCCCGCAAGGCCGCCGCGCTCGACCGCAGCTGACGGGCCGCCGCCCGCCTTCCCACCCGAATCTCCGGCAAGGGAGTCATCTCTTCATGCCCGAAAAGCACCTGCCCGGCGGCGTCCTGCCGCGAGCCGCCGGCCGTGCCGCCCGCAAGAGCGCGGCCGTCGGCCTGTCCCTGGCCGCGCTGGCCGCCGGCGCGACGACGATCGCCGGTCCGGCCGCGGCCCGGCCGCAGACCGCTCCCGCGGCGGCCCCCGGCTGCAGCGCCGCCTACACGATCGAGCAGAAGCTGGCCACCGGCACGACCTGGCGCATGTGCTGGCGCTACGACAGCAAGGCCGGCCTGGTCCTGGAGAACATCTCCTACCAGCCCAAGGGCGAGGCCAAGCCGATCAAGGTCCTCAACAGCGCCAGACTCGGCCAGATCCACGTCCCGTACGACGACGGCAAGCACGAGTACTCCGACCTGACCGGCCAGGACTTCGCCCAGGAGCTGCAGGAGCTGGCGCCCGGTGAGTGCCCCGGCGGCACCATCAAGACCGTCCGCGTCCCGGACGGGGACCCGCGGCACCCCGACGTCAACGGCCTGTGCACCACCACTCGTTCGCGTGGCCACGCCTACCGGATGCACGACGTCTCCGGCAAGGTGTACCAGCAGCAGGGCAAGGACCTGCTGGTCTACACGGTCAACCAGGTCGGCTGGTACGAGTACATCACCGAGTGGCGCTTCCAGGACGACGGAACCGTCACCATGAACGTCGGCGCCACCGGCAGCCTCTCCTGGGAGGACTACAACGCCCAGGACGGCCGCGGCTGGCCCATCGGCAAGGGCGCCAAGGACTACTCCACCAGTCACAGCCACAACGTCTTCTGGCGGCTCGACTTCGGCCTCGACGGCTCGTCCCGCACGAAGGTCGAGCAGTACGACTCGGCCGTCAGTGCCCCCTCCGGCCGGCAGGAGGGACCGACCGCCAAGACCACCCGCACCAAGGTGACCAAGGAGCTGGCGGGCGACTACAAGACCTACCGCTGGTGGCGGGTGGTCAGCGCGACCGGCAAGAACAAGGACGGGCATGCGCGTTCGTACGAACTGGTCCCCGGGCCCACCACCCGGTACCCCGGCCGCAGCTACACCAAGCACGACATGTACGTCACCGAGTACAACAAGTGCGAGCTGTTCGCGAGCAACAACCCGACCTGCACACGGAATTACCCGAAGTCCGTCGACAAGTGGGTCAATGGCCAGTCCCTCACCCACCCGGTGGTCTGGATGAACGTCGGCTTCCACCACATCGCCCGGGACGAGGATCAGCAGCCCATGCCGGTGCACTGGCAGGGCTTCTCCATCGCCCCTCGGGACGTCACGGCTATGAATCCGCTCACTCCCAAGGAACTGGCATGGCAGAACGGGCACTGGGAATGGCGTAGTTGAGCCAAGCAGTCGGGAAACCGACCTGTCCATCCGGCTGCACCGCCGCCCGCTTGCGGAGTACCCTTCCTTGATCGTTGAGACGGGAGAGGCCCGGGAGTGGAAGGCGGTGCGCGGGTGGGCTCGGGAGGGCTGGAGCTGCCTCCTGGTGACGCAGGTCACGAGGGGAACTCCACAGACGTCCCGCCCGGCGCGGTGTCCCTGGCCCGGCCGATGGACGCGGGTTCCATCGGGCCGGAGCTGGACTGGGACGCCGACGCCTGGCGCGAGGTGCGCACCCGCGCCCAGCGGGCCGGCCGGGCCTACATCTGGCTGAACCTCGTCGAACAACGGCTGCGCGCGGTCGTGGCCGCCGTGCTGCGGCCCATCTACGAACCCGTCCACGGCGACGAGTGGGTGGTGGCCGCGGCCGGCCCGGCCGGGCAGGAGTGGGTGCAGCGCGCGGTCGCCGTGCGCGAAGTCAGCCGCCGCAAGGGCTACTTGCTCGATCCGGCCGACGACAACGTGCTCAGCTTCCTCACCCTGCCCCAGCTGCGCGAGCTGATGGTGCAGCACTGGCCCTGCTTCGAGCCGTACTTCGACGAGCGCCGGGACCTCGAACTCGCCCTCGACGAACTGGAGGTCACCCGCAACGTCGTCTCCCGCAACCGGGCCCTGTCCGAGGCGGTGCTCGGCCAGGCCGAGCGGGCCTCCGCGCGGCTGCTGGAGATGCTGGGCGCGGGCGGTGACGTGCCCTCCGCACGCAGGCTGCCCGTCGACGCCGTGGAGGACCTGGTCGGCGACCGGTACGCCGACGTCGTGGCCGTCCACCCGGACCGGGTGCGGCTGCTGCGCCAGTTCCCGGCCGAGGACATCTTCGACGGTGCCCGCCGCCTCGACGCCATCGGCATCGGCCTCAACCTCCTGGTGCAGAACTTCTCCGGGCGGCGTCTGGTCCGGCTCGCCGAGTCCGGCTGCCGGGTGCGGCTGCTCTTCCTCAACCCGGCCTCCAGCTCGGTCAAGCGCCGCGAGCGCGAACTCGGGATGAAGCGGGGTGAACTGAGCCGCTCGGTCGAGATGAACATCCTGCACATGCGCCGGGTGCGGTCCCGGCTGCGCGACCCGGGCGCCTTCGAGATCCAGGTGTACGACGAGACGCCCCGCTGCACCGCCTACCTGGTGAACGGCGACGGCGCCGACGGCATCGCCGTGGTGCAGTCCTATCTGCGCGGGGCGCGGGGGATGGAGTCGCCCGTCCTGGTGCTGCGCAACGGCAGCCGACTGGTCAAGTCGGACGACGCGGGTGAATCCGGACTCTTCCCTACATATCGCGAGGAATTCGAACTCGCCTGGGCGGATGCGCGTCCGGTGTCCTGAACCGTTCCCGAGGGCAAGCGGAATGCGGCACTCGGATTGTCAGTGCCGCGTGCGATGGTGGAGGCCACTGGGGGAAAGCACCACCAAGAAGGGGGGCCGCCCATGGGCTGGCACCGGGAGCTGCTGATCGGCTTCGACCTGGAGACCACCGGGACCGATCCGCGCGAGGCGCGCATCGTCACGGGTGCCGTGATCGAGGTCAGGGCCGGTGAGCCCATGGGGCGCCGGGAATGGCTGGCCGATCCGGGCGTGGAGATCCCGGCCGACGCCGTCGCGGTGCACGGCATCAGCAACGAACGCGCGGCGGCGGAGGGCCGCCCGGCCGACCAGGTGGCCGACGCCATCGCGGACGTCCTGGTCTCCTACTGGACGGCGGGTGTCCCCGTCGTCGCCTACAACGCGGCCTTCGACCTCACCCTGCTCTCCGCCGAACTGCGCCGCCACGGGCTCCCGTCCCTGACCGACCGGCTGGGCGGCGCCCCTCCCGGCCCCGTCATCGACCCGTACACCATCGACCGCAGGGTCGACCGCTACCGCCGCGGCAAGCGGAACCTGGAGGCGGTCTGCGCCGAGTACGGCATAGTCCTCGACGCCGCCCACGACGCCTGCGCCGACGCCCTGGCCGCGGCACGGCTCGCGTCCGCGATAGCCGACCGCCACCCGAAGATCGCGTCCCTGGGCCCGGCGGAACTGCACCGGCGGCAGATCGAGTGGTACGCGGACTGGGCGGCGGACTTCCAGGCGTTCCTGCGCCGCAAGGGGCAGGCCGACACGGTGATCGACGCCACGTGGCCCCTGCGCGAGCTGACGCAGAGCCAGCCGGCGTGAGGAGCGGGGCGCTTCCGTCCGTGCGTGCGTTGCCGATGACCCCGCAGTTCCCCACGCCTCTCGGGGAACTGCGGTGCCGTTGCCTGTCGGGCGCCCGCGACTTCAGGCAGTCGCGCCTCTCCTAGTGCCCGAAAGGCCGTGAGGGGGTGCCCCGGGGGTGCCCCCAGGGTGGCGCGGGCGGGGGCGGCGGCACCCCGTCAGTGCCGGGCCGCGCGGCCCGGCGGCCTCAGCGCCCCCTCCGTGTACGAGCAGACACCGGGCACCGTCAGAACGGATACCACCGCACGGCCTCGTCCCCGTCCCGGAGCGACGCCACCCGGCGACGGAACTCGGCCAGCGCCTTGGGGTTGCTCGGCGCGTGCTGCGCCACCCACGCACAGCTGGCCGTCTCCCGGGCGCCCCGCAGCACCGCACAGCCCGCCCACTCCCGCACATCCCAGCCGTACGCCTCGGTGAAGGAGTCGTACGCCTCGCCGGGCAGCCCGTACCGGTCCCGGGAGAGGGCCATGACCACCAGATCGTGCTCGCGCAGATCCACGGAGAAGGTCTCCAGGTCGACCAGAACCGCCCCGTCCGGTCCGACGTGCACATTGCGGGGCAGCGCGTCACCGTGGATCGGACCCGGCGTCAGACGCGGGCTCAGCGCCGCCGCCTCCCTCGCGAAGCCGTCGCGGCGCTCACGCAGATAGGCCGCGTCCTCGGGGTCGATCGCGTCGCCCGCGAGCCGCAGCCAGCGCTCCACACCGCCCAGCAGGTCGCGGGGCGGCAACGCGAAGGGAGGGGAGGGAAGTGCGTGCACGGCCCGCAGCAGCCCGGCCAGGTCCCGTGCCTCGGCCGGCCGTACGGCATCCGGCAGCCGGTGCCACACGGTCACCGGACGGCCGTCCACCAGCAGCGGCTCCGGCTCGGCCGCCCGTACCGCCGGGACGCCCGCCTCGGCCAGCCAGCCGGCGACGGCCAGCTCACGCTCGGCCCGCTCCAGCAGCTCGGCGTCGCGGCCCACCTTCACCACCAGGTCACCGGCGGCGAACACCGCGTTCTCGCCGAGAGCCAGGAGCCGGGCGTCCCGGGCCGGCCCCGGCAGCACTCCCGCCGCGGCCAGTGCCTGCCGCGCGCGTGCCTCGTCCATCGTGGTGCCTCCGAGCCGTCTTCCCGTGCCGTCCGTGGGCCCACCGCGGGTGCCGGGTGCGGGCCGTGTCCGGCCAGTCTCGCATTCGCACAGGTCGGCCGCCGTGCGCGGCCCCTTGACGAGCCACCCGCCCTTCACGACCATGAACACGCCAACCGGAGCGGCAAAGGGGCTGATTCCGTGACATCAGTTGCCGGGGCAGAGGCGTCCGCGACGGCAGCACGGCGGCCCGCCGGTCGCCGGATCGCCGAGCGCGGTGCCTGGTTCCTGGTCCTGCCCGCACTCATCCCGATCCTGGTGCTCAGTGCCGGCCCGCTGCTGTACGGCATCCTGCTGGCCTTCACCGACGCCCAGTCCGGCCGGACGGCCGCCACCCGGTGGATCGGCGCCCTCAACTTCCGGGACCTGCTGCACGACACCCTCTTCTGGGAGTCGTTCCGGATCGGACTGGTCTGGGCGGTCGGCGTGACCGTGCCCCAGTTCCTGCTGGCGCTCGGCCTGGCCCTCCTGCTCAACCAGGACTTACGGCTGCGCGGCCTGGCCCGTGCCCTCGCGATCGTGCCGTGGGCGATGCCCGAGGTCGTCGTCGGCATCATGTGGCGGCTCGTCTACAACCCGGACGCCGGCGTCCTCAACGAGACCCTGCGCGACCTCGGCCTCGGCGACGGCAGGGACTGGCTGAGCGGCCTGGCCACCGCACTGCCCGCCGTGATCGTCGTCGGCGTCTGGGCGGGCCTGCCGCAGACGACCGTCGCCCTGCTCGCCGGCCTGCAGAACGTCCCGCGCGAACTGCACGAGGCGGCAGCGGTCGACGGCGCGGGCGCCTGGCGCCGCTTCCGCACGGTCACCTGGCCCGCGCTCAGACCGGTGGCCCTCGCCATCACCGCGCTCAACCTCATCTGGAACCTCAACTCCTTCGCCCTGGTCTACGTGCTCACGAACGGCGGACCCGGCGGAAAGACCCGGCTGCCGATGCTCTTCGCCTACGAAGAGGCCTTCCGCTACGGCCAGTTCGGCTATGCGGCGGCGATGGGTTGTGTGCTCGTCGCGGTGGTCTCGATCCTGCTCGCGGTCTTCCTGGCCGGCCGGCTGCGGCTCGGTGACGAGTCATGAGGCCCCGCCGTGCGGCCCGCGCCGGCCAGTACGCCGCCCTGCTCGCGTATCTGCTCTTCCTGGCCTTCCCGTTCCTGTGGCTGCTGTCCACCGCGCTGAAGTCCCCGCGCGAGCTGGGCAGCCTGCACCCGACGTGGATCCCGCGCCACCCCACCCTGTCCAACGTCCGGCAGGCCTTCGGTGAACAGCCTCTGGCACATGCCGCCCTCAACTCCCTGCTGGCGGCGCTCGCAACCGCCGGCGTGGCCGTCCTCATCGCCACCCCGATGGCCTACGTCATGGCCAGGCACCGCACCCGGCTTGCCCGGGCCGCCACCGGGTGGGTGGTGGTCAGCCAGGCGTTCCCCTTCGTGCTGGTGATCATCCCGTTGTTCCTGGTGCTGAAGAACCTGCGGCTGATCGACTCCCTGGCCGGACTGGTGCTGGTGTACGTGGTGTGGGCGCTGCCGTTCGCGCTGTGGATGCTCACCGGTCACGTCCGGGCGGTGCCCGCCGAGCTGGAGGAAGCGGCGGCCGTCGACGGGGCCGGGCGCCTCAGGATCCTGGTGTCCGTGACGGCGCCGCTGCTCGCACCCGGTATCGCGGCCACGGCCCTGTTCGCGTTCGTCACCGCATGGAACGAGTTCTTCTTCGCGCTGGTGCTGCTCAAGAGCCCGGGGAGGCAGACCCTCCCGGTCGTCCTCACCCACTTCATCGGTGCGGAGGGCGTGGCCGACCTCGGGCCGCTGGCCGCGGCGGCGTTCCTCGCCACCCTGCCCTCCGTGGCCGTCTTCGCGCTCGTCCAGCGCCGGATCACGGGCGGCCTGCTCGCCGGGGCGGTGAAGAGCTGATGCGGACCCTCGTCAGGACACTCGTGATGCTCCTGCTTCTGGCCGGCTGCTCGTCGCCGGGCCACCGCGCGGGCGGGCCGGTCACCCTGCGCTTCCAGTCCCTGGCCTGGCAGCAGGAGTCCGTCGCCGCCAACAAGGAGCTGGTGAAGGAGTGGAACGCGACCCATCCGGACGTCAGGGTCGAGTACGTCCAGGGAAGCTGGGACAGCGTGCACGACCAGCTGCTCACCTCCTTCGAGGGCGGCGAAGCCCCGGACGTCGTCCATGACGCCTCCGACGACCTCGCCGACTTCGCCTACGGCGGGTACCTGGCCGACCTGAGAGGCCTGCTGCCCGGCCGGCTGAAGTCCGCCATACCGCGCAGCAGCTGGGACACCGCCACCTTCGGGACCGGCGTCTACGGCGTGCCGTTCCTCCAGGAACCCCGGGTGCTGATCGCCAACTCGGACCTGCTGCGGGCGGCGAAGGTGCGCATACCCACGCCCGGACACCCCTGGACCTGGACGGAGTTCCGGCAGGTCGCCAAGCGGCTCAGCGGACCCGGGCGGTACGGCGTGGCCTGGCCGCTGAAGGAGCCCGTCTCCGCCACGCTCAACCTGTCCCTGTCGGCGGGCGGGCGACTCTTCCACCGGGGCGCGGACGGCAAGGTCACCGTGCGCTTCACCGAGGGGGACGCCATCGTGCCCCGTACCGTCCACGACCAGGTCGCCGTCGACCACAGCGCCCCTGCCTCGACGCTCGGCAGCGGCGGTTCGGACACCCTGCCCGGCTTCTTCGGCGGCCGGTACGCGATGGTGCCGCTGGGCTTCTCCTACCGGCAGCAGATCGTGCAGCAGGCACCCCGGGGCTTCCGCTGGGAGGTGCTGCCGGCCCCGGCGGGCGCCGACGGGCTCGCCCAGGGCGTCAGCCCGCAGACGCTGTCCGTCTCCGCCGACTGCCCGCACAAGAAGGAGGCCGTGGCGTTCATCGACTTCCTGCTGCGGCCGCAGAACATGGTCCGCCTCGCCCTCGGCGACTGGATGCTGCCCACCGGCACCCGGGCCCTGCAGGACCCGGCCCTGCACACCACGAAGTACGGCTGGGCCACCGGCACCGCCCTCGCGGACCGGCTCCGCCCGGCGCCCGCGCAGTCGGTCCGCGGCTACCCGGAGTGGAAGGACAAGGTGGCGACCCCGGCCTACCAGGAGTACTACAGCGGCGCGATCGGCCTCGCCGAGCTGCGCGGCCGCCTCCAGCGGGACGGCAATCTCGTGCTGGCCCGCTACCAGCGCTGA
Source organism: Streptomyces sp. NPDC027663 (assembly GCF_055566415.1). NCBI lineage: Bacteria > Bacillati > Actinomycetota > Actinomycetes > Kitasatosporales > Streptomycetaceae > Streptomyces > Streptomyces sp. NPDC027663. The sequence continues at coordinate 114,392 of NZ_JBVHSK010000009.1, read as the reverse complement.
GAGTTCCTGCCCCCGGCTCCCGGAAGAACAGCGGGCACGGAAAATGAATTAGACGATACGTATCGTCTCGTCTAACCTCTGTGGCATGACTCCAGTGACCGCACCCGCCCACATCGCCATGTTCTCCATCGCCGCGCACGGCCATGTGAACCCCAGCCTGGAGGTGATCCGGGAACTCGTCGCCCGCGGCCACCGGGTCACGTACGCCATCCCGCCGGTCTTCGCCGACAAGGTGGCCGCCACCGGCGCCCGGCCCGTGCCCTACGCCTCCACCCTGCCGGGGCCCGACGCCGACCCGGACGCCTGGGGGAGCACCCTGCTCGACAGCGTGGAGCCGTTCCTGGACGACGCCGTCCAGGCGCTGCCCCAGCTCATCGCGGCCTACGGCGACGACACACCCGACCTCGTCCTGCACGACATCGCCTCGTACCCGGCCCGCGTCCTCGCCCATCGCTGGGGCGTCCCGGCGGTCTCCCTCTCCCCGAACCTGGTCGCCTGGGAGGGGTACGAGGAGGAGGTGGCCGAGCCGATGTGGAAGGAGCCGAGGCAGACCGAGCGAGGACGGGCCTACTACGCCCGGTTCGAGGCCTGGCTGGCCGAGAACGGGATCACACAGCACCCGGACGCCTTCGTCGGCCGCCCGGCCCGCTCCCTCGTGCTCATCCCCAAGGCCCTCCAGCCGCACGCCGACCGGGTCGACGAACGCGTCCACACCTTCGTCGGCGCCTGCCAGGGCGACCGCGCCGGCCAGGGCGCCTGGCAGCGGCCCGCCGGTGCGGAGAAGGTCGTGCTGGTGTCCCTCGGCTCGGCCTACACCAAGCGGCCCGCTTTCTACCGGGAGTGCGTGCGCGCCTTCGGGAACCTCCCCGGCTGGCACGTCGTCCTGCAGGTCGGCCGGCACGTGACCCGCGCCGAACTGGGCGACGTACCCGCCCATGTCGAGGTGCACAGCTGGGTGCCTCAACCGGCGGTCCTGCGGCAGGCCGACCTGTTCGTCACGCACGCGGGCGCCGGCGGCAGCCAGGAGGGGCTGGCCACCGCCACGCCGATGATCGCCGTACCCCAGGCCGTGGACCAGTTCGGCAACGCCGACATGCTGCAGGGCCTCGGGGTCGCCCGGCACCTGCCCGCCGAGGAGGCCACCGCCGACCGCCTCCGCGAGGCCGCCCTCGCGCTGGTCGACGACCCCGAGGTCGCGCGCCGGCTCAAGGAGATCCAGGCGGAGATGGCACAGGAGGGCGGCACCCGGCGGGCCGCCGACCTCATCGAGGCCGAACTGCCGGGCAGTCGCGCGAGCCAGGCCACGCAGCGGTGAGCGGCGGCCACGGGCACACCGGCGGCGGCCGGAGACGCACCGTGGTGCCGGGCCGGGCCTTGCGGACGAGGGGCGGCCGCTCTCGGCCCGGCCGCCGTCCTGGCCCTTCGCCCGCGGCCGACGGCCACGACCAAGCCGGTGCCGCAGGCTCGCTCGATGGCCTGAGCACGGACAGGGCCCGTCGGCTCCTCCCGGAACCGACGGGCCCTGCGTCGACGGACGGAATCAGACAGTCAGCCGCTCGCCCCGGTCGTGCACCGGCGTCACGACCGCCGCCGGCGCCTCGTCGTGGGTCAGGTCCGGCAGCCGGTGCAGCCACTTCGGCAGGTACCAGTTGCGCTCGCCCAGCAGGGCCATCACCGCCGGCAGCAGCACCCCGCGGATGATCGTGGCGTCGATGAGTACGGCCGCGGCCAGGCCCACGCCCATCTGCTTCATGGACTGCATGGACAGCGTGCCGAAGATCGCGAACACGGCGACCATGATGACCGCGGCGCTCGTGACGACCCCGGCCGTGGTGACCACACCGTGCCGGATCGCGTCCTTCGTCGTACGGCCGCGCATACGGGCCTCGCGGATCCGGGAGACCACGAACACGTGGTAGTCCATGGACAGCCCGAACAGGATCACGAACAGGAACAACGGCAGCCAGGTCACGATCGCGCCGACTCCCTCCGCGCCCACCAGCGAGGCGCCCCAGCCGTGCTGGAAGACGGCGACGAGGATGCCGTAGGCGGCGGCCACCGACAGCAGGTTGAGCACGATCGAGGTGATCGCGACGGTCAGCGAGCGGAAGGACAGCAGCATCAGCAGGAAGGCGAAGACGACCACGAACACGAAGACCGGGACGACCGAGCCCATCAACTGGTCGTTGAAGTCGTGGTTGCCCGCGACCTGCCCGGTGACCGGGGCCTGCACGCCGTCGACCTTGCCGAGCGTGGCGGGCCGCACCTCGTCGCGCAGCTTCTGAAGGCTCTGTGTCGCCTTGTCCATGTCCGAGCCGCCGACCAGCGGCACCGAGACCAGGGCCAGGTTCTGCGCGTCGTGCAGCTTGATGTCGACCGGGCCGCGCGAGGCCCCCGAGGCGATCGCCTGCTTCTTGAAGTCCGCCAGTGCCCGGCGTACTTCGGGTGCGTCGATGTCCTTGGCCTTGACGACGACCTGGGCCGGCTCGCTGCCGCCCGGGAAGGCGTCGTTGATGCGGTTGTAGGTCTGCACCATGGGCAGCGAGTCGCCGAACTCCTGGTCCAGCGTCAGCTGTTGCGTCTTCATGCCGAGCGCGGGCGCGGCAATCGCGAGCAGTGCGCCGGCCGCGACGACGACCGAGACCAGCGGCTTGGCCAGCACGCCCCGCAGCACGGCCGTCCAGAAGCGGCTGCCGTCGTCCGTGCCGCGCCGGCGTCCCCGGCGGCCCAGGAACGGAATGCGGCCCTTCTCGACGCGCTCGCCGAGCAGTGACAGCAGCGCGGGCAGCACGGTCACCGACCCGACCATGGCGACGGCCACGACCATCAGCGAGGCCAGGCCCATCGCCTCGAACTCGGCGAGCCCGGTGAACAGCATGCCCGCCATCGCCACGCACACCGTGACGCCGGAGACGATGATCGCGCGGCCGCTGGTCGCGGCGGCGATCCTGAGGGCTGTGCCGGCGTCCCGGCCGGCCTCCCGCTCCTCCCGCTCGCGGCGCAGGTAGAACAGGCAGTAGTCGACACCGACGGCCATACCGACCAGCAGCATCACGGAGTTGGCGGTGTCGCTCATCGGCTGCAGATGGCTGACCAGGCCCATCAGGCCCATCGTCGCCATGATCGCGGTGATCGCCAGGGCCACCGGCAGCAGTGCGGCCACCAGTGCGCCGAACGCGATCAGCAGGATGCCGAGCGCCACCGGCACCGCCGAGTACTCGGCCTTCTGGAAGTCGTCCCCGAAGGCGTCCTTGTACTGCTTCTGCATGCTGGCGCCGCCGATCTCCTCGATCCGCAGCGAGCCGTGGTCCTTCTGCACCCCGGCGACGGCCTTCAGCACCGGCTCGATCCGGTCGGCGGCGGTGTCCGCATCTCCGCGCAGGTCGAACTGGACCAGCGCGCCGCGGCCGTCCCGGGAGATGGTGCGCGTGTCGTAGGGCGAGGTCACGCCCGTGACCCTGCCGGTGCCTTCGACGGCCTTCACGACATCGGCGACGGCGGCACGGAATTCGCCGCTGGTGGCCTTCAACGCCCCGTCCTCGGCCTGGATCAGGACGGTCTCCGAGGCGGGTTCCTCGATCCCGGCGTCGTCGATGATCTTGGCGGCGGTGTGCGTCTCGCCCTTCAGCTGGTCGCTCTCGTCCACGTCGACCCGGCCCGCCGCCGAGCCGAGCCCCATCGCCAGGACGACGAACAGCACCCATATGCCGACGGCCGCCCAGCGGTGCCGGGCGCTCCAGCCGCCGGCCCGGGCGGCCAGCCCCCGCACCCGCACCTCTGTGTTCCCCATGACGGGTCTGCCCCCTCGTGTGCGGTGACGGCCCCCTGCCGCCACGTCTGTGCTTGCTCCGGTCTCGACGGTAGGCGCGCGACACGGCCGTCTCGTCGTGCTGCCCGGTGAAGTGCGCGGGGCCTGGATCACCGCTGGGTAGGACGGCGGCCCCTTACATCTATCGCTGGTTCTCGGGGGTGCGTCTCGGGGACGAGGGGTGGGAGCCCGGGGCGAGGAACCCGGTGTCCGTTCCGGCCGACAGAGATCCGCTTTGTGATTACGAAACCTTGTTGAACAAGTCACAGGTGCGTGTAGAGGTTGATCCGGCCCCCGCTCATCGGCCAGAGTTTCGCGCAGCCCGTCCTGGCGCGGGCGCGGCCGTCGTGCCCGCCCCCACGGGGCACGACGGCCGCTCTAGGGTGGCCGGATGACCACCTATGCGGCGCTGTTGCGCGGAATCAACGTCGGCGGCAGCAAGAAGCTCCCCATGGCCGAACTCCGCACGCTCATGACCGGCCTCGGCCACACCGGTGTCCGCACCCATCTCCAGAGCGGTCAGGCCGTCTTCGCCGCCGGCCACGGCGACGAGGAGTCCCTCGCGGCGGAGCTGGCCCGGGCGATCGAGGAGAGCTTCGGTTTCTCCGTCGACGTGCTCGTGCGCGACCACGCCTACCTGAGGGCGGTCGCGCAGGCCTGTCCGTTCCCGGCCGCAGACCTGGCGCCCAGGCAACTGCACGTCACCTACTTCTCCGCACCCGTCACCCCCGACCGGTTCGCGGAGATCGACCAGGCCGCCCACCTCCCGGAGGAGTTCCGGCTCGGCGACCGCTGCCTGTATCTGTACGCCCCGGACGGCGTCGGCCGCTCCAAGCTCGCCGAGGCGCTGGCCCGGCCCCGGACGACCAAGGGCCTCGTCGCCACGAGCCGGAACTGGAACACCGTGCTCAAGCTGGTCGAACTGACCGCTCCGGGTGCGTGACGGTCCGCCGGCCGCAGCGGGTGCCCGGCGGCGCCCCGGCCCGTCCAGGCGGCGTCTCGGCACACCTGGGCCGGGCGGGCCGGTCGACGGAGGCCGCGGGCCGGCTCACCGCGCAGGTGGGCTGCCCGCATATCTGATGTAACGTCACATCGTGGGGTGCCAACCGCGGTTCGGGCCTCCCGTGGATGCCGTCGGCCGTCCGCCCCGCGCCGAAGGGCAGGGGGGCGACCAGCGAGCGCCCAGGAGCGGTGTGCGAGGCTCTGCCCATGCGCTACATCATCATCGGGGCCGGCGCGGTCGGCGGCACCGTCGGTGGCCGGCTGGCCCAGGCCGGGCGTGAGGTCGTCCTCGTCGCCCGCGGCCGGCACCTGGCGGCCCTCCGCGAGCACGGGCTGCGACTGCGGGTCCCGCAGGGGGAGTCGACACTCCGGCTGCCCGCCGTGGACGGACCGGCCCCGCTCGGTGAGCTGCGCGCCGACGACGTCCTCGTCCTCGCCGTGAAGACCCAGGACACCGTGGCCGCCCTGGACACCTGGGCGGACGCGCCGGTCGCCGGCGGCGGTACCGCGGCCGCACGGCTGCCGCTCGTCTGCCTGCAGAACGGCGTCGAGAGCGGACGGCTCGCGCTGCGCCGCTTCCGGCACGTCCTCGGCGTCTGCGTCTGGCTGCCGTCGGCCTTCGTGGAACCCGGGGTCGTCTCCGCCGCCGGTACCCCGCTCACCGGCATCCTGCACCTCGGACGCCTCCCGCACGGCACCGACGACACCGCCCGCCGCATCGCCGCCGACCTGGCCGACGCGCACTTCGAGGCACCGGTCGTGGCCGACGTCGCCCGCTGGCAGTACGCCAAGCTGCTCGGGAACCTCGGCAACGCCCTCGAAGCGGTCAGCGGGCCGGTCGCCAGCGAGGAAGCCCAGGCCCTGTACGCGCGCGTACGGTCCGAAGGAGAGGCCGTGCTCCGGGCGGCCGGCATCCCGTACGCGAGCGCCGAGGAGCAGCGCGCGGTACGTGGCGACAAGGTCACCCTGGTCCCGCTGGACGGGGCCCCGCGCGGCGGCGGCTCCTCCTGGCAGTCCCTCGCCCGGGGCACCGGCACCATCGAGGCGGACTACCTCAACGGCGAGATCGTCCTGCTCGGCCGGCTGCACGGCGTACCCACCCCGCTGAACGAACTGCTGCAAGACCTCGCGAACCGGTTCGCGAAGGAGCGCAGGGCGGCCGGTTCCCTGCCGGTCACCGAACTGGCCGGGCTGGCCGAGGACGCCGCACGACAGGGCGGTTGACCGTCCGGCGGGGGCCGGCGCTTCAGCAGGCCCGCAAGAGAAGCATGCATCAGTACCGGACGGGGAGCGTGCGCACGGAACAAACGGGGGACATGGTGGAAGAACTCGCAGGGGACGCGGGGGAGCGGCTGGTCGCGCCCGACGCCGCAGGGGAGTCGGGGCAGCGGCCGGCGCAACCCGGCGTCACGACGGACGTGGGCAGCGGCTGGTCGCGCCCGGTGTCTCGACGGACTCGCAGCGGCTGGTCGCGTCCGGTGTCGCGGGGGACGCGGGGGAGCGGCTGGTCGTGCGGTTCCAGGCGGGCCGGGTGCACGTGACCGCCGTGGCCGTACCGGCTGCTCGGTCCGGCCGCCGAGGCCGACGACGCCCTCCAGGAGGCCTGGCTGCGCGCGGCAGGCCGACGGGCCGGCCCGGCAGCCAGACTTCTTCGAACTGAAGCGCACCCGCACCGGCGCGCTGTGCTTCGACCGACCCCCGATCACGGAATGGCCGATAACCGCCCCTGCGGAGCCCCTACGTCACCACACGTGTGACACCAGGGCGGCACCAGGCGCAGAACGAAGAGCCGACGCGGTCCGACGGCACAGGGGAGCGCCGGACCGCGTCGGCCATAGCACACCCAGGCTCCCCGGCGGCCCGGCTCGCCGAACCCCGCGACAACCACGTGAGGCTGTCCCTAGGGTGAAGCGCGCCGAACGCCGGAAGAGGGGGGACGGGTGAGGATGACGGGCCGACCATCACCGTCGTCGCCGCGGTGCCGCGAGGACGGCGTGCCCCGGCGCCCGGGCCCCTCCGACCGCCTCGACGACGGCTCCACCCGCCACGCCGCCCGGACGCTCACCGCCGACGGGCTCGGACGGCCGTGTCTCCCGCGCTCCCTGACGGGGGTTCGGGGACCGGTCAACGGACACCGCTCACCCGGACGGGTGGCGATTTTCGGCCCTCTCGGCGGCAGGCTCCCCAGCACCGGCGGGCCCTCCCGGGTCACACCGGCCGACGCACCGGCCCCGAACCGCGCGGCACCCGCACCCCACGGCGTCACCGGCAGCGCCGCAAGGGCGTTCCCGCCGCGGCAGAACGGTTCCCGCGGCACCACGACATCGCCACCGGCACCGTCGGCAAGGCCGTACAGGTCATCAACACGCAGAGCCGTGACATCGGTAACGTCAGCGGTCCCAGCAACATCGGCGCCCACGGGACGCACCCTCCCAGGCGGGCGGCAGGGGCCCGGAAACCACGGCGGCCCGGGAGCCCGGGGCGGACCCGGGCCCGCGGGATCCGCTCCGCCCACGCCGAAACCGTAACCCCAGCCTCCCGGCGGCTCCTCCGGTCCGGAAACGAGCCGCCGGCCAGAACCGAGGGCAGGACATGAGCACCTACCACTACGGAAACGTCAACGACCCGGGTAACTTCACCGGCCACGGCCGGATCCGGACCAGCTACACCACCCCCGACCTCGACATGCTGATGGACGTCGCCGACCAGCTCACCGACACCCTGCACGCCGAGTACCCCGGACTCGTCGGCAGCGGCGAAGTCATCCAGCGCGAGCTGGCCCGGTCCGCCGAGGACGGGCTGCCGCCCAACCGGGGCCGGATCCGCTCCGCACTGGAGACCATCGCCATCGCGGCGTCGGCCGGCACCGGCAGCCTCGCCTTCACCCGCGAACTCACGCAGGCGCTCGGTCTCTGAGCGGCCGGAGCCCCGCCGCCACGGGGCCCCGGGCCCGCCCGGTCACTGCGCCCGCACGACCGCCCGTACCCCGCCACCGAGGTCGAGATCGAGCCCCGCCCGCAGCGGCACGGTCTGACCGGGCTCGACCTTCTGCACGGTGCCGTCCGAACGGGCGCCCGTCCACGTCTCCTGCGAGCGGTTGGCGAGCCCGAACCGCCCAGGCCTGTCGGGATGTTCCACCAGCTCCGCCACGAGCGCCGCGTCCGAGCAGTCGTGCCGCGCCGGCTCCGGCAGCAGATGGTGCGCCTGCACACGGGCGGCCCGGCGCAGCCGGATGTGGTGCTCGGAGCGGGGCGGCGGAGTGGTCACCGTCAGCCGCGGCGGCAGCACCAGCAGGGCCCCGCACCCCCAGCAGTCCCGCGGCGGCGGATTCTCACCCGGCTCGGTCATGTTCTGCCGCCCGCACGAGGCGCACTCCACCACCGCGTCCAGCACCGCACGCAGCGCATCACGCCACTCCGACTCCCGCACCCGGGCCGCCGGATCGTGCAACCCGGTCGTGAAGGAGCGCCGGAACAGCTCCCGCAGCCGTACCGCAGCCGCGTCCCAGGTGGCCAGTACGGTGGCGTGCTCCACCGGATCGGGAGCGTTGGAATCGTCCACCGGGTCGAACACGAACAACGGGCTCCTGCCGTACAGCCTGCGCTCCGCGGCGTCGTCCAGGCAGTGGATGCCCAACTCGCGCCTGCCCTTGAGCGGGTGATGGTTCATCAGCAACATGAACAGCAGCACGGCGAGCGAGTGCAGATCGGACTGGGTGCCGGGGCACGCCCCGGGGCCGCCGCGCACCAGCTCCGGGGCCATGAACTCCATGGTCCCCGAGATACCGCTGACGTCGCCCTCCACCACCGCGTTGTCGTTGTCGCACACCAGCACGTCACCGGTGTACGGGTCGAAGAAGATGTTGCCCCAGGAGATGTCCCGGTAGGCGATGCCCCGGGAGTGCAGCGCCTGATAGGCCTCCACCGTGTACAGGCAGGCCGTCAGCAGCGCCCGGGGTGTGGTGCGCAACTGCCGCCGGAACAGCGCAGGAAGGCCCTTGAAGCGGTCCGGACGCAACCCCATCAGATAGCCGAACGAGCCGCGGTGCTCCGGTACGAAGGCCTCCGGCCACAGGAACCGGTCATCGGCGAAGTCCCGGGTCACCAGTTCCCGTACGATCGCCTCCTGCTCCGGGGTCGCGCACGTCGGGTAGTACCACTTCAGGGCCCGCTCCCCGTCCGGCGTCCGGACCCGGTACACCTCGCCCTGCCCGCCGGCGCCGAGAAGGTCCACGATCTCGACGTCGTCACCGTTCTCCGCCGCGAGGTACGTCCCGCCGTCGAGCATGCCGCTCATCTACGTCTCCGTCTTCCGTTCCGTGGTCACTCGGTGCCGGCCACCGCCGCCGCCAGGGTCGTGTCGTCGCCCGAGTAGCGGGAGGCCTGCGCCAGCCAGTCCGGCAGGGCCGTGCGGACGCCGGCGCTGCCCTGAGCGGCGAGGCGACCGGCCAGGTCCGTGACGAACGCGCGGTACCCGTCCGCCGAGGCGAAGCTCTTCGACAGTCCGTCCGTGGAGAGCACGACCAGCCGCGGAGCGCGGGCCGCGTCGAACACCGGCGCCCAGTGCATCCGCACCGACCGCCAGGCCTGCCGCCCGCACAGCGACTCGGTCTCGTCGCCCAGGTCCTCCTGGGCGGGCGCGAGCGGCCGGCGCAGCGTGCCGTCGTGCCCGACCACCGCGAGGTCCCCGTCGCCGATCTGCCAGGCCACGAACAGCCAGGGCGTGACCACCGCACCGAGCAGGGTCGTGCCGTACAGCAGGAGTTTCTCCCCGGGGTCCGGCTCCCGGCCGGCCACCCCCACCGCCGGCCGGTGCCGGTCCCAGTGGCCGAGGGCCGCCTGCTGCCATTCGTGCACCACGGCGCGCGGGAAGCCGTCCCGGGCGTAGGCCATGAGCCGGGCCAGCCGGCCCCGCTCCTGGCAGCCGTGGGCCGCCCGCCCGAACCCGGCGGCCAGGGACACGAACCGGTCCACGGCGAACCGCGCGCCCAGCCCGCTGCGCGCGTGCGCCGCCGAGCCGTGCCCGTCGGCCACGGCCAGCACCAGCGGATCCGTCTCCGAGCCGGTGCCCCGGCACTCGTACCAGTCCTGATTGCAGTGCTTGCCCACGCCCTGGACGCTCCCGGCCAGCGTCTCCCACCGTCGCACCCGGAGCGTCACCACACGTCGTCGTCATCGTCGTCGTTCAGCACCGGCGGCGCATACGGCTGCTTCGCCATGTTCACCGTGAAGCCTTCGTCGGCGACCGGCCGGGAGGCCGCCTTCACGGCCGCCGTCGACGCCCAGCGGATCGCGGCCGCCAACTGCTTGGGGCTGTTGGCGTCCAGCGGCTGCAGTTCGGGGTTGCCGAGGAACTCCTGCAGGACCCCGCGGTCCGCGTCCGCGCCGATCGCGACGGCCACCCGCACCGCCTTGCGCCCCCAGGGGGTGGCGTCCACGGCCTTCAGGCCGGCCCTCCAGTCGTCGGTGGGCGAGCCGTCCGAGACCAGCGCCAGCACCGGCTTCAGCGCCCGCTGCGGCATCGGCGGGGTCTGCAGCTCCCGGGCCACCAGGTGCAGCGCGTCACCCATGTTCGTCATGCCGTCGACCTGCACGTCCTGCCAGGTGAAGTCGTCCACGGGAACCGGCGTCCCGTGGTGCCACCGGGCGGTGGTTGAGAAGGTGACCGTGCGCAGCAGGAGTTGTGCCGCGGGGTTGTCGTGGGCCACCGACCGCATTTCCGGGACGGCTTCCCTGATCGCGTAGTTGAGTCGGGCGATCTTCTCGCCCTGCATCGAGTACGAGCAGTCGAGCAGCCAGATGAAGTGGACCGGCCGGTTGGCCATCGGCCCGCCGGGAATGTCGCTCACGCCGCAACGTCCTTTCGTGTCGGAGGGGTGGGAACGGTCAGGGCAGCAACAGCCAGACGCCGAGGGCGATGGACGCCACCGCCAGCAGCAGTGCGATGCCGAACAGGCCCGCCATCGCCTGCCGGCCCCGGCCGACGGGCGGGGTCACCTCAGTCATGCCGGGCCTCACCTGCCGTCGTCGTCGCCGTTGCCTTCGCCGGCCGCCGCCGCGGCCACCGCAGCCGTCGCGCACCGCCCCCGGCACGCCCGGTCAGCGGGCCGGTGCGCAACCCGGAGGCCGCGAGCAGCCACAGCACCGGTTCCGCGGCCCGGCGCTGCTCGCTCATCAGCGGCCCGGTGCCGGTGGCCGCGTGGGCGCTGACCGACCAGTAGCGGGCCGCCCGGAAGTCGTGGCCGAGGGACCGCACGAGTGCACCCAGCCCGATGTCACCGAGCCAGTGGTCGATCCTGGCGCCCGGCACCGGCAGCGAGGTCAGCTGGTCCAGCACGTCCCGCTTGGTGACCACGGCGGCCACCGGCAGCCGGGGCCGCCGCCCGCTCAGCGCGGCCAGTTCACCGGTCACCCGCTCGTACGTCTCCCGCGGCCCCTGGAGCGAGGGCCGCGCCCGCTCCGCACGCGCGGTGTCGGCCGGGCCCAGCCGACGGCGCACCGTGGGATCGGCGAGCACGTCGACGAGCAGGACCACCCCGTCCGCGTGCGCCAGGTAGCCCTGGGTCCGTGCCCGTCCGGCGTCGCTCACCGACTCGCCCATCGGGTCGTACAGGTACAGCAGCCGCCGCCGAAGCCCCCGCGACACGACGAGCATCAGAGCGCGCGGCGGCCCTCCGGTCGTGGCGTGTGCCCAACTGGCCCGCTTCAGCTGCTGGTCGACCGAGTTTTGGGAGACCTGGTCGAGGTCGGAGGCGTACTCGACGCGCAGTTCGCCCTCCCGGGCCCAGCCGTGCAGCCCCTCGACCACGGCCGCCACCAGCATCGTCTTGCCCGACGAGGTGCCGCCCACCACCGGGGCGTGCACCACCCGGGTGGTGGCCAGCGCCTGCGGCAGGTTGTCTTCGCAGCGCGGGCACAGCGTGGACAGTCTGCCCCGGCCGGTCAGCCGCGTGGCCGGCAGCCGGCGCCCGCAGCGGCACACATGCCACAGGGCGCCGTACGGACCCGGCCGCATTTCGGCGTGCCGCGAGCCACAGCCGTCGCAGCGGTGCAGCGCCAGCGGGACCAGCGCGTAACAGCCCGGGTGCGGGCAGGCCGGGCGGATGCCCCGCAGCATCGCCCAGCCCCGGTCCAGCCCGCGTAGCAGGAATACACTCGCCGCCCAGCCGAGCCAGACCAGGCCCAGCAGCACCGCGAAGACCAGCAGCACCCAGCCGAGCAGCACGGTGGCGAGCACCGCGCCGATCAGCGCGCCCACCGCCGTACCGGGGGCGATCAGTGTGGCCAGCAGGAACCGGCTGAGAGGCATCGCCGGACGCTGCCCGCGCGGGTACCGGCCCTGTGCCAGGTTCAACACGAAGTACATCCATCGTTGGACGAACGCGTGCCAGAGCGACCGCATACCGTTGCCGCCGGCCGAGGCCGCGTCCCTCCACGACTGCCGCCACCAGTAGGCCGGGTGGGCAGGCTCCGCACCCCGGGTCGGGGGCAGACGCGGGTCCACCATGCCCGTGTCCCATGGCTCGAGCCCCTGCCACACCCCGTCCACGCCCCGAGCCACGTACTCCCAGAGCGTCCGGAACAGACAGACCGCGACGGCCACCAGCCCGGTCCAGGCGAGCAGGGCGAGCACCACCTGCAGGGTGATGGACAACTGCCCACCGCCCCAGATGCCGTCGCCGCTCTTCACCGGACGTCCCCGCCGGCGGGCGGCCCGGCGTCCCCGGGCCCCGGCGGCTGCCGGTCCTCGTGCCGGCCGCGCCCGGACGCCCGGCCCGCCAGCCGGCCGGCCAGCCGGACCAGGGCGCCCGGCCGGTTCCACGCGCGGTACGCGTCCAGCCGGCCCCCGCCCGTGCGGCGCAGTGCCTCCTCGACCGCGGCCTGCTCCTTGTCGGGCAGCGTCCGTACCACCGGCCGCAGCACCTTGGCCAGCAACGTCGTGCGCGTCGCCTCCCAGCGGGGGTGGGTGCCCGGGTAGGCGCTCCAGTCGCAGAAGCGGGCGGCCAGGTACGACGGCGACATGGAGAGGCGGTCGGCGACCTCGATTCCGCGCGCCACCCGCTGGTAGGCCGCCAGCATGTCCGCGTCGTCGGAGCGGGCCAGCGCGTACAGCTCGCCCGGGGGCACCGGTACGCTCAGCAGCCGCCGGGCCAGGGCGTCGTACACCCGCCGGGTCACCTGCGCGGGCACGGGCTCGATCGCGCCGTCCCGCAGCGCGCGTACCCGCTCCACCCAGTTCTCGCCCTCGCCGCCGGTGCCGAGCAGCGCCGTGAACTCCAGCAGGAGCAGGGGCGGGCGGTGCGCCGGGGCCAGCTCCGTGGGGAAGCGGCGCAGCAGATCGACGGCGAGCAGGGGGGCGGCGGCATCCGCGACGGGGGCGGCGAGAGCGGCGGCCACCAGCAGGTCCCGGGTGCCTGCGTGGCGGTGCGCGTCCGAGCCCAGCTGGTTCAGCAGCAGGCTCGCCTCCTCCCCGGTGGGCAGGTCGTCGGGCCACACCAGGTGGAACGCCGTGCGCAGGACCGCCGGTTCGGCGTGCGGCGAGACCCCGGCGGTGCGCAGCACCGCGTGGAACCGCCCGAGCCGGTCCCCGTCGGGCGGGCCGGCCGTGTCGCCGAGCACGCACATCCGCAGGTGCGGGAAGCCGGGCCCCGCTGTCACGGGCAGCCAGGACCCCGCGAGCCGCGCGGCCACGACGGGCGGATTCGCCACGGCCAGCGCGTCCAGCGCGCCGAACAGGGCCGCACGCAGGGCGGGGTGCGTGTGCAGGGCGTCGAGGAGAGCGGGGGGACAGGGGGAGGCGGGGTGGCCGGCGGGTGCATGATGCCCCTTCCCGGCGGGCTCCGGCGCCTGCTGTTCGCCGCCCGGCCGGCCCTGCTTCTCGTCCCCGGACGTGCCCGGCCCGTCGTCCTTCGCCGCGGCCCGCGCGTTCACCAGCCCCTGCGCGATGCGGCCCGCGAACACCGGCAGCACGTCCGTGCAGTCGACATCGAGCAGGTCGGCGATGTGCAGCAGTTCCAGGGGCCGGCCGGTCGCCGGTCCCGTCGCATCGGCGATGCCGTCGCGCAGGGCCGGTGCCAGATCCCGGGCCAGCGCGGCTCGCACCCCGGGGGTCAGCGAGGCCGCACCCAGCGCGGGGACCGGGCCCCGTCCGTACACGGCCAGGGCCAGCACCCGCGCGGCGAGCGGCGCGGACACGGCCGTGGGCACCTTTCCGTCCAGCCGCGCCAACAGCACGGCCAGCGCCACCGCTTCGTCGTCCCGCGCGCCCCGGCCGGAGCCCTCACCGGGAGCCTCCCCGGCACCACGGTGGGCATGCTCCCCGGCGCCCCGGCCGACAGGCTCTCCCGCACCGCGGTCGGCATACCCCCCGGCGCCCCGGCCGGCGAGCCTCCCGGCGTCCGGGCCATCGCCTCCCACGGCGCCACTGCCGGCCTCGGACTGCTGCTCGGCCCCGGCGCCCCACCCCCCGTCACCGGCGGGCTCCCGGGCCAGCTGCGCCACCAGCGCCACGAGCGTCGGGCCGGGCATCCGGAACGCATGCTCCGTGGCCCACCGGGCGGCGGCCGCCCGGCCGTCCGGGCGCAGGGGGATGCCTTCGGACAGGGCGCTGGTCGCCAGCGCACCGGGGTCGCGGCAGGTGTCCCCGACCTCGCGGGCCGTCTCGCGGAACAGCTCCGGGCGCCCCGCCGTCCAGATCCGCGCGCACACGTCGGCCCAGGTGTCCGACACGGGATCCCCGGTGGCCCGGCCGATGCAGTCGTGCACCCGGAACCGGTGGTCGTGCCCGACCGGCTCCGACGAGGGCAGCGCGCCGACGATCTGCTGGCGGGCCTGTTGCGGTCGCCGGGTGTACGTCGTGAAGGTCAGCAGGTGTGCCTGCTCCCGTGGCAGGACCGCGCAGGCGAGCGCGATCCACCGGGCCACGTCCGCGCTGTCCCGCTCCACGACGACGATCTGCCGGGCGTCACTGCCGTCGGCCAGGGTGTGCAGGTCGGCGAAGAACGCGGCCAGCCGGTCCGCCCGGGACCGTGCGAACGCGACGAGCGCGTCCCGGCGCAGCAGTCCCGACGGCTCGAACCGGCCGACCGGCTCCGGCCGGCCGTCCGGGGGTGTGGTCTCCGCCCAGCGCGACGACTCCCAGGCCGTGATCGGCAGCGCCCCCTCCGGCAGCCGGGTCCCGGCCGGGAGATGCACGGCGTGCGCGTGGAAGTTGCCCCACCGCCCGCTGTAGTCGGCGCCGATGTACACGGACCGGCACAACAGGCGGCCGCCGTCGGACAGTTCACTGCACGAGAAGGCCTTCGGGAAGGACTTCAGCTGCTCGGTGTCCGGGCGGTCCGGAAGATCGCGCGGCGGCTCGTACCCGATGAGCTGTTCGGCCTCGCGCAGCACCGGTGCCGGTACGCCGGAACTGACCGCGGTGAAGCGGAAGCCGGAGCCGTCCGGACCGGGCGGAGCCGAGGTGTAGTGCAGCTGGGTGAAGCTCACCGGGCCCCCTCCTTCCCGGCCGTGCGGACCGGCAGCAGCCCGCGCAGGGCCAGCAGCCACAGCAGCGGATCCTCCACCCGCACCGGTTGCGGCCCCGACTTCGGTACGTCCGCCGGGGCGTCCGGGGGTGGCGGCGCCCCCAGCGCCGACAGCCCGAACAGCGACAGCCTCGCGAAGTCGTGCTCCAGCTGGCGCAGCAGCGCGCCGCAGTCCCAGTCCACGAGCAAGGCCCGGAGTTCCTCGTGGACGGCGAGCCGGTCCTCGGCGTCGTAGGCGCCGCCCGTGTGCGCGGCGTTGCGCAGCAGCGGCGAGTGCGGGTCGAGCAGGGACCTGAGCATGTCCGTCTTGGTGACGGCCACCGCGATGGGCGTCGTCACCCGTTTGTCCGTCCCGCCCTTGCCGTGCGTGCGCAGCTGGGCCGCGAGGTCGGCGGCGATCTGCCGGGGCGCGGTCTCCACCACGGGCAGCGGCGGCCCGTCGTGCACGGGCAACCGGTCCCGCACGGAGCCGAGCTGCAGCGGATCGACCAGCAGGATGATGCCGTCCGCGGCGCTCAGATAACGGGTGTAGCGGTCGATCGCCTCGGCGCCCGCGAGATCCTCGCCGGCCGCGTCGAAGAAGACGAGCGTGGTGTGCCGGGTACCGGAGACGCGCAGTCGCCCGCGCCGGGGCAGGCTGAGCCGGTACAGCAGCGGGTCGTTGAAGCCGAGCGCGGACGGCCGGGTCGCGTCGGGCAGCCGCAGCCGGTCGTACAGGTCCTCGGCCATCTCCTTGTCACGCGACTGCGTGTGCTGTCCCATGGCGGCCAGCGAGGCGTGATAGGCCTGTCCCACCCTGTGGTCCAGCTCGTTGCGGAGCACGGCCACATAGGTGCTCTTCCCGGAGGCCTTGGCCCCGACCAGGGCGATGATCCGGCTGTCCTGGTCGCAGTAGTCGCTGGGCAGATCGTTGTGGCACTCCGCGCACACCCGGACCGGCGTCGGTACCCCGCATCTCGGGCAGGGCACGCTGCTGCCGGCGCCGCCGAGCCCGGGGAGCCTGCGCGTGGGCGTGAACACGGGCCCGCGCTCCTGGGCACCCCGAGGCGTCCGCGGTCCCTGGAACGCGGCCCAGGCTTTGTCGGTCTCGGCCGCGCAGGGGGCACCGCCGCGCACCCCGGTCGGGGTCATCAGACAGCGGTACGGCAACCGGGCCGCCGATGCGCGAGCGAAGCAGTAGGGGCAGATCACGGTCGTCATGGCTCAGCGCACCACCAGGCTCGCGAGAGGGGGTTCTTCGAGTCGCACCGAGGCCGCGTGCTCCCCGAGCAGGAAGCCGCGCAGGAAGTAGGGGGCGGGGCAGGGGGTGGCCGGCAGTTCCTTCTCGAGGCTGCCGAGCCGGGTCAGTTCGGGGCCGGATATCCGCAGCACGGTCGTGCCGTCGGAGGCGTTCCGGGGGAGCAGGGTGCCGCTGCGCGCGACGCACACGAACTCGGGGGCCTGGGCGAGCCCTCCTGGCGCCGACAGCGTGACCCGCAGCAGTGTCGTGCGCTGCCGTCCGAACAACCGCCGGGGCACCCGCACCAGTTGGTAGGAGACCGCGGCGTCCGGCGGCACCAGCACCTCGGCCGCGTCGGGCACCACGACCACCGCACCGGGCACCCTGGGCACCGACACGGCCCGCACCCGGACGGCACCCCGGCCCACGGGCAGCTGCAGCCCGCCGCGCCGGTAGGCGTGTGCGGTGACGGTGCGTTCCCGGCCGTCCGCGGAGCCCACCGGCTGCCAGCCGACGACGAGGTGCGGGGCGTCCTCGGGCCAGTCCAGGACGATCCTCGCCTCTCCGCCGGGCAGCCGGTGAGCGGCGAGCCCGGGCACGGGGCGTACGGCCTCCACGCCGACCGTCGGACCGGCCAGCGCCCGGGCGCCGCGCACGGCCACCGCGGCGACCTCGGTGTACGTGCCGGGCGGCGGGCACAGGGCGCCCGCCGCCTCGGGCCAGTCCAGCGCGGGCGGCAGGTCGTCGGTGCGCAGCTCGGTTCCCGGCGCGGGCGCCCTGCCGGGCCACGTCACCAGCCTGACCTCGGCGTCCCGGGCGCCGGTCCAGGCGAACCGTACGGCCCCGTCGGCGGGGCCGGCGGTCAGCGTGCCGACCGGTTCCGGCCAGGGATGCACGGTGGCGGCGGCGTCGACGCCCGGCGAGGAGACCGTGCGGCCGTCCGCCGTGCCGTAGTGGCACACGATCCGGAAGCCGTGTTCGCCTGCCGGCAGTCCGGTGGCGGTGAAACCGTGTTCACCGACGGCGAGTCGGGCGGTCCGTCCGTCGGGTCCGGTGTGCTCGACCGTGATGTCGGTGGCGCCGGCCGGCCGTCGCCAGGAGCAGTCGATCCGCCCCGGGCCGTCCCTGAGCACCGGATCCTCCACCTCGGGGGCGACGACCAGGGGCCGGGACACCAGCGGCGGGCCGTCGACCCGCCCGTTGCGCAGCGGCAGGGCCGCGTACCGGACGGTGGCGCCCGGCTCGGCGTCGGTGTCCCGCACCGTGCCCGCCGTGGCCGTGGAGGCGCCGAGCACGCTGCGTACGGAGGGCTCCTCGCGCTCGTTCCTGCGGAGCCGGAGCAGCTGCCACTCACCCGGTGTGTCCCGGCGGTCCTCCCAGCTCAACTCCACGTGATAGGCGTGAAGTTCGGCTCCCAGGCCGGAGTTGCGGCCGTGTACGCGGATCAGTCCGTCCAGGGCGCGCAGGTCGTCGGCGGCGTCGCACAGCGCGCGCAGATACGCGGCGCTCGCCTCGTCCCGGTCGTCCCGCGCCTCGGCCTCCTGCGCCGCCCGCAGAGCGTCCTCGGTCGCGCGCAGCCGCTCGGCGGCGTCGGCGCGCAAGGCCGCGAGGGCCGGGTCGCCGCCGTTCGAGGGGAGCCGGTCGAGCAGGGCGCAGAGCCGGTGCAGCCGGCCCTGCGCCCGGGCGTCGGCCAGGGATTCGGCGGCGTCCCGCTGCCGGCCGTCGAGCCGGGGCCGCAGCCGGGCCGCCGCCACCAGGCCCGCAAGCTCGGAGCGATGGATCCCCGACTCCGCCGCGAGCGCGGCGCGTCGGTGCGCGGGGTGGTCCTGCAAGAGGTTGATCAGCTGGTAGAGCACGACCCGGCGCGGTGCCTGCGGGTCGGCCCGGTGCAGGGTGGCCAGCTGGGCGGCGAGCGGGGCGACGGCGGGACCCGAGGACTCGGCCAGCACCTCCAGCAGCACCGCGTCCACTCGGCGCCGGCCGCGCGGCCCCATGGGCACATACAGCCCGTCCAGGACACGTAACCCGCCGGGACCGGCCCGCAGCACCTCGCCGATGTGGCGTAAGCCGGCCGTCCGCTGGGCGGCGGCGAGGGTGTCGTACTCGCGCATCAGCGGGGTCAGCGGCAGACCCGACAGAGCCCTGGGCAGCCCCAGGTGATGCCCGAAATCCTGACCGGCCACACGCACCGTTCTCCCCCGATCGTGCTTCCCGGACCATCCCAGCAGATCCGGAGGTGGCCAGGAAGGGTTTTCGGGGAAACCGAGCAGGTCGCGGCCCGCCGTGGCGAAAGGCCCGCAGGCGGGCGCGGTGTGCGCCGGGAACGGGGCGCCGCGTGCGGATCAGGCGCCGAGCGCCTCCAGGGCCGGACGGCGGGCCGCGTCGTACCGTTCCAGCAGCACCCGCGCCACCTCCGGCGCCGGACCCAGCACCTCGGCCAGTACGTCCGCGCCGGCCGAGCCGCGCGCGATGCGGTCCGGCAGGAAGCCTGGGGCCAGCACGTACGGGGCCACGGCGATCCGCTCGCAGCCGAGTTCCCGCAAGTCACGGACCGCGTCCTCGGTGCGCGGGAACCGTGCGGGAGAACCGGCGGAGGCGAACGCAGGCCGCACGGCGCACCAACCGGTGTGCCACCACTCCCGCGCGATGTCGGCGATCACTGCGATCGCCTCCGGGTCGGAGGACCCCGCCGAGGCCAGCACGACCCCGGTCGAGGACTTGTCGCCGGGCCCCAGCCCCGCCTCGTACAGGCGCCGTTCCAGCGCCGACAGCAGCAGCGGGGACGGGCCGAGCACGTCCGCCTGCCGGATCCGCAGCCGGGCCGGCGCCTCCCGCAGCACGGCCGGGATGTCGGCCTTGGCGTGGAACGCGCGGGTCAGCAGCAGCGGCAGGGCCACCACGTTCCGGACGCCCTCCGCCGCCAGCGACTCCAGCACCCCGCTCACCGAAGGGATGTTGAAGTCCAGGAAGCCGGTCTCCACGCGCACTCCCGGCCGCAGCGACCGCACCCGCTCCACCAGGGCGTGCACGGTCGCGGCGTGCCGCGGATCGCGGCTGCCGTGGGCGATGACGAGGAGAACCGGCTCGTGGTGCACGGGACTCAGCTCTTCACCAGCAGGCCGCGGCTGCGCAGCACCCGCCGCTCCAGGGGACTGAAGATCAGCAGGTCGATGGCGATACCGACGAACAGGATGAGCAGGATGGCCTCGAAGATCATGGGCATGGAGCTGGCATTGCGGCCGTTCTCCAGCAGGGCGCCCAGCCCGATGCCCAGGTCCGGCGAGGAGGCGATGATCTCCGCGGCCATCAGCGAGCGCCAGGAGAAGGCCCAGCCCTGCTTCAGGCCGGCCAGGTAGCCCGGCAGCGCGGCCGGCAGGACGATGTGCAGGGCGCCCTTCAGGCCGGTCGCGCCCATGGTGCGGCCCGCCCGCAGGTACAGCGGGGGCACCTGGTCGATGCCGGAGACCAGGCCGTTGGCGATGGACGGCACCGCGCCGAGCAGGATCACCGCGTACATCATCGAGTTGTTCAGGCCCAGCCAGAGCACCGCCGGCGGCACCCAGGCCACGGACGGCAGCGACTGCAGACCGGACAGCACCGGCCCGATGGCGGCGCGCACGAACTTCACCCGGGCCACCAGCAGACCGAGCGGGGTGCCGATGGCCAGCGCGAACAGGAAGCCCAGCAGACCGCGCGAGACACTGGTCCAGATGTAACCCAGCAGCTTGCCCTCGAGCCAGGCGCGCTTGAACTCGTTGCCGACGTCGGCGGGCGACGGCAGCTTCGTCGGGTCGTCGACGATCTTGAAGGAGATCAGCGCCTGCCACGCGACCAGCACCAGCAGGGTGGCGACGAGGGGCGGCAGGATCTTGCTGGCGAAGGTCTGCCGGAAGGGTGTACGGCCGGTGGCGGAGGTCTCCAGGGCGTCCAGGCCGGCCTCGACGCTGCCCGCGTCCGTGGCGGTCTTCGTCTCAGTGCTGGCCATGACGGCGGATCTCCCCACGCAGTACTTCGGTGATCTCGAGGGACAGTTCGGCGACCGGCGCGTCCTCGATGCGCCGCGGCTGCGGGATGTCCACCCGCCACTCGCGGGCCACCCGGCCCGGGCGGGAGGACAGCAGCACGACACGCTGGGCGAGCCGTACCGCCTCGCGCACGTTGTGCGTGACGAACAGCACGGACACCCCGGTCTCGGCCCAGATCCGGGTCAGCTCGTCGTGCAGCAGGTCCCGGGTGATCGCGTCGAGCGCCGCGAACGGCTCGTCCATGAGCAGCAGCTGGCTGTCCTGCGCGAGCGCCCGGGCCAGGGCCACCCGCTGCCGCATGCCACCGGACAGCTCGTGCACCCGCTTGCCGTACGAGCCCTGCAGCCGCACCAGTTCGAGCAGCTGCTCGGCCCGCGTGCGGCGCTCGTTCTTCGGAACTCCCCTGAGTTTCAGGCACAGTTCGATGTTCTTGCCCGCGGTCAGCCACGGGAACAGGGCGTGCTCCTGGAACATCAGAGCCGGACGCCCGTCGGTCGTGATGCGGCCGGCGGAGGGCTGGTCCAGCCCCGCCACCAGGTTCAGCAGCGTCGACTTGCCGCAGCCCGAGGCCCCCAGGAGGGTGACGAACTCACCCGGCGCCACATCGAGGCTGATGTCGTCCAGGACGAGCTGCTGCCCGCCCGGCGTCACGAAGGACTTCGAGACGTGCTCGAGGCGTGCCGCGTACTCGACCGACTGCTCGGCCTTGGCGAGGGTCGTGGCCATGGTCGTCACCTCCTGGGAACTCATCGGCTGGGAACTTACTTCGCGCCGAGCCCGGCGTCGCTGACGGTCGGCTTGCCCTCGGCCGCGAGGACCTTGTTCAGGAGGGTGAGGTCATAGATGCCGGACAGCTTCGGGTTCTCCAGCAGACCGGCCTTGACGGCGTGCTGCGCCTCGGTGTCGAGGGTCGCGGCCAGCGGGTCGTCGGTGATCTGGATGGACTTCCACGCCGGGTCCAGGACGTTCGCCGGCAGCGCCTTGCCGGAGTCGGACTCCAGCTGCTTGTTCGCCGCGGCCTTGGCCTCGTCGGGATTGGCGTTGATCCACTTGTTGGTCTCGACCGACGCCTTCAGAACCGCCTCGACGGCCTTCGGGTGCTCCTTCAGGAACTTCTGCGACACGATGATGTTCGTGATCACGAACTTCTTGCCGGGCCACAGCGAGGCCTCGTCCAACAGCACCTTGCCGCCCTCGGCGACCAGCTTGGACGCGGTCGGCTCCGGCACCCAGGCGCCGTCGATGGAGCCGGACTTGTAGGCGTCCGGGGTCACCTTGTTGTCCGTGCGGATGACGGACACGTCACCCTTGCCGCTCTCCGCGTCGACCTTCCAGCCCTGTTCGGTCACCCAGTTGAGGAACGCCACGTCCTGCGTGTTGCCCAGCTGCGGGGTGGCGATCTTCTTGCCCTTGACGTCCTTCAGGGACTTGATCTTCTTCGGATCGACGACCAGCTTCACGCCGCCGGACGCCGAACCGCCGACGATGCGCAGGTTCTTGCCGTCGGACTTGGTGTAGCCGTTGATCGACGGGGACGGGCCGATCCAGCCGATGTCGATGGAGCCCGAGTTCAGCGCCTCGATCTCGGAGGGTCCGGCGTTGAAGAGCCGGTAGTCGGCCTTGGTGGCGCCCAGCTCCTTCTGGAAGAAGCCCTTCTGGTTGCCGACGAGCGCGGTCGCGTGGGTGAGGTTGCCGAAGTACCCGATCTTGACGGTGTCGAGCCCGTCGATCTTCTTGGACCCAGCGGCGATCTTGGCGGTGTTGTCGTCCTTGGCCTCGGAACCGTAACCGCAGGCGGCGAGGGCGAGGAGGGGGAGCGCGGCGAGCGCGGCCAGGGCGCGGCGGCGTATGGTCGAGCTGTTGGCAGGCACGGGAGGCTTTCCTCTCGTTGGCCCGGCGGTCACGGTCTTTCAGGTCGTGGCCGGGAGTTCGGCAAAAGGTCTTCGTCGCTTCGGGGGCGGCGGTACCTCCCTGCTCGGGCGAAGCCGAGAACTCGGGGGAGGGTCGGGCAACTGGGCGCTCGAGCGGTGAGCGTACGTCAGCACACACATCGCGCGACCCCGCCCTGCCCGCTGCCGAGGGCGCCGCTGCCGACGCGGCCGCCCTCCTTCGCGAACGTCGAGTAGACGTCGGTCCTCTTCATGTCAGAAGTCCCAGCCGTCGTCGTCGGCCTCGTCCTTGACCGGCTCGGGGGCGGCGAACGACTCGCCGACCATGCCCGCGGTGAGCGTGGTGCCGTCGGCGGGGTCGATCAGGATGAAGGAGCCGGTGCGGCGCGAGTCGGCGTAGGAGTCGACCGGCAGCGGTTCGGCGGTACGGATCTTCACCCGGCCGATGTCGTTGGCGACCAGCTGTCCCGGATGCGGGTGCAGGGACAGGTCGTCGAGCGTGAGCCGGGACGGGATGTCCTTCACGATCGCCTTGACCGTGCGGGTGCCGTGCTTGAGCAGCACCCGGTGGCCGACGGTCAGCGGGGCGTCGGCGACGTGGCAGACGGTCGCCTCCACGTCCTGTGTGGTGGCCGGGGCGTCCTTGGCCGGGACGATCAGGTCGCCGCGCGAGACGTCGATGTCGTCCTCCAGCAGGACCGTCACCGACTGCGTCGTCCAGGCCACGTCGACCGGCTCGCCCAGCAGGTCGATCCCGGCGATCCGGGTGGTCCGGCCGGACGGCAGGACCGTGATCTCCTCGCCGACCCGGAAGGTGCCGGCCGCGATCTGGCCCGCGTAGCCGCGGTAGTCGGGGTGCTCGGCGGTCTGCGGACGGATCACGTACTGCACGGGCAGGCGCGCGTGGCAGTGCGCCAGGTCGTGGCTGACCGGCACGGTCTCCAGGTGCTCCAGCACGGTCGGACCGCCGTACCAGTCCATGTTCGCGGAGGGCTCCACCACGTTGTCACCGGCCAGCGCCGAGATCGGCACGGCGGTGACCTCGGGGACGCCCAGCTCGGTGGCGTACGCCGTGAACTCCTCGGCGATCGCCGCGAAGACCTGCTCCTCGTACGCGACGAGGTCCATCTTGTTGACGGCCAGCACCACGTGCGGGACGCGCAGCAGGGCGGCGATGGCCGCGTGCCGGCGGGTCTGCTCGACCACACCGTTGCGGGCGTCGACCAGGATCACCGTCAGCTCGGCGGTGGAGGCGCCGGTGACCATGTTGCGGGTGTACTGCACATGGCCGGGGGTGTCGGCGAGGATGAACCGGCGCCGGGGTGTGGCGAAGTAGCGGTAGGCGACGTCGATGGTGATGCCCTGCTCGCGTTCGGCGCGCAGGCCGTCGGTGAGCAGCGCGAGGTCCGGGCCGTCCTGGCCGCGGCTCGCGGAGGCACGCTCCACGGCCTCCAGCTGGTCGGTGAGGACCGACTTGGAGTCGTGCAGCAGCCGCCCGACGAGTGTGGACTTGCCGTCGTCGACGGAGCCGGCGGTGGCGAACCGCAGCAGGGTGGTGGCCGAGAGCGCCTCGGTCGTGGTCGTGCTCATGGCTAGAAGTACCCCTCGCGCTTGCGGTCTTCCATCGCGGCCTCGGACATCTTGTCGTCGGCGCGGGTGGCGCCGCGTTCGGTGAGCCGGGAGGCGGCGATCTCGGTGATCACGGCGTCCAGCGTGGTCGCGTCGGAGTCGACGGCGCCGGTGCAGGACATGTCACCGACCGTGCGGTAGCGCACCTGGCGCTTCTCGACGGTCTCGCCGTCCTTGGGGCCGCCCCACTCGCCGGCGGTCAGCCACATGCCGCCCCGCCGGAACACCTCGCGCTCGTGCGCGAAGTAGATCTCGGGAAGCTCGATGCCCTGGCGGGCGATGTACTGCCACACGTCCAGCTCGGTCCAGTTGGACAGCGGGAAGACGCGCACGTGTTCACCGGGGGCGTGCCGGCCGTTGTACAGGTTCCACAGCTCGGGGCGCTGGCGGCGCGGGTCCCACTGGGAGAACTCGTCGCGCAGGGAGAAGACGCGTTCCTTGGCGCGGGCCTTCTCCTCGTCGCGGCGGCCGCCGCCGAACACGGCGTCGAACTTCTCCGACTGGATCTTCTCCGTCAGGGGGACGGTCTGCAGCGGGTTGCGGGTGCCGTCGGCACGCTCCTTGAGCACACCACGGTCGATGTAGTCCTGGACGGAGGCGACATGCAGGCGCAGTCCGTGTGCGGCGACCACACGGTCCCGGTAGTCGAGGACCTCGGGGAAGTTGTGTCCGGTGTCCACGTGCAGCAGCGAGAAGGGGATCGCGGCCGGCGCGAACGCTTTCAGCGCCAGGTGCAGCATGACGATCGAGTCCTTGCCACCGGAGAACAGGATCACCGGCCGCTCGAACTCGCCCGCCACCTCGCGGAAGATGTGCACCGCCTCGGACTCCAGCGCGTCCAGGTGAGACAGGGCGTACGGGCTCTCCGTGCCGTCCTCGGCCTTGGCCACGGTCGTCATGCCAGTCCCCTCTCGCTCAGCAGGTCGTAGACGGACGCCGCGGACTCCTGCACGGTCTGGTGCTGCGACTCGATCCGCAGATCGGGCGTCTCGGGCTCCTCGTACGGGTCGTCCACACCGGTCAGTCCGGTCAGCCGGCCCGCGGCCTGCTGGGCGTACAGGCCCTTCACGTCGCGCACGCTGCAGACGTCGACCGGGGTCGCCACATGGATCTCCAGGTACGGCGTCCCGTTCTCGTCGTGCCGCCCCCGCACCGCGTCCCGGCTGTCCGTGTACGGCGCGATCACCGGCACCAGCGCCTTGACGCCGTTGCGGGCCAGCAGTTCGGCGACGAAGCCGATGCGCTGGACGTTGGTGTGCCGGTCCTCCCGGGAAAAGCCGAGGCCCGCCGAGATGAACTCGCGGATCTCGTCGCCGTCGAGCACCTCGACGCGGTGGCCCTCGGCACGCAGGCGGCCGGCCAGCTCATACGCGATCGTGGTCTTGCCGGCGCTCGGCAGACCCGTGAGCCAGACGGTGGCTCCGGTCGTCACGTGGTTCTCCTGTGTCGCAGTGGTCGTGTCCGTCGCAGCAGCCTCGACAGCCGCTGCGGACGACGTGTGAGTTGCTGTGCGCGCCGTCATCCGTGCAGCCCGCACTCGGTCTTGGCGCGGCCCGCCCAGCGCCCGGCGCGTGCGTCCTCGCCCTCCAGGACCCTGCGGGTGCACGGGGCGCAGCCGATGGAGGTGTAGCCGTCCATCAGCAACGGGTTGGTGAGCACACCGTGTTCGGCGACGTACGCGTCCACGTCGTCCTGGGTCCAGCGGGCGATCGGCGCGATCTTGACCTTCTGCCGCTTCTCGTCCCAGCCGACGACCGGGGTGTTCGCCCGGGTCGGGGACTCGTCGCGGCGCAGACCGGTCGCCCACGCCTGGTAGTCCTTCAGACCCTCTTCGAGGGGCTGCACCTTGCGCAGTTTGCAGCACAGGTCGGGGTCGCGGTCGTGCAGTTGCGGGCCGTACTGCGCGTCCTGCTCGGCGACCGTCTGCCTCGGCGTCAGGGTGATGACATTGACGTCCATGACGGCCTCGACGGCGTCCCGGGTGCCGATGGTCTCCGGGAAGTGGTAGCCGGTGTCGAGGAAGACCACGTCCACCGGGGCCTCGCCCTTTACGCGCGAGGCAAGATGGGCGACCACGGCGTCCTCCATCGAGGAGGTGACGCAGAACCGCTTGCCGAAGGTGTCCACCGCCCACTGGAGGATCTCCAGCGCCGAGGCGTCCTCCAGGTCACGGCCCGCCTGCTCGGCGAGCGCCTTCAACTCCCCGGCCGTGCGTACGTCCTGAGCCGTCGTCATATCCGGTCGTCCCCTCCGTGGTCGGCTCGCGTCAGCCCACGGGACAGCAGCCCGAGGAACTTCAGCTGGAATGCGCGGTTGCACGCCCCGCACTCCCAGGCCCCGTGACCCTGCTCGCTCGGACGCAGGTCCTCGTCGCCGCAGTAGGGGCAGTGGAAAGGTGCGGCCCGCTCGCTCATGCTGCGTCCTTCGTTCCGTTCACCGCGCTCACGACAGAGCCTCCTCGGAAGCACGTGCGGCCCAGGTGGCGAACCGCTCGCCGGCCTCGCGCTCCGCCTGGAAGCGCTTCAGCACCCGTTCGATGTAGTCGGGCAGCTCGTCCGACGTCACCTTCAGGCCGCGCACCTTGCGGCCGAAGCCCGGCTCCAGGCCGAGGGCGCCACCGAGGTGCACCTGGTAACCCTCGACCTGCTCGCCCTGGTCGTTCAGGACCAGCTGGCCCTTGAGGCCGATGTCCGCGACCTGGATGCGGGCGCAGGCGTTGGGGCAGCCGTTGAGGTTGATCGTGAGCGGCTCGTCGAACTCCGGCAGGCGGCGCTCCAGTTCGTCGATCAGCTGCGAACCGCGCTGCTTGGTCTCGACGATGGCGAGCTTGCAGAACTCGATGCCGGTGCAGGCCATGGTGCCGCGCCGGAAGGAGGACGGCCGGGCGGTGAGGTCCAGCGCCTCCAGGCCCTCGACCAGCGAGTCGACCTGGTCCTGCTCGACATCGAGGATGATCATCTTCTGTTCGACGGTGGTGCGGACCCGGCCCGAGCCGTGCGCCTCGGCGAGGTCGGCGACCTTCGTCAGGGTGGCACCGTCCACCCGGCCGACCCGCGGCGCGAAACCGACGTAGAACCGGCCGTCCTTCTGCCGGTGCACACCGATGTGGTCGCGCCACTGCTGCACCGGCTGCTCGGGGGCGGGCCCGTCGACCAGCTTGCGCTTCAGGTACTCGTCCTCCAGCACCTGCCGGAACTTCTCCGCGCCCCAGTCGGCGACCAGGAACTTCAGCCGGGCCCGGTTGCGCAGCCGGCGGTAACCGTAGTCACGGAAGATGGAGATGACGCCCTCGTAGACGTCCGGGACCTCGTCGATCGGCACCCAGGTGCCGAGCCGCACGCCCAGCTTGGGGTTGGTGGACAGGCCGCCGCCGACCCACACGTCGAAGCCGGGGCCGTGCTCGGGGTGCCGTACGCCGACGAACGCGACGTCGTTGATCTCGTGCACGACGTCCAGCAGCGGCGAGCCCGAGATGGCCGTCTTGAACTTCCGGGGGAGGTTCGAGTACGCCTTGTTGTTCAGGACGCGGCGCTTCATCTCTTCCAGCGCCGGCGTGGCGTCGATGATCTCGTCCTCGGCGATGCCCGCCACGGGGGAGCCGATCATCACGCGCGGGGTGTCACCGCAGGCGGTGACCGTGGACAGGCCCACGCCCTCCAGCCGCTCCCAGATCTCGGGCACGTCCTCGATCCGGATCCAGTGGTACTGGACGTTCTGCCGGTCGGTGATGTCCGCCGTGCCGCGCGCGAACTCCTGCGAGATCTCGCCGATCACCCGCAGCTGCTGCGTGGTCAGCGCTCCGCCGTCGATGCGGACGCGCAGCATGAAGTGCTCGTCGTCCAGCTCCTCCGGCTCCAGGATCGCCGTCTTCCCGCCGTCGATCCCGGGCTTGCGCTGAGTGTACAGCCCCCACCAGCGCATCCGGCCACGCAGATCGTTCGGGTCGATGGAGTCGAAGCCCCGCTTGGAGTAGATCGTCTCAATGCGTGTCCGCACATTGAGACCGTCATCGTCCTTCTTGAACTGCTCGTTGCCGTTGAGCGGCGTGAAGTGGCCGGCGGCCCACTGGCCCTCACCGCGGTGACGGCTCACCTTGCGGCGGGGCGCTGAGGCGGCGGGGTTCTGTGGGTTGGCGGCCATGGTTCTACGTCCTTCGGGACAGACGGAAAGATGCTCTGGCCTGCGCGTCTGGGCGCATGCAGGCATGCGTGCGCGTCCTTGCGCAAGCAGGGTTCAGATACGGGGTTCTCGGCGGTGCTGGGAGACTCAGCTCGCCGGACAGATGGCGCTGGACATGCGGCCGAGGTCGACGTGCCGCCGACTCACCAAGGCAATTCCAGTTCCAGGCATGACCGAAGCGTGTCACGGCGATCTGGACAGAGTCCAGCTTCGTCCATCATGCGGACATCCTTGTCCCGGAATATGGGACAAGGGTGTCGTCGCTCACATGCGCCGTGGGAAGTCTTGTCCTGCCAGGTCAGGCCGGGTATGCCCCCGGCCACGGCCCCGGTACGGCCACTTCCGGTTCCAGCTCCACCCTGGTGTCGAACAGCTTGAACCCCCGCCGCTGGTAGTTGGCCATGGCGTGCTCGCCGTCCTTGCTGCACGTGTGCAGCCACACCCGCTTGGTCGGCGTCCGCCCCGGCCACCGCTCGGCCAGGTCCCAGGCGCGGGCCGCACCGTACGCCAGCAGGTGGCCGCCGATGCGCCGCCCGCGGAACGCCGGCACCAGCCCGAAGTAGACGATCTCGACCGCACCCTCGTCCTGCGGTTCCAGCTCGACGTAACCGGCCGGGGTGCCCCGGTCGTAGGCCACCCAGGTCTCCACACCGGGCCGCTCCAGGTACTCCTGCCACTGTGCGTAGGTCCAGCCCAGCCGGTCGGTCCAGCGGATGTCGCCGCCGACCGAGGCGTACAGGAACCGGCTGAACTCGGGGGAGGGCACCTCGGCGCGAACGATACGGACGTCGCCGTCGGGCGCGGCGGCGGGCAGGAGGTCGGCCGGGGAGGTCTGCTCCAGGGACCAGGTGGTGACAGGGATGCTGCTCATGCCGGCCAGGGAATCATCCCGGAGTGCGGTCTGTCGATCGGTTCCCGGGCGGGGCGGGGTCAGTCCACGGAGCGGTCGAGCCCGGCCAGGGGCAGGGCGAACAGCATCCGGTCCGACAGCGACCAGACCTCGCCGGTCCCCTGCCAGAGGGACAGGGAGCCCGCGCCCTGTGCCCAGCAGCGGCGCGAGGCGTCGGCGCCGCAGTGGGCGGCCCGGGCACCCTCGGTGTCCTGCCGCCACAGACCGCCGTGGCCGTCCTGCCCACTGGGCAGCCGTCCCACATACCAGGACGGACGGTCCGCCCCGGGTTCCCGGTACGACAGCACCCCCCGGATCCCGGACGCCCGGGTCCGGTACGCCTCCACCGCGTCCGCCCGGCCCGCGGCATCCGTGGCGAGCAGCCCGGTGCGTGCCGGGTCCGTGCTGAACGCGTACCGCCACAGTCGTGCCTGCCGGTCGCTGCCGGGAGCGGTCCACTCGGCGGCGACCATGCTGTCGGGTGCCGTACCGCGGTCGAGGGCGAGCGCGCCCGGACAGGGCGGGCCGGAGGCGGAGCAGGAACCGGCGGTGAAACGGTACGAACCGACCGCCGGCAGGACATAGCGGTAGCCGTCTGCGGACCAGCCGCCCTGCACCCGGCCGACGGCGGGCCCGTCGACCGTGGTGCGCTGGATGCGGTCGAGGTCGTAGACGTAGAGCGCGTCGGCGCTGCCGGCCGTGGTGGTGACGAGCAGCTTGTTCCCGTACCAGACCATGCCGGAGATCCCGGAGGTCAGACCCCGGTAGTCCCGGCCGCCCCGGACCGGCACCACCAGCAGCACCCAGCGGTAGGCGAGGCGGGCGGGGTCGTCCGCGTCGACGAAGGCGACCCGGGCCAGACCGCGCTCGGTGGCGCGGCCGGTGCCGGTGTCGTGGGTCCAGCCGGCGAGGACGACCCGGTGGGTGCCCCACACGCCGTCCTCGTCGGCGTCCCCCGAGGTGGTCACGGAGGCCGGCCGCCAGGCGGTGGCGGCGGTGTCGGCCGGGTCCCAGCAGTAGGCGCGGGCCGCGGCCGGGGCGACGGGCAGCGAGGCGCGGTCGGCGGAGGAGCAGTCGCCGGCCTCGTGCAGGGCGCGGTCGGCGCTGCGGAGCACGGTGTCCACGCCCACCGGAGTGCCCATCGCGGCGGAGAGCCGGTCCAGCGTGCGTGCCGGGACCAGGTCCTCCTGGAGCCGGAGCCGGTCGGCCTCGGCCGGAGAGGTCAGCGCCTTCAGTGCGCCGGGATCCTCGGTCATCTGGGCCTGGGACGCGCTGATCAGGGTCGCGGCGGCGGTGAGCGCCAGCGCGGTCCCGGCCAGCACGGCGCGCAGGGCCGCGCCCCGTCTGCGCCGGCGGTGTCTGCCGCGATGCTTCATCTCTCCTCCAGAGGGCGGGCCAACTGCGCCTCTCGGTCCGTACGTTGACGCGAGGAGCAGGTGGGGAGGCCCGTACGGGATGCTACGGCAGGAACGGGCCGGGCAGGGCCAAGACCCCGGACATGGACGAAAGGAGTGCTCGGACGGCAGCGGGCCGCCGGGTCCGCGAGGTGCTCCGCCCGTGCTCAGGGAGAGCCGGCCCGGCCGTCCGGCGGGGCGTTCCGTTTCCGGGCCACTGCCGGTGCCGTCGACTGGGGGAGCAGGTCGCGGGGGTCGCCGGGAAGCAGCACCTCGACTTCCACGTCCTCGCAGAAACGATACGGCCGATGGCACAGGAGATCCCCGAGGTACCGCCGGACCCTGGACATCTCGGCCCTGACGGTCACCCTCTTGGAGGGGTCCCCGAACAGGTCCTCGGCCAGCCCTGCCGCCCCCCGTCCGCCCCGGTGCTCGGCGAGCAGGAACAGCAACTCGGCATGCCGCGGACTCAGTTCGCTCGACCAGGAGGTCGCCGAAGCCATGACCGTCACCGTGCAGCGGCCCGGCCGGGCGAGGTCCAGCACGACCCGGCGGGCGGTGGTGAGCGGTGCGTCCTCCGTCCGCAGCAGCCAGCCCCCGGCCAGCGGCTCCACCGCGCACGAGCCGAGCGAGGGCAGCCACCTGCGGCCCGGCGCAAAGGACTTCGGCAGCGTCACCCGCCGCACGTACGGCATCCCGGTCACGGCCGCCGTCCAGCCGGCCCGGTCCACCACCAGCGCCCGCCCGCCCAGCCGCGCCAGCACCGGCGCCGCCACCGCCCGCAGCTGCTCCAGCGAGGCCAGATGCAACTCCCGCAGCCGGGCCTCGGCCAGCTTGGCCACCGAGTCCACCCAGGCCAGGGTCGCCGGATGCATGGTCTCCAGCGGACCGCTCACATCCACCACACCGAGCAGCCGGCCGTCCCGCGGATCGGTGATCGGGGCGCCCGAACAGGTCCAGGTCGAGTGCGCACGTACGAAGTGCTCGGCGGCGAAGACCTGAACGGGCCGCCGCACCACCGCCGGCGTGCCCACCCCGTTGGTGCCGACGACGTCTTCGCGCCAGTCCGCTCCCGGTTCAAAACCGAGCGAGTCCGCCTTGCGCAGCACCGGCGCCGCCCCCTCCCGCCACAGCACCCTCCCGTCGGCGTCCGCGACGACCATGATGTGCTGGGTCACGTCCGCGACCGAAAGCAGACCCTCCCGCAGTACCGGCAGTACCTGTCGCAGCGGCGACTCCTCCTGCCGCCGACGCACTTCGTCGGACGACAACAACCGTGACCCCAGGCCTCGTTCGGGGTCGACACCGCTGCGCAGCATGCGTCCCCACGACTGCTCGATCACCGGTCTGGGAGCGATCCGCGCACGTTGTCCGGCGAGCGCGGCCTCGCGTATCTCGCTCAGCAGCCGCGCCGCCTGTGCCGCGTCCACGGTTGCCAGGCGGGCCACGTTCATCGGCGGGTTCCCCACTGAGGTCCTCCCGGAAAAGGGCATCGAACACACTTGTCAAGCCGTCCGGGCGGCGGTTTCCGGTCCGGCTGTGCCTCTCATACTGCCGTTCCGGACCGGTCGGTGGCACAGACTCCGCGCATGTGCCCCCATAAGTTGCAACCCCCTGCAACCCTGGTGAACCGGCGAGGGGTGGCTGAGACTTGACTCACGACGCATCACGCGTCCGCGGGCTCAACGGGGCCCCGGATGGTGGGGGTGGTGCCGTGTCGGCGCAGCACCACCCCCTTCCGCGGTGGTGCCGTTCGCGGCAAGGAACGCCGGCTTGCCGTGCGTCGGCGGTCGCCGGCCGGGGCGGGCCGGGCGCGGCCACCCGGCACAGCCGCATGCCAGGCGGAGCCCCGCGGCCCTGGGCCGGTCAGGCCGGCCGGCGCTTCACAGCGCCGGGCGGGCCCGGTCCACCACCGACTCCAGGTCCAAGCCCGCGGGCAGTGTGCCGAACGACGCGCCGTGGTCGCCGCCCAGGCGAGAGGCGCAGAAGGCGTCGGCCACCTCCGGCGGCGCGTGCCGCACCAGCAGCGAGCCCTGGAGGACCAGCGCCAGCCGCTCCACCAGCCGCCGGGCCCGGCCCTCGACGCCGGCCAGGTCGGCGAGTTCGCTGAACAGGTCCTTCACCGCCCGGTCCAGCCGGTGGTCGGCGCCGTGCGCCCGGCCGATCTCC
Organism: Streptomyces sp. NPDC027663; assembly: GCF_055566415.1. Taxonomy (NCBI): domain Bacteria; kingdom Bacillati; phylum Actinomycetota; class Actinomycetes; order Kitasatosporales; family Streptomycetaceae; genus Streptomyces; species Streptomyces sp. NPDC027663. The sequence continues at coordinate 81,664 of NZ_JBVHSK010000009.1, read as the reverse complement.
GCGAGGCAGGCGTCCAGTGCGCCCGGCTCCCGCTGCAACGCCCGGAGCACGTCCAGCGCCTGCACGTTCCCGGCGCCCTCCCAGACGGAGTTCAGCGGCGACTCGCGCACCAGCCGGGGCAGGCCGGACTCCTCGACGTACCCGTTGCCGCCCAGGCACTCGGCGGCCTCCACGGCCACCGGCGCACAGCGCTTGGTGATCCAGTACTTGGCGGCCGGCACCGCGATCCGCAGGAAGGCACGCTCCTGTTCGCCGCCGTCGTCGTACGCGGCGGCCAGCCGCACGGCCAGCGTGGTCGCGGCCTCCGACTCCAGCGCGAGGTCGGCGAGCACATTGCGCATCAGGGGCTTGTCGACGAGCCTCCCGCCGAACGCCTCCCGGTACGTGCAGTGGTGCACGGCCTGCGCCACCGCCTGCCGCATCAGACCCGCCGAGCCGAGCGCGCAGTCCAGCCGGGTCGCGGAGACCATCCCGATGATCGTGCGCACCCCGAGCCCCTCCTCGCCGACCCGGCGCGCCCAGGTGCCGTCGAACTCGACCTCGGCGGAGGCGTTGGACCGGTTGCCCAGCTTGTCCTTCAGCCGCTGGACGAGGAAGACGTTGCGGCTGCCGTCGGGCAGGACCCGCGGCACCAGGAAGCAGGTCAGCCCGCCCGGAGCCTGCGCGAGCACCAGGAACGCGTCCGACATGGGCGCCGAGCAGAACCACTTGTGCCCGGTCAGCACGTACGTGCCGGGCTCCGCGAGGGGCTGCGCCGCGGTGGTGTTCGCGCGGACGTCGCTGCCGCCCTGCTTCTCGGTCATGCCCATCCCGAACAGCGCGCCCGGCTTCTGCCCGGCGGGCCGCAGCTGGCGGTCGTAGATCGTGGACGCGAGCCGGGGCTCCCACTCGGCCGCCAGTTCCGGATCGGTGCGCAGGGCCGGCACGGCTGCGTGCGTCATGGACAGCGGACAGCAGGTGCCCGCCTCGACCTGCGTCCAGACCAGGAACCCGGCCGCCCTGCGCACGTGCCCGGCCGGCCGGGTCCAGGCGCCGGTCAGCCCGGCCGAGACGCCCTTGCCGAGCAGCCGGTGCCAGGCCGGATGGAACTCGACCTCGTCGACCCGGTGGCCGTACCGGTCGTGCGTGTGCAGCCGCGGCGGGTGCTCGTTCGCCTGCGTCGCCCACTCCTGCAGCTGCGCCGAGCCGGCGGCCCGGCCGAGCGCGCTCAGCTCCGCGCGCACCTCGTCCAGGACGTCCGGGGCGGTGTGGCGGCCGACGGCCTCGGTGAGGGCGTGGTCGGCTGCGAAGACGTCGTAGCCGATCAGCGGAGGCGGCTGGTTCGTCACGGTGTGGGTGGAGGTGCCTGCCATGATTGCGAACCTACCCGGGAAGGCGGCGGTGATGGCCACCAGAGTGGCACAGGGACGCCGCCCGGCGCCCCGATGCGGTCACCTGCCCCGAAAGGTGAGGGCGGTCCCGTGCTGCGGATACCTTTGGGTCGTGCAGCCAGCAAGTGAACCCCCCGAGCGGCCGGCCGGTAGGCTCCACCGGGCCAGAGCCCTCTACCGGAACGTCTCCAAGCGCAGGACCGCCTGGCTGTTGCTCAAGGACACCGTCGACTCCTGCATGGAGTACCGCATCCTGGGGCTGGCGGCCGAGGCGGCGTTCTTCACGCTGCTGTCCGTGCCGCCGCTGCTGCTCAGCCTCATCGGGCTGCTCGGCTACGTCGACGACTGGACCGGCGCCGACACCATCCACAGTCTGGAGACCAACCTCCTGGAGGCCTCCCGGACGGTGCTGTCCGACAAGGGCGTGAAGGAGATCGCCGAGCCGATCCTGCACGACGTGATGCAGGGCGGCCGGCCCGACGTCATCTCCATCGGTTTCCTGTTCGCCCTGTGGTCCGGCTCGCGCGCGGTGAACGTCTTCATCGACACCATCACCGTGATGTACGGGCTCGACGGCGTCCGGGGCATCGTCAAGACCCGGATCATGGCGTTCCTGCTGTTCATCGTGGCGCTGCTGATCGGCTCGGTGGCGCTGCCGCTGATGGTGGCCGGGCCGGACGCGGTGGTGCGGGTGGTGCCCTGGTCGGAGACGGTCGTCCAGGTCCTGTACTGGCCGGTCGTGATCGTTCTGTCCATCGTCTTCCTGACCACCCTCTACCACGTCTCCGTACCGGTCCGCTCCCCGTGGATCGAGGACGTGCCCGGTGCCCTGGTCGCTCTCGGCATGTGGGTCCTGGGCAGCTTCCTCCTGCGCATCTACCTCACGAACACCATCGAGGGCGCCACGATCTACGGCTCCCTGGCCGCCGCGGTCGCCGTGCTGCTGTGGATCGGCGTGTCCGCCTTCGCCGTGCTCGTCGGCGCCGCGGTGAACGCGGCGATCGACCGGGTCTGGCCCGCCGCCGCGACGGCCGCCGCCCGCGAGGCCAACGAGCGGATTCGGGAGGCCCAGGTCGCCGAGTACGTCGCCCGTGCCGCCGCGGCCCGCGAGGCCGACCCCGACGACCCCGACATGCCGTCGGAGTTCCCCGAGCGCTGGTCCCGCTTCCTGCCCCCGGAGGACGTCACGGCCCGTCTCCGTACCCACGCGAAGAACCCCCACCACGCCCACCGGGGCAACGGGACCGACACGAGCAAGGGCGACACGCCACATCCGGAGCGGTGACGCCCCGGGTGGCCGGGGACGGGGCCGGGGCGGGGCGAGCCGGACCGGTGAGGCCCGTGGGCGGCCGGCCGGATCCGGACCGGTGAGGCCCGGGGCGGCCGGAGACGGACCGGTGAGCCCGTGGGCGGCCGGGGCGGGGCCGGAGTGCCCCGAGCGTGACCGGGGGTGGGCCGGGGAACCGTCAGCTCTTCCATGTGCCGGCCGCGGCGGCCTCCCGGACGAAGTCACCGAAGTCCCTCGGCTCACGGCCGAGCACCTGCTGCACGCCGGCCGAGAGGCGGGCGTTGCGTCCGTCGAGCAGGGACCCGAACAGCTCCACCAGGAACTCCGCCTCCTGCGGCGGCACCCCGAACCCGGCCAGCCGGTCACCGTAGGCCCGGGGCGCCACCGCCCGGTACGACAGCTCGCGCCCCGTCACCGCCGCGATCTCCGCGACCGCCTCACCGAAGCTCAGCAGCCGCGGCCCGGACACCTCCAGAATCCGTCCCGCGAACCGGTCCGCGTACCGTTCCCCCTCCGTGAGCACGGCCGTCACGACATCCGCGACGTCCCGCAGATCGACGAACGGCTCCTGGACCCCGCCGCCGGGAAAGACCAGTTCCCCGCTCTGTTCCAGTTCCTCGACCAGCGGGCCCTCGCTGAAGTTCTGTGCGAACCACGAGGCACGTACGACCGTCCAGTCCGCCCCCGAATCCGCTAGCGCCTGCTCCGCCGGCCGGGCCTGCTCCTCGCCACGGGCCGACAGCAGCACCAGCCGCCGTACCCCGAGCGTCACCGCCTCGCGGGCGAGAAGCCCGACCGCCTCCGCCGCGTCCGGCGCGCCCACGTCCGAGGGGTACACCAGGAAGGCCGCCTGCGCGCCCCGCAGCACTCCGTCCCACGTCGACCTGTCCCGCCAGTCGAAGCCATGCGCGCGCGTCGCGGCGCGTACCGTCAGTCCGGCCGCCCGCGCGGCCGCCGCGACCCGGCTCCCCGTACGACCGGTCGCGCCGGTCACCACCACCGTCGACACCTCGGTGCCCTGCGTGTTCGCCGTGTCCGCCGTGTTCTGCGTGTTCTGCGTCATGCCTGCCAGTCAACTGTCCGGCGGCGCAAGGGAACATCGCCGGACGGCTCGTTTCCATAAGCGTGCGTCTACGCTGACTCCATGGACGCTCCTCCACGCTCGGACATGCTCACGAGGGGCGACCCCCTTGCAGGCCTGCTGGACGGTCCACGCGCCCGTGGTGCGTTCATGATCCGGGCGTGTTTCGACCCGCCGTGGGCCGTGCGCGTGGCGGACCGGGCGCCGCTCACGGTGATGGTCATGGCCCGTGGCAGCTGCTGGATCACCCCGGAGGCCGGCGACCCGGTGCGACTGGGGCCGGGCGGCCTGGCGATCGCCCGCGGGCCGGAGCCGTACACCTGCGCCGACACCCCGGACACCGCCCCGCAGGCGCTGATCCTGCCCGGCGGAGAGTGCCGCTGCCCCGACGGCGGCTCCCTGAACGGTTCCATGGACCTCGGGGTGCGCACCTGGGGCGACCGCCCCGACGCGGGCACCGTGATGCTGATCGGCACCTACCTGATGCGCGGCGAGATCAGCACCCGTCTGCTCGACGCCCTGCCGCCCCTGCTGACCCTCCCCGCCGAGGTGTGGGAGTGTCCGCTCACCGCGCTGCTGACGGAGGAGATCGTCCGTGACGAGCCCGGTCAGGAGGTCGTCCTGGACCGCCTTCTGGACCTGCTCCTGATCAGTGCCCTGCGGGCCTGGTTCTCCCGGCCGGAGGCGACCGCGCCGGCGTGGTACCGGGCCCTGGCCGACCCGGTCGTGGGCCGTGCGCTGCGCCTGATGCAGGACGCCCCGGCGCACGGCTGGACGGTCGCCTCGCTCGCCGCCGAGGCCGGCGTGTCCCGCGCGGCACTCGCCCGGCGCTTCACCGGCCTGGTGGGCGAGCCCCCGATGACCTATCTGACCGGCCGGCGGCTCGCCCTCGCCGCCGACCGCCTGCGCGACACCGGTCTCACCCTGGACACCATCGCCGGCCAGGTCGGTTACGGCAGCGCGTTCGCCCTGTCCACGGCCTTCAAACGCGTGTACGGGGTGAGCCCCCAGGAACACCGGGCGGGGAACGCACGGCTCCGTGCGGAGGCTGCGGGACCGCCTGACGGCGGCCGAGGACCCGGCGAACACGCTGGAGGACACCGCCCTGGCCCTGGCGGCGCAGGCACCCGCCCCCGAACCGGTGCTGCGCCGGCTGGTGGAGCGCCTGGGCGAGGGGCGACCGGTCTCCGCCACGGCCGATGAACTCGGCGTCGGCGAACGCCGCTTGCACCGCCGCTGTCCGACCGCGTTCGGGTACGGTCCGAAGACCCTGGCCCGCATCCTGCGCCCGCGGCGCGCGCTGACGGTCATGCGGCCACCGCAGGCGGCGGCCGGTCAGCCGGTCTTGAAGGAATCGGACACCGGCGGCGGACGCCGGCCCGGCTCCCCGGACCCCGCGCGGTGCCCGGGACGCGCCCCCGCGAGGTGTTCGACGAGCACGAAGGTCACGCTGATCAGCAGGGACCAGGCGCCGAACTTGGTCAGCGGCACCGGCTGCCAGCCGCCGGTCTGCTGCGGGTAGCTCCAGGCGCCCGCGTAGGTCGCGGCGTTCTCGGCGACCCACAGGAAGAAGCCGATCAGCACGAAGGAGACGGCCAGCGGCATGCGGTAGCGGTGTGCGCCCACACTGAAGCCGACCCACGTGCCGGCGGTCGCGGCGGCCATCGCCAGCGCGAGCGGCCAGCGCAGGTCCGGCATCCAGTGATGGGTGAAGAAGTTGAGGTAGACCGCGGCGGCCACCAGGGTCGTGGCGGCGGCGCGATAGCGGGTGTAGTGCAGCCCCATCAGCCGCCGGGCCCGGCACACGTAACCGGCGACCGCCGCATACATGAAACCCCCGTACAGCGGCACTCCGGCGACCTTCGTGAGGGCGTCCTCCGGGTAACTCCACGAGCCCATGCGCACCTTGACCAGTTCGAACAGCAGGCCTACCCCATGGCACACGGCGATCACGACGGTGTCCCGCCCGGTCTCCCAGCCCACCCGGCGGGCGACGAGGGTGAGCAGGACGCCGTAGACCAGGACCAGGTCGTAGCGGGCGACGGGCAGCGGGGGCAGCAGCCGGGAGGCGCCGATGCCCGCCAGCAGCGCCACGGCGAAGGCACAGGCGCGGGCCTGGACCACCCCGAACCGCACCAGTTGCCCGAGCGCGTCCCCGAGTAGGTGCCGGAGTCTCCGCGTGATGTGCCGCTCCTCGTGCCGCATGCCCCCTCCTTCACGCCGACGGCGAGAGCCCCGATCCTAGAGGGGCAATTGAACGCGTTCAAATGCCTGGCGATCATGGTTCTTCAGGCTGGGGGCGGAGGCGTTGCGGGTCGGCGCGGCGGCAACGACGATCCGTGGTCCGGGTCGGGGGAGCGGCAGTTGGCGATGTGGCCGCCGGGTCGTGGCCGTTCGAAGGCGACGGGGCGACCGGCCCGAGCCGGCCCGGCCCCATGGAACACCTGTGCGGCACCATGGGCGCATGACCCGTCCCGTACGCGCCCTGCCGCTGTTCCTGCTCCTGCCCGCGCTCCTGACGGCGTGCGGCACCGAGAAGGCGGATGCCGGTGACACCGGCACGCCGACGCCCGGCGCCACCGGGCGGCAGACCACCGAGCGGAAGGCCGAACTCGACGAACGAGTGCGCGCGTTGGGCATCGCACCGGAACTCGTCTACGTCACCGACGTACCGGGCTTCACGCCGGCGCAGCAGTCCGTCGGGGTGAACGGGGACGACGGCTTCTCCGTCGCCTACTGGGCGCAGGGCGGTGCCGTCGTGCATCTCTACGCCGAGCGGGGCAGCGCCGTCGGCTGTCCCGACGGCTCCACCTGTGTGGCGCCCGCGAAGGGCCAAGTGGTGCGGATCGACGGCGAGAAGGTGTCGGCCGCGGTGCTCCGGAAAGCCGCGGACGCCGTCCACCGCCCCTCGCCCGCCGAACTCGCCGCACTCCTGCCCCCGGTTCCCACGGCCACGGCCCCGGTACAGCGTGGTGACCTGCCCTCCTACGGGGAGGGAGCGCCCGACAACAGCGTCCCCGAAGGCGGTTGAGCGGTCCCGCCCCGCCGGGGACGGGAAGGCGACGGCGGTGAACCCGTCCAGCGGCCGTTCGGGGGCTGTGGGCTCCTCGGTGTGCTCGGCCGTGAACGGGCCGGCGCCGGTAGCGGGTACCGGAGGTGGACGCGCGTTCGATGCGACCCTCGGTCGCCCCGCCGCGGCCGGCCGCGATCCGGTCTTGCCGAACCACCTGAACGGGGGGATCACCTGGGCGGGACGCTCGTCGAGTGACGTTTCTGCGGTGAACCGGATCCGCCATTGAGGTGAGTAAAGCTCGCATAGAAGGAAGGTCACGTGACTACCTAGAGATGCTCTTGTCTTGGCAAAGGGCGTCGAGACGCGTCGGCCCTCCGCCGCGCGTCACCCACCCACAGGAGGAGCCGGACCTTGACTTACGGTAAGAAGCTGCGCGAGCGCATCGCCGGGCCCGGGACCACACCGCTGATTGGCGTGTACGACATGTACTCGGCGTCGATCGCGGCCAAGCACTACGACGGGATGTTCGTATCGGGCTTCGGCTTCGCGGCCTCGTACTACGGGCTGCCGGACATCGGATTCATCGCCTGGCCCGACATGGTGGCCTTCGTCCAGCGGCTGCGGGGCGCCTTCCCGCACCACCACCTGCTGGTCGACATCGACGACGGCTACGTCGATCCCGAGGTCGCCTGTCACGTCGTCGAGGGTCTGGAGCGCATCGGCGCCTCCGGCGTGATCCTGGAGGACCAGAAGCGGCCCCGCCGCTGCGGCCACGCCGACGGCAAGCAGGTGCTGCCGCTGGAGGAGTACCTGGAGAAGCTGCACAAGGTCCTGGAGACCCGCAAGGACCTGGTCGTCGTCGCCCGTACCGATGCCACGGACGAGCACGAGATCCTGCACCGCGCCGAGCGGCTCGCGGCCACCGACGCCGACGTGGTCCTGGTCGACGGTGTGCGCAGCGTCGAGTGGATCGAGCGGATCCGCAAGGTCGTCGGCGACAAGCCGCTGCTCTTCAACCAGATCGCGGGCGGCAAGTCGCCCCGCCTCTCCCTCGGCGAACTCTCCGACCTGGGCGTCGACGTGGCGATCTACAGCACCCCGTGCCTGTTCGCCGCGCACGAGGCCATGGACTCCGCGCTCACCCATCTCAAGGCGGCCGACGGCCGGCTGCCGGAGGTGGACCCCGCGAGCGGGGTCGGCGTGAAGGCCTCCACCAGCCTGCTGGAGCGCAACATCGACCCTGAGCGGCTCACCCCCGAGGGCGTGGGCGTGTGAGCGGTGCCCTGCCGCGGCTCGGCGTGGCCACGGCGGTCGCCGCCGCGCTCCTCGGAGCCGGTGTCCTGCCCGCCGCCGCGTCCGGCAGCCTGATCACCGTGATCGACAACTCGCGGACGGACACCGACAATTCCGAGAACGACGCGATCGTCGAGATCGACCGCACCGGCAACCTCCAGACCGGCAGCGGAACCGCCGGCAGCGACCACGACGGCAGTGCCGTGGACGTGGTCGAGGCCTTCTTCGGTGCCGCCGGCCAGAGCGGGGAGGACTGAAGGACAACCGGACAGGACGACGGCCGGGCACCCCGTGCGGGTGGTGCCCGGCCGTCGTGGTGTCCGCAAACGCTCCCTGCCTCGTTCCTCCCCGCGCGTCTCGACACCCCTGCGCCTCCCGCCGCCGCGCCCGCGAAGCGACGGCGGGAGGCGCTCCCCCCGTGGCCGGGGTACACCGAACGGCCCAGCGAAAGGTCTGTGCACCGGAATACGACCGCGCGCTGTGGTGCTCTGATGTGAACGGCGTACATGCGCCCCTGCGCACGGCGCAGGACCGCGGCGAAGGGCTGGTGGGCGATGACGGCAGACCGGACGGACCCCCTGGTCAGAACGCCCCACGGGGTCGTACGCGGCCGCTACGAGCAGGGCATCGCGGTGTTCCGGGGCATCCCGTACGCCGCCCCGCCCTTCGGCCCCCTGCGGTTCCGCCCGCCCGCGCCGGCCGAGCCGTGGGACGGCGTGCGCGACGCCGGCGCCTTCGGGCCGACCGCCCCGAAACCGCCGTACTCCGAGGCGTTCGCCCAGTACCTCTCCGACCCGGTGATCCCCGGCGACGACTGCCTCAACCTCAACGTGTGGACCCCCGAGCCCGGACCCGGCGCCCGGCTCCCGGTGCTGGTCTGGCTGCACGGCGGCGCCCTGACCAGGGGCTCCTCCGCCGTGCCGGTGTACGACGGCGTCGCCTTCGCCCGCGACGGAGTCGTCTGCGTCTCCGTCAACTACCGGCTGGGCGTCGAAGGGTACGGACTGTTCCCGGACGCGCCCCCGAACCCCGGTCTGCGCGACCAGCTCGCCGCCCTGCGCTGGGTGCACGACTCGATCGGCGCCTTCGGCGGCGACCCCGACCGGATCACCCTGTGCGGGCAGTCGGCCGGCGCGATCAGCGCCGGTGTCCTGCTCGCGGCGCCCCGGAGCCGGGGCCTGGTCCGGCGGGCGGTGCTGCAGAGCGGGGCGCCCGAGATCGCGGACCGGGACAGGGTGCGGCGGATGGTGCGCCGTATGGCGGCCCGGCTGAAGGTCCCCGCCACCGCGGAGGCGTTCGCCGCCGTCGACCGCGAGCTGCTGCTGCGTACACAGGCCGAGGCGGGCCGGCTCAGCAGCCCGGTACTGGGCGGACCCGCTTTCGGCATCGTCGTGGACGGCGACCTGGTGCCCCGCGACCCGCTGAAGGCCCTGGTCGAGGGCGACGCCGCCCCGGGTGTGGACCTGCTCATGGGCTGGACCCGGGACGAGTACCGGCTGTGGCTGGTGCCCGGCGGGCTGGTGGAGCGCGTCGACCGGCTCGGCGCGGTGGCCCTGGCCGGGGCCATGGCCCGCTGCCGCACCGGCCACGACGTGCCCCGTGGCTACCGTGCCCTGCACCCCGACGCCGGTGCCGCCGAGATCGTGGGCCAGATGGTCACCGACCACCTGCTGCGCGTCCCGCTGCACCGGCTCGCCGACGCCCGCCCCGGCACCTCGTACCTCTACGAGTTCGCCTGGCCCTCCGGCCTTCCCGGCCTCGGCGCCTGCCACGCCCTGGAACTCGGCTTCGTGTTCGCCACCGGTGACGCGCCCGAGGCGAAGAAGCTGGCCGGTGAGGGCGCGCCGCAGGAACTGTGCGATGCGATGCACACGGCCTGGGTGCGGTTCGTGACGACCGGGGACCCCGGCTGGCCCGCCTGGGACGCCACGCATCCGGTACGGATCTTCGACGACGGCGCCCCGGACGTCGCACTCGGTCCACGGGACGCGGAAGTCGCGCTGTGGTCGACGGCAGCCGCCATCTCGCCGCCCCCACCGGCCTCCGTCCCCCGCGCCCCCGGCGCCGAACTCGCCGCCGCCATGCGCCGCCTGCGCCGCTCGGTGGGCACGCTGCGCCGGTGAGGGGCGAGCGGTCCACCGGCGGCCCGGCCGGCCGCCCGCGGGCGGAACTCACGCCACGGCGGTCGCGATCGACGCGATGGCGTCCGGCCCCACCCGGCAGCACCCGCCGATCAACCGCGCGCCCGCCACCCGCCACGCCGTGACCTGCGCCGCGCTGAACGTCGTACGACCGGCCCAGGCGCCCGCCTGCGCATCCCAGGACTCGCCGCTGTTGGGATAGACCACGACCGGCTTCCCGGTCACCCTGGCCGCGATCTCCGCGGCGGGCGCCACGTCCTGCGGAGCACAGCAGTTGACGCCGACCGCGATCACCTCGTCCGCCTCGGCGGCGAGGGCGAACGCCTCCTCCAGAGGCCGGCCGGCCCGCGTACGCCGGCCGTCGACCGTGTACGACAGCCAGGCCGGCACCCCCACCCCGCGCACCGCCCGCAGCAGCGCGGCCGCCTCGTCGGCGTCCGGGACGGTCTCCAGTGCGAGGACGTCCGGCGCGGCGGCGGCCAGCGCCTCGATCCGCGGCCGGTGGAACCGCTCCAGCTCGGCCACGCTCAGCCCGTACCGGCCGCGGTACTCGGAGCCGTCCGCGAGCATCGCCCCGTACGGGCCGACCGACGCCGCCACCCACAACGGCCGTGCGACGCCGCGGTCCGCCGCCTGCCGGGCAGCCTCGCGAGCCAGCTCCACGCTGAGCCCGAGCAGTCGCGTGGCCTCCTCGTGGCCGATGCCGCGCTTGCCGAAGCCCTCGTAGGTGGCCTGGTAGCTGGCGGTGATCGCCACGCTCGCGCCCGCCAGGAAGTAGGCGAGGTGGGCCTCGGTCACCGCCTCGGGCCGTTCGGCGAGCAGCCGCGCGGACCACAGCTGGTCGCCCAGGTCGTGCCCGGCCGACTCCAGCTGGTTGGACATGCCGCCGTCGAGCACGAGCGTCCCGGCGGCGAGGGCATCGGCGAGGCTGGGGGAGGTGTCGCTGGTCATGTCATGACGCTAGTCGAAGCGGAACGCGCACGGCCGGGGTGGCCGGCGGCGCCTCCCGGGACCGCTGCGCCGGCTGCAAGGCCGACGGTGTCCCCGTATCCGGCACCGTGAGGGGGAGCGGCTGGGACGAGACGCGCACAGGGGACCCTCCCGGCCCGCATCCGGCGCCCGTGACCGCGGTACGGATGGGGGGAGCCCCCAGGGTGCCCCGACCGGAACCGGGGTGCTCCGCGTCCCGTCAGGAAGGACAGCCACCGCCGTGATCGAACTGCCCGCCGACGACCGCGCGTCGAGCCCGTACACCGGCTACACCCGCGCCCACTGGGAGGCCGCCGCCGACGCGCTGCTCGCCGCCGTCGAGCCGTACGCCACCCCCGACCGTGCCCTCTACCACCTGCCCGGCAGGCATGTCAGCCAGTCCGGCCGGCTCTCCGACGGCCTGGAGGGGTACGCCCGCACCCTGCTGCTGGCCGCCTTCCGCCGCGACGAGAAGGCGCTCGGCCGGTACGCCGAAGGCCTCGCCGCCGGACCCGGCGGCGTCTGGCCGCGCATCAGGGACCGCAGCCAGCCGCTGGTCGAGGCCGCCTCGATCGCGCTCGCCCTGCGGCTGACCCGGCCGCTGCTCTGGGACCGCCTGGACGACACGGTGCGGCAGCGGACCGCCCACTGGCTGGCCGACGCGCTCACCGCGCGGCCCTGGCCGTGCAACTGGGAGCTGTTCCCGGTCACCGTCGGCGGCTTCCTCGCCGAGACCGGCCACCAGCAGGCGGCGGCGCGCAAGGCGATCGACCGCGGGCTGGAACGGGTGGAGGGCTGGTACCTCGGGGAGGGCTGGTACACCGACGGTGACGGCCGGAAGTTCGACTACTACAACGGCTGGGCCATGCACCTGTACCCGCTCCTGCACGCATGGCTGGCGGACGACGGCGAACTGCTCTCCCACTACGGCCGCCGGCTGTCCCGCCATCTCGCCGACTACGCCCACCTGTTCGGCGCCGACGGCGCCCCGCTCCACCAGGGCCGCTCCCTCACCTACCGCTTCGCGACCACCGCCCCGCTGTGGCTCGGTGCCCTGACCGGACACACCCCCCTGCCTCCTGGCGAGACCCGCCGCCTGGCATCCGGCACCCTGCGGTACTTCCTCGACGGCGGCGCGGTCGACGAGCGGGGCCTGCTCCCGCTCGGCTGGCTCGGCCCCGACGAGTCGCTCGTCCAGGACTACTCGGGCCCGGCCTCCCCGTACTGGGCGAGCAAGGGCTTCCTCGGTCTGCTGCTGCCACCCGGCCACGAGGTGTGGACGGCGCCCGAGGAACCGGCCCCGGCCGACCGCGCGGACGTGGCCCGTCCCGTCCCGGTCCCTAACTGGCTGCTGCAGTCCACCCGTTCGGACGGCCTGGTCCGGCTGCACAACCACGGCAGCGAGGAGGTCCGCTACGACCCCCACTACACCCGGCTCGCCTACTCGACCGCCACCGCACCCGTACCGTCGTACGACAACAGCGTGATCGTCGGAGGTGATCCGAGCCGTACGGAGATCGAGCCGCTCGGCACCGGCGAGGGCTGGATCGCCTCCCGCCACACCGTGCGCGCCGGGATCACGGTCACCAGTGTGGTGGCCGTCCGGGGAGCGGTGGAGGTGCGGGCCCATCTGGTGGCCGGCGCGGCGCCCGGAACTCCGGTGCGGGTGACGGGCTGGCCGGCCGGGAAGGGCGTACGGGCCGAACTCGTCCCGGTGACCGGCCTGGCGTCCGACCTGACCGGTGCGACGGCCGGGCCCGGCCCCACCCTCTTCGTGGCGCTCGCGCGGCTCACCGGGGACCCGGATCCGCTGCCCCTCCCCGGCCTGGTGTCCGTGGCGGTGCAGGAGCCCGGCGCCGCTCACGCCGGCCATGAAGTGCGTGTGACCTGGGCGGCGGGCCCGGAGGCCGTCTTCCGGTTCACGGCGCCGGACGGGCGGTCCGCAGGGCCGTCGTGGTCGGTGACGCCGGTGGCACCTCATCACGAGGGCACTCGAGAACTCCGCACGTGACCGCCGGGCCCGCGAGAGTCCCGTGCATGACCGCCGGGCCTGCGTGGCCCCCATCGGGGCGCCCGGCCCGGACCGGACCGATCCGGAGCGCCGGACCGCTGCCGTTGACGTCGTGATGAGGTGTGTTCAGTCCTCGTTCTTCGCGTCCCGGGGCCAGTGTTCGAGGGCGATGTGCAGGGCGTCGACCGCCTTGTCCCAGGAGGCCTGTACGTCCCGGTCCGCACCGAAGCCGCCCGCGCTCTCCAGGACGCAGTAGCCGTGGAAGGTGCTGCGCAGCAGGCGCACCGCGTCGGTCAGGTCCGGCTCCGCCAGGCCGTAGGCGCGCAGCATGCCGTAGGTGATCTCGCCCGTGCGGCGCAGGGCGGGGGAGTCGGCCACCAGAGTCTGGTCGATGCGGATCTGGGTGGCCGCGTACCGGCCCGGATGCCGAAGGGCGTACTCCCGGTAGGCGCAGGCGAACGCCGTCAGCGCGTCCCTGCCGGCCCGGCCGGCCACGGCCGCCGCGATCCGGTCGATGAGTTCTCCGCCCGCGTGCAGCGCGAGCCGGGTGCGCAGGTCCTGCAGGCTGCGGACGTGCGAGTACAGGCTCGCGTCCTTGACTCCGAAGTGCCGTGCCAGCGCGGAGATGCTGACGTTGTCGAAGCCGGCCTCGTCCGCCATCTCGGCTGCGGCCGCCACCAGCCGCTCCACGGTGAGCCCCGCCCGGACCATGCCTCGCCTCCTGGGTCGCCCAGGGGAAATCCTAGATCACCTAGGAGGGGGGAGCGTCAACCGGTGTGCGTGCCGGAGTCGCTTCGCGGTGCGGTTCGTTCCCCGCGGCCCCGCGGGAAGACGCCCGTCCGGACGACCGCGGCCGGCCGGGCGAGGAGCCGGCCGGCCGCGGTGAGCGTCAGCACTCCTCGGTGCCGGCCGCCGTGGAGAAGACGAACGAGAACTCCGCCGGCTCGGCCCTCAGGTGGTACTGGGGCAGCGGGGCCGGGCCGCAGGACTGGGAGCCGATGCCGTGCTGGGCGTGGTCGAGGTTGACCCAGACCCCCGCGGCGGCACCGCGGTCGGTGGCGGCGCCGGGCACCAGGTCGGTGCGGTGCCCCGCGGCGTCCAGCTGCTCGGTGGTCCACCGGCGGGCGGTGAGGAAGAACGCCGGGTCGCCCTCGATGCGCAGGCCGCCCAGCTCCGCCCAGCGGACGTCGATCCGGGCGCCGTTCTCCTGGGGACGGACGTACGGGGTCTGCATCTCGTCCACGGTCGACTGCCAGCGGCCCACCACCGCCGCCAGCCGGGTGTCGGGGTACGCCTCGCCGGGGCCGCCGCCGTACCAGCGCACCCGGCCGGCCGCGGGCAGCCCGAAGCGGATGCCGAGGCGGGGCAGCGGGACGGTCCAGTCGCCCTCGGGGGTGGTCGATACGGTGAGCCGGAGCCGGTCGCCGTCCGACGTCCAGCGGTACACCGCCGACAGGCCCAGCTCGCGGGCGGCCGGAGCCACCCGGGTGCGGACCGTCAGCGTGTCCTCGTCCACCTCCACCGCGTCCAGGCGGTGCCGCATCCGGTGCAGGCCGAGTTTGCGCCACAGCAGCCCGTGGCGCGGGTCGCTCTGCCAGGCGGCACCGTCGTCGTTGTCCGTGGTGGCCCGCCACACGTCCAGACGCAGACCGGTGAACGGCACCTCGCCGACCGCCCGCAGCGCTCCGGTGCGGGCGTCGAAGACGGCGGGGCCGAGGCTGATCACCCCGTCGCCGGGGGCCGGCCGGGCGGTCGCGGCGACGTACGGCACCCGGCGCTCCGACACCGGGATCTGGCCCCAGGCGACGACATGGTCCCGCGGCGCCCATGCCGTGTCGGACGCGAGCACCGCCCGGACGGTCCAGTGGGCCTCGCCGGCCGGCGCCCCGGCGGGTACGGCAGGCAGCTTCACCTCGGCCGACTCGCCGGGCGTCAGCGCGGGCACCGGCAGGGTGCCGGACGCCACCGGCTCGCCCTCGACCTCGTACGACCAGGTGAAGGCCAGAGCCGACAGGCCGGCGAAGTCGTACTTGTTGGTCACCCGGACCGTGCCGTCCGCCGCGTCGCCGGTGAGCGCGACCGGCTCGATCACCTTCTTGAACTCGAGCAGGCCCGGGGAGGGCTGCCGGTCGGGGAACAGCAGGCCGTCGCAGACGAAGTTGCCGTCGTGCAGCTCCTCGCCGAAGTCACCACCGTAGGCGTAGCCCAGCTCGGGGTGGGCGATGCCGTGGTCGATCCACTCCCAGACGAAGCCGCCCTGCAGCCGGTCGTGGCTCTCGAAGAGGCGCTGGTAGTCGGCGAGCCCCCCGGGACCGTTGCCCATGGCGTGCGCGTACTCGCAGAGCACGAACGGGAGTTCGCGACGCCTGCCGGGCCCGCCGTCGAGGCCGCGACCGATCCGCCCGACCTCGGCATGGCCGGCGTACATCCGTGCATACATGTCCGTGTCACGGCAGTTGTGGTCGCCCTCGTAATGGATCAGCCGGGAGGCGTCGCGGCCGCGGATCCATTCGGCCATCGCGGTCAGGCCCCGGCCGGTGCCGGCCTCGTTGCCGAGCGACCAGACGACGACCGACGGGTGGTTCTTGTCCCGCTCGACCATGCGGGCCGCCCGGTCCAGCAGGGCCGGCGTCCAGCGGTCGTCGTCCACGGGGTTGTCCCGCCAGCCCTGCTCGGTGAAGCCGTGCGTCTCCAGGTCGCACTCGTCGATCACCCACAGCCCGTACTCGTCGCACAGGTCGAGGAAGGCCGGGTGCGGTGGGTAGTGGGAGGTGCGCACGGCGTTGATGTTGTGCCGCTTCATCAGCAGCACGTCCTCGCGCATGGTCTCCAGGTCCAGCGCGCGGCCCCGCTCGGGGTGCCACTCGTGCCGGTTGACGCCCTTGAAAAGCAGCGGGCGGCCGTTGACCTTGATCAGGCCGTTCGACAGCTCGACCGTCCGGAAGCCGATGCGCAGCGGCACCCGCTCGCCCTCGGTGGCCAGCACCCCGTCGTACAGCTTCGGCGTCTCAGCCGTCCAGGGCGCGGCCGGGACGGTCACCGGCTCGCCGGTCGCGATGTCGATGCCGAGCTCCGGGACGGAGACCCGGCCGGGCACGTCGGAGTCGACGCGCAGGGTGCCGGTGCCGGCCGGACGGTCGTAGGAGGCGTGCACGAAGAAGTCCAGGACGCCGCCCGCGGGGCGGTGCAGCAGGGTGACGTCCCGGAAGATGCCCGGCAGCCACCACTGGTCCTGATCCTCCAGGTACGAGCCCGCCGACCACTGGTGCACCCGGACCGCGAGGACGTTGCCGCCGGATTCGAGCAGGTGCCCGACCGCGAACTCGTGCGGCAGCCGGGAGCCCTTGAACTCGCCGAGTTCCGTGCCGTTCAGCCAGATCCGGGCGCAGGACTCCACGCCGTCGAACCGCAGCACCGCCGCGCCGTCGGCCGGCCAGTCCGCGGGCAGGTCGAAGACCCGCAGATGGTCGCCGGTCGGGTTCTCGGTCGGCACCCGGGGCGGGTCGACCGGGAAGGGGTAGAGGTGGTTGGTGTAGATCGGGGTGCCGTGCCCCTGGAGGACCCAGTGGCCGGGGACCTGGATCTGTGCCCAGTCGCCGGCGTCGTAGCCCTTTCGGGCGAAGGAGTCGTCCTCGGCGTCGGCCGTCTGCGACAGCCGGAACCGCCAGCTGCCGTTCAGGGAGAGGGACTTGGCGTCCGAGGTGGCGTACCAGGCGCGGGGCGGCAGCGCCCCGGAGCCCGGTGAGACGTCCTCGACGTAGTCGACGGGATGACGGAAAGACATCGGTCTCCTCGCTCAGCCCCTGACGCCGGTCCGTTTGCTCCCCGGCACCCGCCGGTGCCGGGGGAAGCGGGTCACGACAGCAGGGGCAGGACGGACATGGCGGTCGCCATGAGGATCAGGTGATGGTCGACGGTCTGGTCGGTACGGGGGTGGCGGTACGGGTGCGCCGGCCGACGGACCGCAGCGCACCCTCCAGCGCGAACGTGGCCGCGCCGAGGGACACCGGGTCGGTGGGGATGGGGGAGAGGACGATCTCCGTGGCGGCCAGCGGCCGGCGCAGGGCGTGCCGGGCGACGGCCCTGCGGACCTCGGCGAGCAGCGGCTCGCCCAGCCGGGACGCGACCCAGCTGCTGAGGACGACCACTTCGGGGTTGAGGAGGTTGATCAGGTCGGAGAGGCCGGCGCCGAGGTGGCGGGCGGTGGCCCGGACGACCTCGAGCGCGACCGGGTCCCGGCCGGCGACGGCCCAGGCGAGTGCGTCGATGGTGGCCGTCTGGTCCGCCGGGTGCAGCAGCGGCGACCGGGGGCTGAGTTCACGCAGGTTCTGCATGATGCCGGGCGCGCCCACGTACGTCTCCACGCACCCGTGGTTGCCGCAGCGGCACAGCCGCCCGTCCGGCACGAGCGTGGTGTGCCCCCACTCGCCGGCGCTGTTGCTCACCCCCCGGTGCAGAGCGCCGCCGAGGGCCAGACCGGCGCCGACGCCGGTGCCGAGGTTGACCACCACGGCGTCCTCGCGGCCCCGGGCCGCCCCGAACCACAGCTCGGCCACCGTGCAGGCGCGCAGCGGGTTGTCCATGTACAGCGGCCAGGGGATGTGTTCGGCGAGCAGGTCGAGCAACGGTACGTCGTGCCAGTCCCAGTTGGGCGCGTACGCGGCCACTCCCGCGTCCCGGTCCACCTGGCCGGGCACGCTCACGCCGACGCCCAGCACCCGGGCCGCCGCGACGCCTGCCTGGGCGACCACCGAGCCGACGGCGTCGGCCACGTGCTCGACCACCTGCTCGGGCCGGCTCTCACCCGGCCGCACGTCCTCGTCGGCGCGGGCGAGCACGCCCAGGGTCAGGTCGAACAGTTCGACGTGGACGTACGTCTCCGCGATGTCCACGCCGATCAGCGCGCCGCCCGACGGGTTGACGGCGACCAGGCCGCGCGGCCGGCCCCCGGCCGAGTCCTGGAACCCGACCTCGGTGACCATGCGGAGGTCCAGCAGTTCTCCGACGAGCGTGGCGACCGTGGCCAGGCTCAGCCCGGTGGCCGCCGCCAGCTCCTGCCGGGAGGTGGGAGACGCGGCGATGATCTGGCGCAGCACCTCGTAGCGGTGAGCGGTGCGGATGTCACGCGAGGTGCGCTTCACGCGGCTGCCCTCCCCTCCCGTGCGGGCCGGACCGGACCAGAGCGGGCCGGGGCGGCAGGGGCACCGGCACGGGCGTCAGGCTATGAGCCTGCGCCGGCTTTCGACAAGGGTTGGGAAAGGGGCTGGAGAAAGTCCCGCCCGGGCGGCTGCCAGTGGCCGAGGAGGTCCCGCACGAAGGCGTCGGCGGACGCTCCCGACGTCCCTCCCGGAGGGGCTGCGTGTCCGTTGACCCTCTCAACTGCGGCGACCTACGGTAGAAACCGATTGCTGCCAGCCGCCGAGCCGGAGGATCACGTCCTTGACCGAGCGCCCCGAGGCTTTGCTCGCCATGTCGGCCCAGAACGTGCCCCACCTGTTCCCGCCGGAGCTGCTCGCGCGGCTGGGTGCGTGCGTGGAACTCGACCCCGCCCTGGTGGCGCAGGACTTCACCGGTGCCCGGGTGCGGGAGACGCTGGCCCGCACCGAGATCCTCATCACCGGCTGGGGCTGCCCCCGTCTGGACGCGGCCGTCCTGGACGCCGCCCCGAAGCTGCGGGCCGTGCTGCACGCGGCCGGCTCGGTCAAGGGGTTCACCACTGCCGAGGTGTGGGAGCGGGGCATCACCGTCTCCTCGGCCGCCGCCGCCAATGCCGTGCCCGTCGCCGAGTACACGCTCGCCATGATCCTGCTCGCCGGCAAGGACGTCTTCGCCTCCCGTGACCGGCTGCGCGCCGGGCGCGCGGCCCACCCCTACGGCGAGATCGTCCCGGGCGTCGGCAACCACGGCCGCCGCGTCGGTGTCGTCGGCGCCTCCCAGGTCGGCCGCCGCCTGATCGAGCTGCTCCGCCCGCACGACCTCACGGTCGCGCTCGCCGACCCTTACGTGGACGCGCCGGAAGCCGCCCGCCTCGGCGTGGAGCTGCTGCCGCTGGACGGCTTGCTGCGCACCTCCGACACCGTCACCCTGCATGCCCCCGAGACCGCCGAGACGCGTCATCTGATCGGCGCCCGCGAACTCGCGCTGATGCCCTCCGGCGCGGTGCTCGTCAACACCGCGCGCGGTGCCCTGGTCGACCACCGGGCGCTGATCGCGGAACTGAGCACCGGGCGCCTCAGCGCCGTCCTGGATGTCACCGACCCCGAACCGCTGCCCGCCGACTCCCCCCTCTACGACCTGCCGAACGCCTTCCTCACCCCCCACCTGGCCGGCTCCCAGGGCAACGAGCTGACCCGCCTCGGCCGCACCGTGGTGGAGGAGGCCGAGCGGCTGGCGGCGGGCGAGGAACTCCGGTTCGCGGTCGACTACGCGGCGCTGGCCCGGACGGCGTGACGGCGGAGAGCGGGAGAAGCGGACCCGTGCCTCACCGGGCACAGCCCACCGGGACCGCCGTACCGGAACACATCGCGCGGCGGGCGGGGACCCGGCACGGCCGAGCCGGTGGCGGGGGCATACGGTGAGAGGCGTACGCCTGAGCCGGGAGGAGACAGACGGATGGGCAGTCGTACCGCGCTGGTCGAGGATCTGATGGAGCGGTTCCCGCAGGTGCCGCGGGAGGCCGTCTTCAAGGAGGACCTGCTCCGGGGCGGTGTCGCCTTCGACGAATCCGCTCTCAGTGATACCGCCAACGAGGCAGCCGGGGACGTCAAGCCGAAGTCCTACTTCATCTTCTCCTTCGACCACGGCACCCTGCCCGAACTGGGCGAGGCCGCGCTGCGCCGGCCCCCGGAGGAGATCATCCTGACCGGTGGCCCGTACGACCTCAGGCGTACGGTCGTCTCCGTACGGGTGAACCCCGCCTCGCCGTACCGGGTCGCCGCCGACGAGGAGGGGCTGCTCGGGCTGTACCTCGACGGCAAGCGCATCGCCGACGTCGGGGTGCCGCCGATGCCCGAGTACTACCGGCACACCCTCTCCAACGGGAAGTCCGTGATGGAGGTCGCCCCGACCATCCAGTGGGGCTACCTGATCTACCTGACCGTCTTCCGGGTCTGCCAGTACTTCGGCGCCAAGGAGGAGTGCCAGTACTGCGACATCAACCACAACTGGCGCCAGCACAAGGCCGCCGGACGGCCGTACACCGGCGTCAAGGACGTGGAGGAGGTCCTGGAGGCGCTGGAGATCATCGACCGGTACGACACCCAGAAGGCGTCCACCGCCTACACCCTCACCGGCGGTGCCATCACCAAGACGGTCGCCGGCCGGGACGAGGCCGACTTCTACGGCCACTACGCCAAGGCCATCGAGGAGCGCTTCCCGGGCCGCTGGATCGGCAAGGTCGTGGCGCAGGCGCTGCCCAAGCCGGACGTGCAGCGGTTCAAGGACTACGGCGTGCAGATCTACCACCCCAACTTCGAGGTGTGGGACCGGCGGCTGTTCGAGCTGTACTGCCCGGGCAAGGAGCGGTACGTCGGCCGGGACGAGTGGCACCGGCGCATCCTGGACTCCGCCGAGGTGTTCGGGGCGCGCAACGTGATCCCGAACTTCGTGGCGGGCGTGGAGATGGCGGAGCCGTTCGGCTTCACCACCGTCGACGAGGCCATCGACTCCACCACCGAGGGCCTGCGCTTCTTCATGTCGCACGGCATCACGCCCCGCTTCACCACCTGGTGCCCGGAGCCCACCACCCCGCTCGGCAAGGCCAATCCGCAGGGCGCGCCGCTGGAGTACCACATCCGGCTGCTCCAGGCCTACCGGCAGACGATGGACGACTTCGGCCTGTCCTCGCCGCCCGGCTACGGCCCGCCCGGCCCCGGCCGCGCGGTGTTCTCCGTCAGCTCCTTCATGGACAGCCTGCCCGCGGACGAGCAGGCGGAGGGGACGGCCGACGGGACGGCGGGGGCGCCGGCGCGGGTGTGACCGGGCCGCGGGCGGGACCCGTGCGGGGGCTCGCCCTCGCGCCCGAGGACCCGCCCGGGCGGTGAACCGGGCTGCGCCCGCATCCGTACCAGAGGCCGGAGCCGGGAGTTCGTCGCGGCGTGCACCCGTTCCGGCACCCTGGGTAACCGGATCTGAACAGGCCGCTTGTCAGTTGTGTCGGCGACGTGAAAGGCTCTGTGCCCTGCCGCGGGGTTCCTCGCAACTTCCTTTTTCCCGTGGGGAGTTGACCTCGCTCGTGGATGCGGGAGTGCCATGCCCGACCTGCCGACCCCCCAGGACGACTCCGAGGCCGTGCTGTTCGCGGAGTGCTGGGACGCGGTGCTCTCGTACGCGGATCTGTGCACCTCCGGGTCCCTGACGGCTCACCAGCTGGCGACCGAGGCGTTCACACTCGGCATGCGCGAGGTCCGCGCCGCCGCGCGCACCCATGTGCGCGGCGCCGGCCGTCGCACGGCGCGGCTGCCGACGATCCCGGCGCTCCTCACGGCCGTGCGCGGCACCGCCGCCGCCTGGGAGGCCGACGGGCAGGGGCACAAGCTCGACCCCGACCTGAGGCTGTGGCTCAACTCGGAGAACGCCGCCCGGTTCTCCGGACCGCCGCTGCGGCGCCCGATCGCGCTGCGCGGCCTGCGCGACATGCAGGAGGCCGATGCCGCCCTGCTGTGGCTGGCCGAGGTCGAGGCGCTGCCCCTGCCCACCGTGGCCCGCAGGCTCGGCCTGGACCCGGCCATCGTCGCCGGCGAACTCGACCAGGTCCGCACCCTGTTCCGGGACCGCTGCCACCGCGCCCACCTCGACTCCCCGATGGACGCGCAGTGCCGCAGCTACGCCCGTCTGCTGGACGCGGTCACGCGCTCGCCCGTCGCCGAGACCCCCGGCGACCTCTCCCGGCACCTCGCCACCTGCGTGCAGTGCGCCGAGGCCGCCGCCTGTCTGCGCCTGCACGGCGGCGGACTGCCCGCCGCCCTGGCCGGCGGGGTGATCGGCTGGGGCGGCCTCGCCTACCTGGAGCGGCGCCGCCGCGCCACCGAGGTCCGGCTCGGCGCGGGCGGCCCGGGCACCCACGACCCCGACACCGCGGACCCGGAGGAGGGCGCAGGCCGCACCAAGGTGCTGCGCCGCGGCCTCGCCGCCGCCGCGGTCCTGCTGTCGGCGCTGGCGCTCGGCGCGTCGCTGATGCCCTTCGACGGCTCCGGCGGCGACACCGCCGCCGCCCGTGACGAGCGGCAGCCGGTCGCCGACCCGGGCGTCCCCGGCATGGACGCCGGCCCCACCGCGACGCCCACCTCGTCCACCACCCCCTCCCCGAGCAGGACCAGGCGCGCGCCCCGCGGGACGAAGCCCGGCCCCGAACCCCAGGGCACCTCCTCCGCCACCCGCCACGCACCCCGTACGAGCGCCCCCGCCACCACGCGGACCACCGCCTGCCGGGTCACCTACGACATGGCCAGCCAGTGGACCGGCGGCTTCCAGGCCACCGTCACCGTCGTCACCGACCGGGCCCTCACCGGCTGGCAGGTGTCCTGGACGTTCCGCGACGGCCAGCGGGCCGGCCATACGTGGGATGCCACGGTCCATCAGAACGGCCCCCGCGTCACGGCCGTCGCCGCCGACTACAACAAGACGGTCGCCGCGCACGGCACCCTGTCCTTCGGCTTCATCGGCACCTGGCAGGACACCAACCGCGACCCGTCCGCCTTCACCCTCAACGGCAGTCCCTGCGCGACCGATTGACACAGGGCGGAGCACGAGCCGCGGCCGGCGCGGGCGGAGGACCTCCGGCCGCGCGGAATACGCTTTGACACACGGCCCCGCCCGCGGGCTAGAGTTGCCGGGCACGCCGAGGTGGCGTGCGCACAAACGAGCGAGAACGAGGAGGTGCCGATCGATGGCTGTCACCGTGCCGGGCTCCGCCCCCACCCAGGAACACCTCAAGTCCACCTCCGTGGCCACCGGCTGAACCGACCGCGCATCGCACGCGCCGCCCGGGGCCACCCTTGTGAAGGGTCTCCCTTGACTTCCACCTCTGCTGTGCACGCCGCGCTGACTCCCTACGGCTGGGACGAGGCCTGGGCCTCCGCGTTCACCCCGTACGACGCCCAAGGGCTGCTGCCCGGCCGTGTCGTCCGCGTCGACCGCGGCCAGTGCGACGTCGTCACCGCTGACGGAGTCGTCCGCGCCGACACCGCCTTCGTCACCCCGCACGACCCGATGCGCGTCGTGTGCACGGGCGACTGGGCCGCCGTCGACCCCGACGGCCACCCCCGCTACGTCCGCGCGTACCTGCCGCGCCGCACCGCCTTCGTCCGCTCCACCTCCTCCAAGCGGTCCGAGGGACAGATCCTCGCCGCCAACGTCGACCACGCCGTCGTCGCCGTCTCCCTCGCGGTGGAACTCGACCTCGGCCGCGTCGAACGGTTCCTCGCCCTCGCCTGGGAGTCCGGCGCCCAGCCCGTCGTCGTCCTCACCAAGGCCGACCTCGTGCCGGACCCGGTCACCCTGGCCCACCTCGTACAGGACGTGGAGACCAGCGCGCCCGGGGTGCCCGTCATCCCCGTCAGCGCCCTGCACGACGACGGGATCGACGTCCTCGTCGCGCTCGTCGGCTCCGGTACGAGCGTACTGCTCGGCCAGTCCGGCGCGGGCAAGTCCACCCTCGCCAACGCACTCGCCGGCGCGGACGTCATGGACGTGCAGGCGGCCCGTGACGTCGACGGCAAGGGCCGGCACACCACGACCACCCGCAACCTGCTCCCCCTGCCCTCCGGCGGAGTGCTCATCGACACACCGGGACTCCGGGGCGTCGGCATGTACGACGCCGGGACCGGGGTCGGCCGGGTGTTCGCCGAGATCGAGGAACTGGCCGAGGGCTGCCGGTTCCACGACTGCGCCCACGAGACCGAGCCCGGCTGCGCGGTCCGTGCCGCCGTGGAGGACGGCGACCTCCCCGACCGGCGACTGGAGAGCTACCGCAAGCTCGTCCGGGAGAACCGGTGGACCGTGGCCAAGGCGGACGCCCGGCTCCGCTCCGAGATGCAGAAGGACTGGCAGCGCAAGGTCGCCGCGGGCAAGGCGGCCGGGGAGGCCAAGCGCAGGCGCTGGAACTAGGGCTTGCCTTCCGGACCCGAAGCAAGCGCGGGGGGAAGAGGTCGGGGGCCCAGGGCAGGCGCTGGAACCAGGGCTTGTCTTCGGGTCCCGAAGCAAGCTCGGGGGAGAGAGGCCGGGAGTCCCAGAACAGGCGCTGGAACCAGGGCCTGCCTTCCGGAGCCGGGCGAGCTACGGGAGGCAGGCCGGGAGTCCCAGAACAGGCACTGGAACCAGAGCCTGCCTTCCGTACCGGGGAGGCGCCGGGAGAGGGGCCCCCGGCACCCCCCGCGCCGTTTGCGTACGGCCGCACCGGCGCGCCCAGCTCCATGTCCGATTCCCGCTAGCCGCCACCCCGCCCCGGGCCCACACTGGAACACGTGATGGACGAGGACACCAGGTACGAGGCGGTGCGCAGCCGGGACGGCCGGTTCGACGGCGCGTTCTTCTTCGCCGTCGAGACCACCGGAATCTACTGCCGGCCCAGCTGCCCGGCGGTGACGCCGAAGCGGCACAACGTGCGGTTCTTCCCGACGGCCGCCGCCGCCCAGGGCTCGGGCTTCCGGGCCTGCCGACGGTGCCGGCCGGACGCCGTGCCCGGCTCGGCGGACTGGAACGCCCGCGCGGACGTCGTCGGCCGGGCCATGCGCCTGATCGCCGACGGCGTCGTGGACCGCGAGGGCGTCGCCGGACTCGCCACCCGGCTCGGCTACAGCGCCCGGCAGGTGCAGCGGCAGCTCACCGCCGAGCTGGGCGCCGGACCGGTGGCGCTGGCCCGGGCCCAGCGGGCCCACACCGCACGCGTGCTGCTGCAGACCACCGGCCTGCCGGTCACCGAGATCGCCTTCGCCTCCGGGTTCGCCAGCGTCCGGCAGTTCAACGACACCGTCCGCGAGGTGTACGACGCGACACCTACCGAGGTCCGGGCCGTCGCCCCCCGCGGCCGGGGCACCCGCCGGGCCGCGCCCGGCGCCGGTATCCCGCTGCGGCTCGCCCATCGCGGCCCCTACCAGGCCGCCGCCGTCTTCGACCAGCTCGCGCGGGAGGCCGTGCCGGGCGTCGAGGAGGTCACCGGCACCCCGGGCGACCGTACCTACCGGCGCAGTCTGCGACTGCCGTACGGCACCGCGCTCGTCGCCGTCCAGGAACGCACCCGGCTCCCCCGGGCCGGCGCCGGCACCCACCCCGGCGGCTGGCTCGACGCCCGGCTGCACCTCACCGACCCCCGGGACCTCGGCACGGCCGTGCAACGGCTGCGACGGCTGTTCGACCTGGACGCCGACCCGTACGCCGTCGACGAGCGGCTCGGCACCGACCCGCGGCTCGCCCCGCTGGTCGCCGCTCGGCCCGGCCTGCGCTCGCCCGGCGCCGTGGACCCGCTGGAGCCCGCCGTACACGCCCTGGCCGGTGTCGAGGGCGCCCGGGAACTGGTGCGCCGCTACGGCAAGGCGCTCGACGCGCCCTGCGGCAGCCTCACCCACCTCTTCCCGGAGCCCGCCGTCCTCGCCGAGGCCGAGCCCGGCGGCCCGCTGGTCGCGCTCGCCGCCGCCCTCGCCGACGGCACCGTACGGCTGGACGCGGGCGCCGACCGGGACGACGCCCAGGCGGCGCTGCTGGCCCTGCCCGGCATGGACCCGGCCACCGTCGCCCGCCTGCGCGTGCGCGCCCTCGGCGATCCCGACGTGGCCCCGCCCGGCACGGACGCCCCCGACACCTGGCGGCCCTGGCGGTCGTACGCCGTACAACATCTGTGCGTGGCAGGAGAGTTGAGCTGGTGACCACCGTGTACTTCACCCATCTGGAATCTCCCGTCGGGCGGCTGCTGCTCACCGCCGACGCGGACGGCGCCCTCACCTCGCTGTCCGTGCCCGGCCAGAAGGGCGGGCGGACCGTGCAGGAGGGCTGGCAGTCCGATCCCGGGCCGTTCCGGCCCGCCGCGCAGCAGCTCGCCGCCTACTTCGCCGGTGAACTCAAGGAGTTCCGGCTCCCGATGCGCACGCACGGCACCGAGTTCCGGGAACGGGTGTGGGCCGCGCTGGACGAGCTGCCGTACGGCGCCACCGCCGCCTACGGCGAGATCGCCGCACGGATCGGCGCACCCCGCGCGGCCGTTCGCGCCGTCGGCACGGCGATCGGCGCCAACCCGCTGCTGATCCTGCGGCCTTGCCACCGGGTGATCGGCGCGAACGGCTCGATGACCGGGTACGCGGGCGGGATCGAGCGCAAGATCCGGCTGCTCACCCTGGAAGGCGCCCTGGGCGACACCTCTCACCACGTAGGACACGGTGTTACCGCCCCGACGCGGTGAAGCAGTCCTGACGCCGCCCGTGAGCGCGGCCGACCAGTTCCGGCGACCACCCTGTGCCAGGACTCTGTCCGCGTGCCGGGTACACCGCCCGGGCTCTCGGGTGGTGG
Organism: Streptomyces sp. NPDC027663; assembly: GCF_055566415.1. Classification (NCBI taxonomy): domain Bacteria; kingdom Bacillati; phylum Actinomycetota; class Actinomycetes; order Kitasatosporales; family Streptomycetaceae; genus Streptomyces; species Streptomyces sp. NPDC027663. The sequence continues at coordinate 55,001 of NZ_JBVHSK010000009.1, read as the reverse complement.
TCTTTGGGGCGCTGCTCAGCCCGCCGGCAAACCCAGCAGCGAACCGAAGCTGACGGCCCGACCGGCCTCCCTGACGATCCGCGTGGCCGCGGCGTTCACAGCAGCCGGTACATCACCGCGTTCCTGGACGAGCCTGTCGTAGATCGGTGCGTCACCCCAGGCATGCCGGGTGCCGTCCTGCTGGCTCACTGCTCTGTCCCTTCCTCGCCTGTACAACGGCTAGTGCCCCCGACCGGACCTCTCCTTTGCGGCGGAGACGCCTGAGCCTATGCCCGGGGTGTGCCGTCCCAACGCCATGTGGTGAGTCGAGGGTGTCCGGGTAGTTCGGCCCGTCCGGTGGCCCACAAGAGGGTGGACCAGGTATCCGCGGACGTAGGTACGTCCGGAAACAACCGGGCGAGCACCCGCGAACACAGATCGGCCGGCGGGCTCCACGCGAGATTGAGCCCTTGTGCCAGGTCGTGCGTGTGCACCAGGGTCTCCACGATCCCCATCGCGGCGAAGCCCTCGGGGTCCGAGACTCCGAAGACGTGGTGAGCGCGGGTCTGCGGAGGCGTCGTGCGCACCATGGCGACCAGCAGCGCGCCGCTCGCTTCCAGGACCTGCAGCAGGCCGGCGGGCCCCGCCTTGCGGTCCGCGTGAATGGCGTTCGCTGGTCCGCCGGGCCGTTGGCTCTCCCATGCGAAGGGCACCTCGCTGTCCAACGGTGGTTTCTTGGGACCCAGTTGCGCAGCGTAGGCGAAAAGGTCGTCGCTGAGGTGCTCGACGGTTTCCCAGCAGTCCCATTCCAGCGAACCGGCCCTGCCTTCCCAAGCAGCTGGGGGCGCTTCGCGAAGGACTGCCACAGCAAGCTGCACGGCAAGGTCGAGGTCATCCGCGGTGACGGCGGGCTGGGAGAGGTCAACACCGGCTGATCGGGACATGGCAGGACCGTACCGCGACCGGAAGGAGCCACCCCTCCTATTAATCACCGGGCCGGCAACCCGGCGAAGGTTCGCGGTCACAGCACTAGCGAGTGTACGGGTGCAGGGCGGGGCCCAGCATGAAGATCACGCCACCGCGGAACGGACCGGCTGCGAAGCGAACAACTCCGGTTCGAGCGGGGCGGCGACCGGATCGACTGCCCGTCAGAGGACGCGCTGCTCATGCTGACCGACGACCTCAACGACCCGAACAACACCTTGCAAAACACGCTTAAGGCGTCCTCCAGCCCCCAGCTGCGCACCCGGCGTGGCAGGATGCGGCTCACTTCCTTGCTGAAGCGGGCGCCCAAGTCGTGCGGTCCGAGAAGGAGTTCGGCCTCATCGCGGACGCCGACCCCGCGCACCCGCCCGGGCCGTACGCTCACGACCGCGTTCACGACCAGTGCGATCCCGGGGTGCTTCTGCAGGTTGCGCCACTTCTTCGTGGTGCTCATGGCGTAGCCGCCGATCAGGATCGTGCCGTCGTCCTGGAGGAACAAGCCGACGGGGTTCGCCTGCGGCTGCCCCTGCGGGTCGGCGGTGGCCGTCCGGCCGAGCCGCTGTGACGCCGGACACGCCCGCTCGGCCCCGCTGAATCCGGTCATGGCAGCAGCCGGGCATGGCCGTCCGGCCCGCACACCGGCACAGCGACCTGGGCCTGCCGTCCTGGACCCCATTGCGCCGAGCGGGTGGACCGTGCTCGGTGTTGCGTCGGCGTGGCTCCGCCGTGTGGCACGGTCACCTCCGGCGCATCACGGGGAAGGGCGGGCGCACATGGCCAGGGTCGTACGGGTTCTCGCGGTCCTCTTCGCGGCGTCGCTGCCGGTACTCACCGCGCCGGCCTCCGCCGAGCCCGCCGTATTGCCCTGGGCCGGCAGCTGGGAGACGGCACCTTCCGGTGCGGCCGAGGCGCTGCCCGGGGCCGCCGTCCGCAACGTCGTCCACCTCAGCGTCGGCGGTATCGCCGTCCGCGTCCGGCTCAGCAACCGGCTCGGCACCAGGCCTCTGCACCTGGGCGCGGTCACCGTCGCCGTGCGCCGTGCGGCCGGCGCCGACGCCGTGCCCGGCAGCGTGCGCACCGCCGCCTTCCACGGCGCCCCGGAGGTCGTCGTCCCGCCCGGCGCGGACACGGTCACCGATCCGGTGCTGCTGCCGGTCCGGGCCGGCGCCGATCTGCTCGTCACCGTGTACACCCCGGACGACTCCGGTCCCGCCACCTACCACCGCACCGCCCTGCAGACCAGCTACCTGGCCCCGTCCGGCGCCGGCCGCGCGGCCGACGAGCACGGCACCGCGTACACCCTGACGACCAGCCGCTGGTACTACGTCACCGGCGTCGACGTGCGGGGGACCGCCGCGGGCAGCATCGTCGCGTTCGGCGACTCCCTCACCGACGGCAACGGCTCCACCCCCGACGCCAACCGCCGCTGGCCCGACCGGCTGGCCCAGCGGCTGCGCCGGCACCGGCTCGGAGTCCTCAACGCCGGCATCGCCGGGAACCGGCTGCTGCGCGACGGCACCGGCCCCAGCGCCCTCGCCCGCCTGGACGCCGACGCCCTGGACCGGGCCGGGGTGCGGATCCTGGTCGTCTGGGAGGGCATCAACGACATCAAGGGCACCCCGCAGGCGAACGACGCCGGTGCATACGCGGCCGCCTACCGTGCCCTCGTCGCCCGTGCCCACGCCCGCGGCATCCGCGTCGTCGGAGTCACCCTCACCCCGTTCGGCGGCTACTCCGCCTGGACCCCCGCCCGGGAGGCCGTACGGCAGCAGGTGAACGCCTTCATCCGCACCGGCGGAGCCTTCGACGCGGTCGCCGACGCCGACGCCGCCGTCCGCGACCCGGCGGACCCGGCCCGCATCCGGCCCGCCTACGACCCCGGCGACCGTCTGCACTTCAACGACACCGGCATGGCTGTCGTGGCGGACGTGGTCCGCCGCGCCCTCACCCGCTGACCGCGCGGCCACCCGGCGGCCACCACCCGTTTCTCGTACGGCTGTTCACCCGCTCACCCGACACGCGGTGCACGGCGGCCGGGTGCGCCGGAATTTCCTGATGCCCCGTTTTCACGCGGCCCGTGCGGTGGACAATGAGCGGCATGAGCCAGCAGGGGGGAAGACCCGTCCGTCCCGAGGACGACTGGTGGGGGCAGCTGTACGACGACTCCACCCAGGACACGGGTCCCACGGCAGCGCCAGATTCCCTGGACGACCGCTTCGCCTCGGCGCGGAACGCGGTGGCCGGAGCGCCGGCCGCGACACCGGCGGCGGACGGGCGGGGCGACGGGGACGGCACCGGTACGGAGAGACCGGCGCGCCGGGAAGCGGCGGTACCGGCACAGCGCGCCGCGCCCGTCGCGTCACCGGAGGCCGCCGCAGCGCCCCCCGGCCCCACCGAGCCCTCTCCCGCTCCCGAGGCGCCGAAGACGCCGCCCCCCGCAGTGGTCCCGCACACCACCGAACCCCCTCCGCCTCCCGAACCACCGCCCGCCCCGGAACCTTCCGCAGCGCGCAGGGACTCCTCCGCTCCCTCCCCGCAGCCGGCCGCCTCCGTCGACTACGTCGGCTCCGGGCCCCCCACCTACGACCCCGAGCCCACCGCGCTCCCGCTCGCCGACCCGGACGGGCTGGACGAACTGGTCGCCGACACCGTGCTGGACGGCGCACGGTACGGGGCGTGCACGCTGCGGGCCGTGTCGCTGCGCGGGGACTCGGCCCGCTTCCGGGGCGAGCCGCGCCGTGACGCGCTGCTCACCGCGCGGTTCGGGGCGGGGGAGCAGGCGCTGCTCCTCGTCGCGATGGCCACTGGCGCGCGGGCCACGCCGGGCGCGCACCTGGCGGCGGCCGAGGCGTGCCGGTGGATCGGCCGGGCCGTCGGCCGCAGCCACCAGCGGCTCGTGGCGGACCTCCGCGCGGCCCGGCGCGACGACCTGAAGTCCGGCCTGCACCGGCTCACCGACCGCAGCCTCGGCAAGCTGCGCGCGAGCGCCGCCGAACAGGGCATCGCCCCCGAGGAGTACACGGCGAGCCTGCGCTGCCTGCTGCTGCCCGCCGACCCGGACTGCCGTACCCGGGTGTTCTTCGGCGTGGGCGGCGGCGGGCTGTTCCGGGTGCGGGACGGCGCCTGGCGGGACATCGAGCCTGCCGTGCCGTCCGCCGGCACCACCGGTACCACCGGCACCCCCGTCGCCGGCCTCGGCTCACCGCCGGAGCAGACACCCGAGGGCGACCGGCTGACGATGGACCTCGGCATCCCGACCCCGCCGAGCCCGTACGAGCCCGCGCCGGCCCCGCACGACCCTGCGGGCACTCCCGCCGACCCGCCCCGCGAGCCGTTCCGGTTCCGCGCCTCGGTAGCCCGGCCGGGTGATGCCCTGGTGATGTGCACCGCAGGCCTCGCCGACCCGCTGCGCGGCGAGCCCGCCCTCTGCGCCTACCTGACCCGCCGCTGGTCCGGCCGTACGCCACCCGGCCTCGCCGCGTTCCTCGCCGACGCCCAGGTACGGGTGAAGGGGTACGCCGACGACCGTACGGCGGCGGTCGTGTGGGAGGCGTGAGCGCGGTGCCTGTGGATTGATGGGACGGGAGGCCGTATCCCGGGACAGCGAAGGGGCAGACGAGAGCCATGGCCAAACAGAACGTCGCCGAGCAGTTCGTCGACATCCTCGTCCGCGCCGGAGTGCGCCGCCTCTACGGTGTGGTCGGCGACAGCCTCAACCCGGTCGTGGACGCCGTCCGCCGCAACTCGGCGATCGACTGGATCCACGTGCGGCACGAGGAGACCGCGGCCTTCGCGGCCGGCGCCGAGGCCCAGCTCACCGGCAAGCTGGCCGCCTGCGCAGGCTCCTGCGGTCCGGGCAACCTGCACCTCATCAACGGCCTCTACGACGCCCACCGCTCCATGGCCCCGGTCCTGGCCCTCGCCTCGCACATCCCGTCCAGCGAGATCGGCCTCGGCTACTTCCAGGAGACCCACCCGGACCGGCTGTTCCAGGAGTGCAGCCACTACAGCGAGCTGATCTCCAGCGCGAAGCAGATGCCCCGGCTGCTGCAGACGGCCATCCAGCACGCGGTCGGCCAGAGCGGGGTGAGCGTCGTCTCGCTGCCCGGGGACATCGCCGCCGAACCGGCCCCCGAGAAGGCGGCCCAGAGTGCTCTCGTCACCTCCCGGCCCACCGTCCGGCCCGGCGACGCCGAGATCGACCGGCTGGTGGAGATGATCGACGCGGCTGGGAAGGTCACCCTGTTCTGCGGCAGCGGCACGGCCGGCGCGCACGCCGAGGTGATGGAGTTCGCCGGGAAGATCAAATCACCGGTGGGCCATGCGCTCAGAGGCAAGGAATTCATCCAGTACGACAATCCTTATGACGTCGGCATGAGCGGACTGCTCGGCTACGGCGCCGCCTACGAGGCCACCCACGAGTGCGACCTGCTGATCCTGCTCGGCACGGACTTCCCGTACAACGCCTTCCTGCCGGACGACGTGCAGATCGCCCAGGTCGACATCCGGCCCGAGGTGCTCGGCCGGCGCTCCCGGCTCGACCTCGCGGTGTGGGGCGACGTCCGCGAGACGCTGCGCTGTCTGATCCCGCGGGTGCAGGAGAAGACCGGCCGGCGGTTCCTCGACCGGATGCTGAAGAAGCACGCCGACGCGCTGGAGGGCGTGGTCAAGGCGTACACCCGGAAGGTCGACAAGCACGTCCCGATCCACCCCGAGTACGTGGCCGCCGTGCTCGACGAAGTCGCCGCCGACGACGCCGTGTTCACGGTCGACACCGGCATGTGCAACGTGTGGGCGGCCCGGTACATCTCGCCCAACGGCCGCCGCCGGATCATCGGTTCGTTCTCGCACGGCTCGATGGCGAACGCGCTGCCGATGGCGATCGGCGCCCAGTTCACCGACCGGCGCCGGCAGGTGGTCTCCATGTCGGGCGACGGCGGTTTCTCCATGCTGATGGGTGACTTCCTGACGCTCGTGCAGTACGACCTGCCCGTGAAGGTCGTGCTGTTCAACAACTCCTCCCTCAGCATGGTGGAGTTGGAGATGCTGGTCGCCGGCCTGCCCTCGTACGGCACCGCCAACACCAACCCCGACTTCGCCGCCGTCGCGCGGGCCTGCGGCGCCTACGGGGTGCGGGTCGAGAAGCCCAAGCAGCTGGCCGGGGCGCTCAAGGACGCCTTCCGGCACAAGGGGCCGGCCCTGGTGGACATCGTGACCGACCCCAACGCCCTGTCCATCCCGCCCAAGATCAGCGCGGAGATGGTCACCGGGTTCGCGCTGTCCGCCTCGAAGATCGTGCTGGACGGCGGTGTCGGGCGCATGCTCCAGATGGCCCGCTCCAACCTGCGGAACGTGCCGCGGCCCTAGGAGAGGGGGCACTCCCCGCCGGGACGGAGGCCGTCGAGGCTCCGCCCACCCGCCGGGGGGAGCGGATTTCGGCCAGTTTCACGACCCGTGACGGTATGCCGACCGACCGTGCCGGGCGCAGCTTCGCTGCCTTCACGGGGCGTCAGTGGCGGCCCGGCGGGGATCCGGGCCCCCGCGGGACGGGGGCCGCGGCCCCGTGGAGCCGGTGCGGCGAGCCGCCGCCGTGGCCGAACCACCGGTCATCGGACATACGCCATGACTGGCTGTGAGCCTGCTGGGCAAGCATCCCCCGTGAACGTGTTCGACCAGGAGGGGCAGGGTCCGGCGGCGTGCAGGCGGGGGTCATGAAGAGGCAGGCACGAGGGGGCGGTCCCGTGACCGCAGGGGCCTCCTCGGCGAATACGGGGGAACAGGCCGACACCATCACCGAACACGCGCGGCGGTTACGGCGCAGGCTGGGCCGGGCCGATCTCAGGGCGGTGCCGCAGGCCCGCCGGGAGCTGCGCGAGCTGCTGCGGCACTGGGGCAAACCAGGCCGCTCGGAGATCGCCGAACTGCTCACCAGTGAACTGGTCACCAACGCCCTCGTCCACACCGACGACGACGCCGTCCTCACGGCCGTCGTGGAACCCGGTGGACTGCGAGTGGAGGTACGGGACTTCGTGGCCCGCAGACCCGAGGTGTGGGCACCCGGCACGGACGACGACACCCATGGCCGGGGCCTGGTGCTGGTGCAGTCCCTCGCCGACGCCTGGGGGGTACGGCCGCACGGGGTGGGCAAGTCGGTGTGGTTCGTGCTCGGCGCCGAGGCGGCGTGAGGCAGGACGGCGACGGGACGGGGCGTGACCCGCCTGGCCACGCCCCCATGCCGAGATGTCCGGCCGTGGACCCGTGCGCCGGGTCACCGGACGGTCAGCCGAACTGCTGCTCCAGGTCCTTGAGCTTGCGCTCCAGGGACTCCAGGCGTGGCAGGGCCATGGTGTCGTCCTCCGCGGTGAGGTCGACGGTCACCGGGTCAGCTCCGCTGCGGACCGGCTGCAGGGAGGGCCGAGCGCGTACGGGCAGTTGCTCCGCGGTGGATATGGCAGGCTCCGCGGTCGCCGGGGCGGGGCTGCGCTCCACCGCCTGCACCTCGACCTCGACCTGCCGGCCCGTGCCCCGGCCGACGAAGCCGCGGTGACCCCGGCTGATCGCCTTCAGCTGGGCGCGCTCCACGCGTTGCTGGTCGCGCCGCCGCTGCCGGGTCTCGTCCTTCTGCCGCTTGTCCTCACGGACCTCCTCGACCGCCTCGTCGAGGCTGCGCACGCCCTCCAGGAGCATCAGCGACCACGCCTTGTAGGTCTCGCGGGGTGCCCGGACCCAGCGGACGATCCGGATCTGCGGCAGCGGGCGCGGCACCAGGCCCTGCTCGCGCAGCGCGGCCCGGCGGGTCTGCTTCAGCGCCCGGTCGAAGAGCACGGCCGCCGACAGCGACATGCCGGAGAAGAACTGCGGGGCGCCGGCGTGCCCCAGGCCGCGGGGGGCGTGCACCCAGTTGAACCAGGCGGCCGCCGCCGCGAACAGCCATACGAGTATCCGGGAGCCGAGTGCCGCGTCACCGTGGCTGGCCTCGCGCACCGCGAGCACGGAGCAGAACATCGCCGCACCGTCCAGACCGAACGGCACCAGGTACTGCCAGCCGTCGGTCAGCCCCAGGTTCTGCTCGCCGAAACCGACGAGCCCGTGGAAGGACAGGGCGGCTGCGACCGCCGCACAGCAGAACAGGAGCACATAGGAGGCCGTGCCGTAGATGGCCTCCTTGCGCCGTCGGCGCTCCTCGCTGCGCTCCCACGAGTCGTCCGCGCCGGCGTTCTCCCCGGAGGAGCGCTTGCCGCGCGCGAGCACCGCCACCGCCACCAGCATGCCCAGGAGCAGTACGGCGCCGGGAAGAAGCCAGTTCAGCGATATGTCGGTCAGTCTCATCAGGGGTCCCTTGCATTGGGATAGGGCGTAACGCCCGCCATAGTGGCCCACTCCCGAGGGCCCTCTGGGGGTTTCGGGGCAAGAGGCCGCCAAGGAAGTGCGTGGGACACGCCCGGAGCGGCATTCCGCTCGAACTGCCGTATGACATGCGGCAGTTGAGTTCGAATAGAACTACCGGCGCGGGTGGTTCCGCGAATGGCTCCTGCGACAGGTGAGGAAGCTGTGAATCCCCGTCCAGGAGGCCGGTCCACGGGCGGGGAGGGCCGCGCGGTGGTGATCCCGGTGGGCCCGCGACCCGGCGGGGGTCCGCTGACGGGACCTCAAGCGGCGGCGGCCGTGAGTTTGGCGATCCGTTCGCTGTCGCAGGTGCGCGGGCAGGTGGCGCAGGTGTCCTCGGGGCGCACGGTGTAGAACATGCAGCAGCTGGCCCGGTCCCGGGTGGGCAGCGGGGTGCCGTCCGGGCCGGTCAGCTCCCGGAACGCGGCCGAGCCGGCGTACGGCCGGGTCGCGCCGGGCAGCAGCAGTTCCAGCTCCCGCACGGCCCGCCGCTCCTCGTCCTCACCGAGCAGGTGGGCGACGTACCACAGCCCCTCCACGACCTCGTCGGTCGCCATGCCCCACAGTGCCCGTCCGCGCCGCCGCATCCGGGGCCCGAAGGCGGCCAGCACCGGCTCCAGGTGCTCGGCCACGGCCGCCCGCACCTGCGCCCGCAGCGCCTCCTCGTCCGGTACGACGACCGTGTCGGGCAGCGCGGCGGCGGGGTCGCCCGGCAGGCAGGCGAGCGTCACCGGCGGGCGTACGGCCATCCGGCCGGCCGTGCGGTCGTACGAGACATGTGTCACGGGCAGCCGGGGGACCCGGCGGTGCAGGAACCACGGGACGGTGATCAGCAGGCAGGCGGGCCAGGCGTAGCGGTGCAGGCCGAAGCTCGCGACGACGTCCGGGCGGGCCCGCCGGCCGTAGTCCCGCAGCACCTGGGCCTCGTCCCACGCCAGGAAGGCGTCCAGCTCCGCCCCGCCCGCCGCGAGCCCGCCGGCGGCGGCCCAGCCGCCTCCTCGGGGCGCCGGGGCGTCAGGGGCCAGCTCGGTCACGGTGAGCCCCGGGAAGGCGGCCGCGAGGCGGTCGTACGCGGCGGTGAGCGGCGAGGCCGCAGCGGGCATGGCGGGACACCGACCCTTCGACACGTCCTTGATCGAGGACTGGGCTGTATAGGTAAGCCTAACCTTACCCACCTCGCCCGGAGTTTGACCTGCCGCCCGGTCCGCCTATGGTGCTTGACGGACAAGTGACAAGCCGTCGTCAATGACCCCAAGTGCCGACAAGCCGCCAGGAGGACCCGTGAAGCAGGGCGCGCAGGGCTCCGCGGGCCCGCAGAGCGCCGCCCGGGTGCCGGAGCAGGAGCATCCGGTGGCGCGGGCCGGGGAGCCCGCCCGGGAGCGGGACGCCGTGGTGCCCGCTGCGGCGCGGGGCGAGCACACGCACGGTGAGCGGCCGATTCCGGCGCCGCGGGCGGCTGTGCAGCGCTCCTCGGTACGCGGGCAGATCCTGGACGCGCTGCGCACCGCGCTGGTCACGGGCGAGCTGCGGCCCGGCGAGGTCCATTCGGCACCGGTGCTCGCGGAACGCTTCGGCGTCTCGGCGACGCCCGTCCGGGAGGCCATGCAGCAGCTCGCCCAGGAGGGTGCCGTCGAGGTCGTGCCCAACCGCGGCTTCCGGGTGGTGCGGCGTGGCGCGCGGGAGCTGGCCGAGCTGGCGGAGGTGCGTGCGCTCATCGAGGTGCCGGTGATGCTGCGGCTCGCCCGCACCGTGCCGGTCGAGCGATGGGCCGCGCTGCGGCCGCTCGCCGAGGAGACGGTCCGGGCCGCCGCGACCGGCTGCGCGGCGACGTACGCGGAGTCCGACCGCGCCTTCCACCGCGCGCTGCTCACCCTCTCCGGCAACGAACAACTCGTCCGGATCGCCGAGGACCTGCACCGCCGCTCGCAGTGGCCGCCGGTACGGCAGGGACGGGCCGGCCTGGTCGCGGACGCGGCAGAACACATGGCGCTGCTGGAGGCGTTGGCCGCCGGGGACGTGGAAGTGGTGCGCGAGCTGGTCGGGGAGCATTTCGCGGGCGCCGGGTGAGCGGTGCCTGTCCGGCGCCACGGGGGCGAATGGTTTCGGCCTGTCGTTTGCCGGTCAAAGCGCGGTGTGTTATCCGTGCGGAACGCGTCGTGATGCGTGACGATACCGCGCTCCCGAGGCCCGGTATCCGGTGCGTTCCGGCGCGGACTTCGGTGGTTCAGCCGGAGCGGAGCGGCCGTTGCCGTCCGATGTCACGAAGGTGTGCCGTGGCCGAAGATCCGGTTAGTCCGAACCTCCTTTGCCCGTAGGTTTCTTGGCGCAGTGGCCGGGAAACGCCGTCCCGTTCAGGTCACGGCACGCGACCAGAAGTGCAACGGGAGGAACGTTCCATGAAACGCACCATCGCAGTCGTCTCCGCCTCGGCCGCCGTGGCCGCCGGCCTGCTCTTCGCGGGCTCGGGAGCGGCGAACGCCGCCGAGGCGAAGGGCCGTGAGTGCGCGCAGACCGGTGACTACATCTACCTGTTCGTCGACAAGGAGTGCGGCGGTGGCTGGGCCCGGTTCAAGGCGGACGACAAGAACCTGAAGAACAACAAGACGAACCGGGGCGCCGCGATCGACAACCGCCCCAGCTCGATGATCAACCGTTCGGGCCACGACGCGTGGCTCTACACGGGCGCCAACTTCACCGGCTACAAGTACGTGGCCAAGAAGCACAGCGTCGACATGAGCTTCGGGAACAACCCGCACATCGACAACGCCGTCAGCTCGGTCGACTGGCGCTGATCCGCCGCTCACGTCGTCCTCGGCCCGGCTGAACGCCCACTCGGCGTGAAGCAGCCGCGCCGTCTCGTCCCGGGTCCCCGCATCCACCGTGGTGCGGGGGCCCTCCTTCGTCCGGAGCCGTTCGCCTTGAAGCTGAAGTCTGTCGTCTGCACCGTACTGCTGCTGGCCGCGGCGGCCGGCTGCTCCCCTGGAGCGGGGGCCAGGCCGCCCGAGGCGGTGAAGACGGTGCGACCCGTCCCGGCCCGGGACGCCGTGGCCCCGAGCGGGAACGTCACGTCGCTGGTCCTGCCGCTGGACGCCTACGACCTCACCGACTCGCAGTTCGCCGAGGTCGAGAACGCCCGCGACGTCCTCGTCGGTGCGTGCATGCGGGAGCGCGGCCGGCCGTGGACCGTCGTCGCCCGGCCGGTGCACGTCCCCCAGGTGGCCAACCGTCGCCGCTACGGCGTCCTGGAGGCCCGTGTGGCTGCCAAATGGGGGTACCACGCGCCGGAAGCCCTGATGGACCCCCAGGGGGTGAAGGCGGCCGTACAGCGGCGCGAGAGACTCTTCACGCGGGCCCAACGGAGGGCTCTGGACGGTGAGTCGGGCTGTGAGCGGCGGGCGCAGGACGGTCTCGGCGGCCCGGAGGCGGATTTCGCCCTGCTCAACCGGACAGGGGCCGACGCCTTCGACAAGGCGCGGCGCGGCGGGCCGGTGCGGCGTGCGACCCGGGCGTGGCAGGGGTGCATGCGGTCGGCCGGCTTCCGGTACCCGGATCCGCTCGTGGCAGCGGCGGATCCGCGGTGGAGCGCCCGAGCGGCGGCCGGGGCGTCGGCGGCGGAGAAGAAGGCGGCCGTGGCGGACGTGCGGTGCAAGGCGCGGTCAGGCTATACGGAGGCGTTCCGGGACGCGGAACGGCGTCTTCAGGCCGCGGCCGTCAAGGAGCACCCGGAGTACTTCGCGGGCCTGGCCGCGGCCAAGCGCAGGGAACTGGCCAGGGCGCGGGCGGTGCTGCGGGAGCAGTAGGCGCCCGGCGCCGCCGCAGGACCGGCCGGTGACCGGACGGGCGCAGCGGGTCGGCGGTCGGCGTCCGGACGATCGCACCAGGTCGGCGGCTGGCGTCCGGACGGGTGCAGCGGGTCGGCGGTCGGCGTTCGGACGATCGCACCAGGTCGGCGGCTGGCGTCCGGACCGGCGCACCGGGTCCGCGGTCGGCGACCGGACCCGCGCGCCCCCTACGCCGTCGCGCCGCCCGCTACGCCGTCGCCGCTACGCCGTTGCGTCGCTCCCTACGCCGTCGCGCCGCCCGCTACGCCGCCGCCCCTACGCCGTCGCCGCCCCCGGCGCCGGCGGTGCCAGCTGGCGGGCCAGCCAGGTCGGTACGCCCCCCAGGAGCCGGAACAGCCGCCGTGCCTCCTCGCGCAGCCGGGACGCCTCCGGTTCCTCCTCCGTGTCCGCCAGGGACGCCAGCGCCGGGGCCGTGCCCACCAGGTAGCCCAGCTCCTCGCGGATGCGCAGGGATTCGGCGAAGCCGTGCCGGGCCTCGGCCAACTCGCCGTCGCGTAGGGCGATTCCGGCCAGGTGCCGCCAGGTGAAGGACAGGAGCAGAGGGTCGGCGTGGGCGGCGGCGCTCGCGTGGGCGCGGCGGTAGGCCGCACGGGCCGCCTGCGGGGAACGCGTCAGGTTCTCGGCGATCAGACCCCGGCGGAAGTCCAGCAGAGCCCGCCCGGCCGCCCCCGGAGGGATCAGTGCCGCCGCCCTGCCGAGCGCGGCCCGCGCCTCGTCGGCGCGGTCCCGGACGCCGTGCAGCGTGGCCGTGTAGGCCAGTTGGCCGCGCTCGCAGGCGGCGGCCCCCCGCTCGTCGTCGGTGTGTGCCAGCGCCTCCGCCGTCCGCAGCGCGTCCTCGGCCTCCTCCCAGCCCCGCTCGGTGTACAGGCACCGTTCCACCAGGAGCGCGGCCCGCTGCAACGCCGTACCGGGACGGTCGGCCGGCAACAGGGCCGCCGCGTCGGCCCAGCAGGCCCGGCTGCGCAACCGCCATACCGCGGTCTGGAGCGGATCGTCACCGGTGGTTCCGTTACCAGACATGGCGGTAAGCGCCACGTTGCCCTCCCCGAGCACGCCATCGAGCTGTTGAGTGGTGGCGGCATTCCAGCACCAATCGCGGCGCTGGGCCAAGAGGGTGGGTGAAAGATTTCACAAAGTAGTGGGGCGTGGGCGTGACCGGGTTTGGCCGCCGCACGCCCCCGCTGACCTCAGCTCATGCGCAGCGCGAGGAAGAAGTCGAGCTTGTCCTCCAGCCGGGAGAGGTCACGTCCCGTCAACTGCTCGATCCGGCCAACCCGGTAGCGCAACGTGTTGACGTGCAGGTGGAGCCGGGTGGCGCAGCGGGTCCAGGAGCCGTCGCAGTCCAGGAACGCCTCCAGGGTGGGGATCAGCTCCGCCCGGTGCCGGCGGTCGTAGTCCTTCAGCGGGTCCAGCAGGCGGGCGGTGAAGGCGCGGCGGACGTCGTCCGGGACGAACGGCAGCAGCAGCACGTGCGAGGCGAGTTCCTGGTGGCCGGCCGCGCAGACCCGGCCGGAGCGGGCCGCGGCGACCCGGCGGGCGTGCCGGGCCTCCTCCAGGGCGCCGCGCAGGCCCTCCGCGGAGTGCACGGCGGCGCTGACGCCGAGGGTGAGCCGGCCGTCGTCGTCCAGGCCCGCCGACAGCGGCTCCCGTACCGACTGCAGGAGCGAGTCGGCGAGCAGGCCGGTCTCGGAGCCGTCGTGCTCGGAGGCGACCGCGGGCAGCGGGACCAGGGCGATCGCCTCGTCGCCGGTGTGCGCGACGGCGATGCGGTCGGAGGGCTCCGGGCCGGTGGCCAGCGGGTCGACCAGCACCTCCTCCAGCAGGGACTGGGCGACCGTGCCGCCCTCGGCCTCCTGGCCCTCCCACTCGACGCGGGCCACCACGACCTGCCAGTGCGGGGCCGCCCCGAGCCCGGGCAGCAGCACCGGCGCGGCCACCCGGAGGCGGGCGGCGATCTCGGCGGGCGGGGCGCCCGTCTGCACCAGTTCCAGCACCTCCTGGGCCAGCCGGCGGCGGACCGTGCGGGCCGCGTCCCGGCGGTCCCGCTCGACGGCGATCAGCTGCGTGACGCCCTGGAGCAGGTCCAGCCGCTCCGCGGGCCAGTCGCCCGCGTCCGCCTCCACGGCCAGCAGCCAGTCCGACAGGACCGTCTGGCGCACGTCGCGGGAGGCCTGCGGGGAGCGGCCGGAGGAGCGGACCGGGAACAGCGAGTACGTGCTGCCGTTCAGCAGGACCCGGTGCGGCCCGCGGCGGCCGGTCCGGGTGGCGGCCAGATGCTCCGCGGCGAGCCTCGCGCAGGTCTCGGCGGGCAGCGCGGGGCCCGTGACCTTGGAGCCGGCGATCAGGCGGCCGGTGGGGGAGAGCACCCAGGCGCGCAGGTCCAGGTCGGAGCCGAGCAGGTCCAGGACCACATCCGGGCCGCCGCCCGCAGGGCCCGAGGTCATCATCCGGCGGTGCCGGTCCACGACGGCCGCCAGGTCCCCGGCGCGCTCGCTGGAGACCTGCCGGACGACATGCTCGGTGATCGTCGCGAACGCCACCGACTCGTGCACCGCGAACAGCGGCAGCCGGTGCCGGGCGCAGGCCAGCACGAGGTCGTCCGGCACATCGCCCAGCTCGGCCTCGCCGGCCGCGAGCGCCGCCACCCCGGCCTGCACGAGGATGCGCACGAAAGACTCGGAGTCGTCGGCGTCCCGGCGCCAGGCCAGGCCCGTCAGGACCAGCTCACCGCCGGAGAGGTAGCGGCTCGGGTCGCGCAGGTCGGTGGTCATGACCCCGCGGACCGAGCGGTCCAGCTCGTCCTCGCCGCCGAGCAGCCGCAGGCCCAGCGCATCGGTGTCCAGCAGTGCGCGCAGCCGCATCTCGTCGCCGCCGTTCTTTGTCTCGAAACCTACGATGGATCTTTGAGGGTGACGTGGGAGTCGCCCGGAGCGGGTCGCGCGGGCGCGCATTCCGGGCTCTCCGTGCTGTTTCCTGCGTTTCCCCAGGAAAACCGAGAGGTTAGCGATGACCTCTGTTCATACGAATCTACAAGATGCTCGGCCTGGCCAGCGAACTCCTTCATGGTTTCGGTGACTGACCCCGCCGGAGTACGGGGCGGTGTACTGAGTCCACTCCGCGTTAACAGGACATGAACGAGCCGGGCCCGCCGCACACGGATTGGCTCAATCCGAACCACCCACGAAGAAGAGAGCCGGTCATGGACTTCCTTCGTCCCGCCACCTGGGAGGAGGCGCTCGCCGCCAAGGCGGAGCACCCCACCGCTGTGCCGATCGCGGGTGGCACCGATGTGATGGTCGAGATCAACTTCGACCACCGCCGTCCCGAGTACCTGCTCGACCTGACCCGCATCGGCGATCTCTACGCGTGGGAGGTCGGTGAGGAGAGCGTACGGCTGGGCGCCTCCGTGCCGTACACCAGGATCATGGAGGACCTGCGTGCCGAGCTGCCGGGCCTGGCGCTCGCCTCGCACACGGTCGCCTCCCCGCAGATCCGCAACCGCGGCGGCGTCGGCGGCAACCTCGGCACCGCCTCGCCCGCCGGCGACGCCCACCCCGCCCTGCTCGCGGCCGGCGCGGAGGTGGAGGCGGAGTCGGCGGCCCGCGGCACCCGGCTCATCCCGATCGACGAGTTCTACACCGGCGTCAAGCGCAACGCGCTCCGGCCCGACGAGCTGATCCGCGCCGTTCATGTGAAGAAGGCCGACGGCCCGCAGCAGTACTCGAAGGTGGGCACCCGCAACGCCATGGTCATCGCCGTGTGCGCCTTCGGACTCGCCCTGCACCCCGGGACCCGGACCGTGCGCACCGGCATCGGCTCGGCCGCGCCCACCCCGGTGCGGGCCAGGACCGCCGAGGAGTTCCTGAACGCGGCCCTGGAGGAGGGCGGCTTCTGGGACAACGGAAAGATCATCACCCCGTCGGTCGCCAAGCAGTTCGCGGACCTGTGCTCCGCCGCCTGCAACCCGATCGACGACGTCCGTGGCACCGCGAGCTACCGCCGGCACGCGGTCGGCGTCATGGCCCGCCGGACACTCACCTGGACCTGGGAGTCCTACCGCGGCGCCCGCCGCGCATCCGAGGGAGCTGCGTAATGCGCGTCAACTTCACCGTGAACGGACGTCCGCAAGAGGCCGACGACGTCTGGGAGGGCGAGTCCCTGCTGTACGTCCTGCGTGAGCGCCTCGGCCTGCCGGGTTCCAAGAACGCCTGTGAGCAGGGCGAGTGCGGCTCCTGCACGGTCCGCCTCGACGGCGTACCGGTCTGTTCCTGCCTGGTCGCGGCCGGCCAGGCCGAGGGCCGGGACGTGGTGACCGTCGAGGGCCTCGCGGACTTCGCCCGGCAGCGCGCCGAGGGCGGCTGCGCGACCGGCGCGTGCGGCACCTCGCCGGACGAGGCCAAGGCGTGGCAGGCCAAGGGAACCGACTCGCAGACCGGCGACGACACCGGCTCGTCCCCGCGCGCAGCGCTCTCTCCGGTCCAGCAGGCGTTCATCGACGCCGGTGCCGTCCAGTGCGGCTTCTGCACCCCGGGCCTGCTCGTCGCCTCCGACGAACTCCTGGAGCGCAACCCGAACCCGACCGACGCCGACATCCGTGAGGCGCTGTCGGGCAACCTGTGCCGCTGCACGGGCTACGAGAAGATCATGGACGCGGTGCGCCTGGCGGCCGCCCGTCAGTCCGAGGAGGTCTGAGGATGTCCTCCCCCGAGTTCTCACCCGCGTTCGCGCAGGGTGGTGCCCCCGCCGGCGCCCCCACGAAGATCACCCAGGGCTCCCGGACCAAGGGCGGCATCGGCGAGTCCACGCTCCGCCCGGACGGCACCCTCAAGGTCACCGGCGAGTTCGCCTACTCGTCCGACATGTGGCACGAGGACATGCTGTGGGGCCAGATCCTGCGCTCCACCGTCGCGCACGCCGAGATCGTCTCGATCGACACTTCCGAGGCCCTCGCCACGGCCGGTGTCCACGCCGTCATGACGTACGACGACCTGCCCACCGAGGTGAGGAACTACGGTCTGGAGATCCAGGACACCCCGGTCCTTGCGCACGGCAAGGTACGCCACCACGGAGAGCCGGTCGCGATCGTCGCCGCCGACCACCCGGAGACGGCCCGCCGCGCCGCCGCCAAGATCAAGGTCGAGTACAGGGAACTGCCCGTCATCACCGACGAGGCCTCCGCCACCGCCCCGGACGCGATCCTCGTCCACGAGAACCGCGACGACCACCACTCGGGCCACGTCCCGCACCCGAACATCGTCCACCGCCAGCCGATCGTCCGCGGCAACGCGGACGAGGCCGCCGGGCGCGCCGACGTGATCGTCAGGGGCGAGTACACCTTCGGCATGCAGGACCAGGCCTTCCTCGGCCCCGAGTCCGGCCTCGCCGTGCCCGAGGAGGACGGCGGCGTCCACCTCTACATCGCCACCCAGTGGCTCCACTCGGACCTGCGCCAGATCGCGCCCGTGCTGGGCCTGCCCGAGGACAAGGTGCGGATGACGCTCTCCGGCGTCGGCGGCGCGTTCGGCGGCCGTGAGGATCTGTCGATGCAGATCCACGCCTGTCTGCTGGCGCTGCGCACCGGCAAGCCGGTGAAGATCGTCTACAACCGGTTCGAGTCCTTCTTCGGGCACGTCCACCGTCACCCGGCGAAGCTCCACTACGAGCACGGCGCCACCAAGGACGGCAAGCTCACGCACATGAAGTGCCGGATCGTCCTGGACGGCGGCGCCTACGCCTCCGCCTCCCCGGCGGTCGTCGGCAACGCCTCCTCGCTGAGCGTCGGCCCGTACGTCGTCGACGACGTCGACATCGAGGCCATCGCCCTCTACACCAACAACCCGCCCTGCGGCGCCATGCGCGGCTTCGGCGCGGTACAGGCGTGCTTCGCCTACGAGGCGCAGATGGACAAGCTGGCGGCGAAGCTGGGCATGGACCCGGTGGAGTTCCGGCAGCTGAACGCGATGGAGCAGGGGACCATCATGCCGACCGGGCAGCCGGTCGACTCCCCGGCCCCGGTCGCCGAACTCCTGCGCCGCGTCAAGGCGATGCCGCTGCCCCCCGAGCGGCAGTGGGAGTCCAGCGAGGGCGCCGACGTACGGCAGCTGCCCGGCGGTCTGTCCAACACCACGCACGGCGAAGGCGTCGTACGGGGTGTCGGCTACGCGGTCGGCATCAAGAACGTCGGCTTCTCCGAGGGCTTCGACGACTACTCCACCGCCAAGGTGCGCATGGAGGTCATCAACGGCGAGCCCGTGGCCACCGTGCACACCGCGATGGCGGAGGTCGGCCAGGGCGGTGTCACCGTCCACGCCCAGATCGCCCGCACCGAACTGGGCGTCACCCAGGTGACCATCCACCCGGCCGACACCCAGGTGGGCTCGGCCGGCTCGACCTCGGCCTCCCGGCAGACCTACGTCACCGGCGGCGCCGTGAAGAACGCTTGCGAGATCCTCCGCGAGAAGGTCCTGGACATCGGGCGCCGCAAGTTCGGCTCCTACCACCCCGCCTGGGCCACCGCCGAACTCCTGCTGGAGGGCGGCAAGGTCGTCACCGACGGCGGCGAGGTCCTCGGCGACGTGGCCGACGTGCTGGAGGGCGAGGCCGTGGAGGTCGAGGAGGAGTGGCGGCACCGGCCGACCGAGGCCTTCGACCTGCGCACCGGCCAGGGCAACGGACACGTCCAGTACTCCTTCGCCGCGCACCGTGCGGTCGTCGAGGTCGACACCGAACTCGGACTGGTCAAGGTCGTCGAACTGGCCTGCGCCCAGGACGTCGGCAAGGCCCTCAACCCGCTCTCCGTCATCGGCCAGATCCAGGGCGGTACGACCCAGGGCCTGGGCGTGGCCGTCATGGAGGAGATCATCGTCGACCCCAGGACGGCGAAGGTCAGGAACCCCTCCTTCACGGACTACCTGATCCCCACCATCCTCGACACGCCGACCATCCCGGTCGACGTGCTCGAACTCGCCGACGAGCACGCCCCGTACGGGCTGCGCGGCATCGGCGAGGCCCCGACCCTGTCGTCCACGCCGGCCGTCCTCGCGGCGATCCGGAACGCGACCGGGCTGGAGCTCAACCGCACTCCGGTGCGGCCCGAGCACCTCACGGGCACCGCGTAACACCGAAAGCTCTCCGGGCGGCGCAGGGAACGTCACACACTCCGCCGCGCCGCCCGGAGGAACCCTCTTTGAGTTCCGCACCGCTCGCGGTCCTTGAAGTACCAGGAAATTCGTTCGTCTCGGGCCGTCCCCCGGGTCGTCCATTCCCAAATCCCGTGACCGCCAGGGCGGTTGCACGGGTGCCCCTGTGAACCTTGGGAGATGGCACCATGACCCAGCAGTCAGTGGAGCCCAGGACCGCAGCCGACGACGCGGGCGATGGCAGCCGCGTCCCGGCCGGGCGTTCCTGGCTCGACCGGTACTTCCACATATCCAGAAGAGGATCCACGGTCGCGCGTGAGGTGCGCGGCGGCATTACCACCTTCATGGCGATGGCCTACATCCTCCTGCTCAACCCCCTCATCCTGTCCGGCAAGGACTCGGCGGGGGACACGCTCGGCCAGAAGGCGCTGATCACCGCGACCGCGCTCGCCGCGGCCGTCACCACCCTGCTGATGGGCTTCGTCGGCAAGGTGCCGCTCGCCCTCGCCGCCGGCCTCTCCGTCTCGGGCGTCCTCTCCTCGCAGGTCGCCCCCCACATGACCTGGCCGCAGGCCATGGGCATGTGCGTGATGTACGGCGTCGTCATCATGCTGCTGGTCGTCACCGGCCTGCGCGAGATGATCATGAACGCGATCCCCCTCGCGCTCAAGCACGGCATCACCATGGGCATCGGCATGTTCATCGCCCTCATCGGCTTCTACAAGTCCGGCTTCGTCCACAAGGGCGAAGGCACCCCGGTCAGCCTGGGGCCGGCGGGCCAGCTCACCGGCTGGCCGGTGCTGCTCTTCGCCGGCACCCTGCTGCTGATCTTCATGCTGCAGGCCCGGAACGTCCCCGGCGCCATCCTGATCGGCATCGTCTCCGGAACGATCGTCGCCGCCGTCCTCAACGGACTCGGCGTCATCGACCCCAAGCAGTGGGCCAACGGAGCGCCCGAGCTGCACGGCGCGGTCTCCATGCCCGACTTCTCGCTCCTCGGAGAGGTGGAGTTCGGCGGCTGGGAGAAGGTCGGCGCGATGACGATCGGCATGATCGTCTTCACCCTCGTCCTCGCCGGCTTCTTCGACGCGATGGCCACCATCATCGGCGTCGGCACCGAGGCGAACCTGGCCGACGACAAGGGCCGGATGCCGGGCCTGTCCAAGGCGCTGTTCATCGACGGCGCCGGCGGCGCGATCGGCGGTGTGGCGGGCGGCTCCGGCCAGACGGTGTTCATCGAGTCGGCCACCGGTGTCGGCGAAGGCGCCCGCACGGGTCTCGCCTCGGTCGTCACCGGCCTGTTCTTCGCGGCCTGCCTGTTCTTCACCCCGGTCACCGCGATCGTCCCGCAGGAGGTCGCCTCCGCCGCCCTGGTCGTCATCGGAGCCATGATGCTGATGAACGCCCGGCACGTGGACTGGGCCGACCGCGCCACCGCGATCCCGGTCTTCCTGACCGTCGTCCTGATGCCGTTCACCTACACCATCACCACCGGTGTGGCCGCGGGCGCCATCTCCTACGTCGCCATCAAGGCGGCCCAGGGCAAGGCCCGCGAGATCGGTGCCTTCATGTGGGGTCTGACGGTCATCTTCCTCGTCTACTTCGCCCTTCATCCCATCGAGAGCTGGCTCGGCGTGAAGTAGCCGGCCCGCCAGGCACTTCCCCGCAATTCCGTTAGGAGCACCGAGAGATGCTGGACATCGCCGACGAACTGAACCGGTGGGTCGAGCAGGGCCGTGACTTCGCCGTCGCCACCGTGGTGGCCGTCGGGGGCAGCGCCCCGCGCCAGCCCGGCGCCGCCCTCGCGGTGGACGCCGACGGCACGGCCATCGGCTCGGTCTCCGGCGGGTGCGTGGAGGGCGCCGTGTACGAGCTGTGCCGGCAGGCCCTCGATGACGGGGAGACCGTCCTCGAGCGCTTCGGGTACAGCGACGAGGATGCCTTCGCCGTCGGCCTGACCTGTGGCGGTGTCATCGACATCCTCGTCACTCCGGTCCGGGCGGACGGTCCCGCCCGGCCGGTGGTCGCGACCGCGCTGGCCGCCGCCGCTCGTGGAGAGGCGGCGGCGGTCGCGCGGATCGCCGAGGGGCCGGCCCGGCTGCGGGGCCGGGCCCTCCTCGTCCGGCCCGACGGGTCGTACGACGGCGGCTTCGGCGGACACCCCGAGCTGGACCGCACCGTCGCCGCCGAGGCCGGCGCCTTCCTGGACGCGGGCCGCACCGGCACCCTCGAGATCGGCGAGCAGGGCTCGCGCTGCGGCTCCCCGCTCACGGTCCTCGTCGAGTCCTCCGTCCCCGCCCCCCGGATGATCGTCTTCGGCGCGATCGACTTCGCGTCGGCACTCGCCCGGATCGGCAAGTTCCTCGGCTACCACGTGACGGTCTGCGACGCCCGCCCGGTGTTCGCCACCAGGGCCCGCTTCCCGGAGGCGGACGAGATCGTCGTGGAGTGGCCCCACAGCTACCTGGAGCGCACGCAGGTCGACGGCCGTACCGTCCTGTGCGTCCTCACCCACGACGCCAAGTTCGACGTACCGCTGCTGCGGCTGGCGCTGCGGCTGCCGGTCGCCTACGTCGGCGCGATGGGCTCCCGCCGCACCCACCTCGACCGCAACGAGCGCCTCCGCGAGGTCGGCGTCACCGAGCTGGAGCTGGCCCGGCTGCGCTCCCCGATCGGCCTCGATCTCGGCGCCCGTACGCCCGAGGAGACCGCGCTGTCGATCGCGGCGGAGATCGTCGCCTGCCGGCGCGGCGGCAGCGGCGTCTCGCTGACCGGCGCCCACACCCCGATCCACCGCTACGCGGCCGCCCGGCCGCCGGCGCGGATCGGCTGGGTGGCCTGAGAGCGGTCGCCCGGGCGGACCCGCCCGCACGAGCCACGCACACCCGCCCGGGGGGCAAGCGGCGGGCGGCCGGGGCAACCGGTTCGCGGTCCGTTCGGGAAACGGTTTGCGGTCCGCCGTCACCGCTGTGTTGCATGACGGCATGATGTCCCCCGACCGGCTGGCGGCCTTCGCCGCCCTCTCCTTCCTGCTGATCCTGGTGCCCGGACCCAGCGTCCTGTTCGTGATCGGACGGGCCCTGGCCCACGGGCGCCGCGCCGCGCTGACCACCGTGGCCGGCAACACGCTCGGCGCGTACCTGCTCGTCGTGGCCGTGGCGCTCGGCATCGGATCGATCGTCGAACGCTCGGTCCTCGTCTTCACCGCGCTCAAGCTCGCGGGCGCCGCCTACCTCGTGTACCTCGGCGTCAAGGCGTGGCGGCAGCGCGGCTCGCTGGGGACCGCGGTCGCGGAGTCCGGCGGCCCGGCGCAGGGCAGCCTGCGCACGCTCTGGGAGGGGTTCGCGGTCGGCGTGGCCAACCCCAAGACGATGGTGTTCTTCGCCGCCGTGCTGCCCCAGTTCGTGGACCGCGGCGCGGGGCACGTCCCGGCGCAGATGCTGTTGCTCGGGCTGGTCTTCAACGCCATCGCGGTCATCTCCGACAGCGTGTGGGGGCTGGCGGCCTCGGCGGCCCGGGACTGGTTCGCCCGGTCGCCCCGACGCCTGGCCGCTGTCGGCGGCGCGGGCGGGCTGACGATGATCGGCCTGGGCGTGACCGTCGCGGTGACGGGCCGCAAGGACTGAACGCCGCAAGGACTGAACGCCGCAAGGGCTGAACGCCGCAAGGACTGAACGGTCGCGAGGACTTGCCCGCCGCCCAGTCCCGGGGGAGGACGGAGCGTGCGTCCGTCCAAGCCGCAGCCGCAGCCGCACCCGCAGCCGCACGCGCACCCGCAGCGCGGCGCAGCCGTAGGGTCCGGCTCAGGCCGTCCTGAGCAGCCGGTTCACCGCCCGTCCGAACATCCGGCGGGACACCGTCTTCAGGGCGCCGTCGAAGGCGCGGGGCAGCAGGCGCACCCGTAGCTCTTCCCGCCACACCACCCGGCTGCGGCCCCCGGGCCCCGCCAGGACCTCGATCTCCGCCCAGCCGAGGATCATCCGGCCGCGCTTCTCCAGCCGGCACAGGCCGCCCTCGCCGGCGGCCGGCGGGCGCCAGACCGTCACCTCCATGACGTCCTCGAAGGCGAGCGGGCCCACCCCGGAGCGGGCCACGAAGCGCGTTCCCTCGCGGGTCGGCGCGGGCGTGAGGACCCTGATCCGGGTCAGCGGGACCGCGTCGGCGTGGCGGGGCCACTCCGTGAGCCGGCGCCACGCCTCCTCGAGCGGGAGGGGGACAGTGCGTGCGAGCGAGAAGGTGGGCACGGCACGATCGTAGGCAATGTCCGCCGGTCAGCAGCGTTTCCGACCCGGGTCTCGGCTCGTCCGCGTAGTGCGGTGTCCGTGAGGAGTCGTACCCGGAAACAGTCGCGGCGTGCGGGGGCCGGCCGGTGGTGTCCTGAGCGGAGCGACGGTCTACGGGCGGTACACCTTGCCGGGCTCGGCCTTGCCGGGCGCCAGCAGCTGGGGGACCGTCACGAAGACGTAGCCGCGGGCCTTCAGCGCGTCGATGATGCCCGGGACGGCCGGCACGGTGCCCTGGTAGATGTCGTGCAGCAGGATGATCCCGTCCCGGGAGGCCTGGTCGAGGACGCGCTTGGTGATGAGCGCCGAGTCGTTGGTCGTGTAGTCCTTGGCGGTCACGCTCCACAGCACCTCCGCCAGGCCCAGTTCCTTGCAGATCTCGTGCACGTTCGCGTCGGTACGGCCCTGCGGCGGGCGCATCAGCCTCGGCTTGCGTCCGGTGAGCCGCTCGATCGCGTCGTTGGGCCGCTTCAGTTCCTCGCGTATCTGCGCGTCGGATATCCGGGTGAGGATCTTGTGGTCCCAGGTGTGGCTCGCGACCTCGTGGCCCTCGTCCGCCATCCGCTTGACCAGCTCGGGGTACTTCTCGATGTGCCGCTTGCCGAGCAGGAAGAAGGTCGCCGGCACCTTCTTCTCCTTGAGGATGTCCAGCAGCCGCGCCGAGTTCTCGCTGGGCCCCGCGTCGAAGGTGAGCGCGATGCACTTGGCCTCGCGGCAGTCGACGGTCCCGAACCTCGCCGGAGCCCCGTGCGCCGCCTCGGCGCGTGCCGTGCTGGGCGCGGTCGTGTCCACCTGGGCGCAGCCGGACAGGGTGAGGGCCAGACAGGCCGCCGCGGACGCGAGCGCGGAGAGACGCAACCTTCGGCGCGTCCCGTGCATCTTCCTGGTCGCGTGGTCCGGGGTCGAGATCGTTTCGGTCAGTTGAGGCATGCCCGGACTATACACTGTGTGTATAGTGCACCCGTTCGAATTCCGGGAGCGTGCGGCGCTGTCGTAGCACCATGGGAAGCAGGGGGCAGCACCCCGGCGGAAGGACCACCCATGCGCTTCCGGGACCGCGCCGAAGCCGGCCGGAAACTCGCCGGAATCCTCGTCGGCCTGCGCGAACAGGGCGCACTGGAGGACCCCGTCGTCGTTCTCGCCCTGCCCCGCGGCGGGGTCGCCGTCGCCGAACCGGTCGCCCGGGCTCTCGGTGCCCCCCTCGACGTGCTCGTCGTCCGCAAGATCGGCGCTCCGCACCACCGGGAGTTCGCCGTCGGTGCCCTCGCCGCGGACGACCCGCCGCTCTTCGACGCCGGCACCCTGGCCGGGCTCGGCCTCACCGAGGACTCCCTCGCCGGGGCCGTGGCCCGCGAGCGGCAGGAACTGTACCGCCGGGAGCGGCGCTACCGCGGCGACCGGCCGGCGCCCGACCTCAAGGGCCGCACGGTGATCGTGATCGACGACGGTCTGGCCACCGGCGCCACCGCCCGCGCGGCCCTGCGCCACGTCCGCCGCCGCGAACCCGCCCGCCTCGTCCTCGCCGTGCCCGTCGGCGCCCCCGGCTCCCTCGACCGGCTCGCCGCCGAGGCCGATACGGTCGTCTGTCCGTACCGTCCGGCCGCCTTCTGCGCCGTCGGCCAGTGGTACGACGACTTCGAGCAGGTCAGCGACGCGGCGGTGCTCGCGGTGCTCGGCGGGAGCTAGGGGCTGCCGGCGACCGTGCGGGCGAAGGAAGGCGGCGCCGCGAGCGCCTCTCCCCGCCCACCGACCCGAACGGCATCGTCGTGCATCCCGTCGAGCGGGTCACCCCGACGAGTCCGCCGGCGGCCGCGGAGCCCGGCACCACCCCGGGCGCCGGGCCCCCACCGGACCCGCCCGGCCGCACCGGCACCCGTGCCTCCGCAACGACACCGCGCACACCAGTAGTACCGGGCGGGTACGCGGAGTAACCTCGGGACCATGACGCGCACGGGGGAGCGAGTCGTCACATCGCGCTTACGGACGCCGTCCTGGATCGCGCGCATCGAGGCGCCGGACGGGCGGGTGCTCGGCGCGGGGGTGCTCCTCGCCCCCGACCGGGTGCTCACCGCCGGCCACGTGGTCGGTCCCGGCCGGTCCTACGCCGTCCGCCTCGTCGGCGTACCCGGCCTGGCCGCCGTAGCCGCCACCGTGCGCCCCGACGAGCACGTGCCCCCGCGCGCGGACGCCTTCGGCGACCGCATCGGCGACCTCGCCCTGCTGCGGCTGGCCGCGCCGCTGCCCGCCGAGCACACCACCCGGCTCTACCGGCTCGCCGCACCCCACGGGCCCGTCAGCATGTACGGCTTCCCGGCCGGCGACGACGGCGGCCGCTGGCACGGCGCCACCCTGGTTGCCGCCCGCGGCCGGGACAGCCAGGTGCAGCTGCGCCCGCTCACCCCCGACGAACGCGCCGCCCCCGGCTTCAGCGGGGGCGGAGTCGTCGACCACGCCACCGACGAGGTCATCGGCATCGTCCTCAGCGTGGACGAGGGACCGGGCTCCCTCTTCAGCTACATGAGCCCGACCGAGACCATCCTCAGCCACCTGCCGCAGGTCGCCGCCTGGACGGACGGCGCCGAGGCAGTGGACCCGCG
Organism: Streptomyces sp. NPDC027663; assembly: GCF_055566415.1. Taxonomy (NCBI): domain Bacteria; kingdom Bacillati; phylum Actinomycetota; class Actinomycetes; order Kitasatosporales; family Streptomycetaceae; genus Streptomyces; species Streptomyces sp. NPDC027663. Next base: position 28,791 of record NZ_JBVHSK010000009.1, on the reverse strand, counting down.
GCTGCGCACCAGCACCAGCGCCGCCGCCGGCCGGCTCGACGTCCCGTTCGCCACCGAACTCACCGCCTGGTTCCGTGGCGAGGGCTGGCCGGTCCTCGTCACCGTCGTCCCCGCCACCGGCGACCGCGCCTTCACCCTGCAGCGGGCCGTCACCCTCGCCGACCGGGAACTGCGCACCCACCGCAACACCAGCGCCGTCAGCCACGACCCGCCCGAGACCGTGCCGCCCGTCGGCGCCCACGATCTCGCCCTGGACGTCAAGGGACTCACGGCCGCCGAGGTCATGGAGCGGATCGCCGAACGCCTCGGCATCCGCGACGACCCCCGGCCCGAACGGCTCAGCACACTGCGCCTCCCGCTGGCCGCCGTCCTGGTGGCCGTGGACGAGGCGGCAGAACCGGATGCCCTGCTCGGCCTGCTGGACCGGCTGGCCCGGCAGGGGGCCCGGCTGCTGCTGGTGTTCCGCCGCCCGGGCCACACGCACGGCCGGGCCGCCGAGTTGCTCGTCCACCGTCCGCTGCGCGAGCGCTGGGTCCGCCTGCACACCGAACTGCGCCGGGTCACCGACGACTTGGGACCCGCACTGGAGATACGCCGCGACCGCGTGCTGCCCGGCCCCGGCGACCGCCCGCTGCTGGAGCGGGCCTCGGCCGGCGTGCGGCGCACCGTGATGCTGCGCGCGTGGGTCGCCCACACCCCGGAACAGGAACGCGAACCGGGGCGCGCCGGCCTGCTGTTCACCTTCGAGGCCGCCGTCGGCCGCCGGCGGCGGCGCCTGGAAGAGGCCATCGACCTGCTCGACACCCGGCTGCGGCGCCGCGACGAACTCCTCGGCCGGGTCGGCGCCGAGTGGCCGCTGTGCCGGCAGCGGGCCGCCGCCCACGGCGACCGGGTCATGGAGGCGTACCGGCTCTACGAGGACGCCCTGTCGCTGCTGCGGCACAGCCCCTGCGACATCGAGCGGGCCGAGGCAGCCGTCGAGCGGTTCGTCGGCTTCTGCTCCGCCACCGCATCCGGAAAGGAGGGCGCGCCGTGACCTCGTGCATCCGGCCCGGCTGCGCGGGCCACATCATGGGCACCGGCTACTGCGACACCTGCGGCCACCGGCACGCCGAACCGCGCACCGCACCACCGGCCCGGCCCCCGGCCGCCGCCGCGGACGAGACCCCCGGTCCGGCGACCGTGCACGCCGTCGCCGGCGTCGGCGAACTCGACCAGCACGGCCTCGTCGTCCTGCCCGAGGTGCCCGTCCCCGACGACGTACTGGTCGAGGACCCCCGCCCACCCACCGAGGGCCGCCGCTGCGGCGCCGACGGCTGCACCATGACCATCGGCGTCGGCTACGGCGGCCAGCCCGCCCGCGCCACCGGCCGCTGCCCCCGCTGCGGCACGCCCTACTCGTTCCTGCCCCAGCTCGCGACCGGCGACATCGTCGCGGACCACTACCGGGTCCTCGGCTGCCTCGCCCACGGCGGCCTCGGCTGGGTGTACCTCGCCGAGGACACCCGCGCCGACGGTCACCGGGTCGCGCTCAAGGGCCAGATCAACGTCCACGACGCACTCGCCCGCCGCACCGCCGTCGAGGAGCGCCGCTCCCTCACCGATCTGCACCACCCCGACATCGTCCGCATCATCACCTACGCCGAACACCGGGCGCCCGGCAGCTCACCCACCGGCTACCTGGTCATGGACTACATCGGCGGACGCTCCCTGCAGCAGCTCCTGGACGCCGACGACGTCGAGCGGATCTTCCACGGCCGGCCCCGCCTCGACCACGTCCTCACCTACGGCTGCAAGATCCTCGGTGCACTCCAGTACATGCACGAACGCGGGCTGCTCTACTGCGACATGAAACCCGCCAACGTCATCCACTTCGGCCGGGCGATCAAGGTCATCGACCTCGGCGCCGTCCGTGCCATCGGCGACCGTACCTCCGCCTACGTCTACACGGCCGGCTTCGCCCCGCCCAAGGAGGAGATCGACCGCCGTGGCTGGCACGTCGACAGTGACCTCTACACCGTCGGCATGACCCTCGAGACCCTGGCCCGCGGCATCGAACCCGCCCGCGGCCTCGCCCCCGACTCCTTCCGCCGGCTCATCGACCGCGCCACGCACGCCGAGCCCCGCGCCCGGTTCCGCTCGGCCGCCGAGATGTCCCGTCAACTCTGGGAAGTCCTGCGCGAGTTCCGTTCCCTGCAGTTCGGCGAACAGCTGCCGGAGAGCTCCACCCGGTTCCGCGCCACCGGCGCCAGCCTGGACGCCGGACTCGGTGCGATACCCGCCCTGGACCACTGGACCGCCCGGTCCGGCGAACAGCCCGCCGGCCTGGACGTCTCCCCGCCGGCCGCCGCCGAGGTCGCCGGCGCCCTTCCCGAGCCGGTCCCCGACCCCGACGACGGCGCCGCCCTGCTGCTCGACACCTTTCCGCCCGACGCCCCCGACCGGGTCGCCCGGCAGTGGCCCCACGAATCCCGCCTGGGCACCCCCGAGACCGCGCTCTGGCTGTGCCGCGCCTACCTGCGCAAGGGCGAGCAACAGGCCGCGGAGAGCTGGCTCGGCGAGGCCGAGACCCAGCTCGGCGAACGCGCCCTGCACGACTGGCGCATCGCCTGGCACCACGGCGTCCTGCACCTCAGCAAGGGCGAGGTGGACCGGGCCGGCGCCTGCTTCGACGCCGTCCACCACGCGCTGCCCGGCGAGTACGTGCCCAAGCTCGCCCTCGGCTACTGCGCCGAACACACCGGCGGCGGACGCCCGGCCCGGGCCATGCGGTTGTACGAAGCCGTCTGGAAACGGGACTCCGCGCACACCGCCGCCGCCTTCGGGCTGGCCCGCGGTCACCTGGCCGGAGGCGACCGGGACGCCGCCGTCCACGTCCTGGACGAGGTCCCCGCCACCTCCCGGCACCACGACGCCGCCCGCATCGCCGCCGTACGCGTCCGCGCCGGCATCCTGCACGGCAGCGCACCCAGCCCGGCCGGCCTGCGGGACGCCGCCCGGCGACTGCCCGAACTCCGCCTGGACGGCGGCGCCGCGGCCGGCGAGTCCCGGGCCCGGCTGGTGGCCGAGGTCCGGGAGAACGCCCTGCACAGCCGGCCGGACCAGGGCTGGGGACCGGAGTTCCCGGCCGGGGACCTCCTCGGGTCCGGCGACGAGGACAGCCTGCGCACCCTGCTGGAGCAGTCCTTCCGGCAGCTGGCCGCGCAGGCCCGCACCGCCGGCCGGCACGGCCGGCTGCTCGACCTGGCCCACGCGGTCCGGCCGATGACGACGTTCTGATCCATCCACGACCTTTCAGGGGAGAAGCACCGATGACCGTGGCCGAGGAGACCGAGGTGACGCTCGCGGTCGGCCAGCAGAAGGAACTTCCCGCCGTGCCCGACCCGGCCCGGCGCGGGACCGACCGGGACATGCACGCCATCCTGGAGATCGGCGTCCGCGGCCCGGACGGCCCGGAACAGGCAGGCGCCCCCGTGACCGGCACCGGGCCCGCCCTGGCCGAGGTGCTGATCGTCGACACCTCGCGCTCGATGCTCCACCCGGCCGCCAAACTGCACGCGGCCAAGGACGCCACCGTGGCGGCGGTCCGGATGCTGCCCGACGGCACCGCTTTCGCCGTGCTGTCCGGGCGGTTCGACGCCACCCTGGTCCACCCCGGGCCCGGCCGCCCGGTGCTCGCCGTCGCCGGACCGGCCGAACGGCAGGCCGCCGAGCGTGCCATCCGGATCCTCGACGCGGACGGCGGCACCGCCATCGGCAGCTGGCTCGACCTCGCCCGGTGGCTGCTCAAGGACCACCCCGCCCCCGTCAAGCACGTCCTGCTGCTCACCGACGGACGCAACGAGCACGACGACCGGGCCGCCATGTCCCTGGACAGCGCGCTCGACGCCTGCGAGGGGCGGTTCGTCTGCGACGCCTGGGGCATCGGCGACGACTGGGACGCCGACCTGCTGCTGCGCATCACCAAGCGACTGCACGGCCGGGCCCGAGCAGTGCGCGCCGAGTCCGAACTGACGGCGGCCTACGAAGAATTGGTGGCCGGACTGCTCGGCACGGCGGTGCCCGAGCTGCGCATCCGGCTCACCCCCACCCCCGGCACGGTGATCCGCCAGGTCAAACAGGTCGTGCCCGGCGAACAGGAACTGCTGCCCGTCACGGCCGGGTCCGGAGGGCGCGGCGCGGAGTACGTCACCCGCGCCTGGGGCGACGAGGTACGGCACTTCCAGGTCGTCCTGACCGCCGACCCGACCGGCCGCGAGACCGGAGAGGACCTCCAGCTCGCCGCCGTGGAGATCGTCGTACCCGACTTCGGCCGGCCGGTGCGGCTGCCCGCGCCGCAGCCCGTCCTGGTGCGCTGGACCGACAACCCGCTCGACGCCTCCCGGCAGTACCCCGGCGTCCGCCGGCACGAGCTGTACCAGCAGGCGAGCGCCGCCGTCGTCCGCGCCTACCGCGCCTGGCTGCGCGGCCCGGACGGCAACGCCATGGCCGACCGCGCCTTCGCCCACGCGCTCGCGCTGGCCGGCGAACTGGACGACGCCCAGCTGCTCGCCGCGCTCCGGCAGATCGAGGCGGCACCGGGCACCGCCCGGGTCCGCTCCGGCCTCAAGAGCGTCGACTGGCAGCACCTGATCCTCTCCAGCGCCCTGACGACGGCGTCGGAGCAGTCATCGGCCACACCGCCGCCACCCTCGGCGCGGGCCGGGGGTGCGGACCTCGGGGTGCCAGGGGACGGCGCGGCGGTCGGGGCCCGGGGAGGAGGAGCGTCCGCACTGCCCGGGGACGGTGTCACGGGTCCGGGAAGGGACGGTGCGGCGGGTCCGCGGGGGGCCGATGCTCACGGGCTTGCCGGGACCGGTGCTGCCGGGCCGCGAGGGGACGGTGTTGCGCCTCGGGGCGGGGACGGTGTGGGGGGCCCGGGCGGGACCGGTGCTCACGGGCGTCCCGGGGAGGGCGGTGCCGGGTCGCACGCGAACGGTGGTGCCGGTTCGCGCGGGGCCGGAGTTCCCGGGCGTGCACGAGGAGGTGCCTCCGGACCGCCGGGCGGCGGGGCCGGAGCCGGTGCCGGATGCGGTGCCGGGACGGACGCCCCCGCTTCGCCCGGTGCCGCCGATCCCCGCTTCCCCGTCCGCCCCGACGGACTCATCGAATGCCCGTACTGCACATGGCTCGGCCCCGCCGACTCCGTGTACTGCGGAGGCGATTGCGGGCGGCTGCTGAGGGGGTCTGCATGAGCACCGGCAGAAGCACGGTGCCCGGCCCCGGCACGGGCGGCGGAACCGCCCCCGCGCCGGGTGCCGCCACCGGCGCGTCCGCGGCCCCGGCCGCCCCACCGGGCCACCGCACACCGGCCCGCTCACCGCGCCGCCCGCTCGCCCGGCTCCTCGGCGTCGGGCAGCGTCCGCCGGAGAGCGGCAGCACGACCGCCCACGACCTCACGGTCCGGCACCGCCTGCTACTGACCCTGTCGGCCCTGCTCACGCTGTCCCTGTTCCTGTCGTACCAGGGCGTCCACGGTGACGCGAACCCGCTGCGCACCTCCAGCGCCCCGGCCGTGATCTCCCTCGACACCGCGCTCTACGCCCTCGGCCAGGCCCAGAAGGACGCCAGGTCGGCGGCACCGACCAGCGACTTCCAGAAGCAGATCTCCGTCGCCGTGCAGAGCCTCTCGGCCGCCGCGGCGGACGACGTCGGCGGACCGGCGGGCCGGCAGGCCCTGCAGACGATCGCCGGACTGATCACCGTCTACGCCGTCAAGGTCCAGCAGTCCCAGCTCCAGCCCGACGGCAGCGCCTTGCGCGAGGCCTACCTGAGCTACGCCACCAGCATCCTGACGGAGGAGCACTCCGGCATCCAGGCCCGCCTGAAGGCCCTGCAACGCCAGCAGCGCCACGCCGTGGAGCGGCAGACCTCGTTCGGCCCGTTGATGTGGCTCGTCTGGAGCGTGACCCTGCTGCTGACCCTCGCCCTCGCCGCGGCACTCCTGGAGACCCAGCTCTTCCTCCGCCGCCGGTTCCGGCGCCGCTACAACCGCCAGCTGCTGGGCGCCCTGATCCTGTCGGCCGGCGGAGTCGTCACCGCCGTGCTGTTCACCGTCTGGACCCAGCAGGGCATGACCGACACCCGTATCCTGCTCGACCGCTCGCTGACCGGGCGGGACATTCCCGAGGCGGGGCAGGACACCGCCTCGTACCTGGCGCACACCGGCTTCCGCGCGGCAGCGGCGGTGTGGATCCTGATCGGAGGCATCCTGCTCATGGCACTGGCCGAGACGGGCCTGCGGCGGCACATCGCCGACTACCGGTTCAGGCCCCGGTGAGCGCGCACCCCGGCGGCCCCGCGACGGCCGCCCCCGGCACCGGATCCCGCCCCTCCCGCCGTCTGGTCCGCACCGTCACCGTGGTGGCGAGCTGTCTGGCCCTCCTGGCGGCGGCCGTCGTGGTGGGCGTACGCGCCCTCGCGCAGGAGCCGACCGTCACCCTGCTCGCCAACTGGACCGCCGACGACGAGGACCACTTCCGCAAGACGGTCATCGAGCCGTTCGAGCGGAAGTACCACATCCACGTCGACTACCAGGGCAGCAACGCCGAGAGCCAGGTGCTCGGCGCCGACGTCGAGGCCGGGACGCCGCCCGACGTGGTGGTGCTCACCGGTCCCGGGGAACTCGCCGAGTACGCCCGGCAGAAACACCTCGTGCCGCTCGAAGGCCTCGTACGACGTGAGGACTTCGGCACGTCCTGGGCCACCCCGCTCGCGGACGGGCACGTGTACTGGTTCCCCCTCAAGGCCGACCTGAAGAGCATCGTCTGGTACCCGGCCGACGTCGGTGACAAGCAGCGCAGACAGGCGGTGGACCGGCCGGCCTCGTGGTGCGTCGGCATGGGATCCGGCGCCACCAGCGGCTGGCCCGGCACCGACTGGATCGAGGACATCCTGCTCCAGCGATCCGGCCCGCGCGTCTACGAGGAGTGGGCGCGCGGCGACCTGCCCTGGCACTCGACGCAGGTGAAACAGGCGTGGACCACCTGGCGCGACCTGGTCGGTGCCGGCGACCCCGACCTCGTCCGACGGTCCCTGAAGACGCCGTACGGGAGTGCGTCGGAATGGGTGACCACGAACCCACGGGGCTGCACGCTGGAGCACCAGGCGTCGTTCATCCGCAGCAAGCCTCCCTGGCAGCGTGCCGACGGCCGCTACGAACCCTCCGCCGGGCTGCTGTTCGGGATGCCCGCCAACCGGGCGTGGGAGGTCTCCGGCGACCTGGTCGCCCTGCTGCACAGCACCCCGCAGGCCGAGCAGCTGATCCGCTACCTGGCCTCCGCGGACGCCCAACGCGCCTGGAGCGCCGCGGAGTCCGGCTTCTCCGTCCACGCCGGAGCCCAGTCCGCCCCCGGAACGGCCGGCTCCGCCTGGCACCGTTCCCTCGCCGCCACCCTGCTGGACGAGAACGCGGTGCACTGCTTCGACGCCTCCGACGCGATGCCGCCGTCGGTACGGGACGCGTTCGCCGAGGCGGCGATCGAATTCCTCGCCGACCCCCGGCACCTGGACGCGTTGCTGCGGTCCCTGGACACCCTCAGCGACACACCGGGCCTGACCTGGCTGCCATCGGTCTGCGACGGCAGATCCTGAAGCGGTGCGCCCGAGCAGGTCAGCTGTGCGACCAGGGGAGGGTGAGCGTCCGCCCCTGCGCCCGGCCCGCCTCGGCGGCCGGGCGCCGGGTGGCCGGGTCCAGGGCGTTGTCGCCCATGGCCGCGGCCGACGCCTCGTCGGGAACGACGACCACGACCTGGGCGCCCCGAGCGCGCAGTTCGTCCACGGACCGCTCCAGCGGCTGCTCGCTGGGGAACGGCTCGGTGCTGCCCAGCGGCGCCAGCACCAGCACCCGGCCGGCGCCGGCGGCGAGATCGGCGTTGGCGACGGAACGCACCCCGCCGTCCACGTACCGGCGTCCGCCGATCGTCACCGGCGGCCACACCCCGGGCACGGCACAGCTCGCCGCGACGGCGTCGACCAGCGGTACGCCCGAGGTCCGGTCGAAGACCCGCGGCTCACCGCTCTCCGCGTCCACCGCGACGACCTTGACCGCCCTCTCCGGCCACCCGTGGGAGGGCAGCCGGGACTCGATCACCGCGCGCCGTTCGGGCTCGGAGACCGTGCGCGCCTCGAGGGCCACGCGTCCGACGGCGCGCCGCAACTCCGGTACGGAGGCGGCCGATGCGGTGGCGGCGCCGATCGTCGCGGCGAACTTCTCCAGGTCCATCTCGGCCATGATCTCGGCGGCCTGGAGCGCGGGGTCCACCTGCCGGGCGTACAACTCCTCCAGGCCCAGCCCGCTGCCCAGCTGAGCCGCCACGACCGACCCGGCGGATGTCCCCACCAGCAGACCGGCCCCCGTCACGTCCCGCCCGGCACCGGCCAGTCCCGCCAGCAGCCCGGTCATCCAGGCGATCCCGCTCACACCGCCACCGCCCAGCACCAACGCCTCGCTCATCCCCGCCCCTTCGCACAGTCATCGGCCCATTCGTACGACACCGCACGGACCATGGACATTCCCCACAGCCAGTCCCGCATCCTGAAGACCAGGTACGGCGTCTGACACACCAACCCCATCGGCCCGATGCCGAAGGGGTGTCCGAAGCTCCAGCTCAGCTCCGGCAAGTGCCGGAAATTCATGCCGTAGATCGTGCCGACGAGGGTGGGTGCGAAGAGGATGGCCGCCCAGGACGAGATCTTCTTGAAGTCGTCACCCTCACGCCGTTGACCTGCAGAAACCGGCAGTGCAGGCGGTCCGACCTGCGACGATCGGCCTTTCCGACCCTTTCGCCTTGCTGCCCGCTTGTACGGCCGATCCTCCCCAGCCGCTCCCCAAGGCGGCTTCATTCTCCCCAGATTCTCCCCAGCGGAGGCTGCTTCTGAAGGAGGGTCGCCGCTGGCAGGGACCGTGATCCCGCGTGCCATGACGGGCTACGGGGCGCAGTGGCAGCACGGGAGCCTCGGGCGGCCTTGCCGTCGACGGCCACCGAGTCCGATCCGGCAGGATCAGCGCCGGTCAGGTCGGCCAGGCCGCCGGGGCAGACCAGGCCGACAACGCGCCGGATCGTGGCGGCACTCGGTGCGACCGCAGGCAGACGGTGGCAGAATGGCGGCACATCGAAGCTCCGGCGGTTCAGGGCGACTTGGGAAGGTCACCCTGTTCACCGGAGCTTCGTTGCATCGGTGACGGCCCGACCGGCACTTCTCGCACCACCGCGACCTGCGGACTCACGTGATCACGGGACTTCGCAACGCCCCTGGGGCGTTGGGGGTGCGCGTGAATATCCACCACCCGGACGGTCGCCGGTGGAACGAGTCCGTCAATATTGCGTGATAAACGCCGCTCGGATCACCGACCGCCTTTACTTACAGAGACACAGCCGCTCGTTCCGAAACGATCGCCCTTTCAAAGCGCTCGAGAAGAACGCATGACCGCGGACACGGCCGGCCCGCTCGCCAACATTGACAGTGAGGACACGGGTTCGCGTCCTACACGAGAAATGGAAGAGTCAGTGACCACCAATCGCACCCTCGTCATTGTCGCCCACCCGAACCTCACGGAATCCCGCGGCAACGCCACCTGGCTCGCCGAGATCAAGGACTTGGACAACGTCACCGTCCACGACCTCTACCAGACCTACCCCGATTTCAAGATCGATGCCGCACGCGAGCAGCAGTTGCTGCGCGAGCACGACACCATCGTTCTCCAGTTCCCGGTGTACTGGTACAACGTAACCCCGCTTCTCAAGGCCTGGTTCGACGCGGTGCTGGTTCACGGTTTCGCCTTCACCTTCGACGGTTCCGCCTCCGCGCTGCAGGGCAAGAAGGCTTGGCTGGCCGTCACGGTCGGCAGCACCCTGGAGACCTACGCCGCGGAAGGCCTTGCCCGACGGACCCTCGAGGAGTACCTCGCCCCGGTCGCTCAGACGCTGGCGTTCTGCCAGCTTGACTATCAGGGTTTTCACTCCGTCTACGGCATGATCTTCAACCCGTCGGACGAGGACCTCGTCCTGAACGCCAAGGAATACCGCAGGCTCATCGCGACCAGTGAGACGCCGGCCGGCTGACCTCGATTATTCGTGAAATTCTTCGAGTTTTCACGATTAATGGCGATGTTTGCTATGGGGCCCAGCCCCAGGCCGCGCGTTCCTGCATGTCACCGCCGCTTCCTTCGCTGAACTCGACGGGAGTTCAGCGAAGGAAACTCGACTCAGGCTCGGTGAAGCAGTCGTGAAACCCTACGGGCGGCGGGCGAACCAACTCCTCCTGTGCTTGCCGGCGTCGCGTGACCGCGCGCCCGAAGCTGACACGGGCGGATCGGGCGTTGTCCGCCGCGTTCCTGGCTCTGACAGCTCGAGCCCGGCACGCGGGCCTTCGACTTCCCGTCAACCCCGAGACGATCCTCAAGTGGCACCGGGACCGGGTGAAACGACGCTGGGCGGGGAAAACGCGGCACAAGAACCCGGGGCGTCCGCGCCGGCATCCCTAGATCAAGAGGCTCGTGCTGCGCATGGCCCGCGAGAACGACGGCTGGGACTATCGCCGCATCACCGGGGATTCGGCAGGTCTCGGGATCACGGTGGCGTCTTCCACCGTCTGGGAGATCCTCAAGAGGCACGGTATCGACCCGGCCCCACGACGTAACGGACCGAGTTGGGCTACGTTCCTGCGTTCCCAGGCCGAGGCCAGGGAGCTGCCGGAAAATTACTTCGGGATCTTGGTGCTCTCCGGGACGAGGGTGTGTCCGGCGATGGCGGCGAGTTGCTCGGCGGTGGTCACGGTGATGGCACCAGTGGGTACGGTGTGCCCGAGAGCCGCGAGGTCGCGGCCGACGTCGCGGACGGCGGCGCCGATCATGGCCTTGGAGACGCCGAGGAGGGACGCCAGCGCCGGCTGGGGCAGGGACCAGCGGGTCTTGAGGACGCAGACCAGGAGGCGGTCGGCGATGGAGAGGTAGTGGTTGCCGGTGCCGGGGCCGGTCTTCTTGCCGGGGATCGTGATCGGCGGGTGCTCGTCCAGGTAGTCGCGGTAGCGGCCGAGCAGAGTCTGCCAGTCGGCGGGCTCCATGCCGGTCAGGCTGGGATGGTGCAGCCATGCGGGGGCCTTGTCCCCCGCGGTGAAGCGGCCGAACTCCGTTGACGGGCACGGGGGTTCGTGGCCAAGCGGTTCGGGTCTGATGCTGTAGTTCCAGGTGCCGTGCCACTCGTGCGGCTCCAGGGGGAGCCGGTCCATGACGTGGTCGGGAACGGTGGTGCCGGTCGGGTGGGCGCCGGGGTCGGGTTCGGCGCGGACGGTGGGCCCGGTGCGGGTCGTGGACGCGCCTATGGTGTTGACGACGACTTCATGGCTGGTGAGCGGCCTGCCGCGCCAGTTGGTGCTGATCCGGGAGAACAGGCGGTGCTCGATCTTGTTCCACTTCGATGTTCCCGGAGGGAAATGGCAGACCGTGACCTCCAGGCCGGCCGCGCAGGTGAAGTCGGCGAGCTCCTTCTTCCAGGCCCGCACCCGGCAGCCGTTCGCGCCGCCGGCGTCCGCGGTGATCAGCAGCCGGGTCGCGTCCGGGTAGCGGGCCCGTCCCTCCGCCTCCCACCAGCGGCGCAGGGTGGCCACGGCGAACGCCGCAGTGTCCCCGTCGCAGCCCACCGAGACCCACCCGGCGTCCGCGGCCAGGTCGCAGATCCCGTAGGGCACCGCCTTCTGCGCGCCCTTCTCCGGGAAGTCGTGCGCGCGGACCTGCACGGGCTGACCGGCGTGGTGCCGCTCGCGACCGGCCACCGCGTAGTCGCCGAGCAACTCCTTCTTTTTGGTGTCCACGCTGATCACCGGCTCGCCTGCCTGCGTGAACTCGCAGACCTTGTCGTTGATGTAGCGGAACTGGGCGTCCCGGTCGGGATGCCGGGCACCCTCGGTGGTCCGCGAGGTCGCCTGCAGGGAGAAGCCCTCCTCCTTCAGCATGGCGGCCACGGTGTCCGCGCCGATGCGGTACCCCTGAGCCGACAGCTCGGCGGCCAGTTTGCGGGCCGACTTGGTCGTCCACCGCAAGGGGGACTCCGGATCTCCGCGCTTCCCGGGCTCCACCAGCGCCAAGAGCGCGGCTACCAGGCCGGGGTCGTGCTCGCGCAGCCGCTTGCGCCCCGCCCCGGGCCGACGCACGCGCACCGAGGGCGGCATCCCTGCGTCCAGTTCAGCCGCCCCGCGCGAGACGGTGTCCTCCGAAACCCCTGCGGCACGCGCCACCACACGGATCCCGCCGTGTCCCAGCGCCCGCGCATCCGCGCCGAGTACCAGACGCCGGCGTCGCTCATCCAGATGCGGCAGCAACCGTGCGAACTTCTCCACCAGCGCCGCCTCGATCCCCTCCATCACACCGGGATCCTACGAGCCAACCACCTTACAGAGCACCGAAGTTATTAATCGTCAGCTCCCTGGGCAGGCCGCCGTACCCACGCAGAGCGAGAACATGTACACTCGCCTACTAGATTGACCTAGTGGATTTCGCCGACCGAGCCCTGGCGATGAGTCAGGACCCCGGCGAGTTCCTCTTGACCTATCGACGTCCACTTCGTGGTGATGGTCATGGTCCGTAGTTGTTCATGAGCTGGTCGGGGGGCTGGTGGAGTGACAGCGACTGCATTGGAATGTCAAGTCGTGCAGGGTGGGGGGGTTCCCAGGCAGGCGTGTAGAGCAGGCCTGGCGGCGCTCCTCCTCGAAGGTGCCATCCAGAACGTGATGCCGGTATTCGGTGGACCAGTGCAGCTGTTGACGGACCGCCAGGTCGCTGTGCCTCGCGTCCGAGGCCGGCAGGCTGGTCATACGGAACACGTATTCCTCAAACCACGATCGTGCGACTCCATGCCCGCGCGCCAAATCCGGCAAAGCATGACCGATCACGAGAACTGACTGACCATCACCCTGGCACTGAACTCGCCGGGGCCCTGGTGATGAAAAACGGCGTCGCCGACAGCCCTTGACGAGGTCATGTCCCATGCTACCCGAGGAAAACTGGTGCCGCAAACCTTGCTGAGCGTACCTGGCCCTAGACGGCTAGAGGGCGATTTCTCTGAGTCAACGGTCCCCGCAGTCGATGAATTGGACCACTGCATTATTCACGCCCTGCGTATCGACGGCCGGGCGCCGTTCAGCCGGATCGCCGAGGTTCTGGGCGTCTCCACGCAAACAGTCGCCCGTCGCTACGGACGGCTGAGCAGCGAGCTGTCGCTTCGCGTTGTCGGGGTGGTGAACCCGCGGCAAGCGTCAGGTGGGAAGTGGATTCTGAGGCTCACGGCCAGCCCGAACACCGCTCAGAGTGTCGCGCAGAGCCTGGCTCGGCGGGACGACACCACCTGGGTCCGGCTCGTGTCCGGGGGGACCGAAATTTGCTTCGTCATGAGTTCCGCGGCGCACCATACGCTGTTGTTCCGCGAGATCCCTCGTGTGGCCAACATCGCCGAGGTGTCGGCGCACCGCCTGCTGCACACCTATCTGGGCGGTCCCACCGCATGGCAGGGGCACACCACCGCTCTCACCAACGAGCAGCAGGAACAACTGCGCCGAGCACTCGACTCGTCAGATGACGCTGACGAGCCCAAGTTCCGCTCAACCCTGACCCAGGCGGACTGGCACCTCCTGGCCGCGTTGCAGAATAACGGCCGCATCAGCTACACAGACCTCGCCGCGGAGACCGGCCAGTCTCCCTCGACCATTACGCGCCGACTCGCTGCTTTGCAGGCCAGCGGCATGCTCACCTTCGACGTCGAGATCAGTGCGGAGGTATACGGCATCACCACGCAAGCCCTGCTGTGGATGTCGGTCGCCCCTGCGCACCTGAACCAGGTAGCGAGCACCCTGATCCAACACAGGGAGCTGGCCTTCCTGGCCTCTACCACCGGCCCGACCAACCTGGTGGGCCTCGTCTTGTGCAAGAGTCCCAGTGAACTGCATGACTACCTGGCCGACAGGCTCAGCGCGCTGGACTCCATCCGCATGCTCGAAACAAGTCCTGTCCAGAGGACCCTGAAGACCTGCAGTCCGTTCCTGCAGAGCAGCCCCAGACGCAGCAATTCGGCCTGACGCGGGTTCGGAGCCTCCATCAGTCGATCAGTCCAGGGTTTCAGCATCGTGCGAAGTGTCGGGTGGTCCGGGAATCTCACCCCCGGCTCGTCCCGCAGATCCGTGGCGTGAGCCTCGTTTCCTCAATCAGAGGTCTGACCACGTGGACTGGCCTGCGTGAAGTGCGCCGAACCACCGCACCCATCGGATGCGGCGCTCGCCGCGCCCCAAGCAGAGCTTCCCGAGCTGAACTCCCGTCGAGTTCAGCCAGGGAAGCGGCGGTGACGTGCAGGAACGCGGGACCTGGGCTCGGCCCCAGAATGATCAAGGTGAGTGGCCGGCCTCTCGGCAGCCCATGGTCATCAATGGTTGTAGACGAGGTGGGCGATGCGTTCGGCGAGCATGATCGTGGTGAGGTTGGTGACGCTGGAGGGCACGTACGGAATGATCGAGGCGTCCACGACACGCAGGGCGGCGATTCCGTGCACGGCTCCGCGGGAGTCGACGACGGCCTGAGGCAAGTCGGCGGCACCCATGGGGGCGGTTGAGGTGGGGTGACCGTAGATGGAGAGGCTGGATTCGATCACCCGCGTCAGTTCCTCGGCGTCGTCGGGCAGTTCGCGCGGCATCAGAAGCCCGGCGAGCGACGGCGCGAGTGCCGGGTCACGGGCCAGATCACGGGCGATTCGTACGCCTTCGAGCATGCGCCGGCGGTCGCGCTCTGTGCCGAGGTAGTTGTGGTCGATCAAGGGCTGGGCAAGCGGATCGCGGCTGGCGAGGCGCACCGTGCCCTGCGCCTCGGGGAGCACGAGAGCCGTGGACAGGGCGATGACGCCGCCGGCGGGCATGAACGGAGCCCCGTTGGGATGCACGGCGACGACGTTCAGGTCGAGTTCACCGTCCGCGGCCTCGCTGGAGGCGGTCCACAGCAGCGCGCCGAGGGCCGGAGCCATCTCCCCTCGCCCCGGGGCGAGTGCATAGACCGCGGGGCAGAAAGGGTGGTCTTGCAGGTGTTGTCCGACGGGTAGGTCGGCGAGGGGCTCGATGCCGAGCGACGCCAGTTCGCCGGCGGGGCCGATGCCGGAGCGCAGCAGGATCGCCGCGCTTCCGTAGGTCCCGGCAGAGAGGATCACCTCGTCGGCACTGTGCACGGTCCCGTCGGCGGTGACCACTCCGGTCGCACTGCCACCGCGGAACAGGACCCGGTCGACGGTGACGGCACCGTGCACCGCGAGATTCGGGCGAGCGCGCACCTCAGCGGTGAGGTAGACCAGTGCGGTGTTCTGGCGGACCCCATCGAGGACGTTGACCGCGAAGGCTCCGACGCCGTCCTGCTCGGCACCGTTGAAGTCGGTGATCCGCTTGTGGCCAAGGGCGACTGCGGCGTCGATGAAGCCACGATGCGCGGGGGTCAGCTCGGAGTCGGTCAGTTGGCGCACGGGCATCGGCCCGCTTCGCCCGTGAAACTCGTCCTCGCCGGTGGGGGTGTTCTCCAGGGCGCGGAAGTACGGCAGGACGTCGGCGAAGCTCCAGTCCTCGAGCCCGTTCTCGGTCCAGCGGGCGAAGTCGCGGGCGCGGGCGCGGAGGGCGGCGCCGGCGTTGACGGCGGAACTCCCGCCCATCACCTTGCCGCGCAGGGCGACCATCGAGGGGCTCAGTCGCCCGCCCCGCGAGGTGTATCCCCAGTCGTGATCGAGATCGGCGATGCGGTTGGCGTCGAGCAGTGCGTCGGGGAACCGGGTGGGGCCGTAGTCCGGCCCGGCCTCGAGCAGTACGACGCGCCGGGCGGGGTTCTCGCTCAGGCGCGCGGCGAGCACTGCGCCGGCCGACCCGCCGCCGACGATCAGGACGTCGGCCGGTTCGACGGAGTGGGACAAGGTAAGGCCCTTTCGATCTCGTGGGAGTTGGAGGGAACGTCCCGGTGGCGAGCCGCCGCGGGCGACATCGGAACCGCGCTCACGGTGCGAACGTGAGCGTCGCCAGAACCACTTTCAGTTCCGGATGACACCCTTGTTCCGCATGAGGAAGTCGGCCAGGTAACCATCGTGCGGTACCGAGGGATCCATCCAGTGGGTGTGCCGGCTTCCCAGGTACAGGTTGCTGATGGTCGGCTCGCCGAGCAGGCGGTCGATGAGCTGGGTGTCGTGGGTCATCGCGTTGAGCACGAGCGTGTTCTTCAGCGGTTCCGTGCCGGCCTCGGGTGTCCACGGCGCGATCCACACGCACGGGAACGGCAGTTCCACGCCTGCCTGCGGAGCGGCCGGATCGTCGAGTTGGAAGACGGCGGGCAGCAGCGCGGCGCTCCCGTCCCCGAGTTCGCCCACGACGCCGTCGCCGCCGAGCCAGGGCCGGACGCCGGCCGCCTTCTTGAGCAAGTGCGTTTCGATAGCCTTGGCGACCGCGACCGGCTGTACGGGGACTACGGCCTTGTCATCCTCGGGCGGCAAGGGCGTCGCGGCGGACAACCGCGCCGCGACCGCCTCGGCGAGCGGAGTCGGGTCGCCCTCCACGAAGACGGCTGTCGTGTTCACGCATCCGGTCCCGCCGTGGCCGCTCACGGATGAGACGATCACGTCCAGGTGGTCGCGCCAGTCCACGTCGGCCGTGATGAGGATCTTCGACCGACCCGGCCCCTGCGGCAGCACCGTCGCGGCCCCGCCGTACTTGCGGGTCACCTCCTCGCCGCCATACACCATCCCCAGGTCGGCGCCGCGCAGAATGGCGTCGGCACCGGCGTGGTCGGTGGGCAGGAGCACCACCTGGTCGTCGGCGAATCCCGCGCTCCGCAGTGCCGCCACGAGCCGGTGCGGGGTGAAGGGATCGCGGCTCGACGGGCGGACCGCGACGCGGTAGCCCAGCGCCAGTGCCTCCGGCCAGATGCTGTGGGTGCCGGGATGGTTGCCCGCGGCGTGCACGGCGAACACGTCTCCGCGCCGTGTCCACACCGAACGCCCGGTCCGCGTCAGCGGATCGCGCCAGTTGTCGACCGCCCCCCGCGGGCGCGCGTACTGGACGCTCGCATGAGCCTTCGCCACCCGCTCGGCGACCGTCGTGGTCGCCGCGACGACGGAGGAGATCGGGACGCCACCGACCCTGCTGACAGCGTGTTGGTACTCCTCGACGGTCAGGCCGTCGATCGTCGCGGTCGCGAAGAGCTTGGCCGCACGGATCATCGCGTCGGCCCGTTCGTCGGCCGGCATGATGCTGCTCCGGCGCAGCGCCGCCATGGTGCGGTTGACGTACAACGGCGGCACGAGGCTCAGTTCCGCGAGGACAGTGCCTGCCACATCGGTGACCGTCTGTATGTTCCTGGAGCGGTAGGCACCCGTTGCACCGAGCGCGGGCAGGTCGATCATCAGTAAACCCCCTCGATGACGTCCTCGTCCTCGAAGACCCCGACCGTGGAGATGTCGGCGACCGAGTCCCCGACCAGGCCGTTCACCTGAGGAATCCGAGTGGCGAGGTCACGTTCCAGGTTGCTGGGCAGCAGGAAGGACTTGCTGACGTGGTTGACCAGCACCCGGCCCCGCTCTCCGTAGGACACCGGCTCGAGGTTCTTCGGGTCGACGACCGTGAAGGTCACGTAGGGGGAGAACGAGTCGAAGACACACGGATCGTCGACGGAGATCCCGGCGCGCTCGCCCGCGACCCCGATGATCATCGTGCTTCCGTACTCGCCGCACAGCGCGACCTCGGGGAACACCTCGGTCTTGAAGAGGTGCCGGGAGTCGGCGTCCATCTGAGTGCCTCCCCACCTGATGCACTTCACCCGCTCGTTCACCAGGGCGACCAGCTTCTCGTCCCTGGCCAGCCGTTCCAGCAGCGGGGGCGTGATGGTGAGCAGGCCGATGTCCTGCGTCCGCAGGACGTCGGCGGCCTGGTCGATGAGGTGCTGGGCGTAGGCGTCGACCTGCCCGAACTGACCCTCGGCGATGAGCCGCTTCACCCAGCGCGGATCGAGGTCGATCGTGAAGCCGTGGCGGCCGTGCGTCACGGCGTGCTGCCGGAACAGGGTGCCCACGACGTGCGGCCCGGTCGGGATGACTCCCAGCCAGTTCCCTCCGCGCGGCACACCGTGGCGGTCCAGGTTCGCGTTGCTCCAGCTCACCATGCGGTCAAGCCAGTCCCGCATCAGAACGACCCGCTTCGGAGCGCCGGTGGTGCCGCCGCTTTCGAAGAACCCGACCACGTCGGGCTGATTTCCGTATCCCCTGGGAATCAGGTCCTCGCCACGGACGTCACGAAGCTCCGCGGCCACGTTCGGGAAGAGCCGGAGGTCCTCGTGCGTCTTGACATCGGCTCGCGGATCGAAGCCGAGAGTAGCGGCTCGGTCCAGCCAGAACGTGCAGCCGGTCTCGGGATTGAAGTGCCACTCCATGGCGGCGCGGATGAACTCGTCCGGATCGGGCTGGACGTCGAACGGAAGATCCAGGATCTGGTCTGCGGTGAGAGGCATTGTCTCTTCCTCATGGAAAGGGTCGGGTGTGTCCGGGCACGACGACGATGCCGCCGAGGCCGTGAAAGGCGGTGGCGCCAGGAGGGTTTGTCGAAGGAGCGGGGACTACGGTTGCAGCCGGCTCGTACGCCACTCGAGCGAGTCGCGGTCATAGCGCAGCCTGCGGTGCAGCCGGTCCGAGCTCGCGGACCAGAATTCGACGACGTCGGGCTGCAGCCGGTAGCCGACGAAGAACTCCGGTCGTGGCTGGGGCTCCCCGGTCAGTTCCAGGCTGCGTGCCCTGGCGCGCAGAGCCTCGACATCCTCCAGCGGCTCGCTCTGCTCGGTGACCGTCGACATGGCGTGCAACGGAATCGGCCGGGCGGACCACAGGGCGTCCGACTCGGCGTCGGGCAGCAGCTCGACCGGACCGGAGACGATGATCTGCTGACCGGTCTCCCGCCAGTACAGCAAACCCGACGCCCACCCCGTAGCAGCGATTTCACGTCCTTTCTGGCTGCAGCTGTGGCTGCTGAACACCAGACCGAGGTCGGTGACATCGATGATGGCGACCACCCGGTTGGAGGCGCGGCCGCGGGAGTCCGCAGTGGCCAGCGCCAGCGCGGTGGGCTCGCGGACTCCGATTTCCCGTGCCTGGGAAAGCCAGCTGCGTACCAGCTGGAGAGGCTCCGCCGGCGGCTTGTCGTACTCGGGGAAGGGGAGGTCGACCTTCCCGCTGAGGGACTCGTATCCACTAGCGTCCATGAAAGGCCCCACCACTAGACATTGATTGTTCCCTCGGCAACCATGACGGCGTGCCCGCCGACGTGTACCGAGCTGATTGACTCGCCGACCCCTTCGGCGGTCGCCCTCATGACCGACGGGCGTCCCATTTCCACTCCCTGGGTAATTTTGATCTCTTGCCCGTACCCGGCGAACCCGTGTCTGGCGAGGTGAATCGCGAGAGGCCCGGCAGCGGAACCGGTCGCCGCGTCCTCGACCACGCCGTAGGCGGGGGAGAACATCCGCGTCCGCCAACCCCCGTCCGCCTTGGCGAAGCAGTTGGCGGCCATGTCGGGGAAGCGCGAGAGGGCGCGGTGATCCGGGTGGAGAGCGGAAAGCGCCTCGACGTCGCTCAACCCCACGAACACGTGACGCGGCCCGTTGTGGTAGATCTCGACCGGGGCCGTCGATGACCCGACCCCGAGTGCGGCCAGGAGCTCCGTGGCGAGATCGTAGGGCTTCGAACTGGGCACCGGCTGCTCCATCTGGACCCACGCGGCGCCGTCGCGGGTGCCCAGCTCGAACGGGATGGCACCCATAGCGGTCTCCAGCAGCAGCCTGTCGCGTCCCCAGGTCCGAGCGAGCGCGAAGGCTGTGCCGAGCATCGGGTGCCCGGCGAACGGCAGTTCGTTCACCGGGGTGAAGATCCTGATCCGTGCGTCGCCGTCCTGCTCGGCCGGCAGCACGAAGGTGACCTCGGAGAGGTTCATCTCCTTCGCGATGCGTTGCATCGTCTCACCGGTCAGATTCTCGCTGTCGAAGAAGACGGCGACCGGGTTGCCCAGCAGGGGCTCGCTGGCAAAAGCGTCTACGACCATGTATCGGTGCATTACCGGCGCTCCAGGGCTTGTGCCGGTACCGAGGGCCCGGCGGAGAAGGCGAGGCCGAGCGAGTCGATCCCCTCGGCCACCGCTGCGACGTCGAAGCTGGCGCGGTGGTCGGGTGCGTACCCGATCAGCTCGGCCGCCCGGTTGGGGGGCAGCTGCTGATCTGCCGGAACGTCCGAGTCCCACCACATGACCGCGCCCCAACGGCCGCGTTCACGGTCGGCGATCCACAGCTTCAGGCGCAGTCCCTTGACCTCGTGCCACGGCTCGACGGAGCCGTCACGAAGATCCTTCTCCAGGGATTCGACGGTCTGGTGGGACCTTGCCAGGTCCCACCAGACGACATCCACTCTCATCGGCCGAGCACCCCCTGTATCGCCTCTCTGATGATGCGCGGGCCGTCGACGGTGAGCACCGACTCGGCGTGGAACTGAACCGAGGCGAAGCCCGGCCCGCGTAGCGCGTTCACCTCGCCGGTCTCCTGGTCTCGGCTCACCTCGACCACGCCGATCCCTTCCACGGTTCGCTCGCTCACCGCGCTGTGCGCGGCGAACGTGTTGTAGAAGCCCACTCGTTCGGGCACGCCGAACAGTTCGATCTCACGCTGTACGCCCTGGTTGGGTACCTCGCGGCGGTGCAGCTCGAAGCCGAGCTTCGTGCTGAGCACCTGATGGCTCAGGCACACGGCCAGCATCGGCCGGCGACTCGCCAGCGCGGTGTCGATCGACTGCCGCAACTTGGCGATCTTGGGGTGGGAGGTCATCTGCGGATCTCCCGGACCGGGACCGAAGACCGTCAGGTCATAGGCCGCCACGTCGTACGGCTCGTCGAAGCGGCGGACCTCCACGGACAACCCCAGTGACCGCAACTGCTGGTCGAGCATCGCGGTGAAGGTGTCCTCCGCGTCCACGACCAGTGCCGTCATGCCGTCGAGCGAGGCCTCGGCCGACGGGCGGTCATCCTTGTCCCGGAGCCAGAAGTCCGCGATCCCCTCGTTGCGGCGCTCCAGGGCGGCGCGGACCTCCGGGTTGGCCGCGTAGCCGGATGAACGGTCGGACTTGAGCGCGTTGAGCAGGGTCGCCAGCTTGATGTGGGTCTCGGCGGCCTCAGCCATCGGGTCGGAGTGGCGCACCAGTGTGGCCCCCACGGAAATGTTCATCCGGCCGCCGGGATCGATGTCCGCCGTCCGGATCAAGATCGCCGAGTCAAGTGTCTGCTGTCCGGCCGCGTCCCGTCCGATCAGCGCGGCGACCCCGCTGTAGTAGCCGCGTCCTTTCGGCTCGTAGCGCGAGATGACCTTGGCGGCGCTCTCCAGCGGGCTCCCGGTGACGGTCGGGGCGAACATCGTCTCGTGCAGGACCTCGCGCACATCGCGGCTGGTCCTGCCTTCGATCAGGTATTCGGTGTGCGCCAGCCGCGCCATTTCCTTCAGGTACGGCCCGTGGACGCGCCCCCCGTCATCGCACAGCCGGGCCATCATCTTCAGTTCCTCGTCGAGGACCATGTAGAGCTCGTCGGTCTCCTTGGTGTCGGCGAGGAACTCCATGACCCCCTGCAAGGTGGGGCCGCCGGACGGATACCGGTACGTGCCGCTGATCGGGTTCATCACGGCCGTGCCGCCGGCGAGCGAGACGTGGCGCTCCGGTGTCGCACCGACGAGAGTGTTGCGGCCGGTGTGGATGATGAAGGTCCAGTAGGCCTTCTCCTCGCGCTCCAACAGCCGCCCGAAGAACGACAGGGCGCTGGTCAGCGAGTAGTCGCCGATGTCCGCGACGAACGAGCGCTTCATCACGAAGTTGGCGCCCTCGCCGGTGCCGATCTCCTTGGTGACGATCTGGCGCACCATCTGCGCATAGGCGTCGTCGTCCACGTCGAAGTGTCCGTCGGTCAATTCCGTCGGTACCTGCGGGAAGCCGGCGAGCGCTTCGGCAACCGGCACCGTGTCGCGAGCGGTGAGGCTCATCCCGAGCAGGGGCGTGGCGTCGTCCCGCGCGGCGAAGCCGCGATCGGCCAGCTGCCGGTAGGGGACGAGCACCAGCGTGTCGAGCGCGGGACCCGGCCCGGAGTCGTCGGCCAACGGGATGTCGTCCAGCGACTTGTACTCGGTCACCTGGCCGGTCAGGACGTCCAGCGTGCCGGGGGAGCCGCTCTCGGGACGGTGGATGATCGCGAAGGCGGGGAGTTCCAGCGCGAGAACCTGCTCAAGCAGGGCGCTCATGCGAGCACGTCCTCGGTTCGGACCACCATGGCGCAGCACCGTGCCGCGTATTCGAGGGTCATCTTGTGGCGGTCTTCGGAGAAGTCGCCGAGCGCGTCGGCGACCAGGAAGGGCTGGATGTCGTTGGAGAACGCCTCCAAAGCGGTCGACAGCACACCGATGTGCGCGTAGACGCCGCAAATGATCAACTGGTCACGCTGTAGCGCGCGCATGCGCTGCAGCAGCTCCGACCCGAAGAACGCGCTGTAGCGCCATTTCGTGCTCACCCAGTCGTCCGCGTCGGGTTCGAGTTCGGGGACGACCGCGCGTTCGGTCTCGTCAGTGCGCATGCCGGGGCCCCAGAAGTCCTTCAGGAGCCCACGCTGCCGGTCCGTCATCCCGCCGGGCTGGGCGGTGTAGGCCACCGGCACCCCCAGCGCTCCGCAGCGCTTCTTGAGGTCGGCGATGTTACTCACCAATTCGCTGCGCATGCCGTCCTCAAAGGGCTTGAGGAAATAGCTCTGCATGTCGTGGATGAGGAGCACCGCCCGATCCGGGTCGACGGTCCAGCGCACGGTGTTTTCCGGCAGCGCATCCCTCGGCGGCAGTCTGTAAGGCGCGATCGGCGGTATTCCCGTCATCACAAGGCTCCCTCTCTAGGAATCTCAGTACTCGGACCACGCCGAGACCACCTTGATGGCCTGGGGGGTGTTGAGTCGCGGATCACACAGGCTGGTGACGGGGCCCGACCCCAGCTCGGCCGTGTCCAGCACGCACTCGGTCACGTCGTCGGGGGTCGCCTCGAGGTGAAGCCCCCCGGCCGGAACCCCCGCCAGGTCCAGGACCCGCCGGAAGCCGCGGACTTCCCGGGCGACGGTTTCCACGAGCCGGTACTTGGTGCCGTCAGCCGCGCAATCGGTGTTCCCGTGCATCGGGTCGCTGAGCCAGACCACCGGGTGCCCGGCCGACTGCACAGCCTCGACGAGCCGGGGCAGCCTGTCAGCGACGAGGTCGGCGCCCATGCGCACGATGAGTGAAAGCCGGCCCGGCTCCCGCTCCGGGTCCAACCGGTCGCACAGCTCGACGATCTCGCCGGCGGTCATCGACGGGCCGACCTTGCAGGCGACCGGGTTGGCCACCTGGGCGAGCAGTGCGACGTGCGGGCCGTCGACCTGCCGGGTCCGCTCGCCGATCCACGGCCAGTGGGTGGAGCCCAGCAAGTGCCGACCGCCGTCGCGCTCTCGGAGCATCGATACCTCATAGTCCAGAAGCAGCGCTTCATGGCTGGTCCAGACAACAGGCCCGTCAAGCCGAGGTGCTGACCCGACCCACCCGAGCTGCGTCGTGATCTCCCGCGCCGCCATGTAGCCCGTGAGCATGCGCAGTGGATCGGGACGCCTGCTCTCGTGGGTGGGCTCCGGCCCGTTGATCATGTGCCCGAAGAAGGACGGCAGTTCGCCATCGCCGAGTTTTTCGACCTGGCTGGAGCGGGGCTTGGAGAACTGCCCTGCGATCCGCCCGACCCGCAGCGTGTGCTTGCCGGTGGCGGTCTCCAGGTTCTGGGCGAGCAGATCGATGAGTCCGGTCTTGCCTTGAATGTGCCCAGCGGTGCACTCGGCTGGGTCCTCCGCACAATCCCCGGCCTGTAGCACCTGCATCTCGCCGGTGGCGACGCGGGCCAGGTGGGAGCGGAGGTTCTCCACCTGCGCCGCGGTCACCAGCGGTGTGACGGATGACAGCATCGCTCGTACGAGCTCGACCTGTGAGGGATTGTCCCATTCGGGCTGATGGCGCGCCTGGGCCCTATCGATGTCGGCAAGGATGTTTCCCATAACGACCTTCTCCGTTGATTGATAAGAAGACGCCCGGCGAACGGCGTTCAGGTCGGTATGTCGGCCCGCTTGACCTGAGGGACGGCGATGCCCAGAGCCCTGAACTGCTGGCAGGGGTTCATGAACTCGCGCTGGCGCTTGATCTTCCCGTTCTCGAACAGGAAGGAGTGCAGGAAGTGGTTGCGGTAGTGGCCGTCGGGATAGTCGGGGAAGCGGATCGTTCCCTCGCCGTCGCATTCGACCCAAAACTGGTTGGGGTCCTGCGTGTCGAAGATCTCGACGTTCGTCCAGACCCAGTCGGGGAAGCACTTGAGCGACCATTGGCCGTGGTCACCCAGTCGGTCTCTGCCCGTGATGACGATCGGCTGCCCAGTTTCGGTCGTCCAGAGACCACCGGTGCCGTCTTCGGTGAACAGAAGGTGCCGACGCAGGCGATCCTCCCCGCGGGTATTCATGTACTGCTCCACGATCGCACGGTTGCTCGCTCGCAGTTCCGCGTCGCCGCGGGACCTCGACAACGTATCGGTGGTTTCAGCGGTGCCGGTGATGTCGGCCATTGGCTCTCCTGTAGTGCCGAAGTAAAGCGGGATCACCGCGCGCACAAGGGCAGACCCAACAAGTCATGACGACGCCGAAAGAGCACAATCATGCATTGGTTCATGAGATTTTGTTGAACCCCCCTCCCGCGCTCGGCGGGTAGGCGGAATCTTGTTCATACCGTGGCTGGTTCGGGAAGCCCATCACCGCTGTCTGGCCGAAAAATTCCAGCCGGTATCACCGTCTGATGGATCTGCTCCATGGCGGGCGCGACTCTGCCTGAGTACTCGTAACACGATCTTGTGGCTGTGGGCTGGTGGGCCGTGTCCGGTGTGACGATTCGTCCGTTGTGGTGGTGTGAGTGCACCGTGGATGGTCGATGACGAGCTGTGGGCGCTGATCGAGCCGGTCCTGCCGCCGTGGCCGGAGCGCTCCCCGGGACCGCGGCCGGTGGACGACCGGCTGTGCCTGCAGGGGATCCTGTTCGTGCTGTTCACGGGCGTCACGTGGCAGCAGTTGCCGCCTGAACTGGGCTTCGGCTCGGGGCAGACCTGCTGGCGCCGGCTGTGCCGGTGGACGGAAGCGGGAGTGTTCGATCAGGTCCACCGCACACTGCTCGCGGAGTTGAACGCGGCCCGGCGGATCGACTGGACGCGCGCCTGCGTGGACTCCTCCCACGTGCGGGCGCAAAGGGGGGTGCCGGGGTTGATCCGTCGCCGGTCGATCCCGGCAAGTCGGGCAGCGAACACCACCTGATCCGCGACGGCAGCGGCACGCCGCGGCATGCGCCCTCATCTACTGACGCTGGATCAACAAGCCGACACCATGATCGCGTTACGAGCTCTGAGCCCCGATCCACCGATCGGGGCTCAGGGCGACGGCCAGTCGACCGTCCGGGAGCCGACCCGCCTGCCTGCCGGCCGGCCTGCACTCCTGTCCTCTGTATGAGGGGACGCCCTCGCCTACTACCGGCAGCCCGGAGCTCCGGCCCGGCACCGGTGCCCGGACACGTGCCGCCGGCCTGGCCGCCGGCGCGCGCTGGAGCCTCGCATCCGACGTGAATTTCGGCCACGCGAGCCGCGCTCGATGGAACGAACAAGCCAATACTGCGCCACGTACGGTGGCCAAACCTATGGGGCACTTATGTTCGCGGTGCGCACCGCACACCTCGATGATTTCTATATCGAAGGATTCGGGAAACTCTCGCCCGAGCATCGGCCGCGATCACCCATATATTGCATGACTGCCCCACACAAGACACTTGCCCAACCGGAAGGAATTCCAGTGAAGCGTATCGGTGAACATGCGGTGGTGCTGGGAGCGAGTATCTCGGGTCTGCTTGCCGCCCGGGTGCTCTCCGAGGCATTCGACCGGGTAACGGTGGTAGAGCGTGACCAGCTGCCGGAGGGGGAGCGGACTCAGCGGCGAGGTGTGCCGCAGGGCCGCCACGCTCATGGCCTGCTCTCCAAGGGTGCGAAGATCTTCGAGGAGCTGTTCCCCGGGATACTCGACGACTTCGTTGCCGGTGGCGCGCCCGTCATCGACGGACCTGCCGAGCTGCGGATGAGCTTGGGCGGGCACTTGTTGTGCATGGACGGCGAGTACGCCGATCTGTCCCGCACCTACCAGCCGAGCCGGCCGCATTTGGAGAGTCGGCTCCGCGCCCGGATCGGGGATCTTGCGAAGATCAAGATCATCGACGAGTGCCAGGTCACCGGCCTCGAGACCACCTCGGACAAGGGCGCTGTCACCGGTGTGCGTGTCAGGTACGTGGGCAGCGGCTCTGAGGATGTGATCCCCGCCGATCTGGTGGTGGACGCGACCGGCCGGTCTGGACGGACCACCAAGTGGCTGGTCGAGATGGGATACGAGCCGCCGCTCGAGGAGCGTATCGACGTCGACATCATGTACACCAGCCGGTATCTGCGGCCGGCCCCTGGTTCGATGGGCCGTGAGAAGGTCGTGATCATCGGGCACGCACCGGGGAGCCCCAAGGGCGCGGAATTCCTGGAGGAAGAGGACGGCCGCTGGGTCCTGACGCTGATCGGTTACCGCGACCACCATCCGCCGACCGACCCGGCCGGGTGGGTGGAGTTCGCCAGGCCGTTGGTTCCCGAACACGTCTTCGCGGCGATCCGCGACGCTGAGCCGCTCAGCGAGATTTCCGCGCACCGGTTCCCGGCGAGCGTGCGCCGTCGCTATGAGAAGCTGACCCGATTCCCGCGCAGGCTGCTGGTGGTGGGCGATGCGATATCCAGCTTCAACCCCATCTACGCCCAGGGGATGACGGTGGCCTCGCTCCAGGCGATGGCGCTGCGTGACTCGCTGAGCGGTGACCTGGATCAGGTCGCACAACGATTCTTCCGCAAGGCCGCCAAACCCATCGGCGTCGCCTGGAAGATGGCGACCGGCAGTGACCTGGCCCTACCTCAGATCGAAGGCCCGAGGCCACTTCCCGTGCGGCTCATCAACTCCTACATGGACAAGGTGCTCGCCGCAGCCGAAACGGACATGGTCGTGACCGAGAAATTCCTGAAAGTCCAGTACTTGCTCGAACCGCCGACAACATTGTGCACCCCGGGCATCATGTGGCGCGTTTTGACGGGAAATCGCCGGCGGCGCTTCCCGGCACACACCAGCTAATGGAGGTAACAAATGCCCGTCTCCATCGCCGACAAAATCCTTCGGCTCTCCCTGACCACGTTCCCGTTCATTGACGCGTCGCAGTTCTTTCCGGCGCTCTCGACGTACAAGGTTGACAGGGCCTTCGATCTCGCCGAGTTCGAGGGGGCCATGAAGCACTTCTTCCGGGGGAATCCGCTCTTCTCCAAGTGCCACCTGGTGGAGCTTACCTTTGACACTCCCGAGGATTTCCCCCTATCGTCCTTCCAAGGGCTCCTCGCGGAAAAGTACGAAAGCTACTACGACAGCTTTCTGCTCGCCTCCGTCACCTATCGCTCCGACCCGCACCTGCAGGGCATCTTCACGTGTATTCCGTTTCCGCTGCAGGACGGATACAAGGTTTTCCGATTCCACCAGGCGCTGATGAAGACCCTGAAGACTCGGCAGGACGGCTTCCAGATCGCCCAAGGCCTCGCAGAGCTGGGGATCCAGGCCGATGAGCTGGCAGAATTCTTGCCGCCCGCTCAGACTTCGCCCTCCGGTGCGAGCAAAGAACTCCCCGTCACGTTCACCGAAGGCTCTGCCTCGCCGGTCAAGATCGGCCCCTTCCTGGAAAAAATGAGGGCGGATTTCCTTGAGCGCGACAGCGCAAACATGTTCGTCCTCAAGAACAGTCTCTACTCGCCGAAGCTGCCCCTCGGCAACACGCTTCGGTTTCTGACGGTGCCGCGAAGCGTAATCGCGCAAAGCACGGGAATCCAGATCCGTGACTACTATCGCGCCGAGGAGCAGCGGCAGATAGATGCACTGTCTCGCGTCGAGCGGCGAGAAGACTTCATTGAAGCCGGCCAGGCCCGAATCGGGAAGATGATTGCCACGCCCGACGTCTTCGCCGTCAACAACTACGGCAACGTATCGGCGCACGACGGCTCGGACGCCCATGCGGACCGAGGCACGCTCGTGAAGTACGAGTGGCATATGCCGCTCATCGTGCTGGGACTTACCGTGGGCGAGAGGTCCGGACTCTCGTGGACGATCACCATTCGCGACAAGGCGTTCAACTTTTCGACGGTCCGTCGAACTTCCCCGCAGGATGACATCGCCAAGGCGGCTACCGGAAGCAATCCGGCAGCGTCCGTCGCATGAACCGCCGGTGTGCCGCTAGTATCTGCATGCTGCGGCGGTGACGTGCAGGAACGAGGGGTCTGAGGCTCGGCCTCGGAGTAAAATAACTTGACTATTCGTGAAAAACTCGAAGATTTCACGAATAATCAAGGCCCGCTCGTCTTCTACCGGTCGGGGGGGGGGGGGGGGGGGGCCCCCGCCCCCCCCCCCCCCCCCCCCCCCCCCCCCCCCCCCCCCCCCCCCACCACCCCCCCCCCCCCCCCCCCCCCCACCCCCCCCCCCCCCCCCCCCCCCCCCCCCCCCCCCCCCCCCCCCCCCCCCCCCCCCCCCCCCCCCCCCCCCCCCCCC
>NZ_JBVHSK010000008.1:8166-349792 GCF_055566415.1 Streptomyces sp. NPDC027663 | reverse complement strand
TTGCTTTCTCCCCCCCCCCCCCCCCCCCCCCCCCCCCCCCCCCCCCCCCCCCCCCCCCCCCCCCCCCCCAACCCCCCCCCCCCCCCCCCCCCCCCCCCCCCCCCCCCCCCCCGCTGCGGGGGGAAGCACCTGAGCGATGTGTTACGACGGGGGAATCGCGTCAGGCACTGCGGGGGGTGGCCGAGATGGTCCTCAGGTCGGAATCCGTCGGCTCGCACAGCCGGTGGTCCCGCTGGTCCAGGTTCACAAAGATCATTCCGTACCGGATGGCACAGCGCACCGGCTGCGGCGCCCCGCGCGGCTTGCGCAGGCACCGGAACGCCCGTACGTCACCGTCCTCGTCCCGCGTGACGACGACCGGCTCACCGAACACGGTCACCATCAGCGAGTCACCGCTGTGGGGGATGGCGGTGACCAGGTCGATGAAGTGCCAGCCGGAGCGGTAGGCAGTGGCCATCTCGCGACGGAAGGAGCGGTCGTCAGGCGGGGTAGTCACGTCAGCTCCTCACGCCATCCTTGGGATGCACCGGCCAACTGGTATCGATGGCGGCCACGGTGGTCGCAGTCACCGCCGGCCAGCTGGTGTCCGCTCGAACGTCGCCGTTCCCACTCGCGCCCAGCGCTCCCGCGGCCGCGACAACGGAGAAGGCGGCGACAAGTATCGAGCGAAGCAGTCTCTTGCCCATAGTCGGCTTCGTCCTCACTTGAAGGTCCCCTCTTCCCCCGTCGGTACGACGATGGCTCATTCGGGCATGTCGTGGCCACATAATCAATGCATCATGTTCCTGCATGTTCAGGACCCTGGGGGGTGGAGATTTGGCAACGAATCGGACTAAAGCCGTACATCCCCATGCGGTGACCGAGATATGCGAGGAAGGCGCTCGGCTCTACGCCGACGCCCTGCGCGCCGGGCGCATCGCTCGCGTCGAGGTGGAACCCGCCCCCTGCCTGCTGGAGTTCGCCCTCTTGCACCCGGATCCGGACGATCCGGAATGGCTGCGTCCCGTTCCGGCGCCCGTGGCCCTCGCTCAGCGACTCAACCCCATAGAGCGGGAGATCACCGAGCGAAGGCGGTTGTCGATCCGGCTGGCCGACGTGTTCGAGCCGTTCATGGCGCTGAGCAGCCACATGACGGCAACCACCGACTCCATCACGGTATTGGAGGGCGGGGAGCGTATCAACGCGGCGCTGAACCTCGCCACGTCCCAGTGCCAGACCGAGGTGCTCACGGTCCAGCCGAGCGACCGCTACTCCGAGCGCAGCCTACTGCGGGGACTGGAACGCGACAGGCCCCTCATCGAGCGCGGCGTACGGATCCGGACCCTGTACCAGCACACGGCGCGGTACAACCCCGAGAAGCTGGCCTACGTGGCACAGCTCGCCAACGGCAAGGTGGAATACCGCACCATCGACGAACTGGTGGAGCGTCTCATCATCTGCGACGAGGCCGTTGCCTTCCTGCCCGTCCGGGACGACCAACAGGTCGCCCTGGAACTGCGTCACCCAGGTCTCGTCCGCTACCTGATCAAGGTGTTCGAGTTCATGTGGGGCCGAGCGGTCCCCCTGAGCGCCGGCGCCCCCTACGAGACCGCCCCGGACGGCATCACGGAGATCCAGCACTCCATCGCCAAACTCCTCGTGGAGGGCCACGTCGACGAGGCCATCGCGCGCCGCCTCGGCATGAACGTCCGCACCTGCCGGGCCCACATCGCCAAACTGGCCCAGGCCCTCGGCAGCGGCAGCCGCGCCCAGCTCGGCTACCTCATCGCCCAGTCGGGCATGCTGGACCGGGAGCAATGAAGCGATGGACGAGCCGTCAGCGGATACGTACCGGGCGATCCCGCACGGCCACCCCCGGCAGCGACAGCCGGGCGCGGCTCGGTCGTCTCATCGGGCGGTCGGGGATTCCGGATCGGGGCCGGTGAGTGCGGTGGGGCGGGGATGGCCGTCCAGGCCGGCCTGGGCGATGCGGACGCCCAGTTGGGTGCGGCTGGCTGCGCCCAGGGTCTCCGAGAGACGGGCGATGTGGGCACGGCAGGTGCGGACGCTGATGCCCAGGCGTTCGGCGATCACCGCGTCCTGATGGCCCTCGGCGAGCAGCGCGGCGATGGACTGCTCGCGGTACGAGATGCCCTCGATGCCGGTGTCGGGGAGGGGGGCGGTCAGGGGGATCGCCAGACGCCAGAGCCGTTCGAAGACCGTCACCAGGTACTCGACCAGCGCCGGGTGGCGCAGTTCCAGGGCCATCGTGCGGTCGGTGTTGGCGGGGATGAAGGCCACCGTGCGGTCGAAGAGGATGAGCCGGTCGATGACCTCGTCCAGGGTGCGGGCCTCCACCGTGTCGCCCATCAGCTCGAGGTAGTTGAGCAGGCCCTGGCCGTGCCGGGCCACGTGCGTGTAGAGATCGCGCATGCGCACGCCCCGGCCGCGCAGCGCGAGCGCCCGGTGCAGGCCCTCGGTGAGTTCCGCCTCACGCCGGATGCCGCCGGGCTGCACCGTGAGCACCTCGGTGGTGCACGCCTCGGTCGCCTCGTCCATCGCCGCCTGGATGCGGGAGAGCCCGTCCAGGACCCGGATGGCGCTGCCCTCGGCCGGTGCGGCCAGGGCGTTCAGCTGCCGGCCCAGGCCCGCGTACCACTCGAAGGCGGCCACCGCGGAGCCCACGCGCCGCTGACTCGCGCTGACCTCGTCGTAGACCCCGCGCAGCAGCCGGGTCATGACCTCCTGCGGTGAGGTCGGCACCAGCCAGTCCATGTCGTCGGGGTCCGGGTGCAGCAGGGCCAGCTCCAGCAGGCAGGGCACCGTGTCCGCGTCCGCGCGCGCCACCCGCCCCCGGCGTACGGCCCGGGAGTACACCCGATCGCCGGCTGCGCACAGCCGGTCGGCACCGTGAGGATGTTCCTCCGTCCCGTGCCCGGCCATCGCCCATTCCACCCCCGGTGTGCTGCCACTTCCGCAGCGCAACTATGCGCGGCGTCGACCGGGTCCGCAACACGGCTCCCCGCTCAAGGGCGGCCGGAAACCGCCGCTATGCCCGGGTTTTGGCGGCGCTCAGCCGTACGCATTGCAACAAGCTGAAGATGGTGGGACCGACGTCACTCCGGCATCGCGGAGGCCGCCTCCCCCCGGCGCCCCCGGCACCGGGAGCGGCCCCGGCCGGGGTTCCCCCCACCTTCCCGGGGCCGCGTCTGCACGCCGTGGGAGCGACGCGGCGGGCCTACTTCAGGCCGGCCGCCGCGCAGGCCGCCTTGTACTTGGCGGTGCAGATGTCCTCGGCGGTGTAGATACCGTCGGCGACGACCGTGTCCTTGACGGTGCCCTTGGTCAGCGCGGTCACCTGGACCAGCCGGGACGGGATGTCCTTGGCGGTGGGGCTGTCGACCTTGTCCTGGGTGAGGGCGTCGAACTGGATGTCCTTGCCCTGGATCTTGGTGACGGCCATCTGCGCGGCGGCCTCGGCCTCGTCCGGGTAGGACTTGTAGACACTCATGTACTGCTCGCCGGCGAGGACCCGCTGGACCGCGTCGAGTTCGGCGTCCTGGCCGGTGATCGGGGGCAGGGCGGTGACGCCCGCCGCCTTGAAGGCCTTGATGACGCCGCCGGCCATGCCGTCGTTGGCGGCGTAGACACCTGCGATGTTGTTCTTGCCGATCTTCGCGATCGCCTTGGCCATGTTGGCCTCGGCGTTCTCCGGCTTCCAGTCGGTGGTGTCGAAGGCGTCCGCGATCGTCACCTTGCCGTTCAGCTCGGAGAGCGCGCCCTCCTTGAACTGCTTGGCGTTCGGGTCGGTGAGCGAGCCGTTCATCATGACGATCTTGTCGGAGGTGTCGACGTCCGGCCCCATGGCCTCCAGCAGGGTGCGGCCCTGCACCTCCCCGACCAGCTCGTTGTCGAAGGAGATGTACGCGTCGATCGGACCCTCGGCCAGCCGGTCGTAGGCGATGACCGGGATGCCCGCGTCCTTGGCCTTCTTCACCTCGTCGGCGATGCCGTGCGCGTCGACCGCGTCGAGCAGGATGACGTCGACCTTGTTGTCGATCAGGTTCTGCATCTGCTCGGACTGCCGGGCGGCGCTCGCGTCGGCGTTGGCGTATTCGACCTTGCCCTGCTTCTTGGTGAGTTCGGCCACCTTGTCCCGGATGATGGGGAAGTCGAACTTGTCGTAGCGGGAGTTCGCCTTCTCGGGCAGCAGAAGGCCCACCGTGACGTCGTTGCCCTTCGTCGGGCTTGCGCTTGCGCCGTCCCCCGTCGCGTTCAGCACGCCACAGCCGGCGAGCGAGAGGGTCATCGTGGACGCGGCCACGGATATGGCGATACGACGCATTCGGGGGCTCACTTCAGGTGCGTTCCGGACGTGGGCGCTGCTATACGACCCAGGTGTCTGAAAAGACAACGCGGACGCCCCACCCGGCGTCAAGAAGAATCACTTAACGAGTCCGCAACACCACGCTCAGCTGCATCTGTGAAGGTCACGCGAAACCACCTTCAAATGCCCTTTACGGACCGTACATCCCAAGGGACTTCATGGGGCCGGCAAAGATCCGTACAACCAACTCGGTCCGTCCCGAGTCGGACCCACGGCTGCCCCGAGCCGCCCCCACTCGATCAGAGGAACGAATGAACCCAGCCAGACGTACGACCGCCACCGCTGTCGTACTCGCCGCCTCCGCCGCCCTGCCGAGCGTGGTCGCGACGCCCGCGTCCGCCGCCACGAGTTGCGCCTCGCCGGTCTACACCCGGCAGTTCTTCGCGAACACCACATTCTCGGGCACACCGAAGAAGACGGACTGCGACAGCGGCATCCACGAGCAGTGGGGCACCGGCGCGCCGGCCTCCGGCCTGCCGAAGGACAACTTCGGCGTCCGCTGGACCGTCACCCGCGACTTCGGCTCCGGCGGGCCCTTCGCCCTCGCGGCGAGTGCCCAGGACGGCATCCGGGTGTACCTCGACGGCACCCGCAAGGTCGACCTGTGGAAGAACGTCTCCCGCACGCAGTCGAAGACGGTCGACGTCACCGTCCCGTCCGGCAGGCACACCCTGCGCGTCGACTACGTCAACTGGACCGGCGGCGCCGACGTCTCCTTCGGCTACGCCCCGCGCACGGGCGCCGACGTCGACAAGGTCAAGCCCCTGGTGCCGGCCGGGGTGTCGGTGACGTACGACAAGGCGACCGGTCAGGCCAGGCTGGGCTGGACGAAGAACAAGGAGATGGACCTCGCCGGCTACCGCGTCTACCGGCGCCTGAAGGGCAAGCCGTTCGGCGCCGAGCCGCTCGCGACCCGCACGGTCACCTCGTACACCGACACCGCCCTGCCGCAGACCGGCGAGACGTACTACTACGAGGTCCGTGCCTTCGACCGGTCCGGCAACGAGTCGGCCGGTACGGCGGACCAGCCGGTCACCACCGTCGACCGGACCGCGCCCGCCGTGCCCGTCATCACCAAGGCGACCGGCGAAGTGACCGCCGAGGGCGGCACCGGCGGGCTCGAGGTCGCCTGGGACGGGGTCGCGGGCGCGGTGTCCTACCGCGTCTTCCGCGCCCCCACCGAGAACGGCACGTACACCCTGCTGGGCAGCACGGACAAACTCTCCTACCTGGACACCTCGGCCGCCGAGAGCGTCGTGTACCACTACCGGGTCTCGGCCGTCGACGCGGCCGGCAACGAGTCCGTCCGCTCCGCGCCGCAGCGGGGGAAGATCTGGGACAACGACCCGCCCGCGCTCGTCACCGGCCTGACGGCCACCCCGGCCGAGTACGGCTTCCACCTGGAATGGGACAAGAACCCGGCCACGGACCTGAAGTACTACACGGTCCACCGGGGCGAACTGGTCGGCGACGACGACGAGCAGGTCTGCTACGGCGTCTCGACGCAGTACGTCTCGCCCACGGAGACCTCCTACACCTACCTCGCGCGCCCGGAGGGCGAGGAGGTCTGCTTCTTCGTGGACGCCGTCGACGACGAGGGCAACTCGGCGATCCGGTGGAACGGCCCGGCCCCGGCCGTGATCGCGACCGAGCTGGACATGACCCCGAGCGTGACCACGCCCGAGGATTCACCGGTCCAGCTGAACGCGTCCGCCGGGGAGGACGGCGCGGGACCGGTCACGCTGGGCTGGAACGCGGTGCCCGGCGCCACCGGCTACCGGGTCTACCGCTGGAACCCTGGCACCAAGGCCTACGAGAAGCTGACGGACACGACCGGGACCTCCTACGAGGACACCGGCGCCCCGAAGGGCACCACTCACTTCTACTGGGTGACCGCCCTGCAGGCGGACGGCACGGAGTCCGCGGCGGGCGGCGACTGGGCCATCCTGGCGCCCTGACCGCACGAGGAAAGGGGCCGGCAGGATCGCTCCTGCCGGCCCCTTCCTCGTCATGGGGTGTCAGTCCGAGGACGGCTGCCGCTTCGGACGCCACACCACCAGCGCACTGGTCTGCTGGACCTCCTGGTACGGCACCAGGTCGCGCCGGTAGGAGGCGTGCACGGCGGCCTCGCGCTGCTGCATCGCCGCCGCCGCGCCGTCCAGGGCCGCCTCCAGCTCCACGACCCGGGACTGGAGCGCGGCGACCTGGTTCTCCAGTTCGATGATCCGCTTGATGCCGGCCAGGTTGATGCCCTCGTCCTGTGACAACTGCTGCACCTGGCGGAGCAGTTCGATGTCACGGGCCGAGTAGCGGCGGCCCCGGCCCGCGGTGCGGTCCGGGGAGACCAGGCCCAGGCGGTCGTACTGGCGCAGCGTCTGCGGGTGGAGTCCGGAGAGCTGGGCCGCCACCGAGATGACGTAGACCGGGGTCTCCTCGGTCAGTTCATACGGGTTGCGCCGACGGCCGTCCATCACTCTCAAGCTCCCTTCGCAGCCTCGAACAGCTCCGCCCGCGGGTCCTCGCCCGCGGTTGCCTCGCGATACGCCTCCAGTGCGTCACGAGCCTTCCCCGACAGGTCCTGCGGGACACTCACCTCGACGGTGACCAGCAGGTCGCCGCGGGTGCCGTCCTTGCGGACCGCGCCCTTGCCCCGCGCCCGCATGGTGCGGCCGTTCGGAGTGCCGGGCGGCAGTTTCAGGGTGACGGTGGGGCCGCCCAGGGTGGGCACGCGCACCTCTCCGCCGAGGGCCGCCTCGGCGAACGTCACCGGGACGGTGACGGTGAGGTTGTCGCCCTTGCGGCCGAACACCGGGTGCTCGCCGACGTGGACGACCACGTACAGGTCGCCTGCCGGGCCGCCCCGTTCGCCGGGCGCGCCCTTGCCGCGCAGCCGGATCCGCTGCCCGTCGGTCACCCCGGCCGGGATGCGGACCTGCATCGTGCGCGAGGACTTCGCGCGGCCGCTGCCCTTGCACTCCAGGCAGGGATGCTCGGCGATCAGACCACGGCCCTTGCAGTCGGGGCAGGGGTCGGTGAGCGAGAAGCCGCCGCCGGAGCCCCGCGCGACCTGTCCGGTGCCGACGCAGGTCGGGCACACGCGCGGTGTGCCGTTCTTGTCGCCGGTGCCCGAACAGGCCTTGCAGGGCGCCTGGGAGGACATCCTGAGGGGCACCGTGGCGCCCTCGATGGCCTCCGTGAAGCTCAGCGTGACCTCGGTGTCGATGTCCTGGCCGCGCCGCGGCTGGGTGCGGCTCGTCCCCGCGCCGCCGCGGTTGAACAGGCCGCCGAAGACGTCGCCGATCCCGCCGCCGAAGCCTCCGCCCTGGGCGTTGCCCCCGAAGAGGTCGCCCAGGTCGAAGTTGAAGGAGCCGCCGGCCGCGCCCGGCCCGGGGCGGAAGCCGCCGTTGCCGAACAGGGCGCGAGCCTCGTCGTACTCCTTGCGCTTCTTGGGGTCGCCGAGGATGTCGTTGGCCTCGGAGATCTCCTTGAAGCGCTCCTCGGCCTTGACGTTGCCCTTGTTGGCGTCCGGGTGGAACTCGCGGGCGAGCTTCCGGTACGCCTTCTTGATCTCGGCCTCGGTGGCGTCCTTGGGGACGCCGAGGACCTTGTAGTAGTCCTTCTCGATGAAGTCCTTGGTGCTCATCCTCGACGTACCCCCTTTCCCGGCCTTCCCGGTTCTCCCTCAGTGTTCACGTCAGCCCTCTTCCGGGCCACCGCTCTCCTTGTCGTCGGCCGCGGGAGCCTCTTCGGCGCCTTCCGCCTTGACCGTCTGCGCGCCGGGCTGCGGCTCGGCGACGGCCACCCGCGCGGGGCGGATGGTGCGCTCGCCGATGCGATACCCGGGCTGCAGGATCGCCACGCAGGTCGTCTCGGTGACGTCCGGCGCGTAGGAGTGCATCAGGGCCTCGTGGATCGTCGGGTCGAAGGGCTCGCCCTCCTTGCCGAACTGCTGCAGGCCCATCTTGGCCGCGACGGTCTCCAGCGACTCGGCCACCGACTTGAAGCCGCCGACCAGTTCGCCGTGTTCCCGCGCGCGGCCGATGTCGTCGAGCACGGGCAGGAGCTCGGTCAGGAGGTTCGCGATGGCGATCTCCCGGACCGCGACCCGGTCACGCTCGACGCGGCGGCGGTAGTTCTGGTACTCGGCCTGGAGGCGCTGGAGGTCCGCCGTGCGCTCGCCGAGCGCGGTGCGCACCTGGTCCAGCTGGGCCACCAGGCCCGCGTCTGCACTTCCGTCCCCGGCCGGGGCCGCCCCCTCCTCGGGGGCGGCCTTCGACTCGGCGTCTTCGGGGGTCACGCCGGAGGGGACGTCGGGCTTCTCCTCGAAGCCCGGGGTCTCCTCCGTCACGCGGCACCGTCCTTGCGCTCGTCGTCCACGATCTCGGCGTCGACGACATCGTCCTCGGCCTTGGCCTCACCGGCACCGGCGGACGCGCCGTCCGCGGCCTGCGCGCCCTGGGCGTCGGCGTACATGGCCTGGCCCAGCTTCTGCGAGACGGCCGCGACCTTCTCGGTGGCGGATCGGATCTCGCCGGTGTCCTCGCCCTTGAGGGCTTCCTTCAGCTCGGCGACGGCGCCCTCGACCTCGGTCTTGATCTCGCCGGGGACCTTGTCCTCGTTGTCCTTGAGGAACTTCTCGGTCTGGTAGACGAGCTGCTCGCCCTGGTTGCGGGTCTCGGCGGCCTCGCGGCGCTTGTGGTCCTCCTCCGCGTAGCGCTCGGCCTCCTCGCGCATGCGGTCGACCTCGTCCTTCGGGAGCGAGGAACCGCCGGTGACGGTCATCTTCTGCTCCTTGCCGGTGCCGAGGTCCTTCGCCGTGACGTGCATGATGCCGTTGGCGTCGATGTCGAAGGAGACCTCGATCTGCGGGACGCCACGCGGCGCCGGCGGCAGACCGGTCAGCTCGAACATGCCGAGCTTCTTGTTGTACGCGGCGATCTCGCGCTCGCCCTGGTAGACCTGGATCTGCACGGACGGCTGGTTGTCCTCGGCCGTCGTGAAGATCTCGGAGCGCTTGGTCGGGATCGTGGTGTTGCGCTCGATCAGCTTGGTCATGATGCCGCCCTTGGTCTCGATACCGAGGGACAGCGGGGTGACGTCGAGCAGCAGGACGTCCTTGACCTCGCCCTTGAGGACACCGGCCTGGAGCGAGGCGCCGATGGCGACGACCTCGTCCGGGTTCACGCCCTTGTTGGCCTCCTTGCCGCCGGTCAGCTCCTTGACGAGCTCGGCGACGGCGGGCATACGCGTGGAACCGCCGACCAGGACGACGTGGTCGATCTCGCCGAGCTGGATGCCGGCGTCCTTGATGACGTTGTGGAACGGCGTCTTGCAGCGCTCCAGCAGGTCCGCGGTCAGCTGCTGGAACTGAGCGCGGGTCAGCTTCTCGTCCAGGTGCAGCGGGCCCTCGGCGGACGCGGTGATGTACGGCAGGTTGATCGAGGTCTCGGTGGACGAGGACAGCTCGATCTTGGCCTTCTCGGCGGCCTCGCGCAGACGCTGCAGGGCCATCTTGTCCTTGGACAGGTCCACGCCGTGACCGGACTGGAACTGCTTGACCAGGTAGTCGACGACGCGCTGGTCCCAGTCGTCACCACCGAGGTGGTTGTCACCGTTGGTGGCCTTCACCTCGACGACACCGTCGCCGATCTCCAGGAGGGACACGTCGAAGGTGCCGCCACCGAGGTCGAAGACGAGGATCGTCTGGTCGTCCTTGTCGAGGCCGTAGGCGAGCGCCGCCGCGGTCGGCTCGTTGACGATGCGCAGGACGTTCAGACCGGCGATCTCGCCGGCCTCCTTCGTGGCCTGACGCTCGGAGTCGTTGAAGTAGGCCGGGACGGTGATGACCGCGTCCGTGACCTTCTCGCCCAGGTAGGACTCGGCGTCCCGCTTGAGCTTCTGCAGGATGAACGCGGAGATCTGCTGCGGGTTGAAGTCCTTGCCGTCGAGCTGGATCTTCCAGTCGGTGCCCATGTGGCGCTTCACCGAGCGGATGGTCCGGTCCACGTTCGTGACCGCCTGGCGCTTGGCGACCTCGCCGACGAGCACCTCGCCGTTCTTGGCGAAGGCGACGACGGACGGCGTGGTCCTGGCGCCCTCGGCGTTGGTGATGACGGTGGGCTCGCCGCCCTCCAGAACGCTGACGACGGAGTTAGTCGTGCCCAGGTCGATGCCGACCGCACGTGCCATGGTTGATTCCTCCAGCTGACTTGAGTGGAACAGGCTCAAGTGTGCATGAGCGGATCCTTCGGGTCAACAGACCTGAGTCAGACCGGCTCAACTCTTATCCGTTCCTTACACGCAACCGGCCGCTGACCTGCGTAGACGGCGGGCGCCGTGATTGCTGGACGGGCATTCGAAGGAGTACGAGTACGGCCACGGCGACAGCCACACCGCCGGCCACCCACAGCGCGGCCCCCTCCCCGGTCCAGCCGGAGTGCACCAGTACCCCCACGAGCACCGAGGAAAAGGCGCCGGCCCCGAGCAGGACGACCGACCCCTGCGGGGTCAGCCCCAGCCGGCGCAACCGGTGCGCGAGATGGTCGGGGCCCCGCCTGAGCAGCGGGCGCCGGGCCACCGAACGGGCGAGGACCACGAGGAGGGCGTCGGCCACGGCGACCGCGGCGAGGCAGAACACCACGGCCGCGCTCGGCCCCAGGTCGTACCCCGCGCGCGTGAAGACGACGGCGGAGGACAGCAGGAAGCCCGTGAAGAGCGAGCCGCAGGCGCCGAGCCCGATCCGCGCGGGGTGCCAGTTGTGCATCAGGAAGCCGGTGAGGGCGGCGGCGACCACGCTCAGCAGCACGGCGAGGCCGTCCATGACCTCGGCGGCGGCACAGACGCCCGCCCCGAACGCGGTGATCACCCCGACGGTCCCGGCGAGCCCGTCGGCGTGGTCCAGGCCCTTGAAGGCGAGGGTGGCCAGGACGATCCAGCCCACGGCCAGCAGCCCGCCCGGCACGCCCGTCTCGTCGTACGGCACCACCCAGGCCGCCGCCACGGCCGCGCCCGCGACGAGCACGCGCGCGCGAAGCCGCCACACGTCGGCCACCAGGCCCAGCGCGGCGACCCCGGCGGCGACCGCCAGCAGCCGCCCGACCCCGTCCCCGAGCGGGGCGACCCGGGTCCACTCCCCCGCCCAGGCGACGAGACAGGTGACGATCACGACGGCGAGGCCGCCGAGCAGCGGGAGCGGCCGCTGCCGGCGGGGGTCGAGGATCCCGGCCCTCAGAGCGGGCAGCCGGAGCGCCGCCGCGAGCACGGCGGTGAAGAGCAGGGCGGCGGTGGCGGCTGCGATCCCGTAGAGCACGGCTCTAAGGTAGGGGCGAAAGTATCAATTCGGTACGAATAACACGATCTGATTGCCTGTAGGCGGATGACGCAGGGTCCCCTCAGCGACCCAGATCACCCCGCGCCCGGCTGCATCCGGACGGAAGATGGGGGTACTCTCAGACGGACTACATAAGTTACCGCTTAGTAATGTCGATCAGCTCAGACAGCTCGTTCAGACCGAGGCCGCCTCAGGAGCCCCAATGCAACTCGCCGCGATCATCGTGTCGCTGGTCCTGATCGTGGTCGGCGTGGCACTGTTCGGCCGCGCCCTCCTGCAGATCTACAACTTCATGCGGCTGGGCCAGCCGGTGCCGGCCGGCACGCGGACCAACGATCCCACACAGCGCACCATCACCGTGGCCAAGGAGTTCCTCGGCCACACCCGGATGAACCGCTGGGGCGTCGTCGGCGTGGCGCACTGGTTCGTGGCGGTGGGCTTCTTCTCGCTGCTCCTGACGATCGTCAACGCCATCGGCCAGCTGTTCCAGGCGGACTGGCTCCTGCCGGTCATCGGCGAGTGGGCGCCGTACAACGTGTTCGTCGAGTTCCTCGGCACGATGACCGCGCTCGGCATCCTCGTCCTGATCGTCATCCGCCAGCTGAGCAAGCCGAACAAGCCGGGCCGCAAGTCCCGCTTCGCCGGCTCCAACTTCGGCCAGGCGTACTTCGTCGAGGCCGTCATCCTCATCGTCGGCGTCTGCATCTTCATGCTGCACGCCCTCGAAGGCGCCCAGCACCACGTGGACGGCTACGAGGCCTCGTTCTTCATCTCGTACCCGGTCGTCGCCTGGCTGCGGGACATGGACGTCTCCACGCTCCAGAACCTCACCTACTTCTTCGCCGGCCTGAAGATCGCGACCTCCTTCATCTGGATGATCACGGTCGCCCTGAAGACCGACATGGGTGTGGCGTGGCACCGCTTCCTGGCGTTCCCGAACATCTGGTTCAAGCGCAACGCCGACGGCGAGACCTCCCTGGGCGCCCTGCTCCCGATGACCTCCGGCGGCAAGCCGATCAACTTCGAGGACCCGGGCGAGGACGACGTCTTCGGCGTCTCCCAGGTCGAGCAGTTCTCCTGGAAGGGCCTGCTGGACTTCTCCACCTGCACCGAGTGCGGCCGCTGCCAGTCGCAGTGCCCCGCCTGGAACACCGGCAAGCCGCTCTCCCCGAAGCTGCTGATCATGTCCCTGCGGGACAACGCGCACGCCAAGGCGCCCTACCTGCTGGTCGGCGGCGGCAAGACCGTGGAGGGCGAGGAGAAGGCTTCCGAGGAGCAGCTCAAGGACGTCCCCGCCGCCGCCCTGGCCGAGGCCGAGCGCCCGCTGATCGGCACCGCCGAGGAGAACGGCGTCATCGACCCGGACGTCCTGTGGTCCTGCACCACCTGCGGCGCCTGCGTCGAGCAGTGCCCGGTGGACATCGAGCACGTCGACCACATCGTCGACATGCGCCGCTACCAGGTCATGATCGAGTCCGCGTTCCCGTCCGAGGCGGGCACGATGCTCAAGAACCTGGAGAAGAAGGGCAACCCCTGGGGCCTGGCGAAGAAGCAGCGCCTGGAGTGGACCAAGGAGGTCGACTTCGAGGTCCCGGTCGTCGGCAAGGACATCGAGGACCTCACCGAGGTCGAGTACCTGTACTGGGTCGGCTGCGCCGGCGCCCTCGAGGACCGCGCCAAGAAGACCACCAAGGCCTTCGCCGAGCTGCTGCACATCGCGGGCGTGAAGTTCGCGATCATGGGCGGCGACGAGAAGTGCACCGGTGACTCCGCCCGCCGCCTCGGCAACGAGCCCCTGTTCCAGGAGCTCGGCATGGAGAACGTCATGGCCCTGAACACGGCGTTCGGCGAGGAGCTGGACGACGACGGCAAGGTCACGGCGGAGTCGAGGAAGCCGAAGTCGGCGAAGAAGATCGTCGCCACCTGCCCGCACTGCCTCAACACCCTCGGCAACGAGTACCCGCAGCTCGGCGGCGACTACGAGGTCATCCACCACACCCAGCTGCTGCAGCACCTGGTGGACGAGGGCAAGCTGATCCCGGTCACGCCGGTCGAGGGCATCATCACCTACCACGACCCGTGCTACCTGGGCCGCCACAACAAGATCTACACGCCACCGCGCGAGATCATCGGCAAGGTCCCGGGCCTGCGCAACGAGGAGATGCACCGCCACAAGGAGCGCGGCTTCTGCTGCGGCGCCGGCGGCGCCCGGATGTGGATGGAAGAGCGCATCGGCAAGCGCATCAACAACGAGCGCGTCGACGAGGCCCTGTCCCTGAACCCGGACATCGTCTCCACCGCCTGCCCGTTCTGCCTGGTCATGCTCACGGACTCCGTGAACGGCAAGAAGAACGACGGCAAGGCCAAGGAGTCCATCCAGGTCGTGGACGTCGCCCAGCTGCTCCTCGACTCCGTCAGGACGCCGGTCGACCCGGCGGGCGAGCCGGAACCGGAGAACGAGCCGGAGCCGGAGCCGGTGAAGTAACGGCCCCCTCCCAGGACCGACGGCGCCCCCTGACCCGCACAGGCAGGGGGCGCCGTCGTATGTGCTCAGTCCACACCGGACGGTACGCGTGTGGCGTGGTGGGTCGGGGGGACACCACGGTTCTGTAAGCCGGCCGGGTCTGGCCGGGGTACTGCGCCGGAACGCCGCCGAGCGGCCCGCGCGGGACCGCTTCAGCCCGCGCGGGACCGCTCGGAAGCCAGGCGCCGTCGGTCCGCTCCTCGGCCGGGCGCCCGTGGGCTCCGCCTGCTGCACCACGGCCGGGCGCCGGCGGGCCCTGCCTGCGCAGTACGGCTAGGCGCCCTTGGGCCCCGCCTGCTGCACCACGTCGAAGGACCACAGCGTGGAACCGGAGGCGGCCGGCCGGGGCCGCTCGGCGCCCTCGCCGCCGCCCTGGTGCGCGGTCTTCATCGGGCCCTCCATCCACGCCTGGAAGGACTCCTCGTCCCGCCAGCGCGTGTACACGAGGTACTGGTCGGTGCCCTCGACGGGCCGCAGCAGCTCGAACCATTCGAAACCGTCGGAGTTCTCCACGGCGTGGGCTCGCGAGGCGAACCGCTTCTCCAGCGTCTCCCGCTGCTCGGCGGGAACGGTCAGCACGTTGATCTTCACTACGCTCATGGCACCATCCTGGCCCACCCGGGCGCGCACGGGCACGGACGCCATGCCTTCCCCTCCGGCACGGCCGTCTCGTTCGGAACCGTGCTCCCGGCAGTCACAGCGATCCCCTGCCGTTTCCGAACTCACGTACAACCCTCGCGCCCCACAGCGGGTCTCCTGATCGCCGGCCGCTCCGTGAACCGCGGGGGAACCCACGACGAACACGGGCGGTCCCGCACCCCACCGTCTGTGGATGCCCCGCCAGGCATCCCCCGCATGCCGCAGGAGACCGCATGCACACCCACCCGCGACTCGCCCTCGCGACGGCCGTTGCCGCCGCGCTGACGGGCGGTCTGCTCACGTTCGCCGCATCCCCCGCCACCGCCGCCGACTCCTCCAAGGTGACCGGGGCCGACTTCAACGGCGACGGCATCGGCGACATCGCCACCTCCGCCGCGACCGCCTACGTGAGCGGCCACAAGAGCGCCGGCCAGGTCGTCGTCCTGTACGGCACGGCCACCGGCGTCTCCTCCGCCGCACGCACCACCATCAGCCAGAACACCTCCGGCGTCCCCGGCACCGCCGAGGCCGGCGACGTGTTCGGCGGCGACCTGGCGTACGCCGACTTCAACGGTGACGGCTACGACGACCTCGCCGTCGGCGCCCCGAGCGAGAAGGTCGGCACCGACACCAACGGCGGCGGCATCGCCATCCTCTGGGGCTCCCCGAGCGGCCTGACCGGCAAGGGCATCGACGTGCCCGACCCGGCCGCCTCCTCCCACGACTTCTGGGGCAAGACCCTGGCCGCCGGCGACTTCGACGGCGACGGCAAGGCCGACCTGGCCGTCGGCACCTCCGCCG
Organism: Streptomyces sp. NPDC027663; assembly: GCF_055566415.1. NCBI lineage: Bacteria > Bacillati > Actinomycetota > Actinomycetes > Kitasatosporales > Streptomycetaceae > Streptomyces > Streptomyces sp. NPDC027663. Next base: position 334,132 of record NZ_JBVHSK010000008.1, on the reverse strand, counting down.
CCACCCTGTACCTGTACAAGGGCGGTTTCACCACCGCCGGCGGCTACGGCAGCCGGACCACCGTCAAGCCGCCGATCCAGTCGGGCACCAACGACTACCCGTACGGCCCGCTGAACCTCACCGCCGGTGACGTCAACGGCGACGGCCGCACCGACCTCGTCGTCGACGGCTACGAGACCCAGACGCAGTACGGCTGGAACACCAACTACTGGCTGCCCGGCACCACGAGCGGCCTCAGCGGCTCCACCGCCGAGGCACTCGCGCCCGGCATCATCACGGCCATCGGCGACATCGACGGCGACGGCTTCGGTGACATCGTCAGCGGCGCCGACTGGGACGCCAAGGACCCCGACGGCACCGTCAACCCGGGCGCGGCCGACGGCGGCAAGGTGAGCGTCACCTACGGCTCCGCCTCCGGCCCGGCCACCACCACCGGGATCACCCAGAACACCGGCAACGTGCCCGGCACCTCGGAGAAGGGCGATGCCTTCGGCTACGAGCTGGACCTCGGCGACGTCAACGGCGACGGCTACCAGGACCTCGTCGTCAGCAGCCCGCAGGAGAACATCGGCACCGTGTCCGACGCCGGCAGCGTGACCGTCCTGTACGGCTCCGCCTCCGGCGTGAACACCGCCTCCGGCGCCCAGGCCTTCTCCCAGAACACCGCGGGCGTCCCCGGCAGCGACGAGAAGTCCGACCTGTTCGGCACCGACGTCAAGCTCGACGACGTCACCGGCGACGGCAGGGCCGACCTGGTGATCGGCTCGTACGAGAACAGCGGCGACGGCGCCGTCACCTACCTGCCGTCCAACGGCACACAGATCACCACCACCGGTGCGCGCGCAGTCGGCGCCTCCGCCGTGGGCGTCTCCACCACCGGCACCCCGCAGTTCAGCGCCGTCATCGCCGACTGACACCGACCGACACCGACCGGCGCGAACCGGCGCGAACCGGCGTGAACCGCACTGGCAGCGTCTCCGGCCGGGCCCCCACCCCGGTGGGCCCGGCCCCACACCTCCCTCCCGAACGGACCGCAATGCGCAAGCGCACCCTGCTGCTCGCAGCGACCCTGACCACGTCCCTCACCGCGGGCGTGCTCGCCGCCCTGCCCGCCACCACGGCCGCCGCCGCCCCCTCCGGCCTGGCCGGCGACTTCAACGGCGACGGCTACCGCGACCTAGCGATCTCCGCCCCGATCGCCAAGGTCTCCGGAAAGAGCGGCGCCGGTTACGTGGCCGTCGTCTACGGCTCGAAGAGCGGCCTGGACACCGCCCACCGCCAGATCATCAGCCAGGCCACGGACGGCATCCCCGGCACCCCCGAGTCCTCGGACTACTTCGGCGACCGCGTCACCACCGGCGACCTGGACGGCGACGGCTACACCGACCTGGTCGTCGGCGTGCACGGCGAGCGGATCGGCTCCACCGACTCCTTCGGCACCCTGACCGTCGTCTGGGGCGGCCCGAGCGGGCTGAAGACGGCCACCGACATCTCCTCGCCGCTGCCGAAGTACCGCAACGAGCTGGGCTGGGCCCTCGCCGCCGGCGACTTCGACGGCGACGGCCACACCGACCTGGCCGCCGGCAACAACGCCTCGCCGTCCCTGAACATCTTCCGCGGCCCCTTCTCCCGCACCGGCAAGGCCGCCGCCCTCACCGGCGTCGACACCGTCGCGCAGACCACGATCTACCCGGACAAGCTGATCGCGGGCGAGGTCAACGGCGACGGGAAGACCGACCTGCTGGTCATGGGCCAGGAGGAGACCAGCGGCGGCGACTACCGCACCCGCAGCGTCCTCTACACCGGCTCGGCCACCGGCCCGAAGGCGGGCAAGAAGCTCGCCGGCGGCTACGAGGCGGTCATCGCGGACGTGAACAAGGACGGCTACGGCGACATCGTCACCGGCAACTTCATGGAGAAATCCGCGACCGAGCCGAACGGCGGCCCCGGCGGCGCGATCACCGTGACCTACGGTGCGTCCGGCGGCCTGAGCAGCCGTACCCCGGTCCGCATCACGCAGGACACGGCCGGCGTGCCCGGCACCGCGGTGAAGGGCGACGGCTTCGGCTGGAGCCTGTCGGCCGGTGACACCGACGGCGACGGCTACCCGGACATCGCCGTCGGCGCCGAGAACAAGTCCGTCGGCGGTGCGCGCAAGGCGGGCACCGTCACCGTGCTGCGCGGCTCGGCCTCCGGCCTGACCGGCTCCGGCGCCAAGTCCTTCTCCCAGGACACCGCGGGTGTCCCGGGCACGGCGGAGTCCCTCGACTTCTTCGGCTCGGCGGTCCGGCTCACGGACCTGAACGGCGACGGCCGCGCGGAACTCGTGGCGAGCGCCACCAACGAGAACACCGGCGACGGCGCCGTGTGGCTGCTCAAGTCCACCACGTCCGGCATCACGGCCACCGGCGCCAAGTCCTTCGGCGGCACGGCCCTGGGCGGTCCGGCGGGCGACTCCTACTTCGGCGACGTCCTGTCGGGCTGAGCCTGCGGGGCACCCTGAGGACCATGCGGAACCCCGAGAAACTCCGGGTGCCGCGCCTGACGGTCCCTTAGGGGATGTCACAGGTCAGCCGCAAAGCCGGGCCCGGAGCACCGGGCCCGGCACATGAGCCTGCCGGACCAGGTACGTTCGATGTCGTGGCTGGATTCAGGATCGGACGCGGGGGCCGGGACAACCGCACCCCCCAAGGACAGCAGGCGCCGCAGGGACCGTCGTACGGGCACGGACAGGGACCCGGTCGGCCCGGAGGGCCGTCGTACGGCCAGCCGCCGTACGGACGACCGGGCCCGTCGGGCCGCCCGTCGGGGCCCGCGCACGGCTACCCGTCGGCGCCACAGCCGCCGTACCCGCAGCAGGGACAGTCGTACGGATACCCGGGCCCGGCCGACGACGGACCGGAGTACTTCGGCGACGGCGGCTACCCGGGCCCCGGCGGACCCGGACACGGCGGACACGACCCCTATGCGGCCAACAACCCGGGCCACACGCAGGCCTTCTCGGTCGACGAGGCCGCCGGCTACACCCAGGGCGCGACCTACCACGCCGGAGCTGCCGCCGCGCCGGCCGCTCCGCTCGGCCCGCCCCTGCACTGGAAGGAACTGCTGAAGGGGATCATCCTCTCCCCCGACCGGACCTTCCTGCGCATGCGGGACTACACGATGTGGACCCCCGCCCTCGTCGTGACCTTCCTCTACGGCCTGCTCGCCGTCTTCGGCTTCGACGGCGCACGCCAGGACGTGATCACCGCGACGCTCTCCAACGCGGTGCCGATCGTGCTGGTGACGGCGGTCGTCATGGTGATCGGTCTGTTCATCCTGGGCGTGGTCACCCACACCCTGGCCCGCCAGCTCGGCGGCGACGGCGCGTGGCAGCCCACGGTGGGCCTGTCCATGCTGATCACGGCCCTCACCGACGCCCCCCGTCTGGTCGTCGCCATGTTCTTCGGCGGCGACGCCGGCTTCGTCCAGATCCTCGGCTGGGCCACCTGGATCGGCGCGGGCGCCCTGCTGACCCTGATGGTCTCCCGCTCCCACGACCTGCCCTGGCCGAAGGCACTGGGCGCGTCGGCGATCCAGCTGATCGCCCTGCTGTCGATCGTGAAACTGGGCACGTTCTAGCACCCGAACGAAAGGGCCCCTGGCGCGACAGCCGGGGCCCTTCGGCGTATCTGGACCAGTCCCGGGCGCAGCTGCCGCGGACCTAGGCGTCCAGCACCTGTCCGGCCCGCTGCACGACGGGCGGCTCGACACTCCACGGGAAGTTGATCCAGTCGTCGGTGCGCTTCCAGACGTACTCGCACTTCACGAGGGAGTGGGACTTCTCGTAGATCACCGCGGAGCGCACCTCGGCGACGGTGTCGAGGCAGAAGTCGCGCACCAGCTTCAGCGTCTTGCCGGTGTCGGCGACGTCGTCGGTGATCAGTACCTTCTTGTCGGAGAAGTCGATCACGTTCGGCACGGGCGCGAGCATGACCGGCATTTCCAGGGTGGTGCCCACACCGGTGTAGAACTCGACGTTCACCAGGTGGATGTTCTTGCAGTCCAGCGCGTAGGCGAGTCCGCCGGCGACGAAGACGCCACCGCGCGCGATGCTGAGCACGATGTCGGGTGCGTACCCGTCGTCGGCGATGGTCTGCGCCAGCTCACGGATGGCGGTCCCGAACCGCTCGTACGTCAGGTTCTCCCGCACGTCACTCATACCGCTGCTGCCCTCACACCTGGGTCCGATGGAAATTGACGTAGGACCGCGAGGCGGTCGGCCCGCGCTGCCCCTGGTACCGGGAGCCGTAGCGCTCACTGCCGTAGGGGAACTCGGCGGGCGAGGACAGGCGGAACATGCACAGCTGTCCGATCTTCATCCCCGGCCACAGCTTGATGGGGAGCGTGGCGAGGTTGGACAGCTCCAGGGTGACGTGTCCGCTGAAGCCGGGGTCGATGAACCCGGCGGTGGAGTGCGTGACGAGCCCGAGCCGGCCGAGGGAGGACTTCCCCTCCAGGCGCGAGGCGAGATCATCGGGAAGCGTGATCACTTCGTACGTGGAGGCGAGCACGAACTCCCCGGGATGCAGGATGAACGGCTCGTCGCCCTCCGGCTCCACCAGCCGCGTGAGATCGACCTGCTCGACGGACGGGTCGATGTGCGGGTACCGGTGGTTCTCGAACACCCGGAAGTACCGGTCCAGCCGTACGTCGATGCTCGACGGCTGCACCATGGATTCGTCGTAGGGATCGATCCGCACCCGCCCGGCGTCGATCTCGGCCCGGATGTCCTTGTCTGAGAGAAGCACGTAGCGAGGATACGCAAGGCGCGCGGAGCCTGGGCAATCGCAACCGGCTCCGCGCGCCTACTGTCACTTCTCGACTACGCCTGCTGTCACTTCCCGACTACAGCGGGTTCCGTCGCCGTCCGTGACCGCATCGTTCCTGCTACCGCTCCTACTGCTGCTGCTACTCCTACTGCTGCCCCTGCTAACGCTGCTTCTGCAAGGTCACCGGCACGGCGCTGCGCAGCCGGGCACAGCGCGGGCACCGCACGAGCCGGCCGGGGCCGAGCCGGCCGGCCTGCTGCATCGGGAACGTGGCGGTGCTGAAGACGTGACCATCCGTGCATCGGACGACGGTGCGTTCCATCAAGTCCCTCAAGTCCCTTCCCCAAGAGCCCCGTCCGGCGTTGCTGCCCGGACGGCAAAAGCCACATTACGGGATCAAAGGGACGACTCTCCAGGCGGCACTCCGGCCTCGCCGGACACCTCCCCCACCCCTCCACGGTACGCCCCAACTCCGGTCACCCGCAGCCGGATCCCACCCCTGAAACAGACTCAGGCTCCCGGGGTACGAGCACCAGGAGCCTGCGATGATGTAAAGTGAGCGAGCGTCCGGACATCGGATCCCTCGGGACCACACGTCCGTAGTTACGCGGGTGTAGTTTAATGGTAGAACATCAGCTTCCCAAGCTGAGAGCGCGAGTTCGATTCTCGTCACCCGCTCCACAACGAAGGCCCAGGTCAGAGACCCGGGCCTTTTGGCTGTCCGCGGTGATCACTCGCCGCTTGCCAGATTCATGCCAGATGTTCGATCACCGGGTTCGGCGGGCTCCGCTTCTGGCACGGCCGCAGCTTCCTGGCTTGCCTTGCGGACGATGGCTTCCAGTCCGGCTGCGACTTTCCTGCTGACGGTCGTCGTCGGAGTGCTGGTAGATCAACGCTGTCTTCTCCGAGGACTGGCCGGCGCGGACCCTCGTGTCCTTGAGGGCAGCCCCCGATCCGGTGGGCAAGGTGTGCCCGGTGTGGCGGAGGTAGTGCCGTCGATCGGCTGCCGAGTGCGCAGGTCGGTTTCCCGGGCCTGGGCCAGGCGCAGGGACACCGCGGTGCCCGCAGCCGGCAGTCCGGGACGCAGCGGTCGTGCCAGATGCGTGCCAGGTTGCGCGGGGAGCCTCGGGGAACACCGGGGTATCGCACGGCAGCTGAGAGCGCGACTTCGATTCTCGTCACCGGCTCCGTGGTTGCCCTCGCCGTCCCGGGGCCGCCGGTGTGCACTCACGTGGCTGCTGCGGTGGTCGAGACGTCCGGCTGTTGGACGAGCGTGGTGGGCAGGGCGACGTACGCCGTGATGCCCGACCCCTCTGTGGGGCGCAGCTCGACATGGGCGCCGAGGCGGGTCGCGAGCGCGCCGACAACATGGTGGCCGAGGAACCGGGTGGGCGCAGCGAGCAGGGAGCCGCCCTTGCCGGACAGCAGGGCGTTGGCCTGGGCCATCCGCTGCGCGGTCATCCCGATTCCCCGGTCGACCACGGCGAGGCAGTACTCGCCGCCGTCCCGCCAGCCGTACAGCGCGACGGGCTGCTGGGGCGGGCTGAACATGAGTGCGTTCTCCACCAACTCGGCGAGCAAGTGCGAGAGTTCGGCGACACAGTGGCCACGGACGCGGCATTGCTCGATGTCGGTGACGGCGACCCGCTGGTACTGCTCGACCTCGGAGACGGCCGACTGCACCACCTCGGTGACGGTGACCGTGCCGGGCCAGCGGCGAGCCGGGGGCTCCTTGCCGGCGAGGACGAGCAGGGACTCGGCGTTGCGGCGCATGCGCGTCGCCAGATGGTCGAGCTCGAAGAGCTCGGCGAGGGCGTCCGGGTCGAGCTCCTGGCTCTCCAGGGTGGTGATCAGCCCGAGCTGGCGGCTGAGGAGCGCCTGGTTGCGGCGGCCGAGACTGGCCAGGGACTCGGTGCTGTTGCGGCGCAGGACGGCCTGCTCGACGGCGAGGCCCACGGCGGCGCGCTCGACATTGCGCAGTGCGGCGGCCAGCCGGGTGACCTCCCGTGCACCGTTGGGAACTTCGGCCGCCTCGGGCTCCGAGGGCAAGGGGGTGTCGGGGTCGGCCTCCTGGATGTACTTGACCATGTCCGGCAGCCTGGTGCCCGCGACTGCGTCGGCCTCGTCGGCCAGGGCGCCCAGGGGGCGAGTGATGGAGCGGGCCGAGAACAGCGCGAGCGCGGATGCTACGGCGAGGATCAGCGCGCCCAGTGCCAGGAAGCCGACGAGTTCTCGCGTAGCCGCGTCGCCGACCTGGTCCGCTCGCGCCCGTACGTCGTCACCGACCTGTTTCTGCACGCCGTGCAGATCGTCGACGAGCGTCGTCATGTCGGCCCACCAGCGGCTGGGGTCGACGCCGAGGGACGAGCCGCCGGCGCCCGCCTCGGCCTTGGCTTCGTATCCGGTGACACGGCGGGCGGCAGCCGTCCCGAAGGCTTGGTCGAGGGAAGAGTTCTCGGTGCTGTCGGCAAGTTGGCGGAACTGGCCGAGGGCGGCGACCCGCGTGGCGCGGACATCGGTGAAGTCGAGGTACTCGCCGGAGCGGAACCGCTGTGCCACGAACACGCCGTTCAGGAAGCCGCGTTCCAGGGCTACGGCCTCCGTGGCACGCGCCAGGGCCTGCAGCGCCTGCACGCCTCGCGCGATACGGCGGTCGCCGTCAGGCGCGCCGGCCCCTTCGGCGTCGATCAGAGCGGTGACGGCCCCGGTGTAGAAGCGAAGTGTGGCAGTGCGGTCGGCCGTGCCGGTGTCGACGGCGGTACGGGTTGCGGTGAGGTCGACGAGCGGGAGCTGGGCCTGGCGTAAGGCGAAGGCTGCGGCCTCGGGCAGATCGCCGCTCTCCTTCGAGAGCGCCGCCCTCAAGGACGTACGCGCGGTGTCGGTGCGCGCCCGCTGCCTGCGGACATCATCCCGGTACTGCTCGGCGCCGCTCAACAGGCCGTTGGTGAGACCGCGTTCACGCTGGAGCTCACGGACGAGGTCCTGTTCCCGCAGCAGGATGCCGACCTGGGACTCCGTGGCCCGCGCGGCGGACCAGTCGTGGGCGCGGTCGGCTACGCCCAGCCCGGTCAGAGCGAGGAGCAGACAGGTGGGTACGGCAAGGACGATTGCCATGCGGCCACGGATGGAGCCCCAGCCGGGCATGCGGACGGACTGGTCGGGTCGGCGGATTCGGTTCCCCCTCATGCCCCGCGAGGCTAGAGGCGGCCCGGCAGGTGCCTCGTTTCCCTTTCGTAAGACATCGATTCACAGGTGCTCACCCGACGTACGCAGCAGCTGTGAGAGGCGTCACGGCGATGGATCGGTGGTGCTGCGGGCTCGGCCGCGTCTTGTAGTCGATGAGTCGAACCGTGATCGATCTCGACGATCAGCTGGTCGCTGACGTGGCCGAGGTCCTCGGGACCAGCACCAAGAAGGACACGGTGAACACCGCGCTGCGCGAAGTGCTGGGAAACCGGCGGCGCGCTCTGGCGCTCACCCGCCTGCGGGCGGCGGCGATCGAGGACCTGGGCCTGCTCTTCGGCCGGGTGCCGGTGGACGACCGCGCCCACGACCGCGCCTGGCAGTCCAGGAGATCCTCACCCGATGCGGACAACACCGCAGCGCCGGGCCCGTCGACCTCGTGGTTGAGCTCTCGGGCCCTGACCGCCGTTCTTTGAAGCCCGTGCCCACAGCGTGCCCGTACGAGCGGGCAACAACGGTCAACAGCGGCTCGTCCCACCCCGGACCGGCTTACCAGGGCAGGGGCTCCGGGCGGCGGTTCCACCACCATCCGTGTGCCGAGGCTGCGTCCTTCCCGGGAAGCAGCTCTTTGCCGAGCAGGCCATCCGTGTCGTCGACCGTCAGGTCTGCGAAGAGGGCGTCCAGCGGCTCAAGAGCGTTTTGCAGGAGGACAGTTACGTTTGGGGGGAGCTGGTTGCGCAGCTGCTCCAGCTTGTCGCGCGCTGAGAGGCGCTCGGCGTAGAGGTCGGACGGATACCAGCCGGAGGGCGCCCAGGCAGCTTCCATCTGGCGGACGAGTTTCTCCCAGGCGATCAAGGAACTCCTGGCCGTCCAGAACGGGGTTCCCGGGGTGTCGGTCTCCTCCGGGTGCATGCGGTGCAGGTGCGCGGCGAAGACGTCGCCGAGCGGGGTGACGATCTTGAGTTCGCGGACCACTTCGGGGATGCGCGCCACCGTGACGTGCGGGAGCCGGTCGATGGGTGCCTCCACCCTGTCGATCGTGTAGCGGGGTTCGTCGTCGTCGGTCTCGTACAGACGTGCCCGTGTGACGAGTCCGCTCTCCGTTGCCAGCCAGTACGCGCTCGGCGGCGCCTCCTCGGCGGGGAAGAGGACCAGGGCACCTGCCGCCCGGGCGAAGGCGGATGCCAGTTCTCGCTCGCTGGGGCGCGGCTGCACCGACTCATGGACATGGATGTCCAGAGACGTGGACACGTCACCCAGGACGGTCACCATCTCGCACAGCACCGGGGCGTCCCAGTTGCGCAGGTCCTGGTCTGTGTCCTCGTCGGCGACGTCCACCTCCTGGACGCCCACATGCAGGCACTTCGCGAGTGCGGCCGTGACGGCGTCGAGGGTCAGGGGCTCCACGGTGAGGAGGTTGTACGTCATGGTGAGTAGGTCCCGTTGTAAATGTCCAGGGCCTTCTGTACGGCCTCTGGGTTGTTTGTGAAGCGCGGATTCCGGGTCAGCTGCGGTGCTGCGCCGAGGTCGCCCTTGGCCTTGGCGATCTGCTGGAGGGCGGCGTATTCGTTCCGGTCGAGCTTGACGATGCCCGCGCCACTGTCGGGGTACACCGTGCCCGTGTCTTCGACGCCGTACGTGCGCCCGTTTACCTCGTAACGGCTGGTGGCGTCGTCCCAGGCGGCCCTGCCGGCCGCGATGTCGGCGATGTCCTGGTGGATGTCCTGCTCGTAACCGCGAAGAACGACACTGTTGGCCTCTCGGACATTGCGGCCACTATGGGCGGCCCCCGAGACGGTGTGCCGGGCGTTCGGGGGTCTGAGGGACTTGCCGGCTGCGGGTCCTTCAACGCCGCTCACCGCAGGCCATGGCCCCTTCCCCGCCCCGGTACCCCCTGCGTCGGAGCCGCTGATCCGCATCGCGTAGCCGTTGCCCGCCGCGAGGTCACCAGTGGCTCCGCCAAGCTCGCCCGGAACTCCGGCGACGGCCATGCGAGGCCCGGTGAGATTGATGTCGATGCTGTCGAAGAAGCTCGTCAAGCCTCCGGCACGGGCAGCCCGGTAGGTTGCACCCGCACCGCCGAAGCCACCGCCCAGGAGCGCGCCGTACACGCCGGCCTGGCGGGCCTCGTCAAGGCTGAGCCCACCCTTCTGCTCGCCCAGGGCGATGGACACGGGCTGGGTTACGGCGAGATCCACCGTGATGGATTCGACGCCGGCGAAGGCTGCCGTGGCCAGGGTGGTGCCCGCGATGGTGGCGATCTCCTCGGTCACTGCGATGCCCAGGCCGGCGGCCAGGTCCGCGACAGTGACCGCAGCCGCTGCTGCCGCACCTTCCGAGATGCCTGCGGTGAAGATGGCCAGGGCTGTGCCGGCGACGAGTGTGGCGCCGACGATCTCCAGCTCGTGTTCCAGCTTCTTCTTCGCGCTGTGTACGGCGTCCGCGTAGGCGTCCAGGGCCTTGGCCATGTCGCGGGCGGCGTCGGCCAGGTCCTTCAGCCAGCCGTGCCCGTCGTGGTAGTAGCGACGCCAGTACGGGTCGTCGAAGGCGGAGATGGCCTCGCCCTTGTTGTGCTCGATGATGGAGCGAGCTGCTTTGTCGGCGCCGGAGGTGACATCGTCGACGTCGTCGGCGAAGTTCCTCCACGCCTTCGCGGCGGCCCGCAACCCGTCTTCATCGGCGTCGGGCCACCACATGCCCGTCAGGTCCTGGACGACCTTGCGGGCCTTGTCCGCGACACTCACTTGCCATCGCCCTTGGTGTCGCGATCAACGTGGATCCGGCTGAACATGCCTCGGATCAGCTCTTCGTTGTCGACGTGCCCGTCAGCCATGTCGACCATGGCTTCGCGAATGCTGGCCAGGCCGTCAGCCAGGATCTGGGTCGACTGCTCGATCTGCTTCACGTGCGGGCCGTACGCCTTGTGGAACTTCTCGCCCTGCTCGTCGTCGCCCCATGGAGAGCCGGCCGCAGCCAGCCCGTGCTTCAGCTTCGTGAGCGCTCGCTCGAGGGCAACGCTCTGATGGTGAAAATGAGGTGCTGTCGCCTTGAGGTCGGCGATCTTGATGTCGAGTACCTCGCCGCTGTCACCCATGACTTGACGTCTCCCCCTCCGTTGACCACCCGGGTCTTCGACCTTAGTTAGCCGGCGCCCGTTCACGTCCGCGAGCTGCGCAAAGGCCGAGCAAAGGCCTGTTGGGGGGCCGTGAGCTTTGTCACTGGTCAAGAAGCCGAGACCCCGACAACAATCCGCTGGCCAGGACGTCTCGCCGCCCCCCACGATGGGCGCATGGACCGGCTGCAGTACAGCGCTTGGCAGTACGTGGCGGAGGTACTCCCTCCCGAGGAACTCCCGATGCTCGCTGCGCATGCGCTTGTCGACGGGCGTGATTCCCCTGCCCTGCGCGAGCTGGCCGGTCTGTCACGCCGGAGCGACTCGGCCGAAGTCCGCGAACTGTACGTTCTGGCCCTGCGCGAACTCGGCATACCCCTTCCCGACGAGGAGACGGCCGGCCGATGTCTCCTGGTGAGACTCGCGTTCAGCCTCGCTGAAGGCGAGCTGAGCCCCAAGGACGTGGGCAATGGACTGTCGATGACGGTCGCAGCCCGTACCCGGGAGGAGACACGGTTCCTGTCCGTCGCAGCGGACTACAGCGAATGGCTCGGACCCGACGAGCTTCCGGGATGGGAGAAGGAGCTGAGAACCGCGGCCCACTCGTTGGCCGCCGCCACCGACCTCGGCCCCACCATCGGTGTGCCAGGTGCGTGGTCCGACTGACTGAGCAGTGGTGAGCCATCGCCGACGCGGCTGGCCATACAGGCAGCGGCCCGTCTCCTTTTTCGTCTCGTTCATCGACGTCCACGAGCGTTCGGACGCGTTCCGAACCAGGCTCTACACGGGCCGCCGACCACCGTGAACCCAGGTGAACAGCCCTGACCGTAGCTGTCACGCTCGCCAGCACAGTTGGAAAGCGCGCTGGCATCGGAGTTGGGTCACGGCCCGCGGAGGACGGCGATGCGTGATCAGCTTGGGATGTGGAGACCATCATCGCCAGCGGCATAGCCGTCCTGGGGACGCTGCTCGGTTCGGGGATCACTCTGGCGTTCCAGCAGCGCACCGCCGACAGGAGCCACCAGTTCACCCGTCGCGAGAAGCTGCGGCAGGAGCGACTCGATGCCTACTCTGCCTACGCCGGCGCGTTGGTCAACTACCGCCGATGCCTTGTGCACCTCTGGTTCTGCGAGCACGAACAGCCACCACCGGAGGACCCTGACACGGTGCGGATCCGTGCCTATGACCTACGCTCCAACGCCCAGGAAGCGCTGTTCCGAGTGCAGATGCTCACCGATGACGAGACGCTGAGTCGGTCCGCGGAGGACGTACTCGCAGACGTTACGGCTCTGTCCAAGACAGACAGCAGAACGGAACTCGTCGAAGCCAGGGTACGGACCCGTGACGACATCAGCCGACTGGTCGGAGCAGCCAAGCAGCACCTCTGAGGCACTTGCAGACGCGCCGGTTCGCAGACGCCTCACGCCGACAGCGCCCGCACCACAAGCGCACCAGATCAAGCGGGGAATCACAGTGAAAGCAGGGGCTGGGGCGGTCGGCTCGCGCTCTGCTGCTTGCGGCCTCAGCGCAGTCCGGTTGTGTGGCCTCGGCGGTTGAGGCCCCGGGGGGGGCGTACGTCGCCGCCGGCTGGGCGGGGGCCGCGTGGCGGCGGGATGGTGACGGGCCGCAGTCGTACGCGGGCGTCGAGGCCGGTGCTGGGGGCAGGGTGGAGGGTGATGGTGCCGCCGGAGGCGTCGACGAGGTGGCGGACGATGGGCAGGCCGAGGCCGGTGCCGTCGTGATGGGTGTCGGACGCACGCCAGAAGCGGTCGAAGGCTCGTTCGCGGTCGGCGTCGTTCATGCCGGGCCCCTGGTCGATGATGTCGAGCTGGGTGCCGGGGGTGCGGTGGAGGGTGATGGTGGTACTGGGCGGGGAGACGCGCAGGGCGTTGGCGAGGAGGTTGTCGATGATCTGTTCCAGGGCGCCGGGGATGGCCCATACCTGGCCGACGGGTGGGCCGGTGACGTCGAGGGTGACGTACTGCTCGGCGGCGAGGGGTTCCCACATCGCGACGCGGTCGGCGAGGACGGTGTCGAGGCCGACGGGTTCGGGGGTGGTGGCGGTGTTCTCCAGGCGGGCGAGGGCGAGCAGGCCCTGAACCATGCGGCCGAGGCGTTCGACCTCTCCGACGGCTTCCTCCAGGCTTCCGTGGGCGCGGGGGTCGAGGTAGGGCTCGAAGTTCTCCAGCCGCAGCCGCAGCGAGGTGAGGGGGGTTTTCAGCTGGTGGGAGGCTTCGGAGGCGAACGCCTGTTGTGCCTTGAGCAGGTGCTGTAGGCGGGTGGCGGTGTGGGTGAAGGAGGCGGCGAGACTGCGCAGTTCGGGCGGTCCGGTGGTGGCATCGGGCGGTTCGGTGAGCTGCCCGTCGGCGAGCTGGGCCGTAGCTGCTTCCAGGGTGCGCAGGGGGCGTGTGATCCAGCGGGCCAGGCTGAAGGCGACCAGGGCGACGAGGGCGAGGATGCAGGCCCCGGCCAGGGCGAGGACGCCCCAGATGCGATGGACCCGGGCGTCGACCTCGGACAGGGGGCGGGTCAGGCGCAGGGTGCCGCGGATGGTGGTGCCCGAGGCGCCGGGCATGGTGGCGGACAGGACGTCGTTGCCGTCGCTGTCGCTCGTGGTGGTGACGGTGGGCTTGTTGGCCAGGGCGCGGGCGATGTCCGGCTGTGCCGCGATGCTGATTCCGGTGGGCGCGGCCGGGGCGGAGTCGGCGAGGACGATGCCGTGTCTGTCGGTGACGACGACACGGCCGCCGTTGCGCTCGGCGTACTCGCCGATCACCTCGGGCAGCGCGGCGAGTTGGCCCTTCTCGATGTCCTCCTCGGTGATCTCGGCGAGCATGGACGCGTCGCGTTCCACGCTCTGGGAGGCGCGGGAGGTCTCGCCACCGGCGTAGATGATCCCGAGGGGGATCTCCAGGCCGGCCAGGACGAGCGCGGCCAGGGCGAGGTAGCTGAGCAGCAGACGCCGGGTCATCCGCCTGCCTCACCGGTGTGGTCGTCGGGGACGGTCAGGCGGAAGCCGACTCCCCGGGCGGTGGTGATCCAGCCGGGGTCGCCGAGCTTGCGGCGCAGGGCGGCGACGTGGGCGTCCAGGGTCTTGGTGGGGCCGAAGAAGTGCGGGTCCCACACCGTGTCCATGATCTGCTGGCGCGAGTAGACCGTGCCGGGATCTTCGGCGAGATGGGCGAGCAGGTCGAACTCTCTGGGGGTCAGTGCGATGTGCCGGCCGTCGAGGTGGACTTCGCGGGTGCGTCGGTTGACGGCCAGGGGCCCTAGCGCCTGGGCCCCTGAGGCCGACGGCTGCATGCCAGGGGTGTCGGCAGACCCGGCCGGGGCGTAGGCGGGAGCTGCCGCGCGCCGGGTGACGGCACGGATGCGGGCGATCAGCTCCCGTACGCCGAAAGGCTTGGCGAGGTAGTCGTCGGCGCCGAGTTCCAGGCCGACGATGCGGTCGGCTTCCTCGCCCCGTGCGGTGATCATGATGATGGGGACGGCGGATCGGGCGCGCAGGCTGCGGCAGACGTCGAGGCCGTCCATGTCCGGGAGGCCGAGGTCGAGGAGGACCAGGTCCGGCGCGACCAGAGTGTCGGCGAGTCCGGCAGCGCCGGTGCGGACGTGGTCCACCGTGAACCCGTAGCGCCCGAGCCCCTCGGTGAGGGGGCCGGCGATCCGGTCGTCGTCTTCGATGAGCAGCAGGCGCATGGCGCAAGGCTCGCACAGCTGTGCCAGGGCAGCTGGAGGGTTCACGGGAAGCCGCCTGGGGTCGGGGAGACGTACGGGACGACGGTGGCCGGGCCGGTACCGCCCGGCCGGACGGTGTGGGGAGAGGTCACCGGCTGGCCGGACGGTGGCGGGGATGTCAGCCGTCGGAGTCCTCGGTCTCCTCGGTGCCCTCCTTCTTGGTGTCGGTCACCTTGAAGGACGTGTCGAGGTAGACCTCGATCGACGTGCCGTCGGCCTGCTTCACCTCCACCGCGTACATGCCGGGCTTCTCCACGTCCTCCTCGGACTTCACGACCGTGCCCGGGTACGCCGCGAGCGCGGCGGCTTCCGCCTTCTTCTTGATCTCCCCCGTCAGCGGGGGCTCCTTCTTGTCGTCGGAGTCGCCGGCCGCATCGGCACCGCCCGCGCTCTGTGCCTGCTGCTGGGCGGCGCCCGCTGCACCGGAGCTGTCGGAGCCGGAGTCGGAGCCGCCGCAGGCAGCCAGCGCGAGCATCAGCACGGTGACGGGGGCGGCAAGCAGGGCGCGACGGGGCAGAGCACGCATGAGGGTGTCTCCAAACACTGGGGAATCGCTGGAGAGGTCGGAAGGCCGGTGACCGGACCTCCCGGGGGACACCAACGACCCTAGGAAGACCACATCCAGAGACAGCCCAGCAAACAGAGAGCAGCAGACCAGCGGACCACCAATGTTTCGCCGCACTTCGTGCGCCGGCCGTGCCCCATGGAGCGGGGAGTGAGGGGGTGGGTGGCGCGCTTGTCGAGTCCGGCTGTGGCGGCTGACACCAACGGATGACATCAACGGATGACACCAACGGCTGACACCGACAGCCACGAACAGCGGTGGTCGGCGCCGAACCTCGGCGGACGAGCGGCCAAGCACCACGACTGGTTGACCGAGGCCGCTGACCTCGCGTGATCGACCTGATGAGGATGAGCACAGACCTCAAAGCCTCGGTCCCGTGCGGGCGCCATGCCGGTGGCCTCGTCCTTGTGCTGCGCGGGGGTGCCCTTGTGGTGCTTCACACGCTCGGCGCGGACCATCGTGTCCGGGCACCACTTGCTGCAGTCGACACAATGATCGCCGTCAGAAGACCCAGGCTTCCCGAGCTGAGAGCGTTTCGGAGTTCCGGCAGTGCTTTTCGATGTCACCCGCAGCGAACTCGCCGACATCTTCGGCGAGGACCGGCTCGCGGCCCTGCCCGCCACCGCCTTCCCGCCCGCCGTCGCGGACACCCAGGGTGCCCGCCTTCTGCAGACCGCCGGCGTCCCCACCGGGACGCTCCGGCTGCGTGAGCCCGACGAGGACACCGGCCGGCTGCCCCTCGTCCAGGACGTCGTCGACACCGAGGACTTCGAGGACGCCTCGGAGGACGCGGGCGAATGGCCCGTCATCGGCTGGCTGCTCAGCGCCCACCTCGCCCTCGACCCCGTATCCGGCAAGGTGCACGCCTTCGACGCCGACGAGGAGACCGTGCGGGAACTCCACACGGACGTTTCCTCCCTCGTCCAGGTCGCCCTCCGGTTCCAGCGCCTGCTCGAGGAGTTCACCTTCAGCGACGACGACGGCGACGGCGACGGCGAGGAAGCCGGCTTCGAGCGTCTGGAGCGCGAGGTCGAGCGAATCCGGCAGGAGACGAGCAGCATCGACCCGCTCCCCTTCCAGGACGACGAGACCGTCTGGTCGGTGGTCGGCGAGGAGATCGCCGCGGGCCGGCGCTTCAGGGGCGACAGCCCGGGGGCCCGCTCGCTCTACGGGTGATCTCCGGCGACGACGGCCGGACATGATGCCTCCCGGACCGGGTAGGCGTGCCCTTGACGACTCGCCGGCTCACCGACGGGAGCGGGTACGGACGGCAGGGAGGGCCTGGGGATGACGACGGCAACGACGGCACTTGTCGGTGCGACGACCGACTGCGGTACGGAGCTGCCGGAGATCGCGGATCCGCAGCGGATCGCGCCCCAGGACGCCCGTGAGCTGACCGGGAAGTTCCTGGACCGGCTCGCCGTGCTCGAGGAGGGCACGCACGAGTACCAGTACGCGCGCAACACGCTCATCGAGATGAACATGTCGCTGGTGCGCTTCGCCGCCCGCCGGTTCCGCAACAGCGGTCAGGACATGGAGGACGTCGTCCAGGTCGGCACGATCGGCCTGATCAAGGCGATCGACCGGTTCGAGGTCTCCCGTGAGGTGCAGTTCACCAGCTTCGCGGTGCCGTACATCGTCGGTGAGATCAAACGGTTCTTCCGGGACACCTCCTGGTCCGTCCACGTGCCGCGGCGGCTGCAGGAGGCACGTACCGAACTCGCCAAGGCGAGCGAGGAGCTGCGCAGCCGGCTGGGGCGCGCCCCTCGGGTCTCCGAGCTGGCCACCCTGATGAACCTGACGGAGGAGCAGGTCGTCGAGGTCCAGATCGCGGCGAACGGCTACAACTCCGCTTCTCTCGACGCGGCGATCACCGGTGACACCGAGGAGGGCGAGGCGGCCCTCTCCGAGTTCATCGGGGCGGAGGACACCGCCCTGGAACTCGTGGAGGACTTCCACGCCCTCGCCCCGCTCGTCGCCCAGCTGGACGAGCGGGAGCGGCGGATCCTGCACCTGAGGTTCGTCGAGGAGAGGACCCAGGCGGAGATCGGTGAGGAGCTGGGGGTTTCGCAGATGCACGTCTCGCGCCTCATCTCCCGCATCCTGGCGCGTCTGCGCTCGGGCATGCTCGCCACCGGTTGACCCGTCTCGGCTCCGCATCGGGTCTGGGCGGGGCGGGCGTACGACCGTCGGTACGACCGTCAGGAGGCAGGAGGAACGCGCCGGCCTGACGGTGGCTGTCGTCCTGACTGTGGCTGTCGTTCGGACGGTGGCTCGTGCCGGCCGGTCAGCGCGGCGTACGGCTGCGCGGGACCCGGGCCAAGGGGCTCACCCGGCCGTAGAGTTGATTGAGCATGTCGCGCAACACCGGCCGATCCGGCGGAGCGACCGTCGCGGCGGCCTGTTCCAGCAGCTGCCTGCGGCGCTGCCGCGTCACTTCGAGCACGCACGTGCCGGCGCCGGTGAGCGTGAACTCCCCGGACAGGACGCGGCGCACCAGCCTGCGCTGCTCCAGTCGCTCGAGCAGCCTCGCCATCAGGGCGGAGTCGACACCGAGACGTTCGGCGATCCTGACCGGGTCTCCTGGCTCGCTGTCCAGAGCGAGCAGGGCGCGCATCTGCTCGCCGGACATCGTCGGTGCGACGTCCTCGTGCGCCCGCCGCCACAACTCGATCATCGATTCCGCGATGTGTTCCACCACCGGCGACACTTCGGCAGGTTCGGAATCCACTGACATGGCTTTCCCCTTCCAAGATGCCGTTGGACAGCGCACTTACCCAGCAGGCGGCTCTTCGACCCCGTCGCTTTGTTCGAAAGTGCTCTGAGCTGCGCCTCGGCAGAAGGAATCCCGGGCCGCGATCGGCCATGTGGGCGACAGGCCCAGCGACGGATGTTCGTCGCTCACGGGCAGGACGGCGTCGAACCGCCGAGCGCGCTGACCGCCGAGCGCGCTTCCGCGGACGGGCGCCTCCTCGCGATGTCCCGGCACCATGCGAACGGCATCCCTGTATGGGTGGGCGGCCAGGGGGAATCCGGAGTGCAGCGCAGCGCACGACTGAACCCGACGGGAGGGAAACAGCATGCTGGCCATCGTTTCGGCGGCCCTGTTCTTCATCGCCTTTCTGATCGACGCCGCCGACGTCTCCACCAACGACGTGTTCACGTCCACCAACATCATGCTCCTCGGCCTCACCCTGCTGGCCCTGCACCTCGGTGGTGTGGGAAGCGGCTGGGCGGCACGCGGCCGCAGACGCTGACCCTGCACGGCAGCACACCCCTGTGGGCCGCTGGGGTTCGGGTAGCGCAAGAGGGGCAGGGGTCAGGGAGCCCGGGCGGCAGGGGCGGCGGCCGGTGTTCGTGGCGTAGGGACGGGACCGGTGGTACGGGCCCGGCGGGTCCAGGTGCAGGTGTCCTGCCTTGTTGCCGTCCTCGTCCGCCCGAGTCCCTACGATGGCCCGGCCGGCGGTGCTTGCCCGGCGGCTCGTCGGGTACCGCGTTTGAATGAAGGTGGTATCCGTATGGGCAGGCCATTACTGAAAGCGATGTGTTCGTGACTCGTCTCAGCGGCTCCGGGGACGACCAGCCGAACGGGCCGGGTGACGATCTCCTGTCCGTCGCGCGGGAGATCGCCGACGCCGTGGACGGTCTCGCGCACCTGTGGTCGGTGGCCGCCCAGGGCGCGAGTCTGCGGCTGTCGCCGCACCAGTTGCGAGCCCTGCGGATCCTGGAGGCCGAGCCGGGCCTCAATCTCACCGCGCTGGCGGAGGGCATGGAGATAGGGGCCCCGACCGCCAGCCGGCTGTGCGACCGGCTGGAGGCGGCGGGCCTCCTGGAGCGTCTGCTGCATCCGCGCAAGCGACGTGAGGTGCAGTTGGTTCTCACAGGGCGCGGCCGGCAGGTGTTGAGCGAAGTGGCCGAGCGCAGATCACAGGCGCTCACCGTGGTCCTCGCCGACATGAAGCCCGCCGAGCGAGAGGCGCTGCGCCGGGGCATGCGGGCCTTCCTGACCGCTCAGGACGGCACTGTCCGGCCAGCCGACGGGCCGCGGCCCTGACCGTAGCGGGTCAGTTGCGGCGACCGTTCCAGTCGAGGCAGACCACGGCGGCGTCGGACATCAGTTCATGGCTGCCGTAGTGCTCGATCAGCCCGGCGACGACCGCGCGTGCCGTCTCGTGCGGCTGTGCGGGGCGGGTGGCGCCGAGGATCTGGCGCAGCACCCGTTCACCGAAGAGATCGCCTGCCTTGGAGCGGGTGCCGTGCACACCGGTGCTGACGGCGATGAGACGGTCGCCGGGCTCGACCTGGAACGTCTGCTCCTCGTAGAGGGTCTCCTCGAACATGCCGAGCGGCAGCTGCGCGTCCAGTTCGATCCGCTCGGTACGGCCGTCGCGCTGCCGGAACAGCTGGGGGGAGCCCGCGTCGACCGCGCGTACCGTGCCCGTGGCCAGGTCGAAGTCCAGCAGCAGTGTGGAGGCGTACACCTTGCCGCCGTACTGGGCGTAGACGGCCTGGTCGGCGAGGCACGCCTGGTCGGCGAGGGGGATACCGGCGCGGCGGGCGTTGCGCAGGGCGCCGACCGCGAGGCTGGTGAGCAGGGAGGCCTCGATGCCCTGTCCCATGCCGTCGGTGACGGTGAGGATGAGGTGATCGGCGGTGGTGGACCAGTCGAAGTTGTCGCCGCCGATGGCGTAGGCGGGTTCGAGGTGGGCCCCGATGACGAATTCCTCGCGGGCGCAGCCGCGGCCGGGGAGGAGCTGCCACTGCATCTCGGCGGCGAGGGTGAGGCGGCGGGTGCGGCGGGCCAGCAGGTACAGGTCGGTGTCGCGGCCGGCGGTGGACACCTCGTGGCCGAGTGCCGTGGCGAAGTCGCCGAGCCGGAGGACGGTGTCCGGGTCGACGGTCCGCGTGGGCAGACGTACGCAGAGGACTCCCAGGCGGTCGCCGCGCACCGTGATGGGCAGGTGCACCAGGTGGCCGACCGGGTCGTGGAGGACCTCGATCACCGGTTTCTGGGTGAGGAAGGCGCTGCCCGCGGGTCCGTCGTCGGCGGGGACGGGTGTACTGGTGTGGGGCAGGTGGGACACCGGTTGGAGGACGGTCAGTCCGTAGTCGGCGAGGAGGAGGGTCACCTCCTGGGCTCCGACCCGCTCGGCGAGGAGCCGGCGAGCCGTGGCGACGAGCGCGTGGGGCGCGGCGGCGCGCAGTTGGGCTTCCGCCGACGGAAACGGTTCAAAGGCTGTCACGGCATCCACCCTCTCGCCTTGTCGGCTCCACGCTACCGCTGGTGGCGCTTCTTCCTGGAGGTCCGTCGCGGGGGAGGGACCGGTACGCCTTCGCGTGCTGTTCCTGCCCGGCGGGCGACGGGACGTGGCACAGCAACAGGCAGACGTCGTCGTCGCGTTCGCAGTCCTGCAGGAGTGGCTTGAGCAGGGCGTCGGCCGCGGCCTCCACGTCCTGCTCCAGCTCGGGGGTGGTGAGCGTGCCCAGCGTCCGGCCGAGGCGTTCGATGCCCGGGTCGATGCCCTGCGCCCGGCGTTCGACCAGGCCGTCGGTGTACAGCACCAGGGACGAGCCGGCGGGCAGGTCGGCCCGGTGATCCGTGTGGACGTACGGCATCGGGATGCCCAGCATCGCGCCCGGTCTGGCGTCCAGCACCCGGACGGTGCCGTCGGCGCCTCGCATGACGGCGGGCGGGTGGCCGGCCGACGCCCAGACCACTTCTCGTCGGCCCGGCCGGAAGCGGGCGATCATCGCGGTGGCGTACAGCTGCGGTTGCAGGTGCCGGAGCATGCGGTGCAGACGCGTGAGGATCGCCGCGGGACTGTCGCTCTCGACGGCGTAGGCGCGCAGGGCGGTGCGCAGCCGGCCCATGACGACGGCGGCGTGCAGGCCGTGTCCTGTGACGTCCCCTATGACGGCCAGCAGGCTGCCGTCGGGCTGGAGGAAGGCGTCGTACCAGTCGCCGCCGATGTTCAGGCCGCGGGTGGCGGGAAGGTAGCGCGCGGCCAGCAGCAGCCCGGCCGGGGCGGGCAGGTCGGTCAGCTGGGCGCGTTGCAGGGCCTCGGCGGTGTCCTGGTACTGCTCGTAACGGCGGGCGTTGTCCAGAGCGATGCCGACACGGCGGGCGAGTTCGACCAGCATCACCGAGGTGTCCGCGTCGAATCGGGGGCCCGGGGAGGTGAGGGTGAGGACGCCCAGTGAGCGGCGTGCCGTCAGGGGAATGGCCAGCAGTGGCCGTCGGGGGGCCAGGGCGGAGGGCGGAAGGTCGTCCACGCCGGGCAGCGCCCCGGGGTGTGCGGCGGCGTGCTGGGGGCGGCCCGTGCGGGCGGCGACCACCGCGGCCGCGCAGTGCTCCTGTGGGCCGCGCGGGGATTCGTCGTCGTTCTCTTCGCCGAAGAGCCAGACGTCGAGATGCTCGGCGTAGTCCGGCACCAGCAGGCCGGACAGGCGACGCAGGATGGCCGTAGGGCTGAGGGATGCGGTGATGGCGGCGCTGGCGTCGCCGAGGAAGGTCAGCAGGCGCCGGGCCCGCTCGGCCTCGGCTCGTGCGGTTCGCTCGGCCTCCAGCAGGTCACGCTGGACCAGTGCCGCGGCCTCCAGGTCGCAGTGCAGTGCCACGACACCCTGGTTGGTCTGGTGCAGCTCCTCCCGGTGCAGCCGCACGAGGCGCTCCTGTTCGTCCAGGAGGCGCAGGACGGCCGCGGTGTCCTCGTCGGCGCGCAGCAGGGCCTCGGACAGCGGCGGATCGGGGTGCGGGCCGTCCCGGGCGGGCCGGTGGGGCAGGGTGCAGGTGAGGGCGGGCTCGTCGTCCGGGTCCGGCGCGGGCGAGGAGCCGGCCGGCCGCACCCGCACTTCGAGCCGGGCGTCGTGCCCGGCGCTGGTCTGCCGGATGCCGAGCCGCAGTTCCCACCCGCCGCCCTCGCTCAGGCAGCGGCGCAGCCGTGCCGTCAGCGATGTGAGGAAGCGGGCTCGTTCCAGCGCCGTCGTCCTGCCGTCCACCAGCACGCCGGCGACGACCGCACGGGCCCGGGCCGCGTCGGCGACCGACGCGATCTTCCAGACCTCAGGGTGCGCTGTCATGGGCATCCGTCCGGTGGGTCGGGGCCAGCACGGCCACACAGGTGTCGTCGCGCAGGGGGCGTGCGGCGCTGCCGGCGTCCCGCAGGACGACTGCGGCCACCACGGCCGGGTCATGGCCGAGGAGCCGGGGATCGTGTGGGGGCACCCAGCGGCCGGGAAGCCCGTCACTGTGCAGGATGAGCAGGCTGTCCGGCCGCCAGGCCGCCTGGTGCAGGGGCACGGTCGCGGGGAAGTTGGCTCCGACGATGCCCGGGTGGGACGTCAGGGGCTGCCACGCGCCGTCGGTGAGCAGCCTGGCACCGATGTTGCCGACGCCGGCGAAGAGGAGCCGGCCGGTGTCCTCGTCGAGCTGGGCGATCCCGATGGCCGCGCCTCGTGTGGCCCGCAGCGTGGCGTGCAGGTGCCGCAGTATCTCGGCCGGAGGGCGGTCCGCGACCCGGCGCAGGCCGCCCAGCGCGGCGGCTGACGCCTCGGCCGCCTTGTCCCCGTGGCCGAGCCCGTCCGCGAGCATCAGGGTGACCAGTGGGCCGGAGCGCACCCAGCCGAAGGCGTCTCCGGAGTGCTCGGCACGGGCGAGGGCGGTGGTGATGCCTCCGGCCCGGACGCCGATACGGGACCGGGCCCGCCGCGCGCGGTCGGTGGCGGGCGGCCTCGGGGGGCTGATGCGCGCCACGGCGACGGTGCCCCGTTCCGGCCGGCTGTGCAGGTCGAATTCGCCGGCTATGCGCTGGCAGGTGCCCAGACCCGCGCCGAGGGAGGAGGGGGCGGTCGTGTAGCCGTCGCGCCGTGCGGCCGGGACGTTGCCGATGCCCGGGCCGTGGTCGAGCGAGGCGATCTGCACGCAGGGCGCGTCCTCCCCGAGCGTGTCGGAGGGGCCGGTCAGATTGATGAGGATGCGTCCGCCGTCGGTGTGCTTGACGAGGTTGGTCGCCAGCTCGGTGGCCACCAGGGCGGCGACCGCCGTGGAATGAGCGTCCAGGCCCAGGGAGGCGCAGGCCGCTTCCGCGGCGACGCGGACGTCCCGGACCCTGGTGCTCTCGGGGACGGGGATGTCCCAGACCCTGCTCATGGCGCACCCGTACGGGGCGAGGGCAGACCGGAGACCCAGTCGGTGATGGTGACGGTGGTGCCCTGGCCGGGGCGGCTGTCGAGGGTGAATTCCTGGACGAGCCGTCTGGCGCCGCTCAGGCCCAGGCCCAGGCCGCCTCCGGAGGTGTAGCCGTCGGTCATCGCCAGGTCGACGTCACGGATGCCGGGGCCGGCGTCGACGAAGGACAGCCGCAGCCCGCGGCGGGCGCCCTGCCCGAGCCGTGTCATCTCCATGTGTCCGCCACCACCGTGCACGAGGGTGTTGCGGGCGAGTTCGCTGACGGCGGTCACCAGCTTCGTCTGCTGCACCAGGCTGAATCCCAGCTCGGCGGCGGCCCGGCGCACTTGCCGGCGCACCCAGCCCAGGTCCGCGTCCGAGCCGATGGGCAGGCGCGTGGTCGAGGTGAGTGGGGCATGCATCACGCACCCTCTTCCGGGTGAGCGGATGGAATGGGCGACGGGCCGCGGCCCAGCAGGGCCAGTGCCCTTTCGACGTCCAGGGCCGTGTACAGGCCGGGCAGGGTGAGGCCCAGTTCGACGAGGGTGATGGCCACGGCGGGACGCATGCCGGCCAGGACGGTGCGGGTGGCCAGCAGGCGGGCGCTCGCGGCGATCTCGGCCAGGACGCGCCCGAGGAAGGAGTCGACGATCTCCACGCCGGAGATGTCGATGACGACACCGCCGACCCGAACGGGACTGGACGCGATGCGATGAGTGATGTCGTACTGGAGTTGTTCGGCCGCCGCGTCGTGCAGGTCTCCCTGCAGGGTGATCAGCAGGACGTCTCCCAGCGCCGACACCGGCACCGGGCCCGGGCGGGTGGCGGAGAGGCCGGTCACCGCGGGCTCGCTCCCGCGACCGGACGTGGGGCGACGACGATGCCCTGCTGAGTGAGCGCGTACGCCAGCGCGTCGGCGAGGCCGGCCCGCGTGATGATCGATCCGAGGTCGATGCCGAGGTGGACGATGGTCTGCGCGATGGCGGGGCGGATACCGGAGACTATGCACTCCGCGCCCATCAGACGGGCTGCGGCGACCGTCTTCATGAGGTGCTGGGCCACGAGCGAGTCGACGGTCGGTACGCCGGTGATGTCGAGGATGGCGTACCGGGCCCGCTGGTCGACGATCGCTTCGAGCAGGCTCTCCATCACGACCTGGCTGCGGGCGCTGTCCAGGGTGCCGATCAGTGGTACGGCGACGATGCTCTCCCACAGCTTGATGACCGGGGTGGCCACCTCCATGAGCTGCTGACGCTGCCGGTCTATCAGTTCCTCGCCGGCGGTGACGGTGGTCTCCATGACCACGAGACGGAGCGTGCCCATGAGGACGGTCAGCGCGAGCCTGCACGCGTGTACGTGCTCGCCGGCGGCGTCCTCGAACTCGGTGCGCAGCAGCGCGGCGGCCGGCTCGCGCAGGCCGGCGACTTCGCCCGCGATCTGGGAGGGGTCGGATCCGGCCTGGGAGCGGGAGGCGGCCATGCGGCCGAGCTGGTCCCTGACGGCTCCGAAGCCCGGAGCCTGAACGTCTTCGAGCCGGCCGGTGCGGGCCACCTCGGCCAGGGCGTCCACCACGGCCTTGCACGCCTCGACCGCCTCGTCCCGGGAGACGGTGAAGACCGTGCGGAACAGCGAGGCGTCCGCCCAGCGCTGGGCGATCTGCTCACGGCGCCGCTCCAGGAAGGCGCCCAGCTCCCGCGCCACCTCGGGTGTCGTGTCGTGCTCCGCCACCTGCATCGTCTCCCTGCTGCGAGCGCCTACGGCCGACCTGGTGGCGAGCCATCAGACAATTATTGCCGTATGACAAACATTAGCGCGAGGGTGTGGAGCAGACAACACGGGATCGTCACAATCGGGCGATCCCCGCCGCTCACGCACCGGCCGGCCTGCCGTGCCAGTCCAGGCATACGACCAGGGCGTCGTCGTCGGGAAGGGATGCGCCGCGGTGGCCGGTCAGCTCCCGCAGGATCGCGCGCGGCACCTCGGCGGCGGGCAGCAGCCGCGTGGAGTGGATCGCCCGGGCGAGAGCCGTGTCCCCGTACGCCTCACCCTTCGGGGAGGCCACCGCGTGCACCCCGTCGCTGACGAAGACGAGACGGTCACCGGGCTCGGCCCGGAAGTCCTGGGCGATGTAGTCGGTCTCCTCGAACATGCCCAGAGGCAGCTGGGCGTCGAAGGTGACGCGCTCCACGGAGCCGCCCCGCAGTCGCAGCAGCTGGGGAGAGCCCGCGTCCACGACACGGGCCCGGCCGGTGGCCAGGTCGAAGTCGAACATCAGGACGGACAGATAGCAGCGTCCCCGGTAATGGGCGTAGACGGCCTGGTCGGCCAGGGCCGCCTGGTCGGCGATGGAGATGCCGGCGCGCCGGGCGTTGCGCAGCGCATTGATGGCCAGGTTCGTCAGCAGGGACGCCTCTATGCCCTCCCCCATGCCGTTGGTGACGTACAGCATGAGGCGGTCGGCGGTGGCGGACCAGTCGAAGTTGTCACCGAAGATGGCGTACGCCGGCTCCAGCTGGGCCCCCAGCTCGTACTCGGGCCGTGAGCAGGAACGGCCGGGCAGCAGCTGCCACTGCATCTCGGCGGCCAGGGTGAGCCGGTCCTTGCGGCGCGCCTGCAGATACAGGTCGGTGTCGCGCTCGGCCACCGTCACCTCGTGCCCCAGCACGCCGGCGATGTCGGCCAGTTCCGGCTCCCAGCGGCGGGCGGCATCGCCGGGCAGGGTCACGGACAACACGCCCAGCCGGTCGCCGCGCACGCTGACCGGAAGATGCAGGCGTGCCCGCCCGTCAGGCCCTTCCTCGCAGTACGGCCGCTGCGATCCGAAGGCCCGGCCGGCCGGGCTGTTGTGCACCGACACCGGCTCCAGGGTGTGCGGCAGGACCGACACCGGCTGCAGGACGGTCAACCCGTAGTCGGCCATGAACAGCTCGACGTCCTCCGCGCCGTACTGCTCGATGAGTACGGCACGGATGGCGCCGAGCAACGCATCGGGAGCCGCTGTACGCAGAGCGCGCTCAGCAGCCACAAATCTGTTCATAGAGGAATAATCACCAATCTTTCGCCGGATCACGTACGTGCCTCATCCATGAGGCCAAGCTCTCCGGAGCCGCGTCGGTCGCCCTGCGTCACCCGTAGCGAGCGCGCTTGCCTAGTACGCTGACAGGCACCCCAGTGCCTGCGAGAGTGTGACCGTGACTGCCTTCCGCCGCCGCCCAGAGCCCGATGAGGTCGCGCGCGTGACCACCACGGCCGTCGAGCTGCTGGAAGTCGTGTGGGGCCGCGCTTCGACCGCACCCACCTCCGCGTCCCAGCTGCGCGTGCTGCACATCCTCGAGCACCACGACGGCATCAACCTGCGCACCCTCGCCGAGTCACTTGCGTCCACTCCGCCGTCCACCAGCAGGCTCTGCGACCGGCTGCACGCGGCCGGATTCGTCGAGCGGGCAGCGAGTCCGCAGGACAGGCGCGAGGTGCGCCTGCACCTCAGCGGCCGGGGCCGCGCCTTCCTCGCCGACCTGCGCACCCGCCGGGAGAGGGAGCTGCGGAAGGTGTTGGCGGATATGCCCGCCGCCAAGCGGATCGCACTGCTGGAGGGGCTGGAAGCGTTCTGTGCCACCGCGGCGACGCAGATACTCGACGACGCCCCGGACTCCGGCAGCCAGACCGCCTGAGCCACCGTTCGCGGCACCGGCGCCACCATCGCCTTTCGAGGCCGGCGACCAGCACACGGAGTGGTCTGCGTCCACCGGAGCATTCCAGGTCCTTCCCCGCGCACGTCCGACACGGCTACTTTGTTGCCTCATGGCTATTGTTGTCAAACGGCAACAGTTCGCCCGGGAGTCCTTGCCGGAAACTCGGATACCCCGTGGTGGCGTGTTCTGCCGGGCGGTGTGCGTCATGTCTCCGAAGGAGGGGTGCGGCGCATGTCCGGGCCCGTTGCGGGAAGCCGCAGCGCATGCCGCGCGCCCAGGCCGCCGAAAGCGCCGAGGCCGGCCCGACCCGAGCCAGGCGGTCCGGTGTTCACGCGGCGTCGGACGCCCGCCGACCACCGCGCGCCCGGGTTCCGGTCCCCTGCCGACCACCGAGCGCCCGGGCGCCGTTGCCCTGCCGGCCGCCGTGCGAGCGGCCTCCGTTCCCCTGCCGGCCGCCGTGGATCAGACGCAGGTGACGGGCAGCGGCATGACGCGGTGGCTGTGGCGAACGCATCAGCCAGTCCTCGACACGGTCCATGCCATACAGCAACAGCCCCACCACCGGCAGCAGAAGGCATGCGACGACGACCATGCTCGGGCTCCCTCCCGCCAGACAGCCCTGGACGGGTGCCCACACGGGACTCGGCTACCGGAGCCTCGTGTGAACATGCTGTGTCGTTACCGCCGGACCGGGGGGCGGGAGCACTCGCAGTTCCACGACACGAAGTACGCGCCGTTGTGGACCCGTCCGGAGGCCTGGCCGGTTTCCGGCGGGCCGGCGCAGGGACGTGGCAGGTGCAGCGGCTCAGGAGACGGGGCTTCGGAGCCCGGCTCGTTCCCGATGGCCGCGTCCCGGCCGGGGCCCTAGCGTCGGACCATGGATGCGCCCCCCAGCGAACCGGCCGGCAGCACGGTGCCCGGGCTGTCCGCCGGGACGGTCGCGCTGGCCTGGCTGACGCAGTTCCTGGTGGGGACCGACCTGTTCGTGGTGGCGCCGCTGCTGCCGCGTATCGCCGCGTCGTTCGGTGTCTCCGCCGCCCGCACCGGACTCCTGGTCACGGCCTTCTCGATCGCCTACGTGGTCGCCTCCCCCTTCGCCGGACGGATCTCCGACCGGTGGGACCGCGCCAGGGTGCTGGTGGTCGCTCTGGTGCTGTTCTCCGCGGCCAACGCCGGGACCGCTCTGGCGCCGAACTTCGGTGTGCTGCTGATCGCACGGGTGGTGGCCGGTACGGCGGCCGCAGCGACCGGCCCCACCGTGTACGCCCTGGTCAGCACGCGGGCACGGCCGCAGGTGCGGGCGCAGGTGCTGGCCGTGGTGGGGTCGGGACTGCTGACCGCCCTGTGGGTGGGGGCGCCGGCCGGGTCGCTGCTGGGACGGTACGTGGGGTGGCAGGCAGCCTTCGTCATCCTGGCCGCGGGCACGTTCCTGCTGGCGTTCCCGCATGCGTTCGTGTGGCGGGCCGGTCCGGTTCCGGCGGCCGCCGCCCCGCCGGGGGCGCCGGAGCGGGGCGGGCGGCCGGGGACGGGCGTGGCGGTGTCCGCCGTCGCGGTGACGACCCTGTGGGCCTTCTCCGTGTACTGCCTGTACACCTTCCTGGCCGTCGCGCTGCACGCCGACGGCAGGGCCACCGCCGTGACGTGGCTGCTGGTCGTCTACGGCATCGGTGCCGTCGTCGGCGGGCAGCTGGGAGGCCGGTTCGCGGACCGGGCCGATGCCGTACGGGTCACCCGGCCGGCACTGGCGCTGACGGCGGTGCTGGAAGCCGTCGTGGCCCTGGTGTTCCCGGTCGACCGGGCGCTGGCCTGCGCGCTGGGCCTGTTCGCACTGGCCGCCTACGCCTTCTTCCCCGCCCAGCAGCGCCACCTGGTCGACATGTTCCCGGAGCGGGCGACCGCCATGCTGTCGTGGAACAACAGCGCACTGTTCGTGGGTCTGTCCCTGGCCGGCGCCGTCGGCGGGCAGATCGTGCACGCCCTGGGCTACCCGGCGCTGCTGTACATCGGGGCCGCCGTGGCGGTACCGGCCTGTGCCGTCGCCCGGGGCCGTCCCGTCCCGGCCCACGGGGAGGAGGGGCGGCCGTGACGGGCCCGCGGGCTTCCGGCACGCAGGACACACCGGCACGCGGCCGGTCGCGCCGGCCGGTGAAGGGGTCACCGGCCGGGCGGGTGCCGGCAGTCCTTCACGGGGCTGATACTCCCTGTTCGAAGTGGCTCGGTCTGCCGTGGCGCCGGATCAGGCGGCCGAGCCGGGACGCGCGGGCGCGGGGCATGAGGGTCCAGGTGTCGTCCGCGCGGTGCAGGGCCGCCGAGTGCCAGGGGGTGGTCCAGGCGTCCGGGGCGTCCAGGAGGCGGATGCCGAACTTGGGGGCGCCGATGGGCTGGGGGTGGATGGAGAGGCGTACGGCGTCCGGGTGGTGTCCGGCGATCAGGTCGCCCCAGGCGCGGCTGCGCTGGATGACGCCGTAGGCGCGGTGCCGGCAGGCGCGCTGCAGGGCGGAGCGGGTGCCGGTCCGGTCGGCGGTGTCCTCGAGGAGGAAGCGGGTGATGCCGCGGTAGAGGGCGCGGGTGTGCTCGTCGGCGCGGACCTCGGCACGCAGGGCGTCCAGGGCGGGGGCGTGACGGTGGTGGACGTGGGCGCGGGCATCGTCGTACGGGAGGTCGCCCAGGGCGTCGCGCAGGTCGAAGAGGGACAGGCGGGTCAGTCGCTGTCGGGCCATGAGGACGCGGAGTTCGTCGGCGTAGGCGTCGATGTGGTCGTCGGGGACGTGGATGAGGTCGCCGAAGACATGGCCGTCGGAGCAGATGATCACGCGGGCGCCGGGCGGGTAGACCCGCTCGATCTCTGTGCACAGGGTGTGGAGGAAGCTGAGGGAGAGGCGTTCGCCCTGGTCGGGGAGATGGCCGAGGACCTTGGCCGGGTTGGGGGATTTGCAGGGGAAGCCGGGCAGCGTGAAGACGACCGGGGCGCCGGCCCGGACGAAGTCGTCGATGCGGCGCAGCTGGTGGGGAAAGGCTTCCGGTGGAGCCTGGGACGGGGTGCGGTCCGTCGTGCGGTGGTACGGCAGCAGCAGCGTCAGGATCGTGGCGCTGATGAGGCTCGTGGCGCGTGTCTCCGACGCGGTCGTCAGCGGCATGGCAGCAGGTCTCCAGAAGGCATGAGGGCATGGCGCCGGGGCCCTGGGCCGAGCGCCTTCGATCAGGGGGCGGGAAGCCGACGGCGTCGGGAGGCGGAGCGGAGGCCGGGGCGGGCCGGTCCCGCCAGGGCCTTTCGGCCGGGGCGCCGCCGGTCGGGGAGCGGGGTGCGGGCGCCGGGCTCAGAGCCGTCGGTCGTAGCCCACCGGCAGCTGGTGCGTGCCGCGGCCGAGGACCGCCGGGGTCCACTCGATGTCCTCGTCGCGGATGGCGAGGTGCAGTCCGGGCAGACGCCTCAGCAGGGCGCCGAGGGCGATGCGCAGCTCGGCGCGGGCGAGGGCGGCTCCGGGGCAGAAGTGGATGCCGTGGCCGAAGGCCAGGTGGGGGTTGGGTGAGCGGTCGAGGTCCAGGGTGCCGGGGCCGGGGAAGCGGCGGGGGTCGCGGTTGGCCGCGCACAGGGAGACGATCACCGAGTCGCCGGCCGGGACGCGGGTGCCGTGCAGGTCGCTGTCCCGGTCGAAAAAGCGCCAGGTGGTCAGCTCGAAGGCGCTGTCGTAGCGCAGGAGTTCCTCGACCGCGCGGGGCAGCAGGCTCTCGTCCTCGCGCAGACGGGCGAGTTCGGGCGGATTGCGGAACAGGGCGATCAGGGACGTGGTGAGCTGGTTGGTGACCGGCTCCTGGCCCGCCACCAGCAGCTGGAAGATCATCGAGTCCAGCTCCTCCGGGGAGAGTTCCCCCTGGTCCCGGGCCATGACGAGGCGGCTCAGCAGGTCGTCCCCGGCATGCTCGCGCTTGTGGGCCACCACCTCGGCGATGTAACTCTGCAGTCCGTGCAGGCGGGCCTCGTACAGCGGGCGACCGGGGTCCGTCGGGCCGACGGGCTGGACGACCCTGCCCCAGTCGCGGTCGAAGCGGGTGGCCAGCTCCGGTGGCAGGCCGATGACTTCGGACAGGACCTGGAACGGGAAGGGAGCCGCGAAGGCGGGGACCAGATCGGTGGGGCCCGTGTCCGGGAGCGCGTCGATGAGGTCGTCCGCGAGTTGCCGGAAACGGGGAAGGAGACGCTCGATGCGGCGCGGGGTGAACGCGTCGGTGACGTAGCGCCGCATGCGGGTGTGCTGCGGCGGGTCCTGGTGGAGCAGGTGAACCTGGAGCTGTGAGTGCTGGGGTTCGGGCATGATCGAGGCGCGGGCGCGCCAGCGGTCGTTGCCGCGGTCGTGGTTCTTGCCCAGGCGCTCGTCGTTCAGGGCGCAATGGGCGGAGTCGTAACCGGTGACCAGCCAGGCCCGTACCCCGCTGGGGAAGAGGACGCGGTGGACCGGGCCCGCCTCTCGCATCCGCTCGTACAGGGGGTAGGGGTCGGTCTTGTAGGGGCGGCCCAGCAGGGGGACCGGGTCGGGCAGGGGTTCTGGCGGGGTCAAGGGTGCTCCTCAGAGGGACAGTTCGGGGCGGTAGTGGTCCAGCCACAGGGCCAGGTCGACCACGCGTTCGAGGCGCAGGCGGTGGCCCCACTCCAGCCGCTCGGGCGGGGTGTCGAGACACGGCTTGATGCGGGTCTCGTCGGCCAGGGCGCGGACCTGTTCGGCGGCGAGGGCGTCACGGGCCAGGTTCTGCAGTCCGCGGTTGTAGTCGGGGTGGTGGGTGGCCGGGTAGTGGTTCTTGGGGCGGTGCAGCACCGAGTCCGGGGCGAGGCCGGTCCCGACGGCGCGCAGCAGGCTCTTCTCACGGCCGTCGAAGGTCTTCAGCGCCCAGGGCGTGCCGAACGCGTACTCGACGAGCCGGTGGTCGCAGTACGGGACGCGCACTTCCACGCCCTGGGCCATGCTGAGCCGGTCCTTGCGGTGCAGCAGCTGGCGCAGCCACCGGGTCAGGGACAGGTGCTGCATCTCGCGCTGCCGGTGTTCGGCGGGGGTCTCACCGTCCAGGTGCGGTACGGCGGCCAGTGCGCTGCGGTACGTGTCGTCGCGGAACTCGGCGATGCGCAGATCGAGTCCGGGGTTCAGGGGCATGGCCGCCTCGTCGCCGGTCACCAGCAGCCACGGGAACGTGTGCGCGGCCAGCGCCGTCGGCTGGTGGAACCAGGGGTAGCCGCCGAAGACCTCGTCGGCCGCCTCGCCGGACAGGGCGACGGTGGAATGCTGCCGTATCTCGCCGAAGAGGAGGTACAGGGAGGTGTCCATGTCACCGACGCCGATCGGCGAGTCGCGGGCCACGACGACCGCCGTGCGGTGCTCGGGGTCGAGCAGGGCGCGCGGGTCGAGGACGACGGTGCTGTGGTCGGTGCCGATGAAGGCGCCGGCTTCGGCGGCGTACGGGGTGTCGTGGCCCGTACGCAGCACGTCCGCCGTGAAGCGGGACGCCTGGTCGCTGTAGTCGACGGCGTACGAGCGGACGCGGGCGTCCGGGCCCTCGCGCAGCCGTAGTTCCTCCGCGAGCAGGGCCGTCACAACGGTGGAGTCGATGCCTCCGGAGAGCAGGCTGCACAGGGGTACGTCCGCCTCCAGCCGGCTGCGGGCCGCCGCGCCGACCAGGTCCCGGATCCGTTCCACCGTCGCCTCGCGGTCGTCGGTGTGCTCCTGGGCCGTCAGCTGCCACCAGCGGCGTTCGCGGATGCCGTCCCGGTCCAGGACCAGCAGTCCGCCGGGCTCGACCTCCCGTACCCCGGACCACACCGTCGGCCCGGTGTTGAACAGCAGGCTGTACGCCTCGCGCAGCCCGTCGGCGTCCACTCGGGGCCGTATCTCCGGGTGGGCGAAGAGGGCCTTGGGCTCGGAGGCGAAGGCCAGGCCGCCGTCGACCGCGGACCAGAACAGCGGCTTGACGCCGAGCCGGTCGCGCACCAGCAGCAGTCGCTCGGCGCGCTCGTCCCATACGGCGAAGGCGAACATGCCCTCCAGCCGGCCGGCCGCCTCCTCGCCCCACTCGGCGTACGCCCGCAGCACCACCTCGGTGTCGCTGCGGGTGCGGAACTCATGCCCCAGGCCGCGCAGTTCCGTGCGCAGCCGGTGGTGGTTGTAGATCTCGCCGCTGTAGGTGAGCACGATGTCCGGCCGGCCGGGCCGGTCCGTCATCGGCTGCACACCGCCGGGCAGGTCGAGGACGGCCAGCCGCCGGTGGCCGACGGCGGCGTGTTCGCCGAGCCAGACGCCTCCGGCGTCGGGGCCGCGGCGGGTGAGGGCGGTGGTCATGGCCTCGATGACCGGCCGCCGGGTGCGGGCATCGTGGTGGTACGACGCCCAGCCGGTGATTCCGCACATGCGGGTGACTCCTCGGTCAGTTCCGGGCGGCGGGCGCCGCACCGGTGGTCGCGTCCGGCCCGGTGGCCGGGTGGCGGGCGGGCAGGGCGAGCAGGAGTACGGCGAGACAGGCGGCGGCAGCGGCCAGGGCCAGCCCGGCGTGCACGCCGACGCCGGGTCCCGCCAGGCTCCCGGCGGCGGTCGCCAGGGCCGGGCCCAGGGTGAAGCCGAGGCTGCGGGCGAGCTGGACGGTGGAGCCGGCGGTCGCGGTCCGCTCCGGCGGGGCCGCGCCCATGACCAGGGCCTGCACCGGGCCGCCGGTCAGGCCCATGCCGATGCCGGCCGACGCCAGCCGCCAGGCGACGTCCGGCGGGGTCCAGCCGGCTCCCAGGGGTACGAGCAGGAGCAGGCCGGCCGCGGTGAGAGCGGCGCCGGCGACCGCCACCGGCCGGGCGCCGTACCTGTCGGCGAGGCGCCCGCCCAGCGGGCCGGCCAGGCCCATCCCGAGCGGGAAGGCCAGCACCGTGAGCCCGGTGGCCGTGGCGCCGGCACCGTCGCGCTGGAGGTGCAGGGCGACGACGTAGTGCATGGCGGCGAAGCCGGCCGCCGACGCCAGCACCGCGCCGTGGGCCCGGAGCAGTCCCGGGACGCGCAGCACGCCGGTCACCTGACGCCCGCCCGGACCGCGCAGCCACCACCCGAGCGGCGGGACGGCGGCGAGGGCGAGCACCAGCCAGGCCGGACGGTCCGCCGTCAGGGTCAGCGCCAGCAGCAGGGCCGCCATGCCACCGGCCACCAGGAGGGCGTCCAACACCGCTCGCCGACCGGGCCGGGGCGGCTCGTCCGGGAGGGTGGTCTGTGCTCTCGGGGCACCCGGAGCAGGCGGCACCCTCAGCACCAGCAGCAGGGCGAGCAGACAGAACGGGAGCTTGACGAGGAAGACGGAGTGCCAGTCCAGACGGTCCAGCAGCAGTCCGCCCACGGCCGGTCCGGTGACCGCGCCCAGCGGGCCAAGGGTCGCGGGCACGCTCATCGCCCGCCCTCGGTGTTCGGGCCGTACGGAGCGGATCGCGAGCACCGGCATCAGCACGAACAGCACCGCCCCGCAGGCGCCCTGGGCGAGGCGGGCGGCGATGAGCCAGGCGGCCCAGGGAGCCATGGCCGCGAGCGCGCTGCACAGGGCGAAGCCGGTGGTCGCGGCGAGCACGGCGAGGCGCGTGTCCACGCCGTCCAGCCGACGTCCGGCGGGCAACAAGAGGGCGACCACGGGCAGTTGGTAGCCGAGGACGGCCCACTGGGCGGTCGCGGCGGACACGTGCAGGCCGTCGGCGATGTCCGCGAGTGCCACGTTGACGATGTTCATGTCGAGCATCGCGACGAACGACAGGATGCCCGCCACGGCAACCAGTGCCCAGCGTTCCTCGCCGGGCCGTATGTGATCGCCGGTCATCGGTGCGCCGCCCCGGGAAGCGTGGTGGCCGCGGCCGGTTCCCGGTGGTCGAAGGCGATCAGCGGGTCGCCGGTGAGGGGGTGGTCCACCACGGCCGCCCGGACGCCGAACACCCCGGCCATCAGCTCCGGGGTGAGGACCTCGCGTGGCCGGCCGGAGGCGACGACCGCTCCCGCATGCAGGACGTGCAGCCGGTCACAGACGGACGCGGCGGCGTTGAGGTCGTGCAGCGACACCAGGACGGTACGGTGCCGGGCGCGCAGCAGGGCGAGCAACTCGACCTGGTGGCGGACGTCGAGATGGTTGGTCGGCTCGTCCAGCACGAGGACGTCCGTGTCCTGGGCGAACGCCCGTGCCAGCAGCACACGTTGGCGCTCGCCGCCGGACAGGTCCGTGAACCGCCGCCCCGCCCGTCCCGCCATGCCGACGTCGGCCAGGGCGCGGGCGACCATGTCCCGGTCGGCGGCGCCCTCCCCCTCGAACGCCCGCTTGTAGGGCGTACGGCCCATCGCGACGACCTCGCGCACGGTCAGCTCGAAGTCGCTCCCGCGCTCCTGCGGCAACGCAGCCACGTGCCGCGCCGACCGGACCGCGGTCAGTTCCCGCAGGTCGGTGCCGGCCAGCAGGACGCGCCCCGCGGCGGGCTTCAGATGCCGGTAGACGGTGCGCAGCAGCGTGGACTTGCCGCTGCCGTTCGGGCCGACCAGGCCGGTGATCTCGCCGTCGGCGGCGATGAGGTGCGCGCCCGCGACCACCGTACGGCCGGCGTAGGCGACGTGCAGGTCCTCGACGTCGATCCTCAACTGCCGCTCCCCAGCCGCCGGTCCAGCAGATACAGCAGGGCCGGCGCCCCGAGCAGCGAGGTGACCACGCCCACCGGCAGCTCCTGCGTGTCCATGGCCGTACGGCAGACGATGTCGACCACGACCAGCAGCACCGCGCCGAACAGCGCGGAGACCGGCAACAGGCGCCGGTGGTCGCCGCCGACCACCAGCCGGCAGACGTGCGGCACCATCAGCGCGACGAAGGCGATCGCGCCGGACACGGCGACCAGCACGCCGGTCAGCACGCTGGTGACCGTGAACAGTTCGCGGCGCAGCCGGGTGACGTCGATGCCGAGCCCGGCAGCCGTCTCGTCGCCCAGCAGCAGGGCGTTCAGGCCCCGGGCGCGCGCCTGCAGCCAGAGCAGGGCGACGGGTACGGCGACGGCCGGTACCGCGAGCAGTTCCCAGTTCGCTCCGCCGAGACTGCCCATGAGCCAGAACAGCACGCTGTGCGTCTGCTGCTCGTCGCCCGCCTGCAGCACCAGATAGCTGGTGAAGCCGGACAGGAACTGGCCGACCGCGACGCCGGCCAGCACCAGCCGCAGCGGCGCGAATCCCCCGCCCCGCCGGGCCACCGCCCACACCAGCGCGAAAGTGGCCAGGGCACCGGCGAAGGCGGCGCCGGACAGACCGAGGCCCAGGGTGCCGCCCGCGCCGGCCCCGAGCACGATCGCGGCGACCGCGCCGAGGGAGGCGCCGTTGGAGACGCCCAGCAGATAGGGGTCGGCCAGCGGGTTGCGCACCAGCGCCTGTACCGCCGTGCCGACGAGCCCGAGTCCCGCGCCGACCAGCGCCGCGAGCAGGGCGCGGGGGACGCGCAGCTGCCAGACGATCAGGTCGTCGGTGCCGGGCCGGGGTGCCTCGCCGGACAGCCGGCGCCCCACCACGGCCCACACCTCGGCGGGCGGTACG
This sequence comes from Streptomyces sp. NPDC027663, assembly GCF_055566415.1. Lineage (NCBI taxonomy): Bacteria > Bacillati > Actinomycetota > Actinomycetes > Kitasatosporales > Streptomycetaceae > Streptomyces > Streptomyces sp. NPDC027663. The sequence continues at coordinate 297,307 of NZ_JBVHSK010000008.1, read as the reverse complement.
GACGTCGAGCCCCAGGCCACCGCGGCCGTCAGCGCGGCCGCCAGGGCCACCGCGAGGGCCACCGCCAGGGGGCCCGCGGGCACACTGCGCGTCCGCGCGGCGGCGTCCGCGGTCCTGCGGCGCAGCAGGGTCGTGGGCATGGTCAGCGGACCTTGCCCGGGTGGAGGGCCGCGGCGATCTCCCGGACCGTGTCGGCGTTCCGCACGCCCGCGATGGTCGTCCGCTCCGAGCCGATGCGCAGGAGCCGGCCCTTCTTCACCGCATCGAGGCCCTTGGTGGCCGCGTTGGACTTCAGCCACTGTTCGGCCTCGTCGAACGCCTTGTCGTTCGCCGCCTCGCTGCCCCGGTCGCGGATCCCGAGCTGGATCCAGTCCGGGTTCCTGGCGATGACGTCCTCCCAGCCGACCTGCCGGTGGTCGGCGGCGCAGTCCGCGAAGGCGTTGCGGGCGCCCGCCAGGGTGATCACGGCGTTGGCGATCTGGCGGTTGCAGACGACGGTGGGCCGGCTGGTGCCGGCGTCGTAGTCGAAGAAGAAGTACGTCGGCCGCTCGTTCTCCGGCGTGCCGCCGACCGCCTTGCGGACGGCGTCCACCTTCTCCCGCATCCCGGCGACCAGCTTCTTCGCCTGCGCGCTCGTGCCGGTGACCGCGCCGAGGGAGGTGATGTCGGCCTCCACCGCGGACAGGTCGGTCACCGGGGTTCCGCGCTGCGCCGCGCAGGCGGTGGACTTCAGATAGACGTGCTTGATCCCGGCCGCCGCGAACTCCTGCGCGGTGGGTGCGTCGCCCATTCCGCCGCCGCCCATGCCGCCCATGGAGGCGAAGGTGTCGATGTACAGGTCGGCGCCGGAGCCGAGCAGCTTCTCCTTGGGGACGACGGTCCGGCTCAGCACCTTCACCTGCTGCGCCCGCGCGTCGAGCGGGCCGGGCAACGTGCCCTTGCCGGGCGGGAAGCCGGTGCCGATCACCTTGTCGCCGGCGCCGAGGCGCAGCAGCAGTTCGAGACCGGAGGCGTTGCTGGTGACGATCCTGCCGGGCACCGCGGAGAAGGTGGTTCTGGCGCCCGTGCAGTCGGTGACGGAGACCGGGCGGCCACCCGCACCTCCGGTCTTCCCCGAGCCCCCGCCGCCGGTGTCCTGCTCCCCGCCGCCGCAGCCGGCCGCCAGCAGACCGCCGAGCACGACGGCCGCCGTACCGCCCCACACACGCGAACGCATCGAACAACTCCCGGAATTCACTCGGTACGCGGGCGAACCTCCGTCACCCGGTCCAGAAGTCGGACCGAACTGGTCTGGAGTTCCCGGGAGGTTGAAGGCGGGTCCGGGGGAGCCGGGGCCGGGGGGGGTGCCTGGGCTGGGGGGAGCCGGGGCCGGGGGGAGCCGGGGCCGGGGGGAGCCGGGGCCGGGGGGTGCCGGTGCCGGGGGGTGCCGGTGCCGGGGCTGTCGGTGCCGGCACCCCTGTGGGCGTCAGGCCGCCAGAGCGGCCGGTCGTTCCGCCTCGTCCAGCAGGGCCGCCAGGGTCGCGCGGGCCCGGGCCACGCGGGAGCGGACCGTACCGATCGGGCAGTCGCTGACCTCGGCCGCCTCCGCGTAGGGCAGACCGAGCAACTGCGTGAGGATGAACGCCTCCCGGCGGTCGGCGGGCAGCGCCGCCAGCAGATCCAGCAGCGCGATGCCGTCGTCGAAGCCGGGCAGCCCGCACGGCTGGGCCAGCTCGACGGCCACCTGCCAGTCCGGTACGTCCGACAGCCGTGGCCGGGCGGCGGCGTACCGGTAACTGTCGATCACCGCGCGGCGCGCGATGGACAGCAGCCAGGCCCGGGCCGAGGAACGCCCCTCGAACCGGTGCAGGCTGCCGAGCGCCCGCAGGAACGTGTCCTGCGCGAGGTCGTCCACAGCCTGGGGATCGCCGCACAGATGGGCGACATAGCGCTGGACGTCCCGGTGCAGGGCGCCCACGAACTGCTCGACGGCGTCCGCGTCACCGCCCCGGGCGGCCAGCGCCCATGCGGTGACCGCTTCGTCGGGCGCCGCCGTCGTGTCGCTTCCGGCGCGCGAGGTGGGCAGGGCTGAGGTCATCACCTGGTGTCCTTCTCGGGTCGACCGTGACCCGGACCGGTGGCGCACGACAGCGCCCGGCCCGGTGAAGTGGGAAGACGGCCCTACGACGCGATGGCGCGTCAGCGCCTGTGCGGTCGTACGGCCGTGGCCCGAGGCGCCACCCGGGCAGCCTCGGGAAACCAGCTGTCTTCAGACGACAGCAGGTCCCACCGGCGGACCCCGGGAAGTGATCGCGTGGACGAGCAGGAGAAGCCGCGGCGCCCGGTCCGAGCGGCCCCGGCGCGGGCGCAGGCGTGGACGGTCCGGGGTGACGGGCAGCGCGAGCAGCAGGCCCAGCGGCGCCGCCAGCCACGCGGCCGCGGCCCGCAGGATCCGGAAGGCGGCCTTCTCGCCGTACGCCAGCCACAGGCCGCACAGCAGGGCGGCGAGCAGGTGGGCGGCGAGCATGCCGAGCGACGACGAACCGCCGTCCATGACGTGGTGCAGGGGGTTCAGGTGGCCCATATGCCCCATGCCCCCATGGGCGTCCCGATGGCCCATGTCCATGGATCCCATGCCGCCCATGTCCATGGACCCCACGCCGCTCATGTCCATGGAACCCATACCGCCCATGTCCACGGGGTCCCCGCCGCTCATGGGGAAGGAGGCGGGGGCACCGGATGCCGACTGGGCGTAGGAGAACGCCTCGTGCAGCACGGTCTGGGCGACGACCACGACCGTCACGATCAGCGGCAGCCCGCGCTCACGCCCCGCCAGACACCAGCCGGCGGCACCGGTCACGGCCGCGCCGGCGGCCAGCGCCCACGCCGGCACGTCGTTGCCGGACATCAGGACGTGGCCCAGGGCGGCGAGCAGCACACAGACGGCCGCGAACACCGCGGCCCGTGTCGTGCGCGCACACCACCCTGCTGTCATGGCGCCTCATCCTCGCATCCGGGGTGCGTCGTCATGCCTGGGTACGGAAATCCACGGGGTGTTCCACTCACTTTCCGCGCTGTGATCCAGGCCACGGACCGGCACGGTGTCCGCCGGTCACCGGACTCGGTCACCGGGGCGGACCACGACCGCGAGCGTCCTGACCGGCGCGCTGTGCGCGAAGTGCAGCGTGAACGGCACGAGGTCGCCCTCCCGCCAGCCGGCCGCGGCGCGCAGGGTCACGTCCGCGCCGTGCGGGGACATGGACAGCGTGCCGCCGGCCGGCACCATGACCGAGTCCACGTCGGCCCGGTACGCGGCTGCGCCGCCGGTGACGGTGCGGTGCCGGCTGAGGGCGATGCCGCCGCGCGTGGCGGTGGACGTCACCCGGACCAGCCGGTCGTCCGCTCCGCCCGCGTTGGCGACGTCGAAGAACGCCGCGGTCTGCGTGCTGTCGCCGTACGGCAGGAGGACCCGCCCCGAGGACACGGCGATCCGCGGCGGACTGCCCGCCTTCCCCGCCCCGACCCAGGTCGTGAGGCCGCCCAGGGCGACACTGCACACGGCCACGGGCACGAGCACGGCCGACAGCGCACCGGCCGGCCGGCGACCCGAAGGCCACCACAGGTGCTGCCCGGTCATCGGCTGCACCTCCGGGCGGTCATGGGGTACGTCCTCGCGCTCATCAGGTACGCCTCCGCGCGGTCGCCGGGACAGGTCTCCGCGCCCATCGGACAGGTCCCCGCTCCGTCGTCGGGACACGTCTCCGCGCTCATCGGACAGGCCCCCGCACGACCACCCGGATACGTCTCCGCGCTCATCAGGCGCCCCTCCGGCCGGTCATCGGCTGTGTCTCCGCGTCGGTGACGGCTGCCATGTGCGTAGCCGCAGGCTGTTGCCCACCACCAGCAGGGAGCTGGCCGACATGGCGGCCGCGGCCGGCATCGGCGAGAGCAGGCCGACCATGGCGAGCGGGACGGTGACGGCGTTGTAGCCGAACGCCCAGACGAGGTTGGTGCGGATGGTGGCGAGTGTGCGCCGGGCGAGCCGGACCGCGTCCGCGAGCGCCTCGATGTCGCCGCGCACCAGCGTCACGTCGGCCGCTGCGGCGGCCACGTCGGTGCCGCCGCCCATGGCGATGCCGAGGTCGGCCCCGGCCAGTGCGGCGGCGTCGTTGACGCCGTCGCCGACGACCGCGACCCGGTGCCCCTGCCGCTGCAGGTCCCGTACGAGGTCTGCCTTGTCCTCCGGGGTGCGGCGGGCGTGCACCTCGTCGATGCCCAGGGCCGACGCCACCGCCCGCGCGGGCGCCTCCCGGTCACCCGTGGCGAGCACCGGCCGCACGCCGAGGCGCCGCAGCCGGTCCACGGCACGGTAGCTTCCGGGGCGTAGGACGTCCCCGGCCTCGATCAGCGCCTCTGGCCTGCCGTCGACGCGGACCAGGACCGGCGTGTGGCCCGCTTCCTCGGCCCCGGCCAGGGCGTCCGTGAGTACCGGGGGCAACGCGCCGTCCGGGGCGACGACTTCGACCAGCCGTCCCTCGACCCGGCCGCGTACGCCCCGCCCGGGCTCGGCGCGGAACCCGGTCGTCTCCGGCAACGGCACGTCGCCCGCGGCCCGTTGGGCGCGAGCCACGACGGCCCGGCCCAGCGGGTGCTCCGAGCCGCGCTCGGCCGCGCCGGCCAGCCGCAGCACCGTCTCCTCGCCCAGGCCGCCCGGCACGGCCGTGACGCGCACGACGGTCATGTGACCGGAGGTGAGCGTGCCCGTCTTGTCCAGCACGACCACGTCGACGTGCCGCAGTCCCTCCAACGCCTGCGGCCCGCCGACGAGCACGCCGAGCTGGGCGCCCCGCCCGGTCGCGGCCGTGAGCGCGGTCGGGGTCGCCAGGCCCAGCGCGCAGGGGCAGGCCACCACCAGGACGGCGACGCACGCGGTGACGGCGGCCTGCGGTCCGGCTCCCGCACCGAGCCAGAAGCCGAGCACGGTCACGGCCAGCGTCAGCACGGCCGGCACGAAGACGCCGGCCACCGCGTCGGCCAGCCGCTGCGCCCGTGCCTTGCCGGCCTGCGCCTCGGTCACCAGATGGGTGATGCGGGCGAGCCGGGTGCCGGCCCCGACGGCCGTCGCGCGCACCAGCAGCAGTCCGCCGGCGTTGAGGGCGCCGCCGACGACGGCGCAGCCGGGCTGCACCTCGACCGGTTCGCTCTCCCCGGTGATCAGGGACAGATCCACCGCGGAGCTGCCCTCCACCACTTCGCCGTCCGTGGCGACGCGCTCCCCGGGCCGTACGACGAAGACCTGTCCGACGGCCAACTGCTCGACCGGGACGACCCGTTCGGCGTCACCCTCGCGCAGCGTGACGTCCTTGACGGCGAGCCGGGCGAGGGAGCGGAGGGCCGCCCCGGTGCCGCGCCGGGCCCGCGCCTCCAGGAACCGGCCCGCCAGCACGAACAGCGGTACACCGACGGCCGCTTCGAGGTAGAGGTGGACGGCGGTGCCGTCCGCGGCCGACGGCACCAGAGTGAACGGCATGCGCATCCCGGGCTCCCCGGCGCCCCCGAGGAACAGCGCGTACGCGGACCAGGAGAAGGCGGCCGCCACGCCCAGCGACACCAGGGTGTCCATGGTCGCCGCCGCATAGCGCAGGCCCCGTACGGCCCGGGTGTGGAACGGCCAGGCGCTCCACACGGCGACCGGCGCGGCCAGCACGAAGCACAGCCACTGCCAGTTCCGGAACTGCAGGCCGGGCACCATCGACAGCACGAGCACCGGCACCGCGAGCAGTGCCGTGACCAGGAGCCGCTCACGCTCCTGCCGGGCTGCCCCGTCGTCCCCGGCGCCCTCGGCGTCCCCGGCCTTCCGGGCCTCCGCGGACCCCCCGGTCTCCGCGGACCCCCGGGCGTCCGCGTGCCGCCGATTCCCGGGCGGTTCGGGAAGGGCCGCCGTGTACCCGGCCTGCTGGACGGTCGCGACGAGTTCCTCGGGAGTGATCCCTGCCGGGTGACTCACCCGGGCCCGGCCGGTGGCCAGGTTGACGGTGGCGGTCACCCCCTCCAGCCTGCCGAGCTTCTTCTCGACCCGCGCCACACAGGCCGCGCAGGTCATCCCGCCGACGGTCAGATCGGTCGTCAACGGGGCGGTCACGGGGTCCGCGCCCATCAGTGCCCTCCCCCGTGCATGTCCCCCATGTCCTCGGCGCCGCCCCCGTCGCCGCCGCTGCCGTCCCGGCTGCTCGTGCCGGTCCCGTGCATGCCGGGCGCGACCGGTCCCGCGGCGGCACCGACGACGTACGACACCGCGAAGAGCAGGGCCAGCAGCAGGAGGAACCCACAGAGGGCGGGCGGGGGCGCCGCCCTGCGCGGCACCGCGCCCGTGCCGGAGCCGGACCGCCGGAACTCGTCCATCAACCGCGTCTCCCGATCACGTCGTACGGCATGGCCGGATGAGCCGTACCGATTCAGGAGTCGGGGCGAGCGGTGGGCGAGTTCCGGAGCAGCCGTGTGGCCCGGGTCACTTGGCGGACCCGCCGGGCCGTGCGTCGTTCACACTCCGGTCCCGGCCCCGGACAAAGCCCCGTCCGCTCTCCAGCACCGGCTACCGCACAACTCGCCGTCCGTTCTCCGGTCCCGGCCCCGGACAAAGCCCCGTCCGTTCTCCGGCACCGGTATCGCACAGCTCGCCGTTCGGTCTCCGGCGCCGGTGCCGCAGCGCACGCTCAGTTTCCCTTCCGGGTCCGGTTCCGGCTCCGGGTCGCGGCGGCGATCGCGGTGGCCACGACGGCGGTCGCGGCGAGGCTGCCCACCATGATCATCCCCACTCCGACGGCGAAGAGACCGGTGGAGTCGTCCGACCAGTCGTAGTAGGCGGCCGCCGTCAGGCCGGCCGTGGTGCCGAGCACCGCGCCGGCGACATGGTGCCGCGAGGCAGCCCAGTACACCGGTACCAGCAGGGTCAGCACGAGCCCGGCCACCTGCCAGGCCTGGTACGGGCCGGTCGTCGTGCCGTCGGGCTGCACGTCGTAGTGCCGGTCCCAGCCCAGCCAGGCGGCCCAGGCGGCAGCCGCCGCCACGGCCGGTACGAGGACGGGCAGCAGCCGGTGCGCGGGTGTCAGTGGTCCTTGGCTCATGGCCCCAGGGTCGCGGCGGCGCGCCGTCGCCGGCCTGAGTGCACGTACTCAGATCGGGCCCGAGTACCCAGGCCGTGGACTGCGGTGCCGGACACGCGCCCGTTGATCCGTCCGGGTGCATCCGTCAGCCGTCCGGCCGCGCGTCGGCCGCTCAGGGCGCCGGGGCCGCACCGGCGCGGTGAGGATGACAGGGACCGGTCCGGCGTGGGCGGACGGCGAACATCGGGAGACGGACGACCTGTGAGCATCCTGAACGAACCCCAGGGTGGTGCGGCGGCGCCTGAGGACTCGTACGAGAGCGAGCTGCCACTGAGGCGCAAGCAGCCCGGCAGCGTGGTGGTGAAGTGGCTGACGACCACCGACCACAAGACCATCGGCACGCTCTATCTGTCGACGTCGTTCCTGTTCTTCCTGCTCGGCGGTGTGATGGCGCTGGTCATCCGTGCCGAGCTGGCCCGTCCGGGCCTGCAGCTGATCTCGAGCGAGCAGTACAACCAGCTGTTCACGATGCACGGCACGGTCATGCTGCTGATGTTCGCGACGCCGTTGTTCGCCGGGTTCACCAACTGGATCATGCCGTTGCAGATCGGCGCCCCCGATGTCGCGTTCCCCCGGCTGAACATGCTGGCCTACTGGTTCTACCTGTTCGGTTCGCTCATCGCGGTGGGCGGCTTCCTGACCCCGGACGGTGCCGCCGACTTCGGCTGGTTCGCGTACACGCCCCTGTCGGACGCGGTCAGGTCGCCGGGTACCGGACCGAACCTGTGGATCCTGGGTCTGGCCTTCTCCGGTTTCGGCACCATCCTCGGCGCCGTCAACTTCATCACCACGATCATCTGCATGCGCGCCCCGGGCATGACCATGTTCCGCATGCCGATCTTCACCTGGAACGTCCTGCTGACCGCTCTCCTGGTCCTGTTCGCCTTCCCGGTGCTGGCCGCCGCGCTGTTCGCCCTGGCCGCGGACCGCATCTTCGGCGCCCACGTGTACGACGCGTCCAACGGCGGCCCGATCCTCTGGCAGCACCTCTTCTGGTTCTTCGGCCATCCCGAGGTGTACATCATCGCCCTGCCGTTCTTCGGCATCGTCACCGAGATCCTCCCGGTGTTCTCCCGCAAGCCGATCTTCGGCTACATGGGCCTGGTGGCCGCCACGATCGCGATCGCCGGTCTCTCCCTGACGGTGTGGGCGCACCACATGTACGTCACCGGAGCCGTGCTGCTGCCGTTCTTCTCGTTCATGACGTTCCTGATCGCCGTACCGACCGGGGTGAAGTTCTTCAACTGGATCGGCACGATGTGGCAGGGCTCGCTGTCCTTCGAGACACCCATGCTGTGGGCGACCGGCTTCCTCGTGACCTTCCTCTTCGGCGGTCTGACCGGTGTCGTCCTGGCCTCGCCGCCGATGGACTTCCACGTCTCGGACAGCTACTTCGTCGTCGCCCACTTCCACTACGTGGTCTTCGGCACGGTCGTCTTCGCGATGTTCGCCGGATTCCACTTCTGGTGGCCCAAGTTCACCGGCAAGATGCTCGACGAGCGCCTGGGCAAGATCTGCTTCTGGACGCTGTTCACCGGCTTCCACGGCACCTTCCTCATCCAGCACTGGCTGGGTGCCGAGGGCATGCCGCGCCGGTACGCCGACTACCTGGCGGCCGACGGCTTCACCGCCCTGAACACGGTGTCCACCATCAGCTCGTTCCTGCTCGGCCTGTCGATGCTGCCGTTCCTCTACAACGTGTGGAAGACCGCCAAGTACGGCAAGCCGGTCGGCGTGGACGACCCGTGGGGTTACGGCCGCTCCCTGGAGTGGGCGACCTCCTGTCCGCCGCCGCGGCACAACTTCGTCACCCTGCCGCGGATCCGCAGCGAGTCCCCGGCGTTCGACCTGCACCACCCGGACATCGCGATGTCCGAGTACGAGGGACTCGCGGGCACGACCGACCGAGGACACGGGTGAGCGGCCTGCCGAAACAGGGGTCCGGCACCGGCGGCAGCCTCGGCAACGAGGTGGAGGGGTACCTGCTGTGGCAGGCCCGGATCGCCGAGGCGGAGCAGCGGGCGCGGGCGTTCACCGGCCCCATGGAGTGGCTGACGACGGCGCAGCGCGAGGAGATCGAGCAGCGGTACGTCGCCGACAGCCTGTGCCGGGCCCGGGCGGACCTCGAACGCATCGCGGCCCGGTGCGCGTCACTGCGGGCCGAGTACGAGCAGCGGTACCAGGAGCTGCGGCGGCGCTGTCTGGGTACGGCACTCGCCGTGGGCGCCGGCCTGACCGCCCTGCTCACGCTGCTGCTGGCGTTCTGACACCGGCCCCCGTGCAGGGTCACCGCTCGGACAGCTCGCCCACCGCCTGCGGGTCCCGGTCCCCGGTGCCGGCCTGCGGCCTGACACGGCGCAGGTCGGGCACCGCCGTCATGACCGCGGCACTCAGCACGATCCACGCCACGCCGGACCAGAGCACCGCCTCGGGTCCCGTCCGCGCCGCCACGGGGCCGGCCCACCAGTACCCGGCCGTCATGGAGGTGACCGTGGCCACCCCGTCGTAGGCGCTGACCCGGGACAGGGCCTCCGCCGGCACCTGGGTCTGCAGGCTGCTGGTCCACAGCACGTGCAGCAGCGCGAAGCCCGCCCCGGACAGAGCCGCGCCGACCATGAGCAGGGTCACGGGCACGTGCAGGGCCATCAGCGCCGCGAACAGGCCGAGGCCGAAGGTGCAGAACACCGAGGCCAGCAGCGGCCGGGCGAAGGTCAGGCGCATGGCCACGAGTCCGCCGAGCACGGCGCCCGCCCCTTCGGCGGCCAGCACCAGCCCCCACTGGGAGGAGCCCTGCTCGGCACCCACCAGGGAGACGCCGAGCACCATGGCCGGGCACAGCACCAGCGCCGTGGACAGTGACGTGTACAGCAGCAGGGACCACAGCCAGGTACGGGAGCTGAACTCCCGCCAGCCCTCGAGGAGCTGTCGGTGCACGGGCGGCGACTGCTCGTCCTCGCCGGCCGCCTGCGCGGGCTGCACCCGGACGGCGAGCAGCAGCGCTGCGCTGGCCACGAAGGTGGCGGCGTCGGCCACGATGACCCAGGGCGCCCCGGTGACCGCGACCAGCAGGCCGGCGAGGGCGGGCCCGGCCAGCGAACCGACCGCGTTGAGCGTGGTGTTGAGGGCGTTGGCCTCCTGGAGCCGGTCACCGGGGACGACTTCGGGGATGAAGCCGTACAGGGCCGGCACGAAGAAGGAGGAGGCGACCGAGCGCAGGACCACGAACACCACGAAGCCGGCGAGCGGCACCTGCGTGGTCAGCAGCAGGACCACCACCGCGGCGTCCAGCGCGGCCCGCACCAGATCGCTGCCGATCATGGTGGCGCGGCGGCCCCACCGGTCCGCGAGCGCGCCGCCCAGGAGCAGGAACACGATGAGCGGCGCGGTCTGCGCGCCCATCACCCAGCCCACCTCGTCGGTGCCGCCGCCGGTGTCGAGGATCGCGAACGCCAGGGCGACCGGCATCATGCTGCTGCCGAGCACCGAAGTGGCCTGCGCCAGGAACAGCAGCCGGGGATTGCGCTCACGCAGGAGCGAGAACCGCTCCGTGATCGAGACCGCCATGTTCCGCCCTTCTCCGATCCCCCAACGGCGAGTTCCCATCGGCATCCCGCGTCACGGCGTCCACCATAAGCTTCCGGCCGTGGCCGGGAAAGGCCCAGCTCCGCACGGGGTGGGCTATGTTGCTGGCCATGGCAGACGTGCACCCGCCCAAGGAAGACGCCGGCGACACGGCGGACCCGCTCGCGACGCATCTCGCGGAGGCCTGGCGAACGACGTTCGGTGTACTGCCGGACGACGACAGCAACTTCTACGACGTCGGCGGGGAGTCCATCGACGCCGCCCGGATCGCCACCACCACGGCGAACGCGATACCGGACGTCGAGGACCTCGACGTCCATCTCATGACCGCGCTGCTCAACGAGGCACGGCTCGGCGACGTCGTACGGCTCGGGCAGGAGTTCATCGACCGTGCCCGAGCCGCGTCCTGATGGGACGTCAGAGTGCGGGCATCTGCTGGAGCCTTTTCAGCAGCTCGTCGGTGAATGCCTCGCACCATTCGGGGGTGCAGCTCTGCCGGTCGTACTGGACGACCAGGAACGGCTCCTCGTCGTCGAGCCGCACCTCGACGTCCAACTGACCACCGCCGACGAGGATCTGGGCGTCGTCCGGGTACGGGTCGAACTCGGTGAAGGTCACCGGTCCGGCGGACACCGCACAGGGGCGGGGGCTCACCGCGACCGTCAGGGGTGCCACCCGGTCCCGGCCGACGCCCATCTCGTCCGCCAGCATGGCGGCGATCTCCTCGAACTCCACTCCCTGATGAGCCATGCCCTCCCGCAGACCCCGGCGGACCTGGGCGAGCACTCCCTCCCCGCCACCCGGCGCGGCGGCGCCCACCCGGGTGAGCAGCGCCTGTGCCAGCGGCCCCACCGCGTCGGAGTCCATGCGCTGGGCCGCCATGGTGGCGACCACCAGATCATCGGCACCGGACAGGTTCAGGACCGCCCCGGCCGCCGCGGCGATGACCCAGACCACCGGGGTGCAGCGGGCCGCGCGGGCCTGCGTCCGCACCGCGGCGGCGAACTCGGCGTCCAGGGTGCGGCGCACCTCCGCACCCTCGGGCGTCCAGTCGCCCTCGGGCCGTAGGTCGCCGATCCGGGGGGTCGGGCAGTCGGTCAATTCGGTGCGCCAGAATTCCAGGTCGTCCACGCGCCGGCGCATTCGCCGCCGAATCAGGGCGGAATAGCGCTGTGCGGGCGGCAACGGCCTTTCCGACCGATAGGCCTCGGCGATGTCGGTGACCACCTGGTGCAGCGAATGCAGGTCCATCACCATGCGGTGAAAACCGAGTACGAGCAACGCCTCGCCGGGATCCATCACCAGGAGACCGGCGCGGGCCAAGGCTGCACCGTCGAACGGGAATATTTCGCCGGACAGTTCCTCGACACACTGCCGCAGGGCGGGCAGATGCGCGTCGGCAAAGGACAGCTCCGGGTGGTGCTGGACGCGGATCCGATGCTCAGGGGCCTGTCCGGTGTGCAGCGTCTCGCCCTCGGCCCGGAAGCCGGTGCACAGCAGTTCATGGCGTGCAAAGGCGAATTCCACGGCGCGGCCGAGCCGCTCCGGGTCCATGTCACCCTGCACCTGCAAGGCGATGCCCGTGTGCAGGATGGGGTATCCCCGCACCACGCGCTCCGCTTCCCACATACGTCGCTGATATCCCGTCAGGGACGTCAGATGCATACCCTCACCCCGAACAAAGCACGTGCCGCCCGGAAAGAGCTTTCCCTCCGGGCGGCACTTGACGTACGGTACGCCTTACTTCGAGGCGACCTGCTTCTTGAGCTTCTCGATGTCCGCGAGCAGGGTGCTGACGGAGTTGACCTTCGCCATTTCCATCTCCAATCCGTAGGTGGAACCGGCCGTGGTCGACGGCCCGCGGCAGAATCTTCGCATCGGCCCGGGAGCGCGTCAACGGCCGCTGGGTAAAGGGCTTTTGAGGCCGGTAGGCAGTTCAAACCGGAGATGCCGCCCGAAACCGTTCAGCCTCCGGCCGGTTCCCGCGCACCGGCGTGGAATGCATCGGCCACGCGGGCGAGACGTGCCGGGTCGTGGTATTGCTCGTCGAACCAGAGAGAACCGGTGATTCCGCCGTCCGTCACGTCCACATCGGCGTAGAGGGTCCGGGCGCACTGAAGTGCCTGGCGCCGGCCGGCGAAACGCAGCCCGTGGTCCGGCGGTTCGTACGTGATGTGCTCGGCCGTGAGCGCGGAGCCGAACGCCGGCCCCGCGCCGGCAGTCCCGGCTCGCCGGCCCGCGCCGCCGGTCATCCGGAACTCCAGATGCGACAGCGCGGTGCGGTAGACCGCCTCGGTCCCCTCGGCCCGGGCCGCCGTGCGGGCCACCACGGCACTGAGCGGAAGGTCGACGCGGTCCCACGCGGCCAGCACCGCCTCGCCCACGTGCCGCGCCAGACCGGGCAGGTCCCGGCCGCCGGCCTCCAGCGGCACCGGCACCACATTGCAGAACAGGCCGACCGCCCGGCGTGCCTCCGGGGTCGTACGGCCGTGCATGTACACGGACGCCACCAGCCGGTCCCGGCCGTACTCGTCGGCCACACACCGGGCCAGCAGCGCCAGCAGCGCGTTGTGCGGCGTGGTCCGCTGCTCTCGGCACCACCCCAGCAGCCGCTCGCCCTCCGCGGCCGACAGCTTCAGCGGAGCGCCGGCGAACCGCGCCCGGTCGGACACCTCCGCGCCGGGCCGGGCCGGCAGCGGCTGCTCGGCGCCGTGCGCGCGCAGGGTCCGCGCCAGCTCTGCGGCCCCGCTGCGGCGCTCCGCGCGGGTCTGCGCGGACTGCTCCCGGCGGAGCATGTCCACGTAGCCGAACGGTGCGAGGCGGGCGGCCGGGGGCCGTACCCCGGGCTCGGTCCGTGCGGCGTAGGCGGCGGCCAGCTCCCGGCGGAACACGTCGTGGCTGGTCGCGTCGACGACGAGGTGGTGGAACTGGGCCACCAGGATGTGCTCCTCGGCGGACGAGCGCAGCAGCGTCGTACGGACCATGCGGTCCGTGAGGTCGAGGCGCCGGGCCAGCGTGTCCGTCACCGCGGCCCGCTCCCGGCCCGGCCGGACCGGTACGACATCGAGACCGCCCGGGCCGGGCCGCAGCCGCTGGCCGGGCCAGGCGGCGTCCGCGCCGGGCCCCGCCTCCCCGGCCAGGTGCAGCCGCAGCGCCTCGTGCCGCATCTCGGTCTCGTCCAGCGCGTCCTGCAGGGCCCCGGTGTCGAGGCGTCCGCGCAGCAGCAGGACCTCCGGGGACTCCGGCGGTGTGGAGTCCGCCGTGTGGCTGCGGGTCCAGTGCCAGCACCAGTCCTGCCGGGAGGACGCCGGCAGGACACCGGGATCCGGCGCCGCGGAACTGCCGGGGAGGGTGGCCGCCGACGGGGATGCGGTCATGGGGTGGTGCTTCCTTCCAGGGTGCGCAGACTCTCCAGGTAGCGGTCCGGGGTGCCCGAGGGACCGAGCAGTGCCTCCAGGGCCCGGACCGCGGGCTCCGGGTGCTTCTCGGTGAACCGCGCGAAGGTCCGGGCGTGCTGCTCCCAGCGGTCGGGCCGCTCATGGGTCAGGTGCACTCCCGGCGCCCGGGGTTCGAGGTGCATGCGGGTGCCGAGCGACCACAGCCGCCGGCCGAGTTCCAGGTCCTCGCAGCCCCAGGTGGTGCCGAACTCCTCGTCGTAGCCGCCGGACCGCTGCCACAGGGCGCGGGGCATCGAGGTGTTGGCGCCGATGCAGACCAGCCAGGGCGCCACGTCCGGCACCCGGCCCTCGGCCATGGCCGCCACGAACCGCTCCAGGGCCGTCACCACCGTACGGCCGAACCGGCCCTCGGCGACGGCCCGGTGGGGGTCCCGCCGGACCTCGGGGTCGGTGCTCGCGAGGAGCCGGCGCGCACCCGGCAGGTCCCGTACCGGGCCGTGCACACACGCACCGGCGTACCGGCGGTGGGCGTCGGCGTGCGCGGCCAGCGCGGTGGGCGGAAGGAGGATGTCGTCGTCCAGGAAGAGCAGCAGGTCGCCCGTGGCCGTTGCCGCGCCGGTGTTGCGTGCGGCTGCTCTGCCCCGGGCGGGACCGCGGACGGTGCGCACGGGGAGGGACAGCCGTCCGGCGGCCTCGGCGACGGCCTGTTCCGTGGCGTCGAGCGCTCCGCCGTCCGGCAGCCCGCCGCCGGCCGGCGGGGCGTCGTCGACGACGACGACTTCCACCGGCACCGGGCAGTCCTGCGCCGCCAGACAGGTCAGGGTCAGGGTCAGGCTGGCGGCCTTGTCTCGGGTCGGCACGACCACGCTCAGCCGTTGCGGCGTCATGCGGCCCGCTCCTTCGCCGCCGGTACCGCGCCGTGGTCCGGCAGCTCGGTGCCGTACACGGCCAGCAGCATCGCGCCGGCGAGCGAAGCCTGCGGCCCGAGCAGGGCCGGCAGCACCTGCGGGGCGGGACGGCCGGGGCGCACGGCCCCGGCGAGGCGGCCGGCCACCCGTTCCGGCAGGAAGGTCAGGGCGGAGCCCAGCCCGCCGCCGATGCGAACCTGCGCCGGCTGCACGATCTCCGTCAGCATCGCGACGGCGCGCGCGAGCAGCCCTGCCGCGTGGTCCACGGTCGCGTCGGCCCAGGCGGCACCCTCGGTGACGCCCGCGACGAGGTCGTGGGTGGTCGTGGGCGTTCCCCTGAGGCGGCCGGCGTGCTCGGCCAGGGCCTGCGCGCCGGCCCCGGCCTGCAGGCAGCCCCGCATGCCGCAGCGGCAGGGCGGGCCCTGCGGGTCGACGACGAGGTGGCCCAGTTCGCCGGCCGACCCCCAGGCGCCGGTCAGCAGCCGTCCGCCGCAGACCAGACCACCGCCGACGCCCGTGCCGAGGCCCAGGTAGACCAGGTCGGCACAGCCCGACGTCATCGCCTCGGCGAGGCCGGCGAGGCTGGCGTCGTCGCCGAACAGCACCTGCTCCCGGGCGACGTCGCAGGCCGCGGAGATCACTTCGCCCAGTGCCTGGCCGGCCCAGTCCGGCCGGTTCGGCCAGGCCGCCACCGTGCCGTCGGGCCGGACCGTGGGGGCGGCGGCGACACCGACGCGCACGGGCCGCGCGCCGAGAGCGGAGACCGCCTGCGCGAGACAGCCGCTCAGGGCCTCGAAGTCGGCCGCGGGTCCGCCGCCGCTGGGCCAGTCGACCCGGCCCTCGTACAGGAGGCGTCCCTGAGCCATGGCCCGCACGGCCACCTTGCTGCCCCCGATGTCCACGGCCACGGCAGGCGGCCCGTGCGGCACCGGCAGCTGGGGGCCGGCACCGGTGGCATCCGACGGCCCGCCCGGCACCGACACCCGCACCCCAGCTCCGGTGACGTCCGACGGTCCGTGCGGCACCGTCACCTGGGGTCCGGTACCGGTGACGTCCGACGGCCCGTGCGGCACCGGCACCTGGTGCCCGGCACCGGTGGTGTCCGGCCCGGGCGTCCTCATGCGGGCCTCCGTGCGGTCACGATCGTCCTGCCGGTGCCGGGAACGCTTTCCGTCTCCTCCCAGACCAGCCCCACCGCCTCCAGGGCCGCCTGCATCTCCTGCGGTGTCCACCAGCGCAGCCGGCCGCGCACGAGCCAGTCGACCACCGTGGCGCGGCTGTACTCGTCCGGCAGGGTGCGAGGCTCCGCCACGAAGGTGTCCGCCACGACGAGCAGGCCTCCCGGCCGCAGCAGCGCCGCGAGTCGGCCGAGCCGGGCCGAAGGTCCGTGCACCCCGCTGACGAGACAGGCGGTCAGCCGGCCCGCGTCCACGGGAAGTTCCGGGCTGCCGTCACCGTCCGGCCCGGACGCATCGGAAATCTCCAGCACCTCGCCCGCACCGGCCGCCGCGACGAGCAGCTCGTCCACCCGAGCGCGCACCTGCACGGGGAGGGGATCGCCGGCGCACGAGACACCGGCGGGCGACACTCCGACACCGGCGCACGCATCACCGGCGTGGCCGCCGCCGACACCGGCAGGCACATCACCACCAGCAGCGGACACCTCGCCGGCAACGGCCTCAGGCCCCCGGCGCACGACGTCCGCCAGAGCGCGGACAGCGGCCGTCGGCTCCGTGTCGCCGGTCGCCGGGCCGGACTCCGCCGGGGCCGGCTCCGTGGCACCGCCGACGGAAGCGTTCCCCGTCGTGACCGGCTCCGTGCTCAGCACCCCGAGTGCACACGCCGTGTCCAGCAGCAGTGGCAGTACGTCGGCCCGCAGACCGTACTCGCGCACCAGGTCCGCAGCCGTCGCACCCGAGGCAAGCCGCTCGGTCAGCCCCAGCGCGGACAGGGCACCGGTCACCACGGCGGCCGGGCCGGTACCGGACAGCCCAGGCCCGGTCACCACGGCCGGCCCACCGGTACCGGGCGACCCAGAACCGGACACCACACCCGCCCCACCGGTACCAGGCAGCCCAGGACCGGACACCACACCCGCCCCGCCGGTACCGGGCAGCCCAGGGGCGGTTGACGGGGTGGGCGGGCCGGGCAGGTGGTAGACGGGGTCCGCCTGGGCCTTGCCGATGGGCGAGCGGCGGAGCCGGAAGCGGTGTTCGAAGCGGTCGGGCACCTTGTACGAGGCCAGTTTCGACCGCGCGAACGCCGATACGCGCCCGGCGTCCGCGAGTTCGTCGTCCGCCGACACGTACTCGGCGACCAGGCCCCGGTCGTCGGAAGTCTCCGCGCCCGTGGCCACCACCCGCACGTCGGCCACCCCGGGCGCCTGCCGGAGCACGGACTCGACCTCCAGCGTGGACACCCAGCGGGCACCGCGCCGGACGACTCCCCGGTGTTTGCGGCCCAGGATCCGGTAGGCGCCGCCGGTGTCGCGTTCCGCCACGTCGTGCATGGGCCGGCGGGTGCCGTCCTCCAGCACCACCACCAGCTCTCCGCGGCCCGCGCCCGTCAGCCGCTCCCCGTCCGCGCCGAGCAGGTCCACCCGGACGCCCGGCATCGACTCGTCGAGGGCGCCCGACGGCAGCCCGCTGCGGCCCCACAGCACCGCACCGGTCTCGGTGGACCCGTAGTTGCGCGAGACGCCGATGCCGAGGGCACGCGTCCACAGGGCGTCCAGCTCGTCGTCGACATAGCCGGCCCCGGCCATCACCAGGCGCAGCGCCGGGTAGGGCGCGTCCTCGGTCAGGGCCTTGCGCCGGGCCCAGACCCTGGCCAGCCCCGGCACCGCCAGCAGCACGGTCGCCCCGTCCCGCAGGCGGGCGTGGACGGCACCGACGGCTCGTGCGGGCACCGGCAGCACCCGGGCGCCGGCCACCAGGGCGCCGGCGAGCCAGCCCAGGGCGTAGGCGTGGCTCAGCGGGATCGGCGCGAGAACGGAGTCGTCCGTGCGCACCAGCCCCGCGCGGTGGTAGCGGAGGCCCTCGTCGAGGAGGGAACGCTGGGTACGTTCCACGACCTTGGGCACGCCGGTCGAGCCGGAGGAGGTGAGCAGCACGGCACCCGGCTCCGGGCGCAGGGGCGCGGCGGGGCCGGGTACGTCGTCCGCCACGAGTGGGGTCCCGGGCCGGACCGTGTCCAGGAACCGGGCCGGTGCGTCCTCCGTCACGAGCGGGGCCCCGGGCCGGACCGTGTCCAGGAACCGGGCCGGTGCGTCCTCCGTCACGAGCGGGGCCCCCGGCCGGGCCGTGTCCAGGTACCGGGACGCGCCCGCGAGGCCGAGCAGTCGGCGGATCTCCCCTGGCGGGGACTCGGCGGGCAGCAGCAGGGGGCAGGCGCCGGCCTTCACGAGGGCGAGCAGGGCGAGGACCCAGTCCGGTTCGTTCGGTCCGTGCAGCCCGACGGCCTCCCCGGGCCGTACGCCCCGGTCCCGCAGGTCCTGGGCCAGTTCGGCGACCCTCCGCCGCACCGCGTCGGCGGTGAGGTCGCCGACGAGGGGGCGGTGCGGGTCGTGCGGGAGCCGGAAGAGGCAGTCGGCGAGGTCGGCGGGTGCCGGGCCGTCCCCCGGGGCGGCCGGGCCGCCGAGGGCCGTGCTGGTCATCCGGCCGCTCCGGAGGCGTCCTGGCGCAGCCGGTGCACCAGGGCCTCGGCCGCCAGCTCGTAGCCGTGCACGCCGAAGCCGGCGATCACGCCGACGGCCAGCGGTGAGACGACCGAGTTGTGCCGGAACTGCTCCCTGGCCCACACGTTGGATATGTGGACCTCGGCCCAGGGCGCCGGATAGTCCGCCAGTGCGTCCCGCAGGCTCCAGCCCGCGATCATCAGGGCGCCCGGGTTGACGATGGCGGCGACCGTGTCCCGGTGCCGGTCCAGGGCTCGGATCAGCTCGCCCTCGCAGTCGTGCTGTTCGGCGCGGAGCCCGAAGCCGTGCGGGCGCAGCCGCCGGGCCACGGCCTCCTCGACCTCGGCGAGGGTGGTGCTGCCGTAGATCTCCGGCTGCCGCCTGCCGAGCGTGCCCAGGTTGGGGCCGTTGAGCAGCAGGATGTCCGCCGGGGTGGCGTCGGACGCGGTCACGCTGCACCTTCCTTGCCCACGAGGAGCAGTTGCTTCAGTTCCGTACAGGACCCGGCCACCAGGTCCGGGGCGTGTGCCAGGAGTTCCCGCCGGCTGCCCTGGCCCCACAGCCCGGCCGCGGTGCGTATGCCCGCCCGGCTCCCGGCCTCCAGGTCGAGGGCCGAGTCGCCCACCATGACGGCGCCCTCGGTGCCGGCGCCGATCTTGTCCAGTGCGAGCAGCACGATGTCGGGGGCGGGCTTGCCGTGGGCGACCTCGTCGCTGCCGCACACCGCGTCCAGCAGCTCCAGCAGGCCGGTGGCGGCGAGCGCCTCGACGGCCCGGCCGTGGGTCTTGCCGGTGGCGACGGCCGTCGGCACCCCGGCCTCACGCAGCGCGAGGAGCAGGTCGGCGGCGCCGGGGCACGCGGGTATCTCGTGCACCAGTTTCCGGCTCTCGATCACGAACGGTTCGTACATGCCCGCGGGCAGGCCCATGAGGGCGAGGGTGTCCGGCATGTGCCGGCCCAGGTGCGCCAGATACTCCTCGAACGGCGCTTCCCCGTCGCCGACGACGAGTTCGTAGGCTCGCTGGAACGCCTTGCGCATCACATGGATGCTGTCGATGAGGACACCGTCCAGGTCCAGTACGACGGCCCGGACCGGCCCGGCGCCGGTCACTGCGCGCTCCCCGCGGCGCCGGAGGCGACGGCCGCCCGCAGGCTGTCGATCACATGGGCCACGTCGTCCTCCGTCATCGTCGCACCGAGACCGACGGTCACCGAACGGCCCAGCAGCGCCTCGCTGGTGCGCAGCCGGGCGGGCGGGGTCCACTCGGTGCCCCAGGCGGTGCGGCCGGCGTGCACGGCCGGGTTCTGGTACACCATCCGGCCCTGGTAGAGGGTGGCGGCCGGAACACCGGCCGCGGTCAGCCGGGTGATCACGCGGCGGGCCGCCATCCGGTTCTCGGTCAGCAGCGTCAGATCGCCGCCGCTGCCCTCCTCGTCGGGCAGCGCGCGCCAGGTGACGTCGAGGCCGGACAGCTCCTTGCGGACCGTACGGGCGATGTCGCGCAGCCGCGTCAGCATGCCGGGCAGCCGGTCCAGCTGGACCGACAGCAGGGCGCCGGCGATCTCGGTCATGCGCAGGTTGGCGCCCAGGAAGGGACCGCCCTCGGCGCCGCCGCGCTCGCCGCCGCGGGACGTGAAGAACTGGCCGCCCTGGTCCTGGTAGCGGGCCACGCGGTCGTGGACGAGCGGGTCGCCGGTGAGCACCGCGCCGCCCTCGCCCGCGGTGATGTTCTTCTCCAGCTGGAAGCTGAACGCGCCGGCGTCCCCGAGCGAGCCGACCGGGCGGCCGCGGTAGCCGACGCCGCAGGCCTGGGCGGCGTCCTCCAGGACGCGGATCCCGTGCCGGCGGGCCACGGTCAGGATGGGGTCCATGTCCGCTGCGGCGTTGTTGAGGTGGACCGGCATCACGGCGAAGGTCCGCTCGGTGATGAGCGGCTCCCAGGCGGTGGGGTCCAGGGTGAGCGACTCGTCGATGTCCGCGAAGACCGGTACGCCGCGGGCCGCGACCACCGCGCTGACGCAGCCGATGAAGGTGGCGGAGGGCACGATCACCTCGGCGCCCGCCGGCATTCCCATGCCGATCAGCGCACAGGTGAGCGCGGCGGTGCCGGAGGAGACGCCGACGGCGTGCGGCGCCTCGTGGAGGGCCGCGAACTTCGCCTCGAACTCCTCCACCCGGCGCTGCAGTGCGGGCCCGTAGTACCGGAAGAGCGAACGGCTCTCCAGCACCTCGAGCGCGGCGGCCTTCTCCTCCTCGCCCCACAGGGCGAGGCCGCGCATCGGCTCGTACCGCGGGGGCACGGTCGGACTCATGGGGTTGGTCACGGCGATCTTCTCCGGTGAGAACTCGGTTGGTGCCTGGCGTGGGACGGTGTTCAGCGCAGGCCGGCGGCGCGGTAGCAGGCGTCCACGACCGCGAGCGCCTGCCCGGCCTCGCGCAGGGCGACCACGGTCGCGTCCGGGCGGGCGAAAGCCTCCGGCAGCGCGTCCAGATGGCTGTCGTACTCGTCCCCGACACCGGTGCGGGGCAGGGGCACGTCCGTGACCGAGCCGCCGTGGGTCAGCGTCAGCGCGGGCCGGCCGACCCGGCAGGTGCTGAACCCGAACGTGGTGGTGAGTTCGGCGGTGCCCGCGGTGCCGTGCAGCACGAGGCGGGTGGTGTCCACGGGGATGTGGGAGGCCCAGGCGAGCCGGAGCTGCAGCGCGTAGTCCTCGGTGGCCACCAGGGCGGTCAGCTGGTCCTCGACGTCGCCGCCGCCGTCCGCGGGGGCGCCCTGGTGCCAGGCGGCGCCGAAGCCGGCCCGGCCCAGGAAGTCCGACGTGGCGACGGCGGTGGCGTCCCGCACCGGGGACGGCCCCCACAGGTGGTGCAGTGCGTCGACGAGGTGCCAGCCGAGGTCCACCAGCACCCCGCCGCCGGCCGTGCGGCGCCGGCGGAACCAGTCGCTGCCGGGGATGCCGCGGGAGCGCACCCAGCTCAGCTCGGCCAGCCGGGGCGTGCCCAGTGCTCCGCTGTCCACCAGGCGGGCCAGTTCGCCCACGTCGGTGCGGTGGCGGGCGGCCGTTGACAGCACGAGCCGGCCGCCCCCGGCCTCGGCGGCGTCCCGCAGCAGCGCGAGATGGGCGTCCTCGGTGCCCGTGGGCTTCTCCAGGAAGACGTTGAGTCCCCGGCGCAGCAATGCCCCGGCGACGGCGCCGTGCAGGTGGTTCGGGGTCAGCACGAACACGACGTCCGTGCCGGCCGCGTCGAGGTCCTCGTGGCTGTGGTGGACGCGGACGCCGTCCGGCAGGACACCGGCCCGCTCCAGCGCCTCGGCGCTGGGCTCCACCACGGCGACGAGTTCGAAGTCGTCGTGCTTCAGCAGGCGGGGCACCCACACCTCGCGGGCGACCCAGCCGAGGCCGACGACGGCCGCCCTGATCACACCGGGTTCCTCTGGGCCGTCAGGCCGGTCAGCACCTTCGAGAGCGCCTCGGCGACGTCCGCGCAGTCCTCGTCGGTGCCCAGCAGCACCCGGTGGTGCAGCCAGATGCCGTGCCGGCCCAGCAGTTCGCTGACCGGGTTGCGTTCGGCCAGTTCCGCGGCGTCCGGGCCGGGCACGGTCCGGAACGCGTCCGTGCGGTACACGGGCGGGTAGTTGATGAAGGCGGGCAGGCCCTCGGCGACCAGTGCCCGCACCACGAGGTCGCGGTCGAGACCGGGGTACGCCTCCGGGTCGAGCGTGAACATCGCCATGTAGTGCGGGTTGATCTCGCACCGCGGGTCACGTCCCTGCGGTACGACGCCGGGGATCTTGCCGAGCAGTGCGGCGAGCGTCTTCCAGCGGGTCTCGCGCAGCTCGTTCTGCCCGGTGAGGCGGGCCAGCTGGGCGCGCAGCACGGCCGCCGCGAACTCCGTCATCCGGTAGTTGGAGGAGGCGCTGAGGTGCTGGTAGCTGGTGTCGCCGATGGGGCGGCCGCAGCTGTGCCGGGCGAAGGCCTCCGCGAAGACGTCCTCGGACGGCAGCAGCAGTGCCCCGCCCTCGCCGGCCGTCATCAGTTTGCCGTTCTGGAAGCTGAACGCGGCGTACGTGCCGTGGTCGCCGATCCGCCGGCCCTGCCAGACGGCGCCGTGCGCGTGCGCGGCGTCCTGCAGGACGGCGATGCCATGGGGTTCGGCCCAGGCCTTGATGGCGTCCAGGTCGGCGACGTGTCCCGCCATGTGCACCGGTACGACGACCCGCGTGCGCGGGGTGCGTGCGTCCTCCAGCAGTGCCGGGTCCATGCAGTAGGTGTCGCGGTCGACGTCCACCGGCACCGGGACACCGCCCATGCGCTGCACCGCGATGGAGGTGGAGATGAACGTGAACGACGGGACGACGACCTCGTCACCGGGTTCCAGGTCCAGCATCTCCAGGGCGAGTTCGAGCGCGTGGGTGCCGTTGGTCACGGCCAGCACCGGGCCGCCGTGCAGGGCACCGAACTCCGCTTCGAAGGAGGTGACCTCCGAGCCACCGACACGCCACCACTGGCCCTGGTCGACGGCACGGAGGAGGGCCTGACGCTCGGTGTCGTCGTGCTGGGGCCAGGCCGGGAAGTCCCGTCGGCGGACCGGACTTCCTCCGTCCATTGCCAAAGCCATGGTGATCTCCTCTCACTCGCTGGGGGCGTCCGCCAGCGCCGCTTCCAGGTCCTCGGCAGAGTGCGCGACCAGATAGCCCTCGATGACGAGGTGGTCCAGCCGGCTGCTGCCGTAGAAGTCCAGGGCCTGCTCGGGCGTCTCCACGATGGGCATGCCCCGGTCGTTGAACGACGTGTTGAGGACGACCGGCACACCCGTCAGCCGGTGGAAGTGCTCGATCAGCTCCCGGTAGACCCCGTTGTCGGCCCGTGTGACCGTCTGGACCCGGGCCGTCCCGTCGACGTGGACGATGGCCGGTACCTCGGCCTGCTTCTCGGCCCGCACCGGCGCGACGATCAGCATATAGGGCGACTCGATGTCCAGTTCGAAGTAGTCCGGGGCGTGTTCGCGCAGCACGGCGGGGGCGAACGGGCGGAACGCCTCCCGGTGCTTGACCCGCGCGTTGATGATGTCCTTCATCTCGGCGCGCCGCGGGTCGGCGAGGATGCTGCGGTGGCCGAGCGCCCGGGGGCCGAACTCCGAGCCGCCGGTGAACCAGCTGAGCAGCGCACCGCGGGCCAGCAGGGTCGCGCCCACCTCGGCCGGGTTGTCGACCTTGCGGTAGGGCAGCCCCGAGGCGTCGAGCGCGGCGCGCACCTCGCCGTCGCTGTAGCTGCGCCCGAGGTAGGCGTGGCGCTGCGCGGTGCGGGCCGGTTCCTTGCGCGGGCGGCCGGCGATGACGTGGTAGCCGTAGTAGGCGTTGCCGACGGCGCAGCCGCCGTCGCCCGCGGCGGGCTGGACGAAGACGTTCTCGAACGGTGTCTCGCGCAGCAGCCGGCCGTTCGCCACACAGTTGAGCGCGACACCTCCCGCCAGACACAGGTCGGTGAGACCGGTGTCGGCGTGCAGCCGGCGGGCGACGTGCAGGAGGACCTCCTCCAGGGTGTCCTGGGCGGCGTACGCGAGGTCGGCGCCGCGTGCGAAGCGCTCCTCGTCCTCGTAGCCGTCGAGGGCGTGCTCGATGAAGTCGAGCAGTCCGCCGTTCTTCAGGTGCAGCCGGTAGCGGCCGTCGGGCAGCAGTTCCAGGTACTCACGGAACTTGGCGCAGTAGCGCGGGGTGCCGTAGGGGGCGAGACCCATGGTCTTGCCGTCCTCGGACAGGTACCAGTGCCGGTCCTCGTACAGCACGAAGCCGATGGCCTTGCTGACGGCCTTGTACATGTAGCCGAGCGAGTGGTCGCTGTCGCCGGCCTGGTAGACCCGCAGGGCGCTGAGGCCGTCGGTGGACCAGTTGGTGCCGTACACCTTCGACAGCTCGGTGATGGTGGCGTCCTCGCCGATGGCCGTGGTGAGGGTCTCCACGCCCTCGCCGTCGATGAGGCTGCCGGCGCCGTCCACGACCAGGATCGCGGCCCGCTCGAACGGGGACGGGAAGAACGTCGAGGCGGCGTGGGCCATGTGGTGGCGGATGTGGTGGATCCGCTTGCGGAAGGGGAACCAGGCCGGGGCGAGCAGGGTGTCGTCGGCGACGATCACGTCCACGTCGGCGAGCTTGGCCTCGGCCGTCTCCAGGCAGTACCGCCAGGACTGGTTGAACAGCGAGTTGACACCGACCGAGTACTTGACCCGGCGTATGCGCTCCTCCTCGATTCCGGCGGCGATGGCGCCGTCCGAGACGAGGCATGCGGCGAAGTCGTGGTTGGAGCCGCCGAGGCCGAGCGTCAGCATGCCGGTCCGTCCCTTCACGAAGACTGAGAGATTTCCGAAGTCATGGCCGTACGGCGTGGATCACGTAGTTGAGGCCGTCCCCGCCCGAGGCCGGCGGCTGCCGGACCGTGGCGTCCAGGCCCATGGCGCCGAGCTGCCGGCACACCTCGTCCACGCGGCCGCCCACGTCCTGGACGTCGATGAGGACCGTGCGCAGCAGGGGCCACAACCGCTCCTCGATGCCGTGCAGCACGGCGAGTTCGGAGCCGACCGCGTCGATCTTCAGCAGATCCACGGGCTGTTCGCCGTCGAGGTAGGGGGTGAGCCGGTCGATGCGCACGGACACCCGCCGCCCCTGGAACATGCGCTCCACGACCTTCGGCGGGAAGCTGCGGCTCAGCAGTTCGCGCAACTGCCCCTGATCCTGCGGGAACAGGGTGGAGCTGCTGGGCAGGAGCGGGTAGTAGGTGAACTCCACGTCATCCTGTTCCTCACCGCCCAGTGCCCTGTCGTGCACGGACACCTGGTCCAGCGAGAACCGGTCGATGTTCGCGCGCAGCGCCGCGACGAGGTCCGGGAGCGGCTCGAAGGCCAGCACCCTGGCCCGCGGCCGGCGCTGCTTCACGAACAGCGTGAACAGCCCGATATTGGCGCCGACATCGATGACGAACGGCTCCTCGGGCAGTTGCACCTGTGCATAGGTGCCGCCGTCGAAAATCTCCCGGAACAGGAACCGGGCGTCCAGCGAGCTGGCGGAATGGACATGGAAGCCGTCCGAGACTTCCGTCAGCTTCGGTGGCGTCTGCGCACCCACGAAACGTCAGCCGAGCCGCTCGACGACGTAGTCCGCGAGCCGGTCCTCGGAGGTGAGCGTGTCCTCGGTCAGATCCTCGTCCTCGAAAGTGACACCGAAACGCTCTTCCAGAAGCAGCAGGAACTCCAGCGCGTCCAGCGACGTAAAGCCGTAGGCGTCGAGGAAGTTCTGGCTGTTCTCGTTCACCGTGCGGCCGCTGGAGGCGGCGAACTCCTTGGCGATCTGGTGTATCTCCTGGAGCACTTCGTCGCGGTTCACAGGTGCCCTTTCCCTCGGTCTGGTCGGATGACAATCTAGTCGGCGGCCGGAGCAGTGTCCACCAACGCCCTTACAGCGGCTTCCGGTTCGCTGCCGACGTGGTTCAACAGGGCTTTGAGAGACCGATGATGGTGCTGGAGCGCCAGCTCGTTGCGGCCGAATACGAAGTGCGTATTCGCACCGGAGCCGAGAGCCGCCTGGATCTGTGCGCCCGTGCGGTAATCCTCGTCGAGAACACCGCGGCGCACCAGTTCGCTGAACTCGGCCATGTAACACCGCTCCGCCTCGCTTTCACAAGGCTCCCGCGTCAACACCGTCTGAACGGTGCGGCTCTGCTCGGGGACGGGTCCGGGAAGTATCTGGGAAACGACGGCGTGCCCGTCCCAGGTACCGGCGATCGACACATTGGGGAAGAAGGTGTACACCGTGCCGCAATGCGGCGCCGGATCCCATTCGCTGACCGGTACGTCCCCCAGCGTGGCGAGCGACTTGGACGGGTACAGAATGCGCTGATGCGGGCCGAACGCGTCGACCACCATCAAATTGGAGGTGTTGGTGGGCGCGAACGTGGTCCGGTGCAGGGCCTGTACGTGGTAGTTCTCCAGGTAGCCGTCGTAGGCCACCTTCCAGCCCGGGCCCGGGAGTTCACGCTGCTCGTACACGTGCCAGGAGCCGAGGTCCAGCCCTTCGAGTTCGGTGCCGTAGTCCTCGCCGAGCCAGACGTCGAGGTCGATCGGCTCGTCACCGGTCAGCCGCACCCACACGAAGCCGTGCCGCTCCACGGCGGGTACCGGGCGCAGCCCGAACTCCTCGCCGGCGACCTCCCCGAAGGTGCCCGGGCGGTGGACGGCGACGAGCGAGCCGTGGTCGTCGTAGACCCAGGCGTGGTAGGGGCAGCGGAAGCGGTGCCGGGTGCCCGTGCCGGCCGGGCAGAGCTGGGCGCCCCGGTGCCGGCAGACGTTGAGGAAGGCCCGCACCTGACCGTCCCGGCCCCGGGACAGCAGGAGGGGGACGCCCAGCATGTCGAGGGCCTTGTAGTCCCCGGGGCGGGGCAGTTCGGCCGTCAGTGCGGCCATCAGCGGCACCCGCTTGAAGACGCGGTCGATCTCCTCGTGCCACAGACCGGCGTCCAGGTAGTCCGAGACCGGGACGCGCAGGATCTCCTGGGCCTGGTCCGTGGTGCCCTCCTGCAGGTGCTTGAGCGCCCGCTGTGCGAGGGCCACGGCCTGTGCACGTTCGATCATGAATCCATGCTCCCACGCGTGCCTTCGCCTGTCAGCAGACCGCCGGAGCCCGCCGTTCCCGGCCGGCGCGCCGGCGCGCGCCCTTCGGCGGGCCAGCCGAAGAACTCCTCGTACAGGGAGAGTTGGGTGTCGAGCATGTGACGTCCGGGGACCACCGGGTGCCCCCGTTCCGCAGCCGCCCGCAGCAGAGCGGTCTCGGCCGGCTTCATGACGATGTCCGC
The DNA here is from genome assembly GCF_055566415.1 of Streptomyces sp. NPDC027663. Taxonomy (NCBI): domain Bacteria; kingdom Bacillati; phylum Actinomycetota; class Actinomycetes; order Kitasatosporales; family Streptomycetaceae; genus Streptomyces; species Streptomyces sp. NPDC027663. The sequence goes on along the minus strand of NZ_JBVHSK010000008.1, from coordinate 269,757 downwards.
GACCACACACCCGTCCGGCAGGGCGTCCGGGTCGACGGGCAGCGGGTCGTCGGGACGCATGCCGAGCGGAGTGGCGTTCACGACGATGCCGGCGTCCGTGCACCGGGGTTCGAGGCTCGCCTCGACCCGGTCCGGCCACCGTGCCGCGAGCCTGCCGTGCACCTCGGCCAGCCGCTGTCCGTCCAGGTCGCACAGGCGCAGCCGGCCCGCTCCGGCCATGAGCAGGGCCGCCGCGACGGCCCGTCCGGCGCCGCCGGTGCCGACCAGGGTCACCGTGGCGCCCCGGGGGTCATGGCCCTGCCCGGTCAGCCCGCGCACGAAGCCGGCGCCGTCGAAGTTGTCCGCGAGCCAGGTGCCGTCGGCCCGCCGGCGCAGGGCGTTGGCGCTGCCCGCCAGCTCGGCCGCCACGCCCAGTTCGTCGGCGTACCGGCAGATCTCCACCTTGTGCGGAACGGTGACGGTCAGCCCGTCCAGGTTACCGATCGACTTCAGTCCCGCGACGGCGTCGCCCAGTTGCTCCGGGCGCACGTCGACGGGGACCAGCACGGCATCGATGCCGCGCCGGGCGAACAGGTCGTTGGCCAGCCCGGGCACCCGGACCTGGGTCACCGGGGAACCGAGGACGGCGTAGAGCCGGGTGGTGCCGGAGATCGGCACCGGCCCGGGTGCGGCAGGGGACACGGGACTCCTCAGGAGGGCACCCGCCGGTCCGTGGCGGCGGGCTCGGGACCGGTGGGCATGGCGGCGAGTACGGAACGTACGACGGATTCCGGTACGGGGTGGACCAGCTCGGGCCCTCGGGGGCCGTCGAGGACGAACGTCAGCCCCTCGGCCGCGTCCCTGCCCTTCTTGTCCCGGTGCATCAGGGACACCAAGGTCTCGGCGGGCACCCCGTCCGGCAGCCAGGTGGGCAGGCCGAAGCCGGCGACCGTCTCCTGGTGCTCCTCGGCCCTGCGCTCGCCGATCCGGCCCAGGGCGCCGGCCAGCCGTCCGGCGAAGACGGTGCCGGTGGCGACGGCCTCGCCGTGCCGCCAGGCGTAGTCCGTCGCCCGCTCGATCGCATGGCCCAGCGTGTGGCCGTAGTTCAGGACGTGGCGCAGTCCGCTGTCTCGTTCGTCCCGGGCGACGACGGAGGCCTTCAGCGCCACGCTCGCCGCGATCTGCTCGTGCAGCGCACGGCCCCGCAGGTCACCCGCGCCGATGAAGGCGCACCGGGCGATCTCGCCGTAGCCGCTGAGCATCTCCCGGTGGGGCAGCGTGGCGAGGTAGTCCGTGTCGCACAGGACCGCCGCGGGCTGCCAGTACACACCGACCAGGTTCTTGCCCTCGGGCAGGTTGACCGCGGTCTTGCCACCGACACTCGCGTCGACCTGCGCGAGCAGGGTGGTCGGCAGATGGACGACGGGCACGCCCCGGTGGTACAGGGCCGCCGCCAGGCCGACCGCGTCGGTCACGGTGCCGCCGCCGATCGCCACGACCGCGTCCGCCCGGCCCAGCCCGAACCGAACGAAGGCCCGGCAGTACTCCTCCACCGTGGCCAGGGTCTTGTCGCGCTCCCCGTCACGGGCCGGTACGACGCAGTGGGGGACCCCGGGGTCGGGCACGCCGGCGTCGGGCAGCGCCGTCACCACCGCCACGCGCCGGGCGCCGAGTTCCTCGACGACCGAGGGCAGCAACTGCCGTGCGCCGGGCCCGATGTGGACCGTGTACCGGTGGTCCGGCAACGTCACGTCGATACGGCGGATGTCCACGGCCTCGCCTGTATTCCGCTGGCCGGACGGTGAGTTCATCGCGCCCCCTGTGGTATTCCCCCGGTACCGGCGCAGAATGCTAACGCAGCGGTCGGCCGGCGGTCCCCGCCGCCCTTGTGGGCGGGACTGATGTGACCTCAGTTTCCGTCCGTGCAACGCCTATCGGCGGGCTCGCCGAGCGGTCGGACCGGCCGGCGGCGCACTGGTGCAGCCGTTGCGTGACGGTTAGGGTTGCGGCACGCCGTCCCATGGCCACCGCTGCAGGCAGGAACCGCGGACGACCCGATCGCCTGCCGGAGAGCAAGTCCACCGCACCTCCTCCGGGGAATCTATGCGCCTTAAGGAAAAGTTCCGTGCCGCAATGACCGCCATGGCGGCAGACGGCGAACGCCTGCCGTTCCTGGTGAATGACATGGTGATCGAGGAGCAGCTGTGCCAGATGCGCTGCTCCTACTGCCTGACCGAGGAATACAACCTCCTCATGAACGTGCCGGACGCCCGGCTGCGGCTCACCACCGACCGGCGCCAGGACTGGCACGAGATACTCGATCTCTACCACGAGCACGTGGACGCGCCCGTTCTCCGGCTTTCCGGTGGCGAATTCTTCTGGCTGAAGGGTTCGACCGAATTCGTCGAGGAGGCGAGCCGCCGTTACGAGACGGTTCAGGTCATCACCAACGGCGTCTTTCTCAACGACCGGCGCATCGAGGCGCTGGCCGCCCTGGGCAACGTACAGCTGAACATTTCCCTGGACGGCCACACCCTGGAACTGAACCGGCACCGGCTGCCGCCCAAACAGGCAAAACTGCACGACGTCATCATGCGCGGCCTCGACTCGGCCGCGAAAGCCGGCCTGAAGATCGACATCCAGTCCGTGCTCACCGACGCCAATTACCAGGGGCAGCTGGAATTCGCCGAATTCCTGCGGGACCGGTACGCCGGGCAGGCCACCCTGTACTTCTTCCCGGTCCGCGGCGAGACCGCCGAGCGGATGGGACCGCCGGCCGGCGACCACCTGGTGCCGCTGGCCGAGCGGTACGACGAGTTCGCCTCCGTGCTGCCGCCGCGCGCCTATGTGGAGCACATGGCCGAGCAGCTGAAGACCAACATCCGCACCATGCCCTGCTTCGTGCCCGCGACGATGGCCCAGCTGTTCGGCCAGGGCGACGTGTCCGCCTGCCCGCACGCGTGGGTCAAGCCGATGGGCAACCTGGCCGAGAACCGCACGCTCCTGCTCGACCAGTACGGCTCACACCAGCACTACGACCTGTTCCTGCACGACCGGCCGCGCTTCTCCTTCTGCAAGGACTGCGCGACCCCGTCCGACGTGCTGAACCTCTACTTCCTGGACCGCATCACGGACGAGGAGATCGGCAGCACCCACCTGTACTCGGGTGAGCGCACGCGGGCCAGGCTCCGCCGGATGAAGCAGGCCTTCCGCCCCGTCATCAGCGGCGGCGCCACGGACACCGGGGCGGCCGGTCAGCCGGTCGGCTCCTCCTCGCACAGCGAGACCGCGTAGAGCTGCGCGATCAGCTCCTGCACCGCCAGCGCCTCGGCGGCCGGCACCGTCCGGCCGCCGGGACGGCCCGCGACCGCGTCCAGGAAGCCTCTGATCGCGGCCAGCTCCGGCCGGCGCTCCTGCGCCGCGACGACCCCGGCCGCGCTGCGGACCTCGCCCCGCTTCAGGTCGAGCACCACGCTCTCCCCGTCGGCACCGACCGCTTCCACCTGCAGCCCGAGGGTGCGGCTCGCCCGGTCGATCCGTACGGTCGCCGGCCCGGCGGCAAGCTTCACCTCGGCCACCACGCGCTCCTCCGCGCCCGGCCGGTCCACCCGGCAGCTCATCGCCTCCGCCGGCCCGAACACCGCTTCCAGCAGGTCCAGCGCGTGGGCGCCGAGGTCCAGCAGCGCACCGCCACCGGCCCGCCGCGCGTCGCCGTACCAGTTCGTGACCGGACGCCACAGACGCTGGCCCGCGGTGGTGAACGTCAGCGTGATCTCCCGCAGGCCGGCGGGCAGCGCCTCGCGGAAGACCGGCACCAGCTCGTGGAAGCGGTACGGCAGGTTGACCGCGAGCCGGCCGTCGGACGCCTCGGCCAGCCGCCTGGCCGAGGCGAGGTCCGCGGCGAGCGGCTTCTCGCACAGGACATGGGCCCCGGCCGCCAGGGCGGCCAGCGCCGGCTCGACATGCGCGTCGTTGGGGGTGCACACGGCGACCACGTCGGGCCGGCCCTCGCCCAGGAACTCCGAGAGGCTGCCGGTGACCAGCACGCCGTCCGCGGCCTCGCCGAGCACCTTGCGGGCACTGTCCTCGTCGGCATCGCACACGGCCACCAGCTCGAAGTCCTCGTGCCGGCTCACCTCCGGCAGGTGGTACCGCTGGAACACCCGGCCGCCGCCGATCACTCCGTAACGCAGGGTCATCACGCGGCTCCCGCTCCGACGGCCTCACGCGCGCACACGGCGTCGACGCGCGCCCTGAACTCGGCGAACGGCACTCCCAGGTGCTCGTCGTCGTACTCCGCCACGACCGCGCGCAGCTCCGCGTCGAGGCGCTCGGCCAGGTCGGGCGGATCGGTCTCCGCCAGCACCAGACCGAAGTTGATGAACGTGAGGAACAGTTCGGGCAGCCCGTTGCGCCAGGCACGCAGCCGGCTCAGCAGAGCGCGCGGACCGTCCTCGGCGGTGGCCGCCGGGGTGCCCCGCAGCCGGCGGGCGGCCACGGCGAGGTCCTGGGCGATGAACGGAAGGACGTTCTCCTTCCAGTCGCTGATCTCCTCGCCGATCTCGCTCCACGCGCCCCACAGCGCCTCCACCCGGGCATCGGGCACCCGGTAGTCACGGCGGGCGGTGCGCAGGATCTCGAAGGCGTCGCCCTCGCGGCCGGCGATGTCCGCCGGAGCCAGCGGTTCCTCGATCCGGTCGTACATCTCCGTGCCCCGCAGGGCGATGGCGCGGTTGATGAGGAAGAACGGGTTGTCCGTCTCGTGGATCCGCGCGGCCACGATGAAGCCCAGGTTCTCCCACAGCTCGTCCAGGGACGTCTTGGGCTCGATCATGATCCAGCCGGGGTCGAGACCGAGTCCCTCGCGCTTGAACATCCGGGCAGCGTCCAGGTTGTACGCCACGGTCGTGCCCTTCTTGAAGCGCCGCAGCATGCCGGGCGACCCCGACTCGATGCCCAGCAGCGCCGAGGCGAGCCCGGCCCGGCGCAGGAGACCGAGCGCCTCGTGGTCGATCAGTCCGGAGTCGACCCGGAACTCGCAGTGGAACTGGAACTTCAGCCCGCGCCGCAGCACTTCCTCGGCAAATTCCACGGCATGGGCGAAGCCATTGCTGAATGCGCCGCCGAAATTGTCGTCGTTGAACCAGATGAAACGGGTGCTGAACTCCCGCTGCAGATATTCGATCTCGTCGACCACGTCACCGGGCGGCCGCAGGCGCCAGAATCCGTCGACGACACCGGGCTGCCGCGGCGCGTAGCAGAAAGTGCACTTCGCATGGCAGCCGCGGCTGGTGAACGTGGAGGCCACCGGTGTCGCGATGCCGGCCGCCCGGTGCGTCTCGAGAACGTCGCGGGCCGGCCAGACCATGCGGCTGAGGTCCGGCAGCACCGGCATGCCGCTGGTGCGGATCCGGTCCCCGTCCCGGTAGTAGATGCCGGGCGTCTCGCGCCAGTCGGTGCCGGCCTTCAGCCGGTCCAGGAGACCGACGACGGTCAGCTCGCCCTCACCGAACGCGACGCAGTTCGCCTCGGGCACCCGCTCGGCGATGAGCTTGGCGTTGTACGTGCAGAAGGCACCGCCGATGGCGATGAACACCTCGGGATCGGCGGCGCGGGCACACCTGATGAGCCGGATGGCATCGATGATGTGCAGGTCGTACATGATGCTGATGCCCACGAAGCGGGGCTTCTCACGGCGGATCAGCTCGATGATGGTCTCGTCGCTGGGCGCACGGCCGTGCAGGTTCAGTGAGGTGACGGTGTGTCCGGCGTGACGCAGATAACCTGTGATGCAGGCGAGGCCGAGGTTTTCCCGCACCTTTTCGTAGAAGGCGCGGAGAGCGGGATCCAGCTGGACATACTCTTCGTCCGTGATGGCCACATTCTGATTGTTCAGGCTGGCGCTGCCTGTGTTGATCTCCCGCGGAGTCAACAGAACGACGTCCGTCATCCGAGTCTTGTCCTTCCCCCGCATATCCGCCTGGGTAGAGCTGGATCGTACACACGCGACCGCTGCCCCCGACACCGTTGCACTGCGGGGCGACAGCTGCTAACCCGCACTCAACAACAGCTCGTGCGCGTCCTTTTGGACAACATCCGCGTCCCATCCGCCCGTCAGGCAGACGGCAGCGGGGTGCCGCCCCTCCACCTCGAGGTCGGCCAGCCTCAACTCACCCACCGTTTCCGGACGGTCCGCCCAGCGGTCGACCCGGGCGGGCGTGCCGGGCGCCGACACCTCCAGGCGGCGCGGCGGCAGCCGGAGTCCGATGCCCAGGGCCTTGAGCACCGCTTCCTTACGGGTCCAGTAGCGCAGCAGGGCGCCCGGGCGGTCGGCCGGAGCGAACCCGTGCAGTACGGCGAGTTCGGCCGCGGACAGGACGCGCGGCGCCACCAGGTCCACGTCGGGCGCCTCCTCGATCCGCTCCACGTCCAGCCCGACCTCCGCGCCCCGGCACACGGCCAGGCCCACGGTCGGGCCGCTGTGACTGACGGAGAAGCCGAGGTCCGCCGCCGGGTCCAGGGCGGCCTTGCCGTGCGGGCCGCCGCAGCGCGGGCACACCCGGCGCAGCGGCACCTGAGCGGCCGGCAGACCGAGCAGCCGGCCGAGCACCAGCCGGCTCAGCGCACAACCGACCAGGAACTGCTGCCGGTTGACCGGATCGACGGTCGCCTCGTACCGGGCCCGCTCCACCGGGTCGAGCAGCCCGGACAGGCCGGGGTACTCCCCGGACAGGCGGGCCCACCACACCTGCACGGGGCGCGTCCCGGCTCCGGCTCCAGTTCCGGTTCCGGTTCCGGTTCCGGTTCCGGTCACGAGGGTGCGGTGGTGCCGGTGCGCAGTTTGCCGACCAGCCGGAAGCCCATGTGCGGCACCTTCAGGATCTGAGCGCCCGAGCCGACCTCGCGGAAGCGCTTGCGCAGGGCCTCCACCAGGTCGCGCGGGTCCTCGCCGGTGAGGCGCAGCAGCTCGGGACGGGCGACGATGCGCGCGGACCGGTCCCCGAGCGCGCGCAGCGCCTTCGCCTCCGCCTCGGTCAGCTGGACGGAGGCGGACGGAGTGGCCAGGACCCCGGAGTCGTCCAGGTCCAGCACCTGGGTGGCGGTGGGCGCGGCGACGTCCCGCAGATAGGTCAGGAACGACACCAGCCGCTCGCCGCCCAGGGGCGAGGCCATGAGAAAGCTCGAGCCGGACCGTACGGCCCGCAGGGTGTCCCGGGCGTCCGGGGCGCTCTGCACCGTGACGACATAGGCGCCGTCACGGGTGATCTTCCGTGGCTGGACGGCGGGGCCCCGGGTGCCGGCGAAGGCCACCAGCAGGTCGTCCCGGTGGTGATCGGCGGGGCTGCCGTCCTGCGCGTCCGGGGACTGAAGCGGAAGCCCGACCCGCTCGCAGGCGTCCTCCAGAGCGGAGAGGTCGACCGGTTCGAGTCCCCAGGCGAGTACGTACATGTGTCAGCCCTTCACCGTGTCCGAGGCCTTCCGGAGCCTTGCCGCGGGTGCGCTTCTCCCATAGTTCCATGATCGGACGTTGCTTTACACTGCTCGTCATGTCGCAGCGCCCTGCCACACCGCCGTCACGGCGGTCGACGAAGGCACTCGCACCGGCGGACCGTCCAACGGGCCTGCCCCACCTGGAGTGTGAGGGCGCATCGGCGCACTTCCTGGGTGAACCTCTCGACGCCGGTCTGTTCCCCGCGCCCGGCGCTCGCCTGTGGCGCGAGTGCGACGGCACCCGCCCGCTGGCCTCCTTCGGCGCCGAGGACCAGGAGCTGATCTCCCGCTGGTACGCCGCCGGCCTGCTGGTCGTGGCGCCGCCGGCTCCCGCCCGCGTCACCGGTGCCGGGCTCGCGCCGGTCGTCGTCTCGCCCCACCCCGACGACGCCCAGCTGGCCCTGGGCGGTCTGGTGCACCGGTTCGGCGGGCACGTGGTGGACGTGTTCTCGCACGAGACCTGGACCCGGCGGCCGTACTACCAGGAGCGCCCCGAGCTGGCCTCGCGGATGCTGATCGCGGAGGAGCGTGTCGCCTGCCGGGTGCTGGACGCCTCCCTGACGCTGCTCGGCCATGTGGACGGCGAGGCCCGGCCGGCCTGGACCGACGACTTCTTCGTCCGCGAGGACGCGGCGGCCCGGGTACGGGCGGCGGAGCCCGCGCTGCTGGCCCGGGTCACCGAGGACCTCGCCCGCGAACTGACAGGCGAACGGCTGGTGCTGGCGCCGCTCGCGGTGGGCGGGCACGTCGATCACGTCATCACCCGTGAGGCGGTGCGTGCGCTCGTCGTGGAGGGCGAACTCGCCCCGGAGCGTGTGGCGTTCTACGAGGACATGCCGTACTCGCTGTTCGCCGACGCCGAATCGGCGGCAGCGGAGCTGTCCACGGCGTGGGACGAGCCGCTGTTCCCCGTGCCCGTGGCCCTGGACGGGCCGGCGGTCGAGGCGAAGCAGGAGTCCCTGTGGCCGTACCGGCTGCAGGTGCTCGAAGCGACCACCCGCCGGATCATCCGCTACGGCACGAACCTCGCGGCCGGGCTGCCCGATACGCGTTCGGCGGTGTCCGTGGAACGTCTGTGGGCGCCGGCGGTCTCCCGGGACGCGATCGTGCGGCTGACGGACCCGGCTCCGGGCCGGCCCGCCGACTGAGATGCGGCTGCACACCCGCCGGTGGGGCACCGGCGACCGGGTCGCCGTGCTGGTCCACGGGATCATGGCGGACCATCGCACCTGGGATCAGCTGGTGCCGGTGCTGACCGGTCGCGGCTACCGGGTCGTCGCCGTCGACCTGCGCGGCCACGGCCGCAGCCCGCGGGGTTCCTACGCCCCCGCGGACTTCGCCGAGGATCTGATCGACACGCTCGACCCGCGGCCGGAGCTGATGGTGGGTCATTCACTGGGTGCCCTGGCCGTGGCGCTCGCGGTGGACCGGCTGCGCCCCGGACGGGCCGTCTACTCGGAACCCGCCTGGCGGCTCGGTGGTCCTGACGGGTCGTTGGATCCGGCGTCCTTCGCGCTGTTCAAGCGCGTCCCCCGGCTGCTGATCCACACCTTCCGGCCGGACTGGGACGATGCCCGGGTCACGGCGGAGCTGGCGGCGCTGGAGGCATGGGACGAATCCACGGCCCGCACGCTCTCCGGGTACCGCGCCGTCGATCACACGCCGCAGGAGCCGCTGGTGCCCTCACTGGTCCAGGCCGCGGACCCCAGTGCGCTGGTCAGCCCGCTGCACCGGCGGGAGTTGCGGCGCCGTGGTTTCGAGGTGCGCACGCTCGCGGACGTGAGTCACGCCCCCCACCGGGACCATTTCGGGGCTTTCCTGGATTCGCTGGAGGGCTGGCTGTGATGAGGAGGGGCCGGTCGTCCGGAGGGAAGGAACGGGGGAGATCACCGTGAGTCGAGCGGGCGTTCCCGGTCGTCGCTCTCTTCGCCGTCGACCAGGAGGTCTGCCGGATGGTCCTCGTCCTCGCCGGTGGCGAGTTCCTGCTGGAGGGCCCTGAGGTCGGTGCTGGGGGCGTGATACTTGAGCTCGCGAGCGATTTTGGCCTGCTTCGCACGTGCGCGACCGCGTCCCATGATCCATCTCCTCACAGATGCCCGGACGCGGGGGCCCGTTCGTCATCCCCGCGACCGATACTCTCCCTAGACCACACCCCATGCTAGCTCAGTCGGCCTGTTACCAGCAGACAGGCCGAAGCCCCGGGCCGGGGTCCGGATCCGGTGCGGAAGAGGCTCAGTGAACGGCGCGGAGGTTCCGCGTCACATTGATCTTGGTCGGGGAAAGACCCAGCTCGACGCTCTGCATCATGCGCTCGCCGTTCAGCCGGCCATAGGCCAGCAAATCGACGTTGGCCAGCGAGAATTCCGGCCAGGTGTGAATGCTCAGGTGCGACGCGGAAAGCAGGAGGATCGCGGTCACGGCGCCGTTGGGAAAGACGTGCGAAGCCTCACCGAGAACCCTGGCGTTGCCCTTCTCCGCCGCATCGCGCAGCACCTTCAGAAGACGCTGCTCATCGGTCAGGATGCTGTGATCGCTCACCCAGACGTCGACCGCGTAGGAGCACAGGTCGTCGACGTCTATACCTTCGGTGGCGAGTTCGGCGGGATTACTCATGGCGCTCCGGGAAGCAGGTGCGGACGCCGCTTCCCGCATCTCCTCTCCAAGGATTCACAACGTGGATTCACAACGATCACGGTGACCGGATCGGGGCCTTGACATCCCGACTGCCGACACTTAGCCACATCAGGCTAGCACCCAGGGTAACCTACCGCAGCGCGCCGCCGCGGGCCTGCGGGTCTGCCCGCCGCGGCGCCCGCCGAAGTCTTGTTGACCGGCCAGCGGAGGGGTGCATTTTCTTGGTAAGGCCGTCGGACGACGACTCGGATTTCACCGCACTGGATTGCATTGCGGCCACGTTCGGCACTGTTTCGGCCTGGCTCGGGCGCGACCCCGCCGTCCTCGGGGACGACTGGGGCTACCGCAGCAGGGCGCTCAGCGGATCGGAGTGGCCGCTGGAGAACGTCGCCACCCGCCGGCGCACGGCCGCGGACGCACTGGCGCAGTGGTACGGCCTGACCTCGGAGCACCTGGTGCACGACGGCCCCGGCGAGGTCGAGAAGTACCTCGGGGAACGGCTCGCCGAGGGCACCCCGGTCATCCTGTTCGTCGACGCCTTCCACATGCCGTACACCTCCCAGTACCGGCAGCAGCACCACTGTCACCGGGTGGTGCTGCGCTCCGCCACGGGCGACGGCTTCGAGGTCGTGGACCGCTACCGGGGCTCGCTCTTCGAGGGCACGCTGGAGAGACGGGCCCTGCTGGCGGCGGTGTCCGCGCCGGAGTTGGCGGACGGCCACCGCGGCGACCCGGACTGGCGTCACCGCACCATCGTCGTCACGCCCGGCACCGGGCCCGCCCGCACCCCCGCGGCGGACGACTTCCGGGCGGCCCTGCGGCGCACCGCCACCGCCTATGCGGCCGAGTCCGGCGAACAAGGCCTGCTGCGGCAGTGCGCGAACCGGCTGCGCGGTACGCCGGACGCTTTCGCCGAGCCCACACCGGTGGGCATGATCTCGATCAGCGCATGGTTCGGTGAACTGGCCAGCCAGCGCGCGCTGAACGCCCGCTTCCTTCGGCTGGCGGCCACGGTCTGCGAAATCCCGGAACTGGCTGGAGCCGCGGACACGGCCGATGCGCTCGCGCGGCAATGGGAGACCATTCGCAACTATTTCTTCCTGCGGATGAGAAAAGGCTCTCCCGCCGTGGCCCGGATAGCCGACATGCTCGACGGAATTGCCGATCAGGAATCAGGGTGGAACAGCAGCTGCCTGGAATTGCTGGACCGCCCATAGACGCCTGGCGTCGTGGTTCTGCGGCCCCGTATACTGGCACGAACATTCTCACCCCACGTGGAGCAACATTGTGACGAACGCCCGTCGACGACGCCGCAGTCTCAGCGCCGACCGAGTGCTCAATGATGTCGCGGACGCCGTCAGGCTCCAGGAAGGGCCTCCGGGGGTGCGGTCGATCCTGCGTGCCATCCGCCGGCTGGCTCCGGCCTCGACGAAGGACATCAGCCGCGCCGTCGGTCTGCCCGTGCCGATCGTGGCGGCCGTGGGCAACGAACTGCGCCAGCGCGGGCTGATCACCAAGGAGCGGCCGTCGCAGCTCACCCCGGCCGGCCGGGCCGTCGTCAGCGAGCTGGGCATGGACCTCACGCTGGACGCCACCTGCCGTACCTGTGACGGCCGGGAGCTGGTGATCCCGGAGGTGCTGGACGAGGCTGTCGCCCGGCTGTCCGCGATCATGGAGGACGGTCCGGCCGTCGACATGACGATCGACCAGTCCAAGTGCACCCCCGAGACCAAGGTGCGGCGCGTCCTCGCCCTGCTGTCGTCCGGCACGCTGCCCGGCGGCTCGCTGCTGCTGATCGGCGACGACGACCTGATCTCGCTGGCGGTCGCCGTGGTCGGCGACGTGCTGGGCAGCCCGCTCGTCGACCAGGTGACGGTGGTCGACATCTCCCCCGAGATCCTCGGCTACATCGAGCGGGTGTCGGCGGACCTCGGGACGCGGATAGAGACGGTCGAGCACGACCTGCGCAATCCGCTGCCGGAAAAGCTGCACCGCCAGTTCGACGTGGCGATGACCGACCCGCCGTACACCCCCGAGGGTGCCCGGCTGTTCCTGTCGCGGGCGGTGGAAGGCCTGCGCCCGGGACCGGCCCACAGCATTTTCCTGTCGTTCGGCGGGAAGAGCCCGGACGAAATGCTCCAGGTGCAGCGCGAAATCATGGAACTCGGTCTCGTCACCAACGGGTATGTCCGCAACTTCAACGAGTACGAGGGCAGCGGAATCCTGGGCGGGGTCGGATTCTTTCAGCATCTCCTCACCACGAGCGCGACGGCGCCTTCTCAGGAAGGCGATTACAAGGGCCCCCTTTACACGGGTGACAAACGCTCGCGGCAGCGCATGTACGAATGCGTGGCCTGCGGGGAGCTGGTCCGGGTCGGCCCCGGCGCCAAGTGGACCTCGGTCGGCATGCTGCGCGCGGAAGGCTGCCCGAACTGCGGCAAGGGGCCCTTCCGGCCCGGCCCGCTGGTCCCGGCCGGACCCGAGCAGCAGACCCGGCAGCCGGCCTCGGCGGCCCGGTACGCGGGCGGCCGCCCGCAGGTGACGGCCGCCGCACCGGAGCCCGCCACGGCACAGGCCGCCGCACCGGAGCCCGCCACGGCACAGACCGGTGCACCGGAGCCCGCCGCGGCACAGACCGGTGCACCGGAGCGTGCCGAGGAGACGGCTCCCCCCGTGCCGTCCCGCCGGACCTGGCACCCGCCGACCACCGACGAGCGCGACGTCCTGGAGGAGCGGGCGGCGCCCTACGTCATCCGGCAGGCCGATGAGAGGGACCTGCCGGCGATCGGGGACTTCGAGGTCGACATCGCCCGGGTCTCCTTCGGCGGGGACGCTGTGGACGACCCGGTGCGGCACCGGACGCGGATGGCGCGCGCGATGGAGAAGTCCAAGGACGGGATGATCGTCGCCCACCGGCCCGGCGACCCTGCGGTCGGCTGGCTCTGGGTCAGCGTCAACCAGAACGTGATGACCGGTGACCGGTACGCGAACTTCCGCTCGCTGGCGGTGGCGCCGGTGGAGCGCCGGGCCGAGGTGGCGGAACTGCTCATCTCCTCGGGGCTGGAGTTCGCCGTGCGGCACGGGCTCACCGAGGTCGTGGGCCGGGTGCACGTCGGCAACGTCCCGATGCGCACCCTGTACCGGAAGTTCGGTTTCACCCCGACCAACCTGGTGATGAAGCTGCGGCTCCCGGCGGGCGACGACGACCGGGCGTCCGAGCGACAGGACCCGAGCCATGCTGGACACTGACGGCATCAAGTGCGTCGTGTGGGACCTCGACGGCACCCTGTGGGACGGCGTGGCGGTGGAGCGCGCCGACAGCGGGCTGCCCGAGGTCCGTCCGGAGATGCTGGCGGCGGTCGACGCGCTCGCCGGGCGCGGGGTGCTGAGCAGCATCGCCAGCCGCAGCGCCCCCGAGGTGCTGGAGCGCCTCACCCGTGACACCCGCCTCGCCGCCCGGTTCCTGGCCCCGCAGGTGTCCTGGCAGGACAAGAGCACCGCCCTGCGCAAGATCGCCGCCGAGCTGGGGGTGGCGGTCGACTCGCTCCTCCTGGTCGACGACTCGCCGTACGAGCGGGCCGAGGTGGAAGCCCTGCTGCCCGGCGTGCGTACGGCGGATCCGCGGGACGTGCCCGCGCTGCTGGAAGCATTCGACGGACGGCCGGTCACCGCGGAGGCCGGCGCGCGGGTCGGCCTGTACCGGACCGAGGAGGCCCGCCGCCGGGCGGGCGAGCGCTTCGAGGGCAGCAGGGAGGAGTTCCTGCGGTGGTGCGAGATGCGGATGGAGATCGGCGCGGCGGGGAGCGAGGATCTCCCCCGCGCGCTCGAACTCGCCGAGCGGACCCACCGGTTGAACTCGTCCGGGCTGGACCGCGAGCAGGTCCGGGTCATGACCGGACAGGGCGGCCACCGGCTGTTCACGGCGCGGATGACCGACCGGTTCGGGGACTACGGGATCATCGGCATGGCGCTGGTGCGGCCCGGCTCCACGGCATGGTCGGTGCCCCTGCTCGCCCTGTCCTGCCGCATCGCCGGCCGCGGTGCCTCCGTCGCGTTCCTGCGCTGGCTGATGGAAGAGGCCCGGTCGGCCGGAGCCGACGAGTTCACGCTGGACCTCCGGCCCACCGAGGCCAACACCGAACTGCGGCTGCTGTTCCGCCAGGCCGGCCTGCGCATCGCCGGCGAAGGCGGCGACCCGGCGCAGTCGACGGTGACGCTGACCCGCACCCTCCACGGCGACCTGCCTTCCTGGCCCGGCTGGCTGCAGGTGCGTCCGCTGCCGATTGGACCGACCCCATGACCGAAGAACCCCTGCAGGAACAACGGGCCCACGTGGAGCGGGAGATCCGCGGGATGCTGGCCGAGGCCACGCGCGCGGACCGGTCCCGCATCGAGGAACTGCCCGCGGAGACCCAGCTGTTCGGCTCCGAGATCTCGCTGTCGTCCCTGGCCGGTGTCACGCTGCTGGCCGCGATCACCGAGCGCTACGGCGTCGACGTGGCCGCTCAGGACCTGAGCCTGGACTGCCTGGAGTCCATCGCCACCCTCGTCGACTTCGTGGTGTGGCACCTGGCGATATCGCCGGAGGGCAGCGTCTGAGCCGCAGGGCCGCGGCGGCTGGGTCCTGAGACGGCGCGGCGGCCCGCGGGCTCGTCCCCAGGCGCTGTGCGGCCCGCCGCGGTGGCCACGGCCACCGCGCCGTGGGGCCACGGCCACCGCGGGCGAGCGCATGACCACCTGCAGGTGACGCGGGAAGCCGGGTCTGTGCCCTCACCACGGCTTCCGGCCGCTGCACGGTCCGTCTGCGCGTGCGGCCTGCGGACCGGTGGCCTCAGCGCACCCTCCACGTCAGGGAGTTGGACGCCTGGTCCCGTACCGCGGGATCCCGGACGGCCGCCGTGCGGTCGGTCACTGTAGCCGTGATCCGGTGACCCCGGCCGTGGCCGTGGACGCCCAGGGCGCGGGGTGTCACCGTCAGGACGTCGGCCGCCCACGGGACCTCACGGCCGTCGACGTACCAGGTGAGGTGGAGGTCGGCGAGGCCGGTCACGTGCGCGAGCCGTACCGTGACCGGGCGGTTCCTGCGGACCGGCTCGGTGGTGGGGACGCGGGAGGTCAGTGCGTCCGCGTCGGCGTAGAAGCCGGCGATCATCGCCTCGCGTCCGACGACGTTGAACTCGGTCGAGGCCAGGGTGCGCATGAGGGAGGTGTCGGTGGGGCGGTAGATGCCCGTCTCGTAGTAGCCGCCGCCTTCGTACGCGCCCACGACCGAGCCGGTCGGGTCCTGGGCGCCGGCCCACCGGGACCACTTCGCCGCGCCCGGGTCGCGGTGGAGGGTGAGGTTCGCCGCGGCCGGTTCCGCGGTGTCGGGGTAGGCGCCGTAGCCCGCGTACTGGTACTCGTCGGCCAGCCGGCCTATGGAGTGGCCCAGTTCATGGGCTCCTATGAGGTACGACCTGTCGTTGTCGGACGACATCGTCGCCACTCCGTGGAACGGCGAGCCGGGCGGCAGGTCGGGGGTGGAGTAGCCGGCGCCGCCGTACTTGGCCGAGTTGGCGACGACGAAGACGATGTCGGCGTCCGGCGCGAGGCGGGCGTACCGCGCGACCGCGTCCGTGTCGACGCACAGCAGGCGCTCGACGTCGTCGCAGAAGAACGCGGAGCGCAGCGCGGTGTCCTTCACCACGTCGGCCGTCGGGTCGCCGGAGACGCCGGAGTCGCGGGACACGGTGTCGACCAGCCAGACGTTGAACAGGCCGCGGTAGCTGCGGTACGGCTCGACGTCGAAGATCGCGTCCAGTTTCTCCTCGGCGTCCGCGGCGAGTTCGCCCTGTTCGTCCGCGGTGTAGCCGTCGCCCATGACCACCAGGTCGAGCCGTCCCGAGACCGGCCCGGTCCGCTGCAGCGCCCGTACCGCGGGGTCGGTGTGCGCCGGCTTCCCCGTTCCGGGGCGGGTGAGCCGTGCGGGTGCGTCCGCCGGCACGGTCACCTGGCGGGGCTCGGCGTCCGGTCCCGGGAAGTACTCGACGTGCTGGGTGCGGGGCGCGGGGGAGGCCGCCTCGGCCGGCCCGGCGTTCGCCGCGCCGGCCAGCGCCGCCACGGCGACGAAGGCAGCCCCGGCGACGGTGGTCCAGCGCGTACGCGGTCTTGCGCGGTGCGACACGGCAACCTCACTCAAGTATCAAGTTAAACGGACTTAATGCCGCGCTTAACTTAGGAGCGCCGTGCCGAATCGGCAAGGGTGCGACGGGAGTTGGGCACGTGCCGACCGGTCACCGCTCGGCCGGGAGCTTCACCCCGGCGGCCCGCGGCCGGAGTTCACGCTCCGGCACTCCGCCCCGTGGGAGCGGCGACCGGTCGCGGGCCGGCCGCTACGACCGACCCGACGGGCCGGTGCCCTTGTGCCGGACCGCGCTGTCGGCCAGCCATTCGGACCAGCTGAGGTTCCAGTCGCCGTAGCCGTTTCCGGCGGCGACCGTCTCCTTGGAGCCGGTGACCCGGATGACGTCACCGGGGATCACCCGCCGGTAGAAGCGCTCGGCGGTGCCGTCGGTGGCGAGGCCGACGCAGCCGTGGGTGACGTTGGAACGGCCCGCGTAGGTGTTGGCGTTTGGGTTCTGGTGGACGTACGTGCCGGACGTGGTGACGTGCACGGCCCAGTAGTAGTAGTCGTGGTAGGCGTCGCCGAGGTTGACTGTCCGGGAGTCCATGTAGACCTTGGGCTGCTTGTCCAGCACCACCATGGTCCCGTTCCAGGTGTCGAGGCCCGGGCGGCCGGCGGTCACCGGGATGCGGGTGGTGGGCTTGCCGTCCTCGGTGACGGTCATGGTGTGGCTGCGTACGTCGACGGTCGCGGTCAGGGAGCGCCCGATGGTGAAGTGCCGTACGGCCTTGGTGCCGACGCGCAACGTGACGCGAGTGCCGGGCTTCCAGTAGGCGGGCGGACGGTAGTCGACGCGCTGCCCGTCGAGGAGGTTGCGGTCCTTCACCCAGCTCCAGGCGCCGGCGACGGCGGGCTCGGTGCCGACGGTGAGCCGGCGCTCGACCTCGGCCCGCCGGGACTCGGGCACGGGCCGCGGAAAGGTCACGGATATCGGCATGCCGACCCCGACGGTGGCTCCCTCACCGACGTTGACCCTGGCCTCGGCCAGCTCGGCAGGCTCGGGAACGGCGGGTGCGGTCCGGGTGGGCGTGGGCGGGCGCGTGACCGTGCCGGCCGGGGCGGAGGGATCGGCGGCGGCCGACGAGGCGGTGGCCGCGCAGCCGGTCGCCGCGAGGACGAGCGCACAGGCCGCGGCGAGGGCACCGGCCACACGCCGGAGCCGGCGCGGGTGGGCGCCGGACGGGCGGTGCGGGTGGGCGTCGGACGAGCGGTGCGGGCGCGGGCCGGTGGTGTCGTGCGCGTGGCGGCTGGTCGAGTCGTGCGTGGACACGGAGTTCCCCCTGAGGTGCGTGCGGACATCGTCTGTACGCACGGCACCGGCCCCGGGTTGCATCCGGGCCGGAGGAATTCAGGGGACGGGATCCGGCGGGCGGACAGCCCGGACCGGCCCGTAGGATCGCCTCTCCGGGGGCGGAACGGATTCCGGACGGGTTCAGGACGGGGTGTCGTGGCAACGGCCGCGGACAGGGGTTCCGGACGAGAGCCCGGACCAGGATCCTGACGGGGATGCGCAACGGACGGCGCGCCAGGACGCGCTGCCGGGATCGCGCGCGGGGACACGCGCCGGGAGACGTACCGGTGATGCACGAGACACGGGGGGCCGATGACCGAGGAGGAGTTCGACGCCTTCTACACGGCCGCCTTCCCACGCCTGGTGGGGCAGCTGTACGCCTTCACCGGTGACCACGCCGAGGCCCAGGACGTGGTGCAGGAGGCCTTCGTACGGGCCTGGGACCGCCGTACGTCGTTCGACGCGGCCGAGGCACCGGAGGCGTGGATCCGCACCGTCGCCACCCGGCTCGCGGTCAGCCGCTTCCGGCGTGCCCGGCGCTGGCTGGAACTGGTCCGCAAGGACACCCCGCCGGAGCAGACCCCGGGGCCCGGCCCCGAGCACGTCGCCCTGGTCGCCGCGCTGCGCGAACTGCCCCCGGCACAACGGCTGGCCGTGGTCCTCCACCACGTGTGCGACCTGAGCGTGGACCAGATCGCCGCGGAGACCGGCTCGCCCGCCGGGACGGTCAAGGCACGGCTGGCCCGCGGCCGCGCCGCCCTCGCCCGCCGGCTGTCGCCCGAGGAGACTGAGACCATGACCGGGACGAAGGAGGCCACGCATGCCTCATGAACCGTCGGGCCCGGCCGCGCCCGAGGAGCGCACCGACCGGCTCACGGACGCGCTGCGCGAGGTGGCCGTCCAGGGCCGGCGCTCCGCCCCCGGCCCCGGTGCCGTCGTACGGCGGCGGGCCGTACTGCGCCGCCGTACCCGCCGGGCCGGGCTGGTCTCGGCGGGCCTCGCCGTTGCGGCCACGGCGGTTCTCGCCGGTACCACCCTGCTGGGCTCCGCCGACCGGCCGGCGCCCCCGCCCGCGGCGACCGCCTCCACCACCGCTCCTGCCCCGCCCCCGTCCGACGACGAGGACACCACCGTCCGCGACATCAGGATCGACCTGACCACTCTGGAACTGCGCGCGGGCGGCCGGACGTTCCCGGTCTCCGCGCCCGGCATGAACCACCCGTTCCGCGACGACTCGGTCGCCCGCGTCACCGACCGCTACCGGCACGCGAGGTTCAGCGCGTCACCGACGGGCGAGGTGGAGCAGCACGACTGGGTGCTGTCCTTCAACGGCCCGCGGGACGAACCGCACTTCCTCTACGGCGCCGACGGCACGGCGGACGTCCCCGGCCGCCGCCCGTCCACGCTGGGCCTGATCGGTCTGCGCACCGCCGACGCCCGCTGGCTGTACGAGCACACGGCCGTCGGCGCCAGGATCACGATCACCGGCGACGGAACGTGACGGACGCCGGTGCTACTCCTCGTCGCTGGTCTGCACGGGTGTGGACCGCCCCGGCTCCGGCAGTTCCTCCTGCTCGGCGCGGACGAGCAGCACGTCGCCGATGAACAGGTCGTAGACGAGGATGCCGATCATGCCGCCGATCAGCGGTCCGACGATCGGGATCCACCAATAGGCACTGAACGAGCCGGCCACGCTCCCGGGGAAGGCCAGGCTGTCCCAGCCTGCGGCGTAGGTGAAAAGCCGCGGCCCGAAGTCGCGTGCGGGGTTGATGGCGTAACCGGCGTTGGCGCCGTAGGACATGCCGATGGCGGCGACGACGAAGCCGACGATCAGCGGTCCGAGGTTGGCCTTCACGGCCTGGTTGCGCAGGTCGATGACGGCGGCGATCAGCATCAGCAGGAAGGCCGTGCCGACGATCTGGTCGATCAGCGGGCCCCAGATGCCGCCGTGGTAGTACGGGGCCGGGAACGTGGCGAAGATCGAGAACGTGGCGTTCGTGTGTCCGTTCACCTTCGGCCCGGCCGCGACCTTGTCGAAGGCGTTGATCGCCTGGTGGTAGACGAGGTAGACCAGGGCCGCGCCGGTCAGGGCGCCGACGACCTGGGAGAACATGTACGGCAGGACCTTGGCCCAGGAGAACCCGCGGCGCAGGGCCATGGCCAGCGTCACCGCCGGGTTCAGGTGTGCACCGCTGATGCCGCCGGCGACGTAGACGCCGAAGACGACGGCGAAGGCCCAGCCGAAGGTGATCAGCAGCCAGTCACCGGCCGCGACGAAGATCGTCGTGGGAGTGGCGGCGCGGCCCGAGCCGGGCAGCGCCGCGACCGCCGTCGCGACCACGCCGCAGCCGAAGGCGATGAGGACGAAGGTTCCGAGGAACTCCGCCAGGCACTCGCCCAGCAGCCCGCCCCGGCTTCTGAGCCGGGACGTCTTGACGAGCGGAGGTATTTCCACAGCCATGGAGGCCCCCTTTGAAGAGAGCAATACGGCCAACATCACCATATTGGCCCACAAGTCCGCTCCCCGCAGGGTGACTGCACGCGGCAGCCGGCCGCCCCGTCAGCTGCCGGGGCCGGCAGGGTGACCGTGCGCGGCAGCCGGCCGGCCCCTCAGCTGTCGAGGTCGTCGGCGTAGTGCCGGAACCCGTGCCGCTCCCGGTGCAGGCTCCACAGAGTCTCCGCGAGCGCGTCCGGGTCCTTGCGGGCGTGCCCCACGGTGATCGTCCCCGGGATCACCAGCTGCGCGACATGGATGCCCTCCGCCGCGAGCCGGTCGTGCAGCAGATGCCCGTACGCGCTCTCCGCGGCGAAGGCGATCGACGTGCCGGCCCGTTCGGGATGCGGAACGGCGGCGGTCCCGCCGTTGACGAGCAGGATCGTCCCGCGCCCGAGCCGCCGCATCCCCGGCAGCACCTGCTGCACGGCGGCCACCGGCCCGTACACGGAGAACTCGACCGGCCCGACCAGGTCATGGTGCCCGGTGTCCAGCACGGGCCGCATGAAGTCCCGGTGCGGTACCGGACTGTACTGCAGCACCTCGACGGTCCCGAGGGCGTCGGCGAGGTCCCGCAGCGCCGCGGCGAGCTCCTCCGGCCGGCGCACGTCGGCGGAGAACCCGCGCGCGGTGATCCCCTCACCGGCGAGCCCGTCGGTGATCAATCCCAGCCGCGCCCGGTCCCGGGCGACGAGCCCGACGCCGAACCCTTCCCGGCCGAACCGCCGGGCGACGGCGGCCCCGAGCCCCGGCCCTGCTCCCACGATGGCGATACTGCTCATGCCCAGCATGCGTACCGCACGAGCCGCCACCTGACACCGGCTGCGCGGCCCCGGCACGCCCCGGCCACACCCCGGCTGTGCCGGCCCCGGCCGCACCCCGGCTATGCCGGCCCCGGCCGCACCCCGGCTATGCCGGCTCCGGCACCCCGGCCGCCTCGACCGGCGCCGATTCGCCCTGCCGTGGCTCGCGCTGCCGCATCCGCTCCACCTGTACGGCCGTGACGGCCCGCACCGCGAAGGCACCTGCCACGGCGGCCCCGACGACGGCCGCATCACTGGCGAGCAGCGGCCACACCTCCGTGTAGGCGCGGCCGATGATCTCGTCCGTGGAGTCGCGGTACACGATCCCCACCCCGCTGAGCATGCCGATCAGCCACAGCCCCCACCACACGTCGACGGAGACGGGCAGCTTCCGGCCCGGCGCCGTACGCCGGAACGCGTCGGCGACGATCCCGCGCGGGAACCAGAGATTGACGAGCGGCAGGAGCCAGCCGAGGAACATCCAGATCCCGGCGTACTTGGGTGCCTCCCCCGACAGTGCACGCGCGTTGTCCCGCAGCCGCTGCAGCCAGGAGAGGAACAGCACCGCGCACAGGGCGGCGGCGACACCTCCGAGCGAAGTGACGAGGTGGTACGAGTTCTCCAGCGCGTCGAGCGGCCGGTGCACCCCGTCCCCCTGGTCCGGCGGACCCGACGCCGGCTCGCCCGCCAGCGCCAGCCGCAGCTCCCACACCCCTCGCACGGTCCAGGCGAGCCCCGCCAGCAGCAGCGCTCCGGCAGCCAGCCGCCCTGTCACCTGCACGGGCCTGCAGGAAAGCGAACGGTCCACGGTGGCCCCCTTCATCTCTTCGGTCACCCGCACATCCTGACCGGTACGGTGACCCCACCGCCATGCGGGTGGACCGGATCCGCGCTCCAGCCCCCTCCGGTCACGGCCCGGACCGTCCGGAGGCCGCGGTTCAGGCCATCCAGAAGAAGACCGCCGTCATGCGCTTCTCCTGCAGCGTCGCGCCGAAGTAACCGGTCGCGCTGTGCACGAGGTTGGCGTGGTAGAGCAGCAGGCGGTTGTACCGGTGCGGGACGCGGACGTCCTCCTCGAAGGCGTCCGGGGTGACGAAACGGGTGCCGAGGGCCTCGGCCAGGTTGGTGTGCGGGGCCTGGACGACGTTGCCGCCGAGCCGGCCGCCGGGCAGGCGCTGGCGGTAGAAGCTGGTGCCGCAGTCCTTGGGCACGTCCGGGTTGAGGTACAGGACGGCCGCGTACCGGCACACGGCGCGCGAGTCGGTGTGCGGGCGGGGCTCGCTCTCGCCCTCGCCGACCACCTGGACGCAGTTGTGGTTGAGGGTGCCGCCGCCGGGCGCCTGCCGCACCCACAGTTCCTTCGCCCCGGTCGCCTTCTTCACCAGCCCTTCGACATGATCCAGTTCGGGTGGTTCGAGGCCGGGCATGGCGCGCAGACCGGGCCAGGTCTCGGAGGTGTACGGATAGCCCTCGGCCCAGTCGTCCTTGGCCAGGCACCGCTGCCGTACCGCGTCGACGCCGGGCAGGACGTCGTCCAGCACCCAGTAGTCGCGGCCCCGGGTGGGCTTGCGGTAGGGCAGGACGGGCAGCGCGGCGGGCGTGCGGGGCGCGGGCTGTGGAGGCATGCGGCGAATCTAGGCGGGAGCCCGGTCTGCCTTCTCCCGGGAAGAGGTCAACCTTGCGCCGGTAGGAGGTCATCCTTCGGCCAACGGCACTGGAAGATTCTTTACTCTCGGCCACTGATACGAATCGCCTTCGCATCCGTACTGCTGTGCGTCCGAACCATGGGTGGGAACCCAAGCAGGAGGCACGGTGCGGTTTTCGCGGAACACCACGGGAACTCTCTTCGTGGGCGGTGCGATGGCCCTGACCCTCGCGGCCCTCGCCTACCCGGGCATGCTCGGTCTGGACAAGGTGTCCAGCGCGCCGGACCGCATCATCGCCAACACCCAGTGGGGGCCGCTCACCGAGCAGGACCGGGACTTCGTGGTGAAGGTGCGGGCGGCCGGGCTGTGGGAGTACCCGGTGGGGCAGATCGGCGTGCAGAAGGGCCAGTCGAAGGCGGTCATCACGGCCAGCCAGCACCTGATCGACGGTCATGCGGCGCTGGACACCACCTGCCGCAAGATCGCCCCGATGCTGAACATCACGCTGCCCAACGTGGCGAGCCCGCAGCAGGAGGGCTTCGTCAACCAGCTGAAGGGCGAGAGCGGCAAGCAGTTCGACGCCGACTTCGCCAACATCCTGCGGATGACGCACGGCTCGATCTTCAACACGGTGGCGAAGATCCGCTCCACCACCAAGAACTCGCTGGTGCGGGCCCTGGCCGACCAGGCCAACGACACCGTGCTGGACCACATCACGGTGATGGAGAAGACGGGTCTGGTCGACTTCGACCAGACCCTGTTCCAGCAGACGACCCCGCCGAAGCTCCCCAACTCCGACCTGACCCCGCCGCCCCCGGCGGCGGGCCAGCCGGAAGTGGTGCTCACGCCGCCGCCGACCGCCACCTCCACCCCGGTGGACATCAACGGCATCGCCGGCGGCGGGAACTCCGGGGCGGGGGCGGGAGCGGGCCCGAACCCGACGGGCGGCTAGCTAGGCCAGCCAGACGGTCGTGTCCGGTGGGAGGGTGCGCCCGTCGGGCAGCGGGGCGCTGCTCAGCAGGACCTCGCCCGGCGGCAGCGGCACCGGCCCGGCGCCGAGGTTGGTGACGCTCCGCCAGGCCTCGGTGCGGCGGAAGTCGAGCACGTCGGCGGACGCGTCCGGTGTCCAGGCCAGCGTCTCGTCCTCCAGCAGCTTGCGGCGCAGCCGCAGTGCCGTGCGGTACAGCTCCAGCGTGGAACCCTCGGTGCCGGCCTGTGCCTCCACGGCGTACCGGGCGAAGGACGCCGGCTGCGGCAGCCAGGCGGCGCCCGGCCCGAAGCCGTACGAGGGCCCGGTCACCGTCCACGGCAGCGGCACCCGGCAGCCGTCGCGGCCCTTGCGGACATGGCCGGTCTGCTCCCAGATCGGGTCCTGCAGCACCTCGAAGGGCAGATCGGCGACCTCGGGCAGGCCGAGTTCCTCGCCCTGGTAGAGATAGGCCGAGCCGGGGAGCGCCAGCATCAGCAGGGTCGCGGCCCGGGCCCGGCGCAGGCCGGCCGCCGTGTCGACCGCGGGTGCGGTGCCGCCGGACAGCAGCCAGGCGGCGGGGTCGGTGCCGGGCGGCAGCATGAGCCGGGAGGCGTGCCGGACGACGTCGTGGTTGGACAGCACCCAGGTCGCGGAGGCACCGACGGCACGGGCCGTGCCCAGTGAGCCGGTGATGACCTCGCGCAGCTCCGTCGCGTCCCAGGGGGCCTCCAGGTACTCGAAGTTGAAGGCCTGGCCGAGTTCGTCGGGGCGGGCGTACAGGGCGCGCCGGGCAGCCGGGACCCAGGCCTCGGCGACGGCGGTGCGCGGCGGGGTGTAGGAGTCGAAGATCTTGCGCCAGTCGCGGTAGATCTCGTGGACCTCGTCGCGGTCCCAGTACGGGTGGCTGCCCGGCACCACCTTCGGCAGGGCGTCCTCGCCGGTGGCGCCGATGCCGCCGACGTCCCGCAGCGGCTCGGTGAGGTCCTTGGCCAGGCCGTGGGCGACGTCGACGCGGAAGCCGTCCACGCCCCGGTCGGACCAGAAGCGCAGGGTGGTGCGGAAGTCGGCGCGGACCTCCTCGTCGTCCCAGTCGAGGTCGGGCTGTTCGGGGGCGAAGAGGTGCAGGTACCACTGGCCGTCGGGCACCCGCCGCCAGGCGCTGCCGCCGAACACCGACTGCCAGTCGGTGGGCGGGAGTTCGCCGTGCGCGCCCCGGCCCGGGCGGAAGACGTACCGGTTGCGGGCCGGGGAGCCGGGGCCGGCTCTCAGCGCCTCCTGGAACCAGGGGTGCAGATGTGAGGTGTGGTTGGGGACGATGTCCACGACGACCTTCAGGCCGAGCCGGTGCGCCTCGGCGACCAGGGCGTCGAAGTCGTCCAGGGTGCCGAGGCGCTCGTCGACCCCGCGCGGGTCGATGACGTCGTAGCCGCCGTCGGCGAGTTCGGAGGGGTAGAAGGGGCTCAGCCACACGGCGTCCACGCCGAGCGCGGCGAGGTGGTTCAGCCGCTGGGTGATGCCGCGGAGGTCACCGAGTCCGTCACCGTCGGCGTCGGCGAAGCTGCGGGGATAGACCTGGTAGATGACGGCCTGCCGCCACCAGTCGGGGTTCCTGGAGGAGAGGTCCGGCGGGAGGTCTGCCATGCGGGCTCCGTTCGGGCGGTACGAGGGTCGCTGTGCCGTCGGGTCGACAGTACAGAATCTGTCCACATTGCCCGGATAGGTAACCTTTCGAGGGCGGTCAGGCGGTGCAGTGCTCCAAGAGCCCTCGCATCTGCGCGTCCACCACCCGGTACCGCACCACGCGCCCCTCCTTCTCTCCCGCCACCACCCCGGCGGCGCGCAGCAGCCGCAGCGCCTGGGAGACGGCGGGGTCGTTCATGCCCGTGGCGATCGCGAGGTCGGAGACGGCCAGCGGACCGGTGCGGTGGAGGGCGAGCAGCAGCGCGAGCCGGTTGGCGTCGGCCAGCAGGGAGAAGCGGTCGGCCCAGGTGCGCAGTTGGCCCGCGTCGCCGATGGCGGCGATCGCCTCGCACACCCGGTGACCGTCGATGGTGCGGCGGTCGGCTCGGTCGGCAGGCACGAGATGCATGCCGACATCCTCCCAGGCCACTGTGTGATCTTGAATACCTGCGTGGGTGCGCAGCTATGCAGGAAAGCGCGCACCCCTCTACGGTGGGCGGGCCGTGGTGCTCGGGAAGTCGATGCAAGGTCGACGCGGCCCTCGCCACTGTGAACGGGGAGTTCCCGTCCCGTCCGGCACCGCCGGGCCACTGGTCGTACGACCGGGAAGGCAGGGACGGCGGACGTATGCACCCGTAAGCCAGGAGACCGGCCACGGCAGCTCACGAAGTGATCCACGAGGTGCTGGAGCGTGAACCCGTTGGCCGACGCTGCTTCTTTCCGCTGGCGACGCGAGGACACCGTCAAAACGGTGGGACTGATGGCGGTGATCGTCGCCCTGCACGTCGTCGCGTTCGGGATCCTCTTCCTGCTCGTCGCACCCGAGCGCTACCGGGTCGGCAACGAGGTCTTCGGCGTCGGGCTCGGCGTCACCGCCTACACGCTCGGCATGCGGCACGCCTTCGACGCCGACCACATCGCGGCGATCGACAACACGACCCGGAAGCTGATGGCCGATGGCAAGCGGCCGGTGTCGGTGGGCTTCTGGTTCGCGCTCGGCCACTCCAGTGTGGTGGTGCTGCTGGCGCTGCTGATCGCGGGCGGGACCTCCCTCGCCGGGAAGATCACGAACGAGGGTTCCGCCACCCACCAGGTGCTCGGCTTCCTCGGTACGACGATCTCCGGCACGTTCCTCTATCTCATCGCCGCCCTGAACCTGGTCGCCCTGGTGGGCATCCTCAAGGTCTTCCGGGCGATGCGCGCGGGCTCGTTCGACGAGAAGGAGCTGGAACAGCACCTGGACTCACGCGGTTTCATGAACCGTGTCCTCGGCCGCCTCACCAAGTCCGTGTCCCGGCCGGGCCAGATGTACCCGCTGGGCTTCCTGTTCGGCCTCGGTTTCGACACGGCCACCGAGGTCACGCTGATGGTGATGGCGGGCTCGGGGGCGGCGGCGGGCCTCCCCTGGTACGCGGTCCTCTGCCTGCCGCTCCTCTTCGCCGCCGGGATGAGCCTGTTCGACACCCTCGACGGCACGTTCATGAACTTCGCCTACCAGTGGGCGTTCTCCAACCCGGTCCGCAAGGTCTTCTACAACCTCGCCATCACCGGCCTGTCCATCGCGGTGGCCTTCTTCATCGGCACGATCGAGCTGGTCGGCGTCCTGCACGAGAAGTTCGGCCTGCACGACGACGTCACCGGCTGGATCGCCGGCCTCGACCTGGACAACGTCGGCTACCTCATCGTCGGCCTGTTCGTGCTGGTGTGGGCGGTGGCACTGGCGTACTGGCGCTTCGCCAGGGTGGAGGAACGCTGGACGGCCCGCCCGGCCGACACCCGCTGAGCGGCAGCTCCCGCCGCAGGTGCCGCCCCTCGCCGGGGGCGCAGGCCGCACCGGCTCACCGGGCGGGCCGGTCCACCGTCTCCAGGTACAGCTTCACGTAGCGGTCCACGTCGACCTCCAGCGCCACGTCCACCAGGGCGTGTTCGCGGCGGCCCTCGTGGATCTCGGACTCGCCGGGGCGGGGGCGGCGGTCGACGACGGTCTGGCCGCGGGACGGGCCGGGGGCCAGGGAGACCTCGACCGGCAGCAGCCGGGTGGTGATGCCCTGCGGGTCGGCGACCGCGCAGACCGCGCCCGCGTCGCCGAGGCCGCCCGCCTCCTCCGCCTCCGGCGGGCCGCCCTGCGAGGTCGGCCGGTGGGCGAGGAGTTCGCCGGCCAGGCGGGTGCCGGGCTCGCCGCTCGCGCGCAGCCGGTGCACCTCCGGGCCCGGGACGACGACCTGCTGGAAGACGTCCAGGCCGTACATCGTGATCGGCACCCCGGCCGTGAGCAGGATCGCCGCGGCCTCCGGGTCGTGCCACACGTTGAACTCCGCGACCGGCGTGGCGTTGCCGACGGCCACCGCCCCGCCCATGAACACGATCCGCTCGATGTTCCGGGTCACCTCGGGGTGGGTGCGCAGCAGCAGGGCGATGTTGGTGAGGGGCGCGGTCGGGATCAGGGTCACCGGGCGCGGGGAGGCGAGGATCTCCCGGTGCAGGAGAGTGACGGCGTCGACGGCCGCCGGCGCCCGGGTGGGCGCCGGCAGGCCCAGGTCGCCCATCCCGTCCGTGCCGTGCACGTGCCGGGCCGAGCGGGCCGGCTCCAGCAGCGGGCGCTCCGCTCCCCGCGCCACCGGGATGTCGGGGGCGCCCGCCTGCTCCAGCACGGTCAAGGTGTTGCGGACCACCCCGTCGACGTCGGTGTTCCCGGCCACGCAGGTCACCGCCCGCAGGTCCAGTCCCGGATGGCGTACGGCGAGCAGCAGGGCCAGGGCGTCGTCGACGCCGGTGTCGCAGTCGATGATCACGGGGATGGGCTGACCGTTCACGGCGGACTCCTTCCGTCGTGCCGACCTTAGATCAGTCCCAGAGCGCGGTGCCGCGCGCCGACACCCGTTCGGTGATCCGCCGCAGCAGGCCGGGCACCGGCAGCGCACCGGGGCGCCGGCCGTCCCGCAGCCGTACGGCGGCCAGTCCGGCCTCCGCCTCCCGCGCCCCGATGACCGCCTGGTACGGCACCAGGCGCGCCGCGCGGATCCTGGCGCCCAGGGTGCCCTCGCCCGGACCGGCGAGTTCCGCGCGCAGGCCGAGCGCGGTCGCCTCCCGGACCACCGCCGCCGCCCGCCCGGCCTGCTCCTCGGCCACCGGCAGCACGACCAGCTGCACGGGTGCCAGCCAGGCCGGGAACGCGCCGGCATGCGCCTCGACGAGGTGGGCGACGGCCCGCTCGACGCTGCCGATGATGCTGCGGTGCACCATCACCGGCCGGTGCTTCGCGCCGTCGGCGCCGATGTAGTGCAGGTCGAAGCGGGCGGGCTGGTGGAAGTCGATCTGCACGGTGGACAGGGTGGACTCCCGGCCCGCCGGATCGGCGATCTGCACGTCGATCTTCGGGCCGTAGAACGCGGCCTCGCCCCCGGCCTCCTCGTACGCCGCACCGGACGCGTCCAGGACTTCCCTGAGCAGTCCGGTGGCCCGGCGCCACAGCTCCGGGTCGGCGACGTACTTGCCGCCGGCGCCGGGCAGCGAGAGCCGGTGGCGTACGGCCTCGATGCCGAGGTCGGCGTAGGCGCGGGCGATCAGCTCCAGCGCGGCGCGGGCCTCCTCGACGGCCTGGTCGAGGGTGCAGAAGATGTGCGCGTCGTTGAGCTGGATGGCGCGGACCCGGGTCAGGCCGCCGAGCACGCCGGACAGCTCGGCTCGGTACATGGTGCCCAGTTCGGCGATGCGCAGGGGCAGTTCGCGGTAGCTGTGGGAGCGGGAGCGGTAGACGAGGGCGTGGTGGGGGCAGAGGCTGGGCCGCAGCACCACCTCCTCGGTGCCGAGCTTCATCGGCGGGTACATGTCGTCGCTGTAGTGGTCCCAGTGCCCGGAGATCTCGTACAGCTCCCGTTTGCCGAGCGCGGGCGAGTACACGTGCCGGTAGCCGGCCCGGCGTTCGGCGTCCCGGATGTACTCCTCCAGGGTGTGCCGGACGACCGCGCCGTCGGGCAGCCAGTACGGCAGCCCGGCGCCCATCAGCGGGTCGGTGTCGAAGAGGCCGAGTTCACGGCCGAGACGGCGGTGGTCGGGGAGCTGGGCGGAGTCGTCCACGGGGTTCTCCTCGGTGGGTTCGGCGAAGAGGCGGACACCCCGTGACATGCCGAAGCCCCGGGGCGTTCGCCCCGGGGCTTCGGTGCTGGTCAGGTGTCAGCGCGCCGGGACGGTCTCCGGCGTCGTCGTGCTCGACGGGCACTGCTGGGCGCGCTGCATACCTGGACGGTAACAGCCACCGCGCACCCGCTCCACGGATTTCCCGCCGCCCCGCACCCCCGCCCTCACCCGTACGGCCCGGAGCGCTGGTGAGCCGGTCGGGCCGGTGGTGCCGTGAGAGCAGGCACCCCGCCGGCCGCACGCAGCCCAGGAGGCCCGATGACCCCCGCGATACGCCCCCACGTCCCCCGTGCCGTCCTGCTCTCCGTGCTCGCCGGCGGTCTCCTCGCCGCCGGCGGCTGTGCGGCCCTCGGGCTGCAGCGGCCGGCGTCCGCGCCGCACCCCCTGCCCACCGTCGACCGGCCGGCCCCGACGCCGAAGGCGTCCGCGGGGGCCGGTGGATCGGGGCTCTCCGACGAGCAGGCGGAGGCCGCGCTGCTGACCGAGAACGACCTCGGCGACCCCTGGACCGTCACCGACGGCGCGGCGACCTGGCGGGACGGGCTGCTGAAGGCGACCACCGAGGCCGGGGAGTGCCAGCGGCTGCTGGACGCCCTCTACTCCGACGAACTCCTCGGCGCCCCGGCCCGCGTCGCCGTCGGCCTGGACGACAGCGACACCGACGCCCAGCTCCGCTACCAGATCGGCGCGCGCCGCCCGGCCGAGGTCGACTCCGTGCTGTCCTGGCTGCGCACGATGCCGGTGCAGTGCGCGCGATTCACGGCCACCACGGAACTCGGGCTGGCCGAGGACGTCCAGGTGGTGGACGCCCCGCTGCCTGAGGTCGGGGACGCGCGCCAGGGCCTGCGCATCACCTTCGCCAGTACGACGCCGGACGGGCAGAACTACCTGCTCACCATGGACGTGGCCGCCGTCCGGGTCGGCGAGGACGCCTTCGCGCTCACCAACGCCGGCCTGGGCGACGTGCCCAACGACGCCACCCAGGCCGCCGTCCAGATCGGCGCCCTGCGTCTGGCGGACATCCGCAAGCAGGGCCGGGCCCAGGTCTGAGGTTCACAGCGGCGGCTGCGCCGGGGCGGGCCCCAGCGTGGTGGTGCCCGGGGCGGTGCGGTGCCCGAGGCCGGTGCGGTAGGCGTCCAGGGCGGCCTCGGTGCGGCCCGTGCGGCGCAGCAGGTCGCCGAGGAGGCGGCACAGGTCGGCGAGGTCACCGGCGGCGCCCGCGCGTTCCAGGATGCTGAGGGCGCGCACGTAGTGCTCCTCGGCGGCCTCGGTGTCCCGGGCGTCCTCTGCGATGATGCCGAGGAGGCGGTGTGCGGCGGCGGCGTGGACGGCTCCGCGCTCGGAGGAGAAGTCCCCGAGGACGCCCTCCAGCAGCCCGGCGGCCTCCTGCGACTTGCCCCGGCGGTGCAGCACGTCGGCCAGTTCGACCGCGGCCTGGCTGCGGTACAGGGCGGCGCGGGTCTCCGCGAGCATGGCGTGGGCCTGCCGCAACTCCGCTTCGGCCCGGTCCAGCTCGCCGTTCTGGGCGCAGACGTAGCCGCGCATCCAGTGGCAGTTGGCCAGCTCGGTGCGCAGTTGCAGCTGCCGGTACAGCTCGGCCGCCTTGGCCAGGGAGGCGTCGGCGTCGGCGACCCGGCCCTCGGCGAGCAGGGTGCGGGCGACCGAGCGGTGCATACGGGCGATCAGCGCGGGATCGCCGGCCTGCGGGGCGAGCGCGAGGGCGAACTCGGCGGCCTGGGCGGCACGGGCGTGGGCGCCCATGTCCATGTACGGGCCGATGACGCTGGCGTAGAGCAGCAGCAGGGCGTCGGGGTCGTGCAGTCCGCCGCGGTTCAGCTCGTCGAGGGCCGACTCCAGCAGGTACACGGCGTACCGGAGTTCCCCGGCGAGGTAGTGGGCGACGGCCCGGCCGCGCAGGGCGGGCACACGCACCGGCAGGGACTCCCCGGCCAGCCGTTCCTCGGCCCGCTCGAAGAACCCGTGCGCCTCGCTCAGCCGCCCGGTCTCCAGGGCGCATTCGCCGAGTCCGAGCAGGGCGGCGGCCTGTTCGCAGCCGAGCCCGTGGGCCTCCGCCTCGGCGCGCAGCACGGCGTACTGCGCGGCGGCCTCCTCGGCCCGTCCGTCGGCGAGGACGCGCTGGGCCTCGGTGAGCCGCAGCCGGAGGTCGGTGGCGAGGTGGGCCGGACGGCCGACGGCCAGCTCCTCGAAGGCCACCCCGAGCCGCTCCGCGATGTGCCGCAGCGCCTCGTCGGAGGCCCGGGCCCGGCCGGCCTCCAGGGTGGAGATGTAGGCCGGTGTGTACGCCGGCTCGGCCAGCTGGCGCTGTGTGAGTCCGCGTTGTGTGCGCAGCCGCTGCACGCGCCGCCCGATGACCTCCGGGTCGTCCCGTTCCCGCATGACCCCTACCGCCCCCAACTCCCCTGGTACCCCTTGCCGTTCGGCTCGGGCAGCCCCTAGGTTAAACGGCGGATTAAGCCTGCTTAATACGCCGCTGTCGTGTTGCGAGGTCGCCGTGTCCGGACGTACATCCGCACCCTACGCACGCTCCACCGCACGCAGGGCCGTAACGGCCGCCGTGATCGCCGCGGCGGCGCTGGTCCTCGCCGCGAACGCCGGCCCGGCCCGTGCGGCGGCCCCCACCCCGGCCGCGCACGTCATGACGGCGGACCGGGCCCCTCACCACTGACGTGAGGCACCCGGCCCGGCGAAGAGGCGGCTACTTCAGGGCGCCGACGAAGGCGGCCCAGGTCCGGGGAGCCACGGCGAGGTGGGCGGCGTCGGGGTTCTTGGAGTCACGGACGGCGACGAGGGCGGGGAGATCGGCGACCTCGATGCAATCGCCGCCGTTGCTGCTGCTGTAGCTGGACTTACGCCACGTTGCGGAGCCAAGTACGGCGCACTCGACGCAATCGCCTCCGTTGGGGCCGCTGTAGCTGGACTTACGCCACGTTGCGGCCTTCAGCTGCCTGCTGGTGTCCATAGCGTTCCTCCATCACGCGGGTGATCAGGTCGGCTGAGTCCTCCGGCGAGAGGGCGGCGGCCTGCAAGCGAGCGTAACCGACTGAACGCTCCCTGATCACAAGCGGATTGGCGGTCATGTGCCCCTGGTCGTAACTCTCACAGTAGAAGAGGTCGGGGTGATCGTCGAAGCGCAGGACGTTGAACGAGCCCAGCATCCCGGGATGCGCCCCCGCTGAGTACGGCAGCACCTGAATATGCGTCCAGGGGTCGTCCCGGAACTTCAAGAGGTGGGCGAGTTGCCCGCACATGACATCCCGGTCGCCGACCATCCGGTACAGCACCGACTCGTCCAGGACCACCCACAGCGCGGGCGGATGCTCACGCTCCAAAATGCGCTGCCGCTCCACTCGAGCCGCGACCATCTCCTCACCGTGGTCCGGGCTGTACGCACTCAGCATCTCAGCCGCATACTGCGGGGTCTGGAGGAGTCCGTACACGAGATGGCACTGATAGGCGGAGATGTATGCCGCCTTCGCTTCCATCTCCACGTACGGCTGGAACCAGCCCGGCGACCGGCTCCGCAGAACCAGCCCCACCAACCGCGAGAAGAAGCCGTCCGTCACCAGCGCCGCGTCGGCCCGCTCGGCGAACTCCCGTGTCGGCACCTTCAGTGTGGTCTCGATCTGGCCGACCAGGGAGCCCGTGCGGAAGATGATCGCGCCCAGTTCCTTCTGGGTCAGCCCCGCCGCCTCCCTCTTTCTCCGCAGTTCCGAGCCGAAGTAGTCCAGCGGAGAGGCGCTGGGGTCGAGTGCGCGGGTGTCGACCATGGCGTGAGGCACCCCCTGCGATCGAGTCGTAGCTGAACGTAATCGATCGGACACGCCGGGGTGCCGGAAACCGGGAAACCGGCCTACCCTGCGACCGTGACGTCAGCCGCCGCCCGTACCGCCCTGGACCTCACCTCCGAACTCCCGGTCACCGGCCTGGAGGACTTCTACCGCGACCTGCACCGGCACCCCGAGCTGTCCCTGCGCGAGCACCGGACCGCCGGGAAGCTGGCCGAGGGGCTCAGGAAGGCGGGGTACGACACCGCCGAGGGCGTCGGCGGCACCGGAGTCGTCGGTGTGCTGCGCAACGGGGACGGGCCTGCCGTGCTGCTGCGGGCCGACATGGACGCACTGCCGGTCGCGGAGGCGACCGGGCTGCCGTACGCCTCCGAGCGGGACGGCGTGATGCACGCCTGCGGGCACGATCTGCACGTCACCTGGCTGGCCGGGGCCGCCGCGGCGCTGGCGGCCGGGCGGGAGACCTGGCGCGGGACGCTGCTGGTGGTGGGGCAGCCCGCCGAGGAGACCGGACAGGGCGCGGCCCGGATGGTCGCCGACGGGCTGTACGAGCGGTTCGGGCGCCCGGACGTACTCCTCGGGCAGCATGCCGTACCGGGCCCGGCGGGGCTGTACCCGCACGCACCCGGGCTGATCATGTCCGCCTCGACGGACGTGGACATCGTCGTGCACGGCCGGGGCGGGCACGGCTCGCGCCCCGAGGCGACCGTGGACCCGGTGGTGACGGCCGCCTACCTCGTCACCCGGCTGCAGACGGTGGTCTCCCGGGAGATCTCCGCGGGCGAGTCCGCGGTGCTGACCGTGGGACGGATCGAGGCCGGCAGCCGGCACAACATCATTCCCGCCGAGGCGCGCATCTCGCTGAACCTGCGCACGCAGTCGGAGGCGGTACGGCAGCGGATGCTGGCCGCGGTCCGGCGCATCGCACAGGGCGAGTGCCTGGCCGCCGGCTGCCCGCGGGAGCCGGACGTGCTGGCCGGGAACAGCTTCCCGATGACCGTGAACGACGCCGGCACCGACGCCGCCGTGGCCGCCGTGCACGCAGAGGTGTTCGGCGCGGGCGCGGTGTTCGACCCGGGTCCGGCGATGGGCAGCGAGGACTTCCCCGAGCTGGCGCTCGGCGCGATCCCGTACGCGTACTGGTTCGTCACCACGACCCCCGCCGAGGTGTGGGAGCAGGCGCCCGGCGACACCCTTCCGGAAAAATTCTCGGCCGTCCCGAGCAACCACAGCCCCCACTTCGCGCCCGACCTGTCCACAGTCGCCCCGGGTGTCCGCACTCTCGCCTCCGGGGCCCTGGCGCTTTTGTCAGTGGCATGACCTAGTCTTTGCGCACACTCGCCACACGAGGCCCACACGGCTCATGCACGAGGTGCATCCTCGCCGTGCCCGGTGGCACCCATGCCTTTCATTCGTTCCGGGGGGTTCGAATCAGCGTGCGCAAGCGCTCTCTCCTTGCTGCCACCGCCCTGGCAGCCCTCTTCGGCTCGACGGCGCTGTCCGTGCCGTCGTACGCCGACGCCGACCGGCCCGTTCCGCTCGCGGACGCCGGCGACACCGTGGTGGACGGTGTCCACCAGCACATCTTCCTCGCCGACCGGTACAGCAACCGGATCGTCGTCACCGACGCCACCGGCAAGTACACCGGCACCACCATCACCGGCCTGCCGCAGGTCCGGGACCTCGAACTGAGCCCGGACGGCAACACGCTGTACGCGGCCCTCTACGGTGCCGACAAGATCGTCGCCATCGACACCGCGACGCTCCAGCAGACCGCCGAGTACCCGACCGGCCCGGGCACGATGCCGTCCAGCGTCTCGTACGCCGACGGCAGGCTCTGGTTCGGGTACGGCGACCAGTGGGAGTCCGGTCTCGGTGTGGTCGACCTGACCGCCGAGACCCCGAAGGTCACCCTCGACCTGGCCGCCGGCCACGACTTCGCCAGCCCGCCCAAGCTGTACGCCGACCCGGACAACCCGGGCACGCTGCTCGCGCTCGACGCGGGCATCAGCTCCGGCCCGATCATCGTGTACGACATCTCCTCCGGCACACCGGTCATCCGGGTCACCGAGGACAAGGGCGGCTTCTACAAGGACGCGGCCCTCACCCCGGACGGCCAGAACGTTGTGGTCGCCGGCCCCGGCACCCGCGCCCTCACCGAGTACCGGCTCTCGGACCTGGCCCAGGTGCGCACGTACCCGGTCAAGGACCAGCCGGAGACGGTCGCCGTCGCCCCTGACGGCACCGTCGCGGCCACCGTCCTGGACACCGACGACATCGGTGACACCTACGTCTTCACGGGCGGCCCCGACAAGCCGAGCGTCCGCAACGTCTCCCACAACTGGATGCCGTGGGGCGCGCACGCCATCAGCTGGTCGGCGGACGGCGCGAAGCTCTTCGTGCAGACCGACCCGGGCTCCACCGCCAAGCTGCACCGGATCGACCAGCCCCGCAAGTACGAGACCACCCTGACGGTCGACGCCCCGGCGACGGCGCCCCGCGACAAGACCCTCACGGTCACCGGCAAGCTCACCTCGGGGCTGGCCCTGCCCGCGGGCACCCCGCTGAAGGTGACCCGCACCGACATGGAGTCGCCCAACGGCAAGCTCCTCGGCACCAAGCCCCTCGGCACCGGCGGCAAGTTCAGCTTCACGGACAAGCCCGCGTCCGGCGGCCGGGTCACGTACACGGTGACGTTCGAGGGCGACGACACGCACACCGCGGACACGGGCGCCGACTCCGTCGACGTCTCCCGGGCCAAGCCGACGCTCAGCCTCAACAACAACGGCAAGGTCTACTCGTACGGCAAGGACGTGAAGTTCACGGCCCGCCTCGGCAAGACCTACTCGAACCGCACGGTGGAGATCTGGGCCGACCCGTTCGGCTCCGACAAGCCGAACAAGCTGGTGAAGTCCGGGAAGGTCAACTCCGACGGCTATCTGTCGGTCACCCTGGACCTCAAGCGGGACGCCAAGGTCACCGCGAAGTTCAAGGGCGACTCCCGCTACACGTCGGCGTCCGCCTCCAGCACGGTCGGTGCCAGGGTCAGCGTCTCCACCTCGGTCTCCAACCACTACACGTCGAAGTCGGCGTGGGGCCACACGTACTACTTCTTCCACAAGACCAAGGACCCGATGATCACGACGAAGATGTCGTACTTCCCGGGCCGGTCGCAGAAGTTCGAGTTCGAGGTGTACTACCAGGGCCGCTGGTACCCGGGTGACCCCGCGTACTTCAAGCTGGGCTCCGACGGCGTCTCCAGGGTCCGCATCACCGGCGACCACGGCGAGGACGTCGGCTGGCGTTTCCGGGTCCGCTCGTCGTACATCAACAGCTCCTCCGGTGACACGGTGAACTCCACGACGCACGGCGCCTGGAAGTACTTCACCTTCACCAGGTAGGGCCTAGGGGGTGGCCTGGAGCCGGCCGAGCTGTCGCTGGACGTTCTCCAGCGCGCCGCGCCGGCGCCCCGGCACCCTGAGCCGCAACTCCGCGAGCGCGGGCCCGAGTTCCCGGGCCCGCGCCGCGTCCTTGATACGGCCCCACTGGTGGTGGGCGCGGTCCACGGCCGCCTCCACGGCGGGCGCGTCCACCGGCTGCCCCGCGGCCAGCCGCGCCCCGGCGACCCCCAGCCAGGCCCGGCAGCTGCGCACCGGGTCCCCCGCGAACATCGCAAGGTCGGCCCGCACCTCACTCCAGTGCAGCGCCTCCTGCGAGCCGGGCCCGTGCGTCCGCACGGCAGCCTCCTCGTACCGGGCGGCCAGCGTGTCGGCCTCCCCGTGCCGTCCACCCCGCACGGCGTCACTGATGGCGGCGTGCGGGTCCTCGGGACGCAGGGCGGGGGCGGGGTGTACCGGGAGGGGTGCGCAGACAGGGGCTGCCGGGCGGGGTACGGGGGCGGAGCCGGCGGGCGGGAAAGCCGTCGGCGCACCGGGCGCGCTCGCCAGCACCAGGTTGCCCGTCGTCTCCTGCGGGATCCGGGCCAGTGCCTGCTGGTGCAGGACCTCCAGCGGGGGGCGGTGGCCGCTTCTCAGCAGGGTGGCCACCGTCTTCATGTACGCGGGCTCGGCCTGGCCCCGCCGCCCGGCGGCCGGGGCGATGCGGCCGTGGACGGTGGTGTTACGGCCGCAGTCGAGGCCGTGCTCGGTGACGTGGCGCCAGGCCTCCGCGTCGGCGTGCAGGTCGACGACGAGCGCGGTGTCCGTGGCGGAGCGCAGCCGCAGTTCCTCGCGGATCCAGTGCCAGGGCAGCGCGGTGTACCGGACCGTGGCCGGGGTGGTGCGGGCCAGGGCCAGATGCGGCTGGTGCCGGCGGCGGTCCAGGTTCAGCTGGCCGGTGACGTACACGGTGAGCGGCCCGGGCGCGGCCGCGGCGGCGCGCAGCCGGGTGAGGACGGCCTGCGGCTCCAGCGGGTCGGCGAGCTCGACCACGTTCGCGGTGTCGGTGCCGGACAGCACGGCCGGGGCGACGGCGGCCAGCACCGGCAGGACACCGGCCGCGTCCACCAGGCGTCCCCGGCCCAGCGGCGAGGCCGCGAGCAGCAGCACGGTTCCGGGCATCGTGCCTCCCCCTGTCACCCTGTGGATCCCGCTTCCCAGTCAGCACCGTAACCTCTGGCGCCGCGTACCGGCGCTTCAGGAGCGCAAACGTCCCTCTTCGGGGTCTTCGCCCGCCCCGGCCCCCACCCGCCGCACCGCGAAGATCGTGGTGTCGTCCTCCAGCCGCCCCCCGCTGTACCGCAGGACGCCGTCGCGGATCCGGCGGACCAGGCGCCGGGGCTCGGCGCGCCCCGGGTCGGCCTCGACCGCGCGGGCGACCTCGCGGGCCAGCTGGTAGAAGTCGCCGGCCCCGTCGCGGGCCTCGGTCACCCCGTCGGTGACCAGCAGCAGCGTCTCGTCCGCTGCCAGTGGCACCCGGTGCACGGGCGGCAGACCGTCCGCGAGGTCGGCGAGGCCGAGCGGCAGCCCGTCGCCGCCGGGCAGTTCGCGCACTCCGCGCGGGCCGACGACGAGCGGGAGCTCGTGGCCGAAGTTGACGAGGTCCATCATGTCCGGGGCGTCCTCGGGGAAGGCGATGAGCACCGCGGTGGCGAACCGGTCGCCGTCGTCCCGGCCGAGCGCGGTGGTGTGCCGGCGGTGCCGCAGCATCCGGGTCTCCAGGCGTTCGGCGACGGTCGTGAGCGCCTGCTCGTGGTAGCCGGCCTCGCGAAAGGTGCCGAGCAGGGCTGCGGCGGCCTCCACCGCGCCGAGGCCCTTGCCCTGCACGTCACCGACGAGGAGCCGGGTGCCGTGCGGGCCGGGCTGGATGTCGTAGAAGTCGCCGCCGACCCGGGCGTCGACGTCGGCGGCCAGATACACGCCCGCGTGCTCCAGACCCGCCCAGCGCGGCGGCAGCGGGCGCAGCACGGTGCGCCGGGTGGTCTCGGCGATGTCCCGGATGTGCAGGATCTGCCGTTCGTGGCTCACGCGTGCGGCGGCTGCCAGGGTGGCCAGGGTGCCGCCGAGGGCGACCAGGAGGAAGTCACCGAACCCGGCCTTGTACTGGTCGGACCAGACGCTGTCCACGGCCACGTACGTCACCAGGGCCAGCACGCTGTAGCCGGCCGTGGTCCACACCCCGCAGATCGCGGCGGCGATGCCGGGGACCAGGACGATCCAGGAGATGATCCGGAAGTCCTCGCCGGTGGTGAGGTCCAGCAGGATGACGCCGGTGAGCAGCAGCAACGGCGGCAGCCACGCGATGCTCCGCCCGTGGACCCGCAGCAGCGGGCTCCGCCGGCCGTACTCGATCTCCGTCACGGCGGGCAGCGCTCCATGCCCCACAGCGAAGCACGGGAGAGAACCGCACGCATCCGGGCACTCGTCACCCGCCTGGCCGAGTTGCCGGGCCGTGCGCCCCGGTGTGCCCTGGAAGGCGGGGGCAGAGCGGGGGCGAGAGAGAGGAGTGCTCTCATGGCTCAAGCGGCACCCGCGCCCGGCGGAATGTCCCGGCCCGGCCGCACGCCCGAGGTGGAGGGCCGGCCCGCGGGCGGCCGGCCGCCCGATGTCTTCGACGCGCGCACCCACGCCATGGCCCGGCTGGCCGTCCCGGTCGTCCTGGGTCTGGTCTACGGCTACTGGGTGGCGGCCAACAACCGCTCCGGCGGTGCGATCACCGGCTGGAACCTGCTGCTCGGCTTCGTCAGCGCGCTGGTGTTCGCGGTGGTGTTCATGGCCCTGCTGACGCTGGCCCCGCGGATGCCGCGGGAAGTGCACGCGCTGGCGTGGACGGCGTTCGCCGGCTGTGCGTTCGGTTTCGTCTACAGCCAGACCGGCGCGACGATCCTCAGGTCGGTACTGATGTCCCTGGCGGTGGCGGCGGTCACCTTCGCGGTGTTCTTCTACCGCTACTACACGCGGGAGGACGCGTTCGGACGCCGGATCCGCTGAGCGGGCACAGCCGCCGGGTGGACATCCACCGGGTGGCACGTCCGCCGAGTGGACACGGCGGCGGTGGCGGCGGTGTGTGCGTCGGCCCCGGCCGGGCGGCCGGGGCCGACGCACTCCCCTGTTCCCCCTCCTCACCAGCGCGAAGTCCCGGTACCCGCCCAGCTCCACGACCCAGAGAAGCCGGACGCGCCGGAACCGCTGGTGGCCCGCGTGCCGTTGACGGCGGTGCGCAGGAATCGCCACCTTCTCCCCAGCACCAGGAAACACCCGTTCGGGTGAACCCTCCACCCGAGGGCGCAAACCCCGGTTGTGCCAAGGGGGTCGTCCTACCGCCCGAATGCAGTCCTCCCGCTCGCGCCCCGGGCCCCGGGGCCCTTGCCTGGAAGCGTGCCCTCACGCCTCAGGAGTGCCCTGTCGGCCGTACTGATCGCCCTGTCCTGCCTGCTCGTGCCGTTCGGCGCGCTGGCGGCCTGGACGGCGTACGGGCTCGCCGACACGGGCCGCTACGTCACCACGATGGCCCCGCTCGCCGCCGATCCGGACGTGCGGGAAGCCGTCGTGGACA
This sequence comes from Streptomyces sp. NPDC027663, assembly GCF_055566415.1. NCBI lineage: Bacteria > Bacillati > Actinomycetota > Actinomycetes > Kitasatosporales > Streptomycetaceae > Streptomyces > Streptomyces sp. NPDC027663. The sequence continues at coordinate 229,670 of NZ_JBVHSK010000008.1, read as the reverse complement.
CGGTCGGTGACGGCATCTGGCGGGAGGTGGACCAGCACCTGGACATCCGTCCGGTACGCGGCTCGGTCCGCCCGTTCGTGCACGACGCGGTGCGCTCGTTCACCCAGACCCGGGCCTTCCGGCTGGCCTGGGACACCGGCAACCGGGTCACCCACGACGCGGTGCTGCGGGCCCTGCGCGCGGAGGACGAGCGCGCCGTCACCGTCGACCTGGCGCCCGTCACCGCGCAGGTCAAACGCCAGCTCACGCACGACCATGTGCCGCTCGCCGCACGCATCCCGGTGGAGCACACCGCGGTCGCCGTGCTGCCCGCGGGCGAACTGTCCGCGCTCCGGAAGGGGTTCCACGTGCTCGAAGTCGCCGGTTTCTGGCTTCCGGTGACGGCCGTCGCGTTCGCCGTCACCGGCATCGCCCTCGCCGTCCACCGCCGCCGGGCCGTCGCCGCGACCGCGCTGGGCACGGCCCTCGGCGGCGCGCTGCTCACCCTCGCCCTGACCGTCGGCCGCAGCATGACCCTGGCCGACCTGCCCGGCGGTGTGTCCCACGCGGCCGTGGGCGCCGTCTACGACGCCCTCACCGGCACCCTGCGCACGGTCGCCTGGCTGCTGCTCGGGCTCGGCCTCACGGTGGCCCTGGTCGCCTGGATCACCCGGTACCTGCGGCTGCCCCGTCCCGCGCGACGCCGGCGAGGGTCGCCAGCGCCCGCGCCAGCTCCGGCTCCGGCGCCGACGCGAGCCCGAGTCTGACCGCGTCCGGCGTCCGGCCGGGGCCGACGGAGAAGGCCGTGCCGGGGGTGACCGCGATGCCGTGCTCCCGCGCGGCGGCCGTGAAGGTGTCCGCGCGCCACGGGGCGGGCAGCTCCCACCAGGCGAACAGGGCGGACGGGTCGGACCGTACGGCGAACCCGGCGAGAGTCTCGGCGACGAGCCGCTGCCGTCGCCGCGCGTCCTGCCGCTTGGCGGCAACCAGCCGGTCCACGGTCCCGTCACCGAGCCACCGCACGGCCGCCTCCAGCGCGAAGGAGCCCGCGCTCCACCCGCCGGACCGGATGGCCCGCGCCACCGCCTCGGCACGGCCTGCCGGTACGACGGCGAAGCCGACGGTGAGCCCGGGAGCCACCCGCTTGGACAGCCCGTCGACCAGGTGGACCAGCCCCGGTGCGAGCGCGGCGAGCGGGGGAGTGCCGCCCGGGTGCAGGAAGGACCAGATCCGGTCCTCGACCACCGGTGTCCCCAGCCTGTGGACGGTGTCGGCCAGTTCCCGCAGCCGCCCGGCGCTGGTCGTGCGCGAGGTCGGGTTGTGCAGGGTCGGCTGGAGGTAGAGCGCGGACAGGGGTGCGCTGCGGTGGGCGGCTTCGACGGAAACTGGCACGGGCCCTTCCTGGTCCGTGGCGAGCGGTACGAGGATCAGGCCGAGGCGGGCCGCGATCTCCTTCACCAGCGGATACGTCAGCGGCTCCACGCCCACCCGGCCGCCTGGCCGGACCAGGGAGGCGAGGGTGGCGGCAATGGCCTGGCGGGCGTTGCCGGTGAACAGGATGCGTTCCGGTTCCGGCCGCAGCCCGCCCTGCGCCAGCAGGGCGGCAACCGCCTGCCGGGCCGCCGGGGTGCCCGCGGCGGCGGCCGGCCGCAGCGCGTGACCGAGCGCGTCCGGCCGGAGCAGGGGCGCGAGGGCCGGGGCGAGCAGCTCCGACTGACCTGGCACGGACGGGTAGTTGAGTTCCAGGTTCACGACCGCGGTCCCGGTCGCCTCGGTCAGGGCGTGCCCCGGCTGCCCGTCCGGCTCCCCGGCCCGCACGAACGTGCCGCGCCCGACCTCGCCCACCACCATTCCCCGGCGGACGAGTTCGGCGTACACGCGGCCCGCGGTGGACGGGGCGATCCCGTGCCGGCGGGCGAACGCCCGCTGCGGAGGCAGTCGTTGGCCGGGGCAGAGCCGTCCGCCCGTGATGTCGGCCGCGATGCGGTCGGCGATGCGCCGGTAGTCGTCCACAAGTCCCCCTGTTTTCCCACTCGTTGGATTGCACCGAGGGCAAAGATTTTATTGCACCGAGCGATGGGGCGCCCTAGGGTCGTTGCCATGCCCCCCTTCCTCGCATTCGAGGACAAAGACCCTGGAATCGCCTCCCGGGTTCCCCTCGTCCTCGTCCACGGCCACCCCTTCGACCGCACGATGTGGCACCCCCAGCTGACCGAGTTCGCCGCCACCCGCCGGGTGATCGCACCCGACCTGCGCGGATACGGCGCCTCCCCCGTGACCCCGGGCACGGTCCCGCTCTCCCGCCACGCCCAGGACATCGCCGCCCTCCTCGACCACCTGGGCGTGGACGCCTTCGTCCTCGCCGGTCTCTCCATGGGCGGCCAGATCGCCATGGAGTGCGCGGCCCGTTTCGGCGGCCGGATCCGGGGCCTCGTCCTCGCCGACACCTTCCCCGCCGCCGAGAGCCCCGAGGGCCGGCGGAACCGCAACGCCATGGCCGGCCGGCTGCTCGCCGAGGGCATGCGGGGCTACGCCGACGAGGTGCTGGAGAAGATGGTCGCCCCGTACGCCCGCCCCGAGGTCAAGGCCCATGTGCACCGCATGATGACGGCCACCTCGCCGCAGGGCGCCGCGGCGGCCCTGCGCGGCCGGGCCGAACGCCCCGACTACCGGGACCTGTTGACCGGCCTGACCGTGCCGGCCCTGGTCCTCGTCGGCGCCGACGACACCTACACCCCCGTCTCCGACGCCGAGGCCATGCACGCCGCCCTCCCCGACTCCACCCTGCACGTCATCGAGGGCGCCGCCCATCTGCCCAATCTGGAGCGACCCGAGGAGTTCAACCGGGCACTCGGTGATTTCCTGGCGCGGCTGGACGGGCGGACCGTAGGCTCGCCCGTGTGACCCAGCGCCCCGGACGCAGGCTCGGCGCCTGGTGTGCCGGCCTGCTGCTCGCCGGGGTGAGCGTGGTCGTCGGCTGCCGGGTCGCCGACACCGACGGCATCACCCCCGTGCCCCAGCTGCTCGCCTTCCTGCCCTGGCTGCTCGCACCGGCCGGCTTCGCCCTGCTGTGCGCGCTGCTCGCCCGCTGGTGGCCGGGCCTGGTGTGGGGCGTGGCCGTCCTCGGCCTGCTCGCCTGGTACGTGGAGCCGTACGGCAAGACCGGCGAACCCGGCGGACCGCCCCTCGCCACGCTCCGCATACTGACCGCGAACGTCGAGTTCGGCCGCGGCACCCCCGCCCTGGTGCCGGTCCTGCGCGACCGGCGGCCGGACGTGGTCTTCGTGCAGGAGTGTGAAACCACCTGCCGGGCGGCCCTCGACCACGACTTCGCCACCGTCTACCCGCACCGCCGGGCCGTAGAGGCGGACGGCTCCCATGGCTCCCTCATCCTCAGCCGCTTCCCGCTCACACCGGCCGCGGGCGTCCACGGCACGATGGGCATGCCCGGCGCCGTCGCCGACGTCCGCGGCCACCGCGTACGCCTCCAGCTCGCCCACCCCATGCCGCCGCTGCCGGAGCAGCTCGGCCTGTGGCGCCGCGAACTCGGCCGGCTCCGCACGTTCGCCGCCGCCGACACCCGCACTCCCACCATCCTCGCCGGCGACTTCAACGCCTCCCAGGACCACGCCGCCTTCCGTCGCATCCTCGACACCGGCCTGACCGACGCGGCCCGCCTCGCCGGCCACGACCGCGCCCCCAGCTGGCCCGCCCGCACCGCCTCCGTCATCGGCGCCCAGATCGACCACGTCCTGCTCTCCCCGGACTTCACCGCGACCGACGCCCACTTCCTGCGCGTGACCGGCAGCGACCACCGCGCCCTGCTGGTCGACGTCACGCTGCACCAGCGCAGCTGAGAACGGCGCCAGGGAAGAAACACCGCACACGGTGCGGTGAACGGTCTCTCACCTCTGCGGACCGCCGGCGGTGAACGGTCTCCCATCTCCCCGGACCGCCGGCTGTGAGCCGCCCCTCATCTCCCCGGACCGCCCGCGGTGAAGGGTCTCTCCCCGCCCGGGGCCGTGCGCCGCAATCCGGCCATAATGGGCGCATGTCCCGCGAGTTCCCGATCGGCCTCACCCCTCCCGACTGGCTGGTCCGGAACCTCAGACCCGAGCGGGCACCGCTCAACCGGTCCGCCATGGCACGCGCCGCCGTCGCCATGGCCCTCCCCCTCGCGCTCGGTCTCGCCGCCGGCCGCCCCACCTACGGCGCCCTGGCCTCCATGGGCGCCCTGTCCGGCGTCATCGGCGACACCGCCGACGCCTACCGCATGCGCATCCTCAACATCGCCGTCCCGCAGCTCTTCGGCGCGGTCGGCGTGACCCTGGGCACCCTGGCCTACGGCCACGGCTGGTACGCGGTGGCCGCCGTCACCGGGGTCGCCCTGGTCTCCGGCATGATCTCCACGATCGGCGCGGTGGCCTCGGTCTCCGGCCTGCTGCTCCTGCTGAACTGCGTGGTCGGCGCCGGCCTGCCGCTGCCCTCCCCCTGGTGGCTCGCCCCCGCCCTGATGACCGGCGGCGGCCTGCTGGTCCTCCTCCTCGCGCTGCTGGCCTGGCCGCTGCGCGCCGGCATACCCGAACGAGCCGCGGTCGCGGCAACCTACCGAACGGTCGCCGCCCTCCTCGCCACCGCCGGCACCGACCGCACCGAGGAGTACGAGGAGGCCCGCCGCACCGTCACCCAGTCCCTGAACCAGTCGTACGACCTGATCCTGGCCCGGCGCGCCCGCCAGCACGGGCGCAGCCCCGAACTCACCCGCATGCTCGCCCGGTTGAACGCGATCACCCCGGTCATCGAGGCGGCCCCCGCGGCCCACCTGGCAGCCCGCCCGCTCCCCCCGCAGATCCCCGAGGCAGTCCACCGCCTGGCCGACGCCGTGGAGTCGGACGGCACGCCCCCGACTCCCCCGCACCTGCCCCTCCCCACCACGGAGACGGGCCGGGCGGTGGACCACGCCCTGCGGCACGCGGCCGAGGTCGTCACCGCGCCCGACGCGGACCCCCGGGGCATCGACGACCGCCTGGGCCGGCCGGCAGCCCTCGGCATCCGCACGGCACGCGCGGCACGCACCGTCGTCCTGTCCGCCGGCTCCTGGCGCTACGGCATACGGCTGGCGGTCTGCATCGGAATCGCCCAGGCCCTGGTCTCCCTGGTCCTCGTCCCCCGCTCCTACTGGGTCGCCCTGACCATCACCTTCGTCCTCAAGCCCGACTTCGGCTCGGTCTTCTCCCGCGCCCTGCTGCGCGCCCTGGGCACGGTGGCCGGCCTGGTGCTCGCGGCCGTGGTCCTGGCCGAGGTCCCGCTCGGCTGGTGGGACGTGCCGGCCCTCTTCCTCCTGGCCCCCCTCATCCCGGCCCTCACCCCGCGGGGCTACGGCTACCAGACGGCGGCCATCACCCCGGTGATCCTGCTCCTCTCGGACATCCTCAACCACCAGGGCACGGCACTGCTGCTGCCCCGGCTGAACGACTCCCTGCTCGGCTGCGCGATCGCCCTGACCGCGGGCTACCTCTTCTGGCCGGAGAGCTGGCACACCCGCGTGGGCGACCGCCTGGCCGACGCGGTGGCGGACACGGCGACGTACGTCGAGACGGCTTTCGGCCCCACCCCCGACCCCTCCGCCCACGCCCGTATGCGCCGACGCCTCTACCGTGACCTCTCCGTCATCCGCACCGAGTTCCAGCGGGCGCTGACCGAGCCACCGCCGACCGGCCGGCGCGCCGCGGCGTGGTGGCCGCTGGTCGTGGCCGTGGAACGCATCGTGGACGCCACGACGGCGGCGCGCGTGCGTGTCCGCCACGGGGCCCCGCACCCGTCCACCGCCGAGATCGCGCAGGTGGCGCTGCAGCTTCGAGAGCTGTCCGAGGGCGTCCGGAGCGCGGAGACCCTGATCGCCGTCCGCACCGACCTCACCGGCCCCTCGAGCAGCGTCCTCGAACCCCTCCGCCAGGAGGTCGCCGCGGCCCGCGCAATCGCCTCCCCACACTGACGCGGTCTCGCCATACGGGGCCGCTAACCTTACGTGTCCGTCCTGGCCAGCGATTGACGGGTTACAACCTCACGCGAAGGGTTGCGCACATGGGCATTCTCACTCTCCTGCGGAACGCATTCGGCCGCTCACGCAAGGCACGAGCCACCGAAGCGGAGGGTGCGGAACGCCTCCCGGCGCAGTCCGCGTCCCCCGAACCGACGACGACGCTCCCGGAGCCCCGCCAGTCGGACTCCGATGAACACGAACTGGTCTCAGCGGCCTTCGACAAGGTGACGGTCCCCCACCCCACGCCCGCAACCGACTCAGCGGAAACGGCCCGGACCAGCACCGAACAGCTGAACCCCGAGGACAGCTCCGAGAAGAGCACCGGGCAGGAAGAGACCGAGCAGCCGGCGGCCGAGTCCGAGCCGCGCGCGGAAGCAGACGTGCCGGCTGAGCCTCAGCCGCCGGCGGAAGCGACGCCCACCCCGGAAGCAGAGGCAGCGACCCAGCCGGAAGCGAAGGCGGCGGCCGAATCCGAGCCGCAGGCCGAAGCGGACGCGACGGACGAGCAGCCGAAGACAGAAGCGACACCGGAGCCCGAGCCGCAGGCGGCAGCAGCGGCCGAGCCCGAGCCGCAGACGGAAGCAACCACCGAGCCCGAGCCGAAGGCAGCGGCCGAGCCCGAGCCGGAGACGGAAGCAGCCACCGAGCCCGAGCCGCAGACCGCAGCCGAGGACGAGCCCGAGCCGAAGGCAGCGGCCGAGCCCGAGCCGGAGGCGGCAGCAGCGGCCGAGCCGGAGACGGAAGCAGCCACCGAACTCGAGCCGAAGGCAGCAGCCCACTCCGAGCCGGAGACGGCAGCAGCGGCCGAGGACGAGCCGGAGACCGCAGCCGAGGACGTGACGGTTGCTGCGGAGGAATCCGGCACGCCCACCACCGCGTCCGCCGCAGCACCCACCACCGCGTCCACCACCGCGCCCACCGGCCCGCAGGCCGCCGACGGCGAGGACGCCCCACAGGAGGCACCCGCACCCGACAACGAGACCCGCACGGGTGGTGCGGGTGGGAACACGGACGCCGAAGGCGAAGCCGAGGCGGCGGCGCAGGCGACCCTCACGGGTGGGACCACGCACGCCGAAGGCGAAGCCGAGGCGGCGGCTCAGACGACCCGCACGGGTGGAACCACGCACCCCGAAGGCGAAGCCGAGGCCGCGGACGGCAAGCCGCAGCCCGCCACCCCCCTCGCCGCCCTCAAGTCCCGCACCCCCTCCCTCACCACCGCCTACAAGGCCGCCACAGCCACCCTCAAGAAGACCGACCTCACCGGCACCCGAGCGAAGCTCTACCTCGTGCTGGACCGCTCCGCGAGCATGCGCCCGTACTACAAGGACGGCTCCGCCCAGGCCCTCGCCGACCAGACCCTCGCCCTCGCCGCCCACCTGGACCCCGAGGCCACGGTCCACGTCGTCTTCTTCTCGACGGAGGTCGACGGCACCACCGACCTCACCCTCACCCCCGAGCACGAGACGAAGATCGACGACGTCCACGCCTCGCTCGGCCGCATGGGCCGTACCAGCTACCACGCCGCCGTCGAGGCCGTCCTCGCCCACCACGAGAAGAACGCCGCTCCCGGCACCCCGGCACTGGTGATCTTCCAGACCGACGGCGCCCCCGACGCCAAGACCCCCGCCACCCAGTCCCTCACCGAGGCCGCGAAGAACCACCCTTCCGTGTTCTTCTCGTTCGTCGCGTTCGGTGAGCACGACAACAAGGCCTTCGACTACCTCCGCAAACTGAAGACCGACAACACGTCCTTCTTCCACGCGGGCCCCACCCCCCGCGAGCTGACGGACACCGAGCTGTACGCGGGCGTACTGGCGAACTGGCGCCCGTAGCCGCACCACCCGGGGGCCCCTCCGGGGGCCCCGCCCCGTACCCCTCGTGACTCTGCGCGACTCGTGACTCTGCGCACCCGGTGCCGCCCGCTTCTCAGCCCGTAAAACGGGAGGCGGGCGGCATACACACGTCGGCTACGATTTCAAGGTTCGTACACATAGCGACCTGGGAGCAGCCCGCGATGGCTCGACACCTCATCACCAGCGCCCTTCCGTACATCAACGGGATCAAGCACCTGGGCAACATGGTGGGGTCCATGCTCCCGGCGGACGTGTACTCCCGGTACCTCCGCCAGCGTGGCCACGACGTCCTCTACATCTGCGCGACGGACGAGCACGGCACCCCCGCCGAGCTGGCCGCCAAGGAGCAGGGTCTGCCGGTCGCCGAGTTCTGCGCGCAGGCGCACGACGCCCAGAAGGCCATCTACGACGGCTTCGCGCTGGCCTTCGACTACTTCGGCCGCAGCTCCAGCCCGGAGAACCGCGACATCACCCAGCACTTCGCCCGCAAGCTGAACGAGAACGGGTTCATCGAGGAGCGGGCGATCCGCCAGGTCTACAGCCCGGCCGACGGACGCTTCCTGCCGGACCGCTATGTCGAGGGCACCTGCCCGCACTGCGGTTACGACAAGGCCCGCGGCGACCAGTGCGAGAACTGCACCCGTGTGCTGGACCCGACCGACCTGATCAACCCGCGCTCGGCGATCTCCGGCTCCACGGACCTGGAGGTCCGCGAGACCAAGCACCTCTTCCTGCTCCAGTCCAAGCTGCAGCACGAGGTCGAGGCCTGGGTCGCCCGGCACGAGGACGACTGGCCGCAGCTGGCCTCCTCCATCGCCCGCAAGTGGCTGAACGAGGGCCTGCACGACCGCGCGATCACGCGTGACCTGGACTGGGGCGTCCCGGTCCCGGCGGACACCTGGCCGGAGCTGGCCGCCGAGGGCAAGGTCTTCTACGTCTGGTTCGACGCCCCGATCGAGTACATCGGCGCGACGAAGGAGTGGGCCGACCAGGACCCGGAGAACCGGGACTGGAAGGCGTGGTGGTACGACGCCGACGAGACCGTGCGCTACACCGAGTTCATGGCCAAGGACAACGTCCCGTTCCACACGGTGATGTTCCCGGCCACCGAGCTGGGCGTGCGCGAGCCGTGGAAGAAGGTCGACTACGTCAAGGCCTTCAACTGGCTGACGTACTACGGCGGCAAGTTCTCCACCTCGCAGAAGCGGGGCGTCTTCACCGACCAGGCCCTGGAGATCCTCCCGGCGGACTACTGGCGCTATTTCCTGATCGCCAACGCCCCGGAGTCGGACGACTCGTCCTTCACCTGGGAGCACTTCACGGCCACGGTCAACAAGGACCTCGCCGACACCCTCGGCAACTTCGTCAACCGCGTCCTGTCCTTCTCCAGGAAGCGTTTCGGCGAGGAGGTCCCGGCCGGCGGTGAGCCCGGCGAGGCGGAGGCGAAGCTGGGCGAGGAGATCGCCCGCCTGCTCGCGGAGTACGAGGAGCACATGGAGGCCCTCCAGTTCCGCAAGGCGGCGGCGGCCCTTCGTGCCCTGTGGTCGGCCGGCAACTCCTACCTGGAGGAGAAGGCCCCCTGGCTGGAGATCAAGACGAACAAGGACGGCGCGGCCCTCACGCTGCGTACGGCCATGAACCTGATCCACCTGTACGCGGTGGTCTCCGAGCCGTTCATCCCGGCGACGGCCAAGGTCATGCGGGAGGTGTTCTCCCTGGCGCAGGACACCGCCGTCTGGGTCACCGCCGAGGAGGCGAAGGCCCTGGCCGCCGTCCCGTCCGGCACCCCGTTCACGGTCCCGCCGGTCCTGTTCGCCAAGCTGACGGACGAGGACCTGGCCACGTACAAGGAGCGTTTCGGCGGCGAGGAAGGCTGACCGAGGACCCGTCCACGTGAGACGGCGCCGAGCCGACGGGCTCGGCGCCCTCGCGCGTACGGTCCCCGCCTGCTTCGGCACGCCGGCGAGGCCTTCGGGCACCTCCGTGAACCCCGTCGTCGCGCATGTGTGGCAGGAAGCCGGAAAAATCATCCCGTGGACATCCCCGAACCCCATCACCGGCTACTGGCGGACGTCGTCCCGGCGGGCGGCCCGCACGGTCTGGTCCTGGCCGGTGGCTACGCCCTGCAGGCCCACGGACTGTTGCGGCGCCCGCACGCGGACCTCGACCTCGCCACCGAGAGTCCCGCGGCGATGGCGGACATCGCCGCGGCCGTCGGCGCGGCCCTGGAGGCCCGGGGGCGGCAGGTGCGGACGGGTGCCGTCACCGCGCGGACGGCGCAGCTGACGGTCACGGACCCGCCGACCGGCGACAGCTGCGCGCTCGGGCTGCACAAGGAGGCGTTCTGGCAGCCGCCGGACCTCACCGAGTACGGCCCGGCGCTCTCCCTGGAGGACGCGGTCGGCACGAAGATCCGCGCGCTGTACGACCGGGGCGCCGCCGTCGACCTCATCGACGCCCAGGCCTGCGCGGCCCGGTTCTCCCTGCCCGCCCTGGAGGAACTCGGCCGCCGGCACGCCCACGACCCCTTCGACCTGTCCACCCTCCAGTCCCGGCTGACGGGCACGGAGTTCTACTCCGACCGTGACTTCCTCCGGTACGGCCTGGACGAAGACGGGGTGGCCGCCCTGCGCGCCTGGGCCCAGCGCTGGTCCGACGACATCGCCGAGCGGCTGCTGGAGGACGGTGCGTCCCCGGACACCGAGACCGACGAGCAGGACGGCTGACGACGGCGGCCGACGACGGCCGTCAGCTGCCCCGTCCCGGAGGTTTCGGTCATGCTCCGGGGCCGTAGGGGGCACAAGCTGTCACCGGGCCCGGGGACGGCTGTGCGCGCCGGCCGTCGAGAGCGAGTCAGGACAGACAGGCGCGCACAGCGGGGCTTGCTACTTCGGCTGCGGCTTCCTGATGTTCAGGTGCAGCTCGCGCAGGCGGGACTCGTCCAGCTCGGTCGGGGCGCCCATCATCAGGTCCTGGGCGTTGCCGTTGAGCGGGAAGGCGATCGTCTCGCGGATGTTGGGCTCGTCCGCGAGGAGCATGACGATGCGGTCCACGCCCGGGGCGATGCCGCCGTGCGGCGGGGCGCCGAAGCGGAACGCGCGGAGCATGCCGGCGAACTTCTCCTCGACGGTCTCACGGTCGTAGCCCGCGATCTCGAAGGCCTTGAGCATGATCTCCGGCTCGTGGTTCCGGATCGCGCCGGAGGACAGCTCGACGCCGTTGCAGACGATGTCGTACTGCCAGCCCAGGATGTCCAGCGGGTCCTGGGTCTGCAGGGCCTCCAGGCCGCCCTGCGGCATGGAGAAGGGGTTGTGCGAGAAGTCGATCGCGCCGGTGTCCTCGTCCTTCTCGTACATCGGGAAGTCGACGATCCAGCAGAAGCGGAAGACGTTCTCCTCGAACTGGCCGGCCCGCTTGGCCGCCTCGACACGGACCGCGCCCATGACCTTGGAGACCTCGTCGAACTCGCCCGCGCCGAAGAACACGGCGTGACCGGGGGCCAGCGAGAGCCGCTTGGTCAGCTCGGCGACGTTCTCCTCGGTGAGGAACTTCGCGATCGGGCCGGACAGCGCGCCGTCCTCGCCGACGCGGACCCAGGCCAGGCCCTTCGCGCCCAGCGAGATCGCGAACTCGCCGAGCTGGTCGAAGAACTTGCGCGGCTGGTCCTGGACGGCCGGGACCGGCAGGGCACGCACGTGCTTGCCGGCGAACGCCTTGAACTCCGAGCCCTCGAAGACGTCGGTGATGTCCACCAGCTCCAGCTTGGCGCGCAGGTCCGGCTTGTCCGAGCCGTACTTGAGCATCGCCTCGCGGAACGGGATCCGCGGGAAGGGGGACGTCACATGACGGCCGTTGCCGAACTCCTCGAACAGCTCGGTCATCAGCTGCTCGATCGGCTGGAAGACGTCCTCCTGCTCGACGAAGCTCATCTCGACGTCGAGCTGGTAGAACTCGCCCGGCGAGCGGTCGGCGCGGGCGTCCTCGTCGCGGAAGCAGGGCGCGATCTGGAAGTAGCGGTCGAAGCCGGAGATCATCAGCAGCTGCTTGAACTGCTGCGGGGCCTGCGGCAGCGCGTAGAACTTGCCGGGGTTCAGGCGGGACGGCACCACGAAGTCACGGGCGCCCTCGGGGGAGGTGGCGGACAGGATCGGCGTCGCCATCTCGTTGAAGCCCAGCGCCGTCATCTTGTGACGGATCGCCGAGATGACCGCCGTACGCAGCATGATGTTGCGGTGCATGCGCTCGCGGCGCAGGTCCAGGAAGCGGTACTCCAGGCGCCGCTCCTCGTTGACCCCGTCCTCGGCGTTGATGGTGAAGGGCAGCGGCTGGGCCGAACCGAGCAGCTCGACGTCGGCGACCTCGACCTCGATCTCACCCGTGGGCAGGTCGGGGTTCACGTTCTCGGTTCCACGTGAAACGACGCGGCCGTCGATGCGGACCGTGGACTCCTTGGAGATCTTGTCCAGCGCCTCGTACGCGGGCGTGCCGGGGCGGGCGACCAGCTGCGTGATGCCGTAGTGGTCGCGCAGATCGATGAAGAGGATGCCGCCCAGGTCGCGCCGATTGTGCAGCCAGCCACTCAGCCGGACGTCGGTGCCGACGTCAGAGGCGCGGAGCTGGCCGCAGGTGTGGGACCTGTACCGATGCATCGTCGTTCATCGTCCTTCGTGGTGGGGTTTCTCCTGCCGGCTCTGCGGACCGGCGGGAACGGGCACGGGGCCCGGACCCATCAAGGGTACCGGGCACGCCAAGATCGCCTCCCCACCATTTCCCCGGCACGCCCGGCACCGGCCCCCCGCGTCCGGCGGCGGCTGCCCCCCGTGTTCGGCCGCACCTGCTCCCCGTGTTCGGCCGCACCTACAACAGCAGCTCTTCCCCCTCAGATCTTCTTACAGTGGCACTTATCGATCTGATCTTCATAAAGTAGGGCAATGCGCACAGGCGAGCCGCTGCCGTCCGTCGAGGACGTCCTCGGCGCCCTCGCAACCGGGCTGTGGCACTGGGACACCGCCGCCGGGTTGGTCACCGTGGACGCGGAGGCGGCGCGGCTGCTCGGACTTCCCCCGGAGCCGGCCGCCCTCACGGAGGCCCAGGCCCGGGCCCGGCTGCACCCGGTCGACTGGAACGAGATCACCGGCGTGGTCCGCCTCGCGGTCGCCGAGGGCACCCTCGCCGAGGTGCGCATCCGGATCATGGACGGTGACGGGCAGATCCTGCGTGTCGTCCGCAGCCGCTCCAAGCCCTCCTACGACCCCGATCACCAGGCCTACGAGCTGATCGGCACCCTCCAGGAGGTGACCGAGCCGACCCCGGGCACGGCGGCGGGCCGCAGCGCGGTCACCGGGGACTGGCGGCGCTCACGGGAGGCCTTCCTGCTGGACGCGGGCCGGGCGCTGGCGGAGGCGCGGTCCACGGCGGAGGTGCTGCGGGTCGCCGGCGCCCTGTCCATGCCGGGGTTCTCGCCGGACGGGCTCGTGGTGTTCGGGGTGGAGGGCGACCGGCTGACGATCACCGGCCAGCACGGGCACCAGCCCGGCACCATGAACCCCTTCTCGCACATGCCGCTGCACACCGACTACCCGGCCGCCGAGGTCGTCCGCACCGGCCGGGCCGTCTATCTCTCCTCGCCCGAGGAGTACAAGCAGCGCTACCCGGTCACCTGGCCGCTCGCCCGGGTCTTCGGGCGCCGCTCCTGGGCGTTCCTGCCGCTGACCGTGGCCGGGCGCACGATGGGCGCCTGGATGGCGGCCTTCACCTATCCGGTCGCGTTCACGCCCGACGAGCGGGCCGTGCTGACCACGGTCGCCCGGATGCTCGCCCAGGCGCTGTCCCGGGCCGGTGCCGCCGAGTCCGAGCGGGAGCTGACGGACGGCCTGCAGCGCTCCATGCTGCCGTCGCTGGGCCCGGAGATCCCGGGCATGAAGGTCGCCGCCCGGTACATCCCGACCGGCGGCGGACTCCAGGTCGGCGGCGACTGGTACGACATGATCCCGCTGCCCTCCGGCCGGTTCGCGCTGGTCATCGGGGACGTCCAGGGCCATGACGTGCGCGCGGCCGGTCTCATGGGCCAGCTGCGGATCGCGCTGCGCGCCTACGCCTCGGAGGGCCACCGCCCGGACGCCGTCCTCTCCCGCGCCTCCCGCTTCCTGCACGGCATCACGCACGACGAGCACATGGCCGACCTGCGCTTCGCGACCTGCCTGTACGCGGAGACCGACCCGGCGTCGGGGGCGCTGGAGATCGCCCGCGCCGGGCACCCGCACCCGGTGATCCGGATGGCCGACGGCACGGTGATGATGCGGCCGACCGCGGGCGGGCTGCCACTGGGCCTCGACCCGGACGCCGACTACCCGACGACCCGGTTCTCCCTCGAACCCGGCGAGACGCTGATGCTGTGCACCGACGGCCTGATCGAGACCGGCGGCCATGACATGGAGAGCGGCTGGCGGCGGCTGCGCGCGATTTTGGAGGACCACCGGGACGACCTGGAGTCACTGGCCGACGACCTGGTCCAGGGCGTGCACGGCCCGTCGTCGCACCACACTCCCGGCCCGCTGGCCGACCGGCGCGAGGACGACATCGCGCTGCTGCTGCTGTGCCGGCCGGGAGAGGGCTGCGGCTGCGGCGCCACCGTCGGCGTGCGGCCGACGGTGCGGCGCACCCTGCTGTCGGTGGCGCAGGACGAGCCGGACCGGATCGCCGAGGCCCGCCAGCACCTGCGGGAGCTGCTGCACGACTGGGCGTCGGCCGACCAGCTGGACTCGGCGGTGCTGCTGGTCTCGGAGATGGTCACCAACGTGCTGGTGCACACCGACGCCGACGCGCTGCTGCTCGCCGAGGTCACGGGTGAGGGCGGCGGACGGCGGCTGCGGGTGGAGGTCTTCGACACCGGCGACGACCTGCCGCACCGGCGCCGCCCCGGCGAACTTGCCTCCTCCGGCCGTGGCCTGATGCTGATCGAAATCCTTGCGGACGCGTGGGGGGTCGACCCGCGGGGCGAGGGCAAGAGCATCTGGTTCGAGCTCTACGAGTCCGGGAAGTCGGAGTCCGGCGTATCGGAGTCCGGGGCGTCGGAAGACGGTGTGCCGGAGGACGATGTACCGGAGGACGATGTGCCGGAGGACGATGTGCCGGAGGACGTGGCGTAACGGTCCCTCAGTTCCGCCCCGACCCCGAAGGCCGCCGCCGTCAGCGGGACCGCGAGGAGCATGCCGAGGATGCCGGCGACGGAGGCGCCCCCCGTGATCGTCACCATCACCACGGCCGGATGCATCTGCACGGTCCGGCTCTGGATCACCGGCTGCAGCACATGCCCCTCCAGCACCTGCACGGCGAGCACCACCCCGAGCGCCCACAGCGCGATGACGAAGCCCCGGTCGGCGAGGGCGACCAGCACGGCCACCGCGCCGGAGAGGAAGGCGCCGAGATAGGGGATGTAGGCGGCGACGAAGACCAGCGCGCCGAGCCCGACCGCGCCGGGCACCCGCAGGATCAGCAGGCCGACGGTGATGCACAGGGCGTCGATGAGGGCGATGAAGGTCGTACCGCGCATGAACCCCTCCACCGCCGCGAAGGCGCGCCGGCCGACGGCCTCCACGGTGTCGGCGGTGCCGCCGGGCGCGAGGGAGCGCACGGCGCCGACGATCCGGTGGGAGTCGCGCAGGAAGAAGAAGACGAGCAGCAGCGCGAGCACGGCCATGGCGATGCTCTCGGCGACGACGCTGACCCCGCTGATGACGTTGGAGGCGGCCGTCCCGCCGAACCTGCGCAGCAGCTCGCCCGAGTTGGCGGCAAGGTCGTCGAGTCCGGTCCCTGCGGCACCGAAGTGCCGTGAGACGGCCTTGGCGGCCTCCCGGAGCGAGGAGACGATCTGCCCGCCGTTGTCGATGAGGGCGGCCACGACGATGTAGACGGCACCACCGACGACGGCCACCACGGCGATACAGGTGAGCCCGGCCGCCAGCGACCGCTGCACCCCGGCCCGCACCAGACTCCGGTACAGCGGTCCGAGCAGCGCGGTCCCGAGCAGCGCGAGCAGCACCGGGATGACGGCCGTACGCAGCTCCCCGCACAGCCGCACACCGACCCAGCCCAACCCGGCGGCGAGCAGCAGTACGGCACACCAGGCGGCGAACCGGCGAACGGGAGCGGGCAGGAGCGACACGCGTCCACCCGATCATGAACCCCGCCGGCTGTCCTGCGGCACGGGGCCGGGCGGGTGAGTCCGCCCGGCGTCAGTGGCGAAGCGACCGTGACCGGCAGACCCGCTGCACGGCCCGGCCGGAGCACCGGCCGACCGGGCGCCGACGGGTCAGATTCCGCCCTCGGTCATGCCGTGCACCGCGGGAATCGTGCCGAGCCGGCCCTTCTGGAAGTCCTCGAAGGCCTGCATCAGCTCGTCCTTGGTGTTCATGACGAACGGGCCGTAGTGCGCCATCGGTTCACGGATCGGCTGCCCGCCGAGGAGGACGACCTCCAGGTCGGGGGTGTGGGAGTCCTGCTTCTCGTCCGCGCGGACGGTCAGTGCCCCGCCGTTGCCGAAGACCGCGGTCTGTCCGAGACGGATCGGACGCCGCTCGGCACCCACGGTGCCGCGGCCCGCGAGCACGTACGCCAGACCGTTGAAGTCCTCCCGCCACGGCAGGGTGATCTCCGCGCCGGGGGCGAGAGTCGCGTGGATCATGGTGATCGGGGTGTGCGTGATGCCGGGACCGGCGTGCCCGTCCAGCTCACCGGCGATGACACGCAGCAGCGCGCCGCCGTCGGGGGAGGTGAGCAGCTGGACGTTGCCGCCGCGGATGTCCTGGTAGCGCGGGGCCATCATCTTGTCCTTCGCCGGGAGGTTCACCCACAGCTGCAGGCCGTGGAAGAGGCCGCCGGACATGACGAGGTGCTCCGGCGGCGCCTCGATGTGCAGCAGGCCCGAGCCGGCTGTCATCCACTGGGTGTCGCCGTTGGTGATGGTGCCGCCACCGCCCTGGGAGTCCTGGTGATCGAAGATCCCGTCGATGATGTAGGTGACGGTCTCGAAGCCCCTGTGCGGATGCCACGGGGTCCCCTTCGGCTCCCCGGGCTGGTACTCCACCTCACCCATCTGATCCATCATGATGAACGGGTCGAGATGGCGGTAGTTGATCCCGGCGAACGCCCGGCGCACCGGGAAGCCCTCGCCCTCGAACCCGCTCGGGGCCGTCGTGACGGCGAGCACGGGGCGGGCCACCACGTCGGCGGGAGCGGTCACGCGGGGCAGGGTCAGCGGGTTCTCGACGGTCACTGCAGGCATGGTGGGTACCTCCTTGGTACGCCCACTTTAGTTGAGCGTTGAACTTCTTGCCAGCCCCAACACGAGAGGCCCGGAGGGAATTCCCTCCGGGCCCGTGGTTCGCCGACAGGATCTCGGCCTGGGGTGCCTCAGCCGCCGTACATGCGGCGCATGGCGAAGTCGACCATCTGCTCGACCGCCTTCGCGTCGAAGACCATCCGGTGTTCGCCCTCCATGTCCAGGACGAAGCCGTAGCCGGTCGGCAGCAGGTCGATCACCTCGGCGCCGGTGATGACGAAGTACTTCGACTCCTTGCCCGCGTACCGGCGCAGCTCCTTGAGCGAGGTGAACATCGGGATCACGGGCTGCTGGGTGTTGTGCAGGGCCAGGAAGCCGGGGGTGTCGCCGCGCGGGCAGTACACCTTCGAGGTGGCGAAGATCTGCTGGAAGTCCTCGGCGGCCATCTGCCCGGTGGTGAAGGCGCGCACCGCGTCCGCGAGCGAGGGAGGGGACGGCTCCGGGTAGAGCGGCGGCTGCTGGCCGTACCCGCCGACACCGCCCGGCATCTGCTGCTGCGACGAGGCGTACTGCTGCTGGGCAGCGCCCCCGTCCATCGGCTGGCCGTATCCGTACATGGCGCAAGCGTACCGAGACCGGGGCACGGCAAGGGCGCCGCTCCCCGGCAGCGGAGATACCGGGCGGTCACCCGCCTTTCACCGAGCCGCCGGACCGGGGCCACCCTGCTCACGGTCGTGCGCGGATAGACCCATCTCACACTTGCGCCGACAGGGGTTGCTTCTTATTACCGACGGGTAGCATCATCGGAGCTACTTGTTGGTACGTGAACTAGGTGCGAGGAGCCAGTGCCTCGCCGATCTCTCTACGGAGCCATCGCCATGGGGCACTACAAGTCGAATCTCCGCGACATCGAGTTCAACCTCTTCGAAGTACTGGGGCGCGACAAGGTGTACGGCACCGGCCCGTTCGAGGAGATGGACGTCGAGACCGCCAAGAGCGTCCTGGAGGAGCTGACCCGCCTCTCCGAGAACGAGCTGGCCGAGTCCTTCGCCGACGCCGACCGCAACCCGCCGGTCTTCGACCCGGAGACCAACACCGCGCCCGTCCCGGCGTCCTTCAAGAAGAGCTACCAGGCCTTCATGGACTCCGAGTACTGGCGTCTCGGTCTGCCCGAGGAGATCGGCGGCACCACCTCGCCCCGTTCTCTCATCTGGGCCTACGCCGAGCTGATCCTGGGCGCCAACCCGGCCGTGTGGATGTACTCCTCGGGCCCCGCGTTCGCCGGCATCCTCTTCGAGGAGGGCAACGAGGTCCAGAAGCACATCGCCCAGGTCGCCACCGAGAAGCAGTGGGGCTCCACCATGGTCCTCACCGAGCCGGACGCCGGCTCGGACGTGGGCGCCGGCCGCACGAAGGCGGTCCAGCAGGAGGACGGCTCCTGGCACATCGAGGGCGTGAAGCGCTTCATCACCTCCGGTGAGCACGACATGTCGGAGAACATCCTCCACTACGTGCTCGCCCGTCCCGAGGGCGCCGGCGCCGGCACCAAGGGGCTGTCCCTCTTCCTCGTCCCGAAGTACCTCTTCGACTTCGAGACCGGCGAGCTGGGCGAGCGCAACGGCGTCTACGCCACCAACGTCGAGCACAAGATGGGCCTGAAGGCCTCCAACACGTGCGAGATGACCTTCGGCGACCAGCACCCCGCCAAGGGCTGGCTGATCGGCGACAAGCACGACGGCATCCGCCAGATGTTCCGCATCATCGAGTTCGCCCGCATGATGGTCGGCACGAAGGCGATCTCCACGCTCTCCACCGGCTACCTCAACGCGCTGGAGTACGCCAAGGAGCGCGTCCAGGGCCCGGACCTGGCCAACTTCATGGACAAGACCGCGCCCAAGGTCACCATCACCCACCACCCCGACGTGCGCCGCTCGCTCATGACGCAGAAGGCGTACGCGGAGGGCATGCGCGCCCTCGTGCTGCACACCGCCTCCATCC
Organism: Streptomyces sp. NPDC027663; assembly: GCF_055566415.1. Classification (NCBI taxonomy): domain Bacteria; kingdom Bacillati; phylum Actinomycetota; class Actinomycetes; order Kitasatosporales; family Streptomycetaceae; genus Streptomyces; species Streptomyces sp. NPDC027663. The sequence continues at coordinate 210,517 of NZ_JBVHSK010000008.1, read as the reverse complement.
AGGACGCCATCCAGATCAAGGAGGCGAACGGCGAGGACGCCTCGGCCGAGGAGGCGCTGAACGACCTGCTCCTGCCGATCGTCAAGGGCTACGGCTCCGAGAAGGGCTACGAGCAGCTCGCCCAGTCGCTGCAGACCTTCGGCGGCTCCGGCTTCCTGCAGGAGTACCCGATCGAGCAGTACATCCGGGACTCCAAGATCGACACCCTCTACGAGGGCACCACGGCCATCCAGGGCCAGGACTTCTTCTTCCGGAAGATCGTCCGCAACCAGGGCGCCGCGCTGAACTCCCTCGCCGAGGACATCAAGAAGTTCCTCGCGCTCGGCACCGGCGGCGAGGAGCTGGCCGGCGCCCGCGAGCACCTGGCCAAGGCGGCCGTGGAGCTGGAGGCGATCGTCGGCCTGATGCTGACCGACCTCGCCGCCACCGAGCAGGACACCAAGAACATCTACAAGGTGGGCCTGAACACCACCCGCCTGCTCATGGCCTCCGGTGACGTCGTCGTCGGCTACCTGCTGCTCAAGGGTGCCGCGGTCGCCGCCGAGAAGCTCGCCACGGCCTCCGCCAAGGACAAGGCCTTCTACACCGGCAAGATCGCCGCGGCGAAGTTCTTCGCGGCGAACGTCCTGCCGGGCGTCACCCTCGCCCGCAAGGTCGCCGGAACCGTCGAGCTGGACCTCATGGAGCTGGACGAGGCCGCCTTCTAGTCGCCCCCGTCCTGGACGTTCCGGACGTCCCCGTCGATTCCTCGCACGGGCCCGCTCTCTTTCCGGGAGCGGGCCCGTGCACGTCGTTAAGGTGAATCCCATGAGCGCACCCGCCCGCTTCGACCGCGGCCACACCGACGACCTGATGTCCTTCCTGGCGGCGAGCCCGTCGCCGTACCACGCCGTGGCGAACACCGCCGAGCGGCTGGAGAAGGCAGGCTTCCGGCAGGTCGCCGAGACGGACGCCTGGGACGGCACGAGCGGCGGCAAGTACGTGCTGCGCGGCGGCGCGATCGTGGCCTGGTACGTCCCCGAGGGCGCCGAGCCGCACACCCCGTTCCACATCATCGGCGCACACACCGACTCCCCGAACCTGCGGGTCAAGCCCCGCCCCGACACCGGCGCACACGGCTGGCGCCAGGTCGCCGTGGAGATCTACGGCGGCCCGCTGCTGAACTCGTGGCTGGACCGGGACCTGGGCCTGGCCGGCCGGCTGACCCTGCGCGACGGCTCCTCGGTCCTGGTGAACGTGGACCGGCCGCTGCTGCGGGTGCCCCAGCTCGCCATCCACCTGGACCGCTCGGTCTCCGCCGACGGCCTCAAGCTCGACAAGCAGCGCCATCTGCAGCCGGTGTGGGGGCTCGGCGGCGATGTCCTGGACGGTGACCTGATCGCCTTCCTGGAGCAGGAGGCCGGGCTCGCGGACGGCTCGGTCGCCGGCTGGGACCTGATGACGCACCCCGTGGAGGCGCCGGCCTACCTCGGCCGGGACCGGGAGCTGGTCGCGGGCCCGCGCATGGACAACCTGCTCTCCGTGCACGCCGGCGCCGCCGCGCTCGCCGCCGTCGCCGGCTCCGGTGCCTCGCTCACCCGCATCCCCGTGCTCGCCGCCTTCGATCACGAGGAGAACGGCTCCCAGTCGGACACCGGCGCGGACGGCCCGCTGCTCGGATCCGTCCTGGAGCGCTCGGTGTTCGCCCGCGGCGGCTCGTTCGAGGACCGGGCCCGGGCCTTCGCCGGCACGGTCTGCCTGTCCTCCGACACGGGCCACGCCGTCCACCCCAACTACGCCGAGCGGCACGACCCGACACACCACCCGCGGGTCAACGGCGGCCCCCTCCTCAAGGTCAACGTCAACAACCGCTACGCCACGGACGGTTCGGGCCGCGCGGTGTTCGCCGCCGCCTGCGAGAAGGCGAACGTGCCCTTCCAGACCTTCGTGTCGAACAACTCCATGCCGTGCGGCACCACCATCGGCCCGATCACCGCGGCCCGGCACGGCATCCGCACCGTCGACATCGGCGTCGCGATCCTCTCCATGCACAGCGTCCGCGAACTGTGCGGCGCCGAGGACCCGTTCCTGCTGGCGAACGCACTGACGGCGTTCCTGGAGGGCTAGTCGGCAGTTCGCCGGGTACCCGAACGGCACCGGAGATTCCGGAACCGGAAGGGGAGGCGAAGCCTCATGGGTCTCGGCGGATGCATCATCCTCATCGCCGTGGGGGCCATTCTGACGTTCGCGACCGACTGGGACATGCAGGGCGTCAACCTCACGGTCGTCGGCCTGATCCTGATGGCCGTGGGTCTGATCGGAGTGGCCACCTTCAGCGGCATCGCACGGCGCCGGCGGGTCGTGGTCCCGCCGACGACACCGGTGGTGGAGGAGGAGCCTCACCACCACCACACCCACCGCGTCGACGGCTACAGCGACGGCTACGGCGTCTGAGGCGCCGCCTCCTGCTCGTCCATGCCCGCCAGGACGAGCGGCAGGCGGCCCGCCCCGCCCTCGGTGAGCCTGACCGGGACACCCCAGTCCTGCTGGTGGACATGGCAGGCCGGGTGCGCTGCTCCGGTCTCCGGCCAGGAGGTGCCCCCAGCCGGATCGTCGTCGCAGCCGGCTGCCATCGCAAAGACGCGCAGCACGCCCTCACTGACGGCTGGGTCCAGTTCCACCTCGCGGGACGGATCCGTGTCCGCGCCCGCGCCCTTGAGCAGCAGCTCGGGCGGGGTCGAGGAGTGTTCCTCCAGCTCACGCAGTTCGTCCAGGACGTGCAGGCAGTCGACGCGGCAGAACCTCGTGTGCACCCGGTGCCCCGGTGGATTCCGGTGTCCGGTCAGGTGAGCGCGTGGCCGGTCGTCGCATCCACGTGGCCCGGGACCTCGTCGTGCCGGTCGCCGACGCTCAGGGTTCCGGTGGGCTCGAAGACCAGGATCTCGGAGGGCAAGGGCGCGTACGGCTTGTGCTCGGTGCCGCGCGGGACGGTGAACACCGAGCCCTTCGGCAGGACCACCGTGCGCTCGCCGGCCGGTTCGCGCAGGCCGATGTGCAGTTCACCGGCGAGGACGAGGAAGAACTCGTCGGTGCGTTCGTGGACGTGCCAGACGTGCTCGCCCTCGACCTTCGCCACGCGCACGTCGTAGTCGTTGACGGCGGTGACGATGCGGGGGCTCCACCGCTCGGTGAAGGAGGCGAGGGCGTCGCTCAGGGAGATCGGTTCCATGTGCTCATCGTGCGGGTGGCCGGGCCGTCGTACGAGTGCTAGAAATCGCATATGCCGCAACGATCCTCTCACCGTGTCGTGCTGGTGGTCGACGACAACTCCAACCCCTTCGAGATGAGCTGCGCCATCGAGATCTTCGGTCTTGCGCGGCCGGAGCTGGGGCGGGAGCTGTACGACTTCCGGCTGTGCGCGGCCGACCCGGAGATCCGGATGCGGGACGGCTTCTTCACGCTCACCGGGGTCGCCGGGCTGGAGGCCGCCGAGTCCGCCGACACGCTGATCGTGCCGAACCGGCCGGACACCGAGGTGCCCCGCTCGGAGCGCGTCCTGGAGGTGGTACGCCGGGCACACGCGCGGGGCGCCCGGCTCGTCGGCTTCTGCTCGGGCGCGTTCACGCTCGCGGAGGCCGGACTGCTGGACGGGCGCCGGGCGGCCTGTCACTGGATGTGGGCGGATGCTTTCCGGGCCCGGTTCCCGCAGGTGCGCCTGGAGCCGGACGTGCTCTTCGTGGACGACGGCGACATCCTCACCGCCTCGGGCAGCGCCTCCGCGCTCGACCTCGGCCTGCACCTGGTGCGCCGGGACCACGGCGTGGAGATCGCCAACCACGTCTCCCGGCGGCTGGTCTTCGCCGCGCACCGCGACGGCGGCCAACGGCAGTTCGTGGAGCGGCCCGTGCCCGCGGTGCCGGACGAGTCGCTCGGGCCGCTGCTGGCCTGGGCGCAGGAACGGCTGGGCGAGCCGCTGACGGTGGCCGGCCTGGCGGCCCGCGCGGCGGTCAGTCCCGCCACGCTCCACCGCCGTTTCCGCTCCCAGTTGGGTACGACCCCGCTGGCCTGGCTCACCGGGGAGCGCGTGGCACTGGCGTGCCGGCTGATCGAGCGGGGTGAGGAGCGGCTGGACGTCGTCGCGGCGCGCAGCGGCCTGGGTACGGCGGCCAACCTGCGGGCCCGGCTGCGGCGGGAGACGGGGCTGAGCCCGTCGGCCTACCGCAGGCGGTTCGGGGCGGTGCCCGTGCAAGCGGCCGTCGTCAGGGAACCGGAGAGCCCGGCTCCGTCATGACGAGCGCCACGAACGCCGCGCAGGTGTCGACGGAGCCGGGCTCAAGGTGCCCGGATCGGCGAAACGGCCGGTCAGGACGGCGTGGACGGGACCGGAGATACGGTCGCCATCAGGGTGCTGCCCTTCTTGAATATGCGCGCGGACACCGAGTAGCCCCTGTTCTTGAGGACCCCGATCAGCGTCAGGTCACCCGAGTAGTAGCTCTGGCCGTGGAGCTTGACCGATCCCTTCCGTTCGCCCAGTTGTCGACCTCGACGAACCCTACGGTGACGGAGTTGTCGGGGTAGCTCTTGTCCCAGCTGTCCATGTAGCCGTCGCTGTGGGTGCAGTGCCCGGCGCTGACGATGTACGGGCTGCCGTTGTACGTCCAGGCGAAGCCCGTCGTACACACGCCGAACTTGCTGCCCTCGCCCGACCAGTGCGCCTCGTAGCCCGCTCCGCCCTTGTAGCCAGGGGAGGAGTGTCACCGCAGCGCGGGGTGTCGTTGATCTGACGAACCGGCACATCCCACTTGAAGTAACGTTTCTCCGCGCTGAATGTGATGGTTCCGTGACGATCAACCGGTGCCGGGGAAGCATGACCGGTATGAGATTCCTCGTACGCGACCGCATCCTCGGCATCGGTGACGACTGGTGGATCGAGGACGAACACGGCCGGAAGGTGTACCTCGTCGACGGCAAGGCGATGCGGCTGCGCGACACCTTCGAGCTGAAGGACGCCCACGGGCACGTCCTGATCGACATCCACCAGAAGATGTTCGCCCTGCGCGACACGATGGTGATCGAACGGGACGGCGAGGCCCTGGCCCGGATCAAGCGCAAGCGGCTGTCCCTGCTGCGCAACCACTACCGGGTGTCCCTGGTGGACGGCACCGAACTGGACGTCAGCGGCAAGATCATGGACCGGGAGTTCGCCGTCGAGTACGACGGCGAACTCCTCGCGGTGATCTCCCGCCGGTGGCTGAGCGTCCGCGACACGTACGGCGTGGACGTCGTACGGGAGGACGCCGACCCGGCACTGCTGATCGCGGTCGCGGTCTGCGTGATCCACCTCGCCGAGAAGGAGGGGGAGGAGGACTGACCGCCGGGCGTACGGCCGAGGGGCGAGTGCCGACCGCGCCGGCGCACGGCCGACGGAGAGGAGGACCGACCGCCCGGGCGAGGGCGCGGGACGGCTAGCGCCGGCGGTGCTGGGGCGGCTCCAGGCCGAGGACGCGGTCCTTCAGTGCCGGGAACTGCTCACGGGTCGCGGCCACCTTCGCCGGGTCGAGGTCGACCGTGAGGACCTCCTCGCCGGCGCCGGCCTCGGCGAGCACCTCGCCCCACGGGTCCACCACGATCGAGTGACCAGCCTGCGGAACTCCGGCGTGGGTCCCGGCCGTTCCACAGGCGAGCACGAACGCCTGGTTCTCCACCGCCCGCGCCTGAGCCAGCAGCGTCCAGTGCGCGCGTCGCCGCTCGGGCCAGCCCGCCGAGATCACCAGCGTCTCGGCACCGGCGTCGACCAGTCCACGGAAGAGTTCGGGGAAACGGAGGTCGTAGCAGGTGGCCACGCCCAGCGTGGTGCCGGGCAGCCGGACCGTCACCAGATCGCGGCCCGCGTCCATCAGCACGGCCTCGCCCTTGTCGAAACCGAAGCGGTGGATCTTGCGGTAGAACGCGGCCAGTTCACCGGACGGGGAGAAGACGAGCGTCGTGTTGTAGAGAGAGCCGTCCCCCGTGGCGGAGCCGCTGCCGGATGCCGCGCGCTCGGGGATGGAGCCGGCGTGCAGCCACACGCCCGCGTCGCTCGCCGCCTTGGCCATCGTCTCGTACGTCGGCCCTTCGAGCGGCTCGGCCTCGCGGCCGAACTCCTCGTAGGCGAAGGCACCGGTGGTCCAGAGCTCGGGCAGTACGACCAGGTCCGCCCCGGCCTGTTCCCGCACGAGCGCGGCGGCCCGCTGCCGCCGTGAGTCAACGGATTCGCCCTCGTCCACGGCGATCTGGATCAGCGAGGCGCGCACACTACCACCGTCCTGGCATTCGAGTCGTCCACACAGGCCTACGATCGTCACACGAAAGCACTGCCGGGGTGCCTCCAAGCAGCGTAACTTAGCGTTTCAAGACACCCGCCGCCGTGTAGCCGCCGCCCGCTGGCAACGCCGCCACCACCTGCCCGTGTACCGACCGCCGAGGGGTCCCGTTCGTGAGTCTGCATCCCACCCTCCAGCCCTACGCCGACGCCTGGACGCACTCCATCGAAGCGATATCCGAGATGGTGCAGTCGCTCGTCGAGGGCGAGTGGAACCGGCGGACGCCCTGTCCCGGCTGGTCGGTGCGGGACATCGTGTCCCATGTCATCGGCCTGGACTGCGAGATGCTCGGCGATCCGCGCCCCATCCACGCCCTGCCGCGCGACCTGTTCCACGTCGCCACCGAGCACCAGCGCTACATGGAGATGCAGGTCGACGTCCGCCGCCACCACACGGCGCCGGAGATGACGGCCGAGCTGGAGTACACGGTCATCCGCCGCAACCGCCAGCTGCGCAACGAGTCCCGTGAGCCTGGCACCATGGTCCGCGGCGTGCTGGGCAGCGAGGTCACCCTGGAACGGTCCTACCGCATGCGGGCGTTCGACGTATGGGTGCACGAGCAGGACCTGCGCACGGCCCTCGGCCGCCCCGGCAACCTGGACTCGCCCGGGGCGCACATCACCCGGGACTTCCTGCTGGAGGCGCTGCCCAAGGTCGTCGCGAAGGACGCGGGGGCCCCGCGCAGCTCGGCGGTCGTGTTCGACGTGCACGGCCCGGTCGAGTTCCTGCGCACGGTCCGCGTCGACATCCAGGGCCGCGGCACCCTGGAGACGGCCCCCGCCCTCGGCCCCGCCGCCGCCCTCACCCTCGACTGGGAGACCTACGTCCGCCTGGCCTGCGGCCGGGTGACCCCCGAGTCGGTGACGGACCGGGTGAAGACAGAGGGCGACCAGGACCTTGCGGCAGCCATCCTGCGCAATTTCGCGGTGACGCCGTAGCGACAGGCCCGCAGACCACCCCGGATCCGACCACACGACGAGACGGACGAGAAGCGCGTCCGCCGGTTCACGGGGGGGCGAGCCGCCGACGGCGAGCACCCCCGCGGGTCGTCCAGCCTCCCGGCCAACAGGAAACGGGCGGTGCGCGGGCAGGAAAACCCGGCTCAGACCACCGGCACGTGCACCGTCTCCACCCGGCTCGCCACCAACCGCTCCCGCTCCCGCCGAGCCGCCCGCCCCCGCAACCGCAGTATCTGGCTCACACCGAGCACCTGCAGCACGAACACCACCGAGAAGGCCACGGTGTAGTCGTCCCCGGTGGCGTCCAGCAGCACACCGACGGCGAACAGCGTCGTCATGGAGGCGATGAACCCGCCCATGTTGGTGATGCCGGACGCCGTTCCCTGTCGCTCGGGCGGGTTGGCCGGCCGCGCGAAGTCGAAGCCGATCATGGACGCCGGCCCGCACGCCCCGAGCACCGCGCACAGCACCACCAGCAGCCACATCGGCGCATGCTCCCCCGGCCACGCCAGCGTCACCGCCCACAGCAGCCCGCTCGCCCCCACCGTGCCGAGCGCCAGCGGCAGCCGGGCCGCATGGTGCCGGGCGACGATCTGGCCGTAGACGAGCCCGATCACCATGTTGGACAGGACGACGAGGGTGAGCAGGTCACCGGCGGTGGCCCGGCCGAGCCCCTGTGCCTGCACCAGGAACGGCAGACCCCACAGCAGCAGAAACACCATCGCCGGGAACTGGGTGGTGAAGTGCACCCACATCCCCAGCCGAGTGCCGGGCTCCCGCCAGGCCGCCGCGATCTGCCGGCGCACATAGGCCGCGCCCTGGTGCGGGGAGGGCTCCGGCTCGTACCCCTCGGGGTGGTCCTTCAGGAACAACAGGGTCATGACGAGGACGACCGCGCCCGCCAGCGCGCTTCCCGCGAACGCCGGCGTCCAGCCGATGCCGTGCAGCAGCCGGGCCAGGACCAGGGTGGAGACCAGGTTGCCCGCCATGCCGACCAGCCCCGCGAGCTGCGCGACCAGCGGCCCGCGCCGGGCCGGGAACCAGCGGGTGCCGAGCCGCAGCACACTGATGAAGGTCATCGCGTCGCCGCAGCCCAGCAGGGCCCGGGAGGCGAGCGCGGTGCCGTACGACGGGGAGAAGGCGAAGCCCAGCTGCCCGGCGGTGAACAGCACCGCCCCGATGGTCAGCACCTTCTTGGTGCCGAGCCGGTCGACCAGCAGGCCGACGGGTATCTGCATGCCCGCGTAGACCAGCAGCTGCAGGATGGAGAACGTCGACAGGGCGGAGGCGTTCACATGGAAACGGCCGGCTGCGTCGAGCCCGGCCACTCCCAGCGACGTACGGAAGATGACGGCGACGAAGTAGACCGCGACGCCCACGGACCACACGCCCACGGCCCGGCGTCCGCCCGGCGGATCACCCGGAAGGGTGGCGTTGCGCACCGGAGCGCTCATCGGACCTCACCCCGGGCGAGGTGGGAGAACCAGCTCACATGCCGGTGCACCACGCCGACGGCCGCCTCCGCGTCCCCGGCACGCAGCGCCTCCAGGATCTCCTCGTGCTCGGCGAGCGTCTTGGCGATCCGGTCGGGGTGCGAGTGCATCACGGCGACGCCCATCCGCAGCTGGCGGTCGCGCAGCTGGTCGTAGAGCCGGGAGAGGATCTCGTTGCCCCCGCTGCGCACGATCTCGGCGTGGAAACAGCGGTCGGTGACCGCGGCGGCGGCCAGGTCACCGGCGGCGGCCTGCGCCTTCTGCTGTTCCAGCAGCTCGGTCAGCCGCTCCAGCAGGCCCGGCGGGGCGGGTACGGCCTTGCGGGCCGCGTGCTCCTCGACCAGCAGCCGGGTCTCCACCACGTCGGCGATCTCCTGCGCGGAGACGGGCAGGACCAGGGCGCCCTTCTTCGGGTAGAGCCGGATCAGACCCTCGGCCTCCAGCCGCAGCAGCGCCTCCCGGACGGGCGTGCGCGACACCCCGACGGCCTCGGCCAGCTCGCCCTCGGTGAGCAGGGTGCCGCCCTCATAACGACGGTCGAGCACGCCCTGCTTGACGTGGGCGTACACGCGGTCGGCAGCGGGCGGCGGCTTGAGGGACTGCGGGGTGGGCTGCTCGACGGCCATCTTCATGCCGACAGGATAGATACAACACGTACGCAAGTGACAGTTCCGTCCATCATCCGGACGCGACGAGGACCCTCCCAGCGCCTGCACAACCTTCTGTGCTACTTACGTGTCACACATGCGCGGCCCCCTCCCCCATGCCACCTCAACTGGGCCGCGCTCAAGGGGCATTCAAGACATTCGGGGTATATCACTTTGATTACCGGCATTAAGGGCACCCGCCTCCGCAGAGCCGCCGCGGTCGCCGTCACCTCCGGCGCGCTGCTCGCCACCGGTGCCCTCACCACGGCGCCCGCGCAGGCCGTCACCACGCCCTCGATCGTGGCCAAGGGCGGCTACGCGATGAACAACGCGAACGGCTCGACGCTGTACACCAAGGCGGCCGACACCAAGCGGTCCACGGGCTCCACCACCAAGATCATGACGGCCAAGGTCGTACTCGCGCAGTCGAACCTCAACCTCGACAGCACAGTCACGATCAAGAAGATCTACAGCGACTACGTCGTCAGGAACAACGCCTCCCAGGCGCACCTGATCGTCGGCGACAAGGTCACCGTACGCCAGCTCCTGTACGGTCTGATGCTGCCGTCCGGCTGTGACGCCGCCTACGCGCTCGCCGACAAGTTCGGCTCCGGCTCCACCGTCGACGCACGCGTGAAGTCCTTCATCGGCAAGATGAACAGCGCCGCCAAGAGCCTGAACCTGAAGAACACCCACTTCGACTCCTTCGACGGCATCGGCAACGGCTCCAACTACTCGACGCCGCGCGACCTCACGAAGATCGCCAGCAGCGCGATGAAGAGCTCCACGTTCCGCACGATCGTCAAGACGAAGTCGTACACCGCGAAGACGGAGACCAAGTCGGGCGGCACCCGCACCATGGCCGCGTGGAAGAACACCAACGGTCTTCTCAGCAGCTACAGCGGCACCATCGGCGTGAAGACCGGCTCCGGCCCGGAGGCCAAGTACTGCCTGGTCTTCGCCGCGACCCGGAACGGCAAGACGGTCATCGGCACCGTCCTCGCCTCCAGCTCCATCGCCCAGCGCGAGGCGGACGCGAAGAAGCTCCTCGGCTACGGCTTCACCAAGCTCGGCTGACGCCACGCTCTCCCGGGCCGAAAGGGCCTGTCGCACCCGGCGACGGGCCCTTCGCCTTGCCCGGCCCGGGGACCGCGCCCGCGTCAAGGGAGCTGGTGCCTGCCGACAGCTGCGGCGACGGTCGCGCGCCCTATCCACACACCCGGCCTCATCGGCAGGGGAATTGGCGAGGTTCCCCCGCAATCGTGAATATCCCCCTTGCAGTTGGCATATTCGATTTCCTCCGCTCTACGTTCCGCTGCGGAGGTGGTTCACATGAACGAACCCAAGAAGCAGCCCGATGCCGTCGGCCGGCACAACGCGATCGACGTCAGCGATTTCGTGTATGCGGCGACCGGAGCGCGTGTCCGTCGGCTGACGATGCCGGACGGGAGCCATTGGTTTCCGGCTGTGGATGTCTGCAAGGAACTCGGGCACACCAACCCGCAGAAGGCACTCTCCGACCATGTGCCGACAGACCATCGAGAGTCTCTCGAGACCCTAACTGGAGGTTACGGTCTCAGCATTCCCGCAGGTAGGGAGTGGCGCCGAGACCTGAATGTCATCTCTCTGCAGGGTCTCATCCTCCTCGTCCAAGCCTGCACCAAAGCCTCCTGCGCCCCCTTCAGACAATGGGCCGCCGAAGTCATCGAAACCGTCCAGCGGGAGGGTTCTTACACTCTCGAAGAGGCTGAGGTGCAGCCGACCGAACCGGGCGCGCCGATCGCATACGCCATGCCGGAGCAGGTCGCCGAGGCCATCGTCCGGCTCGAGGCGCACAACCTCCAACTGGACGAGGAACTGGCGAACGGGCAGCGCGAATCCATCGGACTGCAGCAGGACATGCTGGCCGTCCAGCGGGAGACGCTGGCCGTGCAGCGGGAAACCCTGGCGACGCAGAAGGCCACGCTCGCCGTGCATCAGGCCATGGTCCGGGCCCTGGAACACATCGCGGACCGGCTCGATGCCCTCGTCCTGGAACGCCGGGCGCCCAGCGTCCCTCTCATGCCGTCGACCACCACGGAGTCCGTTCTGGCCGACTGGCGGCAGCGACTGTCCGTGACGCAGGACGTGTGGACGGTGGCCGTGGTGATCGTCCCGATCCTCGTCGACAAGGGCGAGTTGCGCGAACCGCTGGAGGCCGTTGCGGCCCGCACGGGACTCTCGGTGCACCGCGTCAACGAATGCCTCCGCCTGCTGCGCAAGCACGCCTGCATCCGCTCGCGGGGCGGTACGGAGGACGGGGCGCCGGTGTACGTGCTCAGTCAGGGGTGAAAGAGAGGGAGGGGGCGGTCGCAAGCCAAAATTGCGGCCGTCCCCTCCTGCACCGAGACTACCCGGCGAGTGCCCTCACGCCCAGGTGATCAGCCGCTTCGGCTGCTCCAGGACCGCCGCCACGTCGGCCAGCACCTTGGAGCCCAGCTCCCCGTCCACCAGGCGGTGGTCGAAGGAGAGGGCGAGCGTCATCACCTGACGCGGCTTCACCTTGCCCTTGTGGACCCACGGCTGGAGCTTGATCGCGCCGACCGCGAGGATCGCGGACTCGCCGGGGTTGAGGATCGGTGTGCCGGTGTCGACGCCGAAGACGCCGACGTTGGTGATGGTCACCGTGCCGCCCTGCATCGCCGCCGGGGAGGTCTTGCCATCCCGGGCCGTCGTCACCAGTTCGCCCAGCGACTCGGCGAGCTGCGGAAGCGTCTTGGCGTGCGCGTCCTTGATGTTCGGGACGATCAGCCCACGGGGGGTGGCCGCCGCGATGCCCAGGTTGACGTAGCGCTTGAGGACGATCTCCTGGCTGGCCTCGTCCCAGGACGCGTTGACGTCCGGGTTGCGCTTGATGGCGACCAGCAGGGCCTTGGAGATCAGCAGCAGCGGGTTGACCCGCAGCCCCTGGAACTCCTTGTCCTGCTTGAGTTCCTCGACCAGCTTCATCGTGCGGGTCACGTCCACCGTCACGAACTCGGTGACGTGCGGCGCCGTGAACGCCGACCCGACCATCGCCTGCGCGGTCGCCTTGCGGACGCCCTTGACCGGGATGCGGGTCTCGCGCTCGGTGTCGTACGACGCCACCGGTGCCACGGCCACGGGGGCCGCCGCGGCCGGGGCCGCCGGCTCGGCCGCCGTGGGGCGGGCCGCCGCGTGGACGTCGTCGCGCGTGATGACGCCGTCCGGGCCGGACGGCGTGATCGCGGTCAGGTCGACGCCGAGATCCTTGGCCAGCTTGCGCACCGGCGGCTTGGCCAGCGGGCGCGCCTTCCCGGCGACCGGGCCGCCGTGGCCGTTCAGCTCGGTCTGGATCGCCTGGGCGGGCACCGGGACGGACACCTCGGGGCCCTTGCGCGGGCGGCGCTTGGTGGACGAGGTCGCCACGCCGTAGCCCACCAGGACCGGCTGGCGGCCCTCCGGCTTGGCCTCGGGCTCCTCGGCCACCGGCTTCGGCTGCTCCGCGGGAGCCTCCGGCGCGGCACCGCCGGCCACGGCCACGGCGATGATGGCCGTGCCCACGTCCACCGTGGTGCCCTCGGGGAAGTGCAGCGCACGGACCACGCCGTCGTAGGGGATGGGGAGTTCCACCGCCGCCTTGGCGGTCTCCACCTCGCAGACCACCTGGCCGTCGGTGACCGTGTCACCCGGCTGGACGTACCACTTGAGGATCTCGGCCTCGGTGAGTCCCTCGCCCACGTCGGGCATCTTGAACTCGCGTACGGACGCTTCCGTCATCGTCGTCACGACCCTCTCCTCAGTACGCCAGCGAGCGGTCGACGGCGTCGAGCACGCGGTCCAGGTCCGGCAGGTACTCCTCCTCCAGGCGGGCCGGCGGGTACGGGGCGTGGTAGCCGCCGACCCGCAGGACCGGTGCCTCCAGGTGGTAGAAGCAGCGCTCGGTGATCCTCGCGGCGATCTCCGCGCCGGAGCCGAAGAACACCGGTGCCTCGTGGACCACGACCAGGCGGCGGGTCTTCTCCACCGAGGCCTGGACGGCGTCGAAGTCGAGGGGGCTGACCGAGCGCAGGTCCAGGACCTCCAGGGACTTGCCCTCCTCGGCCGCCGCTGCCGCGACCTCCTGGCACAGCTTCACCATCGGGCCGTAGGCCGCCAGGGTGAGGTCGGTGCCCTCGCGGACCACGCGCGCCTTGTGCAGCGGGGCGGGGATCGCCTCGGGGTCGACCTCGGCCTTGTCCCAGTAGCGCCGCTTGGGCTCGAAGTAGATCACCGGGTCGTCGCTCTGGATGGCCTGCTGCATCATCCAGTACGCGTCGGAGGCGTCGGACGGGCTGACGATCTTCAGGCCGGCCACGTGCGCGAACAGCGCCTCGGGGGACTCGGAGTGGTGCTCGACCGCGCCGATGCCGCCGCCGTAGGGGATGCGGATGACGACCGGCAGCTTGACCTTGCCCAGCGAGCGGGCGTGCATCTTGGCGAGCTGGGTGACGATCTGGTCGTAGGCCGGGAAGACGAAGCCGTCGAACTGGATCTCCACCACCGGGCGGTAGCCGCGCAGGGCCAGGCCGATCGCGGTGCCGACGATGCCGGACTCGGCGAGCGGGGTGTCGATGACCCGGCTCTCGCCGAAGTCCTTCTGCAGGCCGTCCGTGACGCGGAAGACGCCGCCGAGCTTGCCGACGTCCTCGCCCATGACCAGGACCTTGGGGTCGGTGTCCAGGGCGCGGCGCAGCGACTCGTTGATGGCCTTGGCCATCGCCATCTTCTCGGCCATCTCAGTGACCCCCTTCTGCGTCCGCGAACGACGCCTGGTAGGCGGCGAACTGGGCTCGCTCCTCGTCGACGAGCGCGTGCCCGTCCGCGTACACGTTCTCGAAGATGGCGAAGTGGTCCGGGTCGGGCATGGCGCGGACCGCTTCGCGCACTCGCCTGCCCAACGTCTCGGACTCGGTCTCGAGTTCCGCGAAGAACCCCTCGTCCGCGTGGTTCGACGCCTCCAGGTACCGGCGCAGGCGCAGGATCGGGTCCTTCGCCTCCCAGGCCAGCCGCTCCTCGTCGCCCCGGTAGCGGGTGGGGTCGTCGGAGGTGGTGTGGGCGCCCATGCGGTACGTGAACGCCTCCACGAGGGTGGGGCCCTCGCCGCTGCGGGCGCGCTCCAGGGCCCACTTGGTGACCGCGAGGCAGGCCAGCACGTCGTTGCCGTCGACGCGGACGCCGGGGAAGCCGTAGCCCTGGGCGCGCTGGTACAGCGGCACCCGGGTCTGCTTCTCGGTGGGCTCGGAGATCGCCCACTGGTTGTTCTGGCAGAAGAACACCACCGGGGCGTTGTAGACCGCGGAGAAGGTGAACGATTCGGCGACGTCGCCCTGGCTCGAGGCGCCGTCGCCGAAGTAGGCGATGACCGCCGAGTCCGCGCCGTCCTTGGCCACGCCCATCGCGTAGCCGGTGGCGTGCAGGGCCTGCGAGCCGATGACGATCGTGTACAGGTGGAAGTTGTTGCTGTTCGGGTCCCAGCCGCCGTTGTTCACGCCGCGGAACATGCCGAGCAGGTTGGTCGGGTCGACGTCGCGGCACCAGGCGACGCCGTGCTCGCGGTAGGTCGGGAAGACGTAGTCGTCGTGGCGCAGGGCCCGGCCCGAGCCGATCTGGGCGGCTTCCTGGCCCAGCAGGGAGGCCCACAGGCCCAGCTCGCCCTGGCGCTGCAGGGCGGTGGCCTCGGCGTCGAAGCGCCGGGTGAGCACCATGTCGCGGTAGAGGCCGCGGAGCTCATCGGGGGTGATGCCGGCAACGTAGGCGTCGTACTCGGCGTTCTTGACCCGCTTGCCCTCCGGCGTGAGGAGCTGCACGAGTTCGGGCTCGGTGCTCTTCCTGGCGGTGCTGCGGGTGGTGCGCTTGGTGCCGGTGGCTCCGGTCGTCTCACCGGTGGTGCCGGCCTTGCCTGCGGCGGTGCGTCGCGGCTTGCGCGCGGCACTGCTCTCCACGGTCACGTGTGCTCCTCCGTCGTTCCGGCCCCCGGGGTTGCCGGTAGGCCAGTGCGGCTCACCTGTTTCGACCACCGGGCACGGGGTGGGTGCCACTCGGCCGGGAACAGGCGTGACAGGTGCCCCGGCGAGCGCCCTGCAACCATTACGTTACCCAGTGCTCCACATTTCTGTGAAACCCCGTTTGACCTGCGATTTTGCTTGGATTTCCAAGTAAATGCGGTGGACGGGGAAGCGCGCTGGTCACAGCCTTGCGGCCGCCCGGAGCAAACGCACGTTATCCCGCCCACCCAGGTCACGGGAAGAGTTGCATGTGAGACGTACCTCGTATACGTAGGGGCAAAAATCAGGCTATTTCTGCTCGATGACCACGAAGTCGTCCGGCGTGGCGTCCACGTGACGCTCTCCGCCGAGCCGGTCATCGAGGTGGTCGTCGAGGCCGGTACGGCGGCGGCCGCACACCGACGGCGGAAAGGCCCGGCCCACCGGCCGGGAACGCACAATTCTCGAACTGATCGGCGAAGGACTGATCAATCGGCAGATCGGCGAACAGCTGCATCCCACCGGAAAGACGATCAAGAATTACCCCTCCGGCCGGCCTACGAAATCCGGCACGCACGGCTTCCCGTGCGGGGCCTTTGTCACCCGCATGCAGGCGGAAAAGCCCACTGTGTGACCGAAAGCGACCATCGGCGACTGCGTGTGACAACGCCCAGCTCACAGGGGCTGCGCGTGCCCTAGCATCTGCGGCGTGCCGCGCTCTTGTGTACCACCCCTCGTACCCCACGCGCCCCCTCTGGGCACCCTGCTGCCCCTGTACGCCGCGGGTACCGCCCTCACCTGTGAGCCGGTCGACCAGGGGCTGCTCAACCGCGGCTACCGGGTGTCCACCACGCGTGGCCGTTATTTCCTCAAGCACCACTTCGACCCGGACACCGCCGACCCGGCCGCCATCGAACGCCGGCACCGGGCCACCCAGCGTCTCGCCGACCTCGGCGTCCCGGTCGCCCCGCCGCTCGCGCACCGCGAGGGCCGTACGGTCGCCGTCGTCGGCGGCCACGCGTACGCGCTGCACCCCTGGATCGACGGCAGACACCGTCACGGCGGCCAGCTCACCCGCGGTGAGAGCGCACGCCTCGGGGCGCTTCTGGGGGCCGTACACGCCTGCCTGGAGCGCGTGATGCCACCCAAGGGGCGCACCCGCCCGGCGGCCGGCCCGCATCCCGTGGAGAGCGCCGACCCGGCCGACACCTTCGCCCTCATCGAGGACCTGCTCGGCCATGTGCGCCGGCACCGCCCGGCCGATGCCTTCGACGAGCTGGCCCGGCACCGGCTGCTGGAGCGCCGCGCGCTGCTGGAGCAGCACGCCGGCCGGCGCCCGCCGCGCGGCGGCTCGGTGGGCTGGGTGCACGGCGACTTCCACCCGTTCAACCTGCTCTACAAGGACGATGCCCCGGCCGCGATCGTGGACTGGGACCGGCTCGGCGTGCAGCCGCGCGCGGAGGAGGCCGTACGCGCCGCCGTGATCTTCTTCGTACAGCCCGGCGGGACCCTGGACCTGCCGAAAGTGCGCGCCTACGCCCGCGCGTACCGGCGCGCGGCCGGCGCCACGCCCTCGGAGCTGGCGGCGGCCGTGCACCGGGTGTGGTGGGAACGGCTGAACGACTTCTGGATGCTGCGCTGGCACTACGAGCGCGGTGACACGCGCGCGGACTGCCAGTTCCCGGCCGCGTCGGCGCTCGCGGTCTGGTGGAGCCGCGAGTACGACGCGGTGTGCGACGCGTTCGTGCAGTGAGCGGCCGGCGTCACTTCAGGGTGACGCCGGTCCGGTCACCGTAGGTGTCCTTCAACCGGCGGTGTCGCCCGTGGCGCCCTCGATCGTGGTCCCCTCGGTGGTGCCGGCGTCGCCGGTACCCGCGTCCGTGCCACCGTCGGCGGTACCCGCGTCCGTGCCACCGTCGTCGGTGCCGGCGTCGGTGCCGCCGTCCGTCGGGTCCGTGGGCGGCGACGGCGAGGTCTCGGGGGGCGAGGCATCGCCGCTCGGGGTCGAGGGGGCCGACTGCGACTGGCTGTACGACGGGGTGGTCGCCGGGGGCCAGTTGGATCCGGTACCCGTGTCCGAGCCGCCGGTGCCCGGGGCGGGGTCCGAGGGCGCGCCGGTGTCCTTGTCGGACGGCTTGCTCGCGGAGGGCGACTTCTCCTTGGTGTTCTTGGAGTGCGTGGTCGTCGGCTTGGTGTCGGTGCCGTTGCCGCCGTTGCCGCCCGCGTTCTTGAGCGCCAGCGCCACGCCCGCCGTGATCGCGATGACCGCGAGAACGGCGAGGATCCACAGCTTGCCGCGCCCGCTGCCCTTGTTGCCGTGGCCCTCGAAGCCGCCGTCGTCACCGTTGCCGTAGCCCGTCGGCAGGATCGGCTGCGGGATCTGCGTGGTGCCCGAGGCGTCCGTGGGGTGCGGCATGACGGTCGTGCCGGCGAAGCCGCCCGCCGGGGTGTGCCGGCCGTCGTGCGCCTCCACCGGGCCGGTGTTCCAGGTGCCGGTGTGACCGCCCTGGTCGTACAGCATCTGCAGGCCGTACTGGACCATGCCGCGCATCTCCTCGGCCGTCTGGAACCGGTCGTCGGGTTCCTTGGCGAGCGAGCGCATGACCAGGCCGTCCAGCTCCGGCGGGCAGCCGTCGGAGTGCCCGGAGGGCGGGGTCGGGATGTCCTGGACGTGCTGGTAGACCACCGACAGCGGGGTCTCACCGGTGAACGGCGGCCGCAGGGCGAGAAGTTCGTACAGCAGGCAGCCGGTCGCGTACAGGTCGGAACGGTGGTCGACGGCCTTGCCGAGCGCCTGCTCCGGGGAGAGGTACTGCGGGGTTCCCATGACCATGCCGGTCTGCGTCATCGTCGTGGACGCGCCGTGCAGGGCGCGGGCGATGCCGAAGTCCATCACCTTGACGGCACCGCCGTGGGTGATGATGACGTTGGCCGGCTTGATGTCACGGTGCACGATGCCGTGCTGGTGCGAGTAGGCGAGCGCCTCCAGGACGCCGGAGACGATGATCAGGGCCTGCTCGGGGCCCGGCGCCTCGGCGTTCATCAGCAGGTCGCGGATGGTACGGCCCTCGACCAGCTCCATCACGATGTACGGCACGGACTGGCCGCCCACCACATCCTCGCCGGAGTCGTACACGGCGACGATCGCATGGTGGTTGAGACCGGCGACCGACTGTGCCTCACGCGTGAAACGGGCCTTGGAGACGGGGTCCTCGGCCAGGTCCGCGCGGAGCAGCTTGACCGCGACCGTGCGGCCCAGGCGGACGTCCTCCGCCGCGAACACCTCGGCCATGCCGCCCCGGCCGAGCCGGTGGGTGAGCCGGTACCGGCCGTCACCGACGAGCCCGCCGTTGCCCCACATCTCCGGCACATCCGACATTCCGCCGCCAGTCGCCTCGGGGTCGGACGGGCCCTGAGAGCGCTGCTGCTGTGCCATCAGTCCTCGCCGTCGTTTCTGCCCGCGGTGCGCGCGGTGTTGTCACGGTCTCCGTCGGCCACGCTACAGCCTCCGCGGGCGCCACCGGTCCGGAACCGGATCCGGGACCGACCCGAGACGGACCGGTCATGAAACCCCTAGCACGCGCTGTCGTGCAAATTCTGTGTGCCGGTCGTACGGCCCCTGTAACGCTTGCGCGACGCTTCTTTCGCGTACGGTCACGGAACGGGCACCGAGCTTGACGTGTCGGTGCCCTGGGGCAGACTTGGCCGGGAATCACACAATGCGATCAAGGCCTGTCCGCCGGCTGACGGCGCCGTACGGCCAGTGGGGGACGCGGAGAGATGAGCCAGGACGGCGCACACGGCCGGTACGCGGGGCAGGCGCTGGCCGGTGGACGCTACCAGCTGCGCGACTTGCTGGGCGAGGGCGGCATGGCCTCGGTGCACCTGGCGTACGACGCGGTGCTGGACCGCCAGGTCGCGATCAAGACCCTGCACACCGAACTCGGCCGGGAACAGGCCTTCCGCGAGCGCTTCCGCCGCGAGGCACAGGCCGTGGCCAAGCTCACGCACACCAACATCGTCTCCGTCTTCGACACGGGCGAGGACGATCTGGGCGGCCTGGCGACGCCGTACATCGTCATGGAGTTCGTCGAGGGCCGGCCGCTGGGCTCGGTTCTGGAGGAGGACATCCGCCAGTACGGCGCGATGCCCGCCGACAAGGCGCTGAAGGTCACCGCCGATGTGCTCGCGGCCCTGGAGATCAGCCACGAGATGGGGCTGGTCCACCGGGACATCAAGCCGGGCAACGTGATGGTGACCAAGCGGGGCGTGGTCAAGGTCATGGACTTCGGCATCGCCCGCGCCATGCAGTCCGGCGTCACCTCGATGACCCAGACCGGCATGGTCGTCGGCACCCCGCAGTACCTCTCGCCCGAGCAGGCCCTGGGCCGGGGCGTGGACGCGCGCTCCGATCTGTACTCGGTCGGCATCATGCTGTTCCAGCTGGTCACCGGAAGGCTGCCGTTCGACGCGGACTCGCCGCTCGCGATCGCGTACGCGCATGTGCAGGAGGAGCCGGTGGCGCCCTCCTCGGTCAACCGCTCGCTGCCGCCCGCGGTGGACGCGCTGGTCGCCCGCGCGCTGAAGAAGAACCCGAACGAGCGTTTCCCGACCGCCGAGGCCATGCGCGACGAGTGCCTGCGCGTCGCGGCCTCCGTCCAGGCGGCCCCGCCGAGCATCGTGCCGGGCGCCGGGCCGGTGCAGAGCGGCTCGGGCGTCGGCTCCGCGGTGTTCCCGCCGGTCGACCGGACGACCCCGGCGCCGCCCGGACCGGTGCAGACGCCGTACCAGCCGGCTCCGGCCCCCAACCCGTACGGGCACCAGACGCCCCAGCATCAGACGCCCGTGCCCCACACGCCCGCCCCGGCCTACGGCTACCCGCAGCAGGGTGGCTACCAGACGCCGCCTCCGGTGGGCTACGGCCCGCAGGGCACCGCCCCGACCCCACCGCCGTACACCATCTCGCCGCAGCAGCCCGGCCGGCCCGCCGGCGGGGGCTCGAAGAGCAGGCCGGTGGTCGTCGGTTCGGTCGCGGTGGCGGCCGTCGTCATCGTCGGCGTGATCGTCGCGCTGACGCTGAAGAACGCCGGGGAGGACACCAAGGGCAGCGGTGGCTCGAGCGCCTCGGCGTCCTCGTCCCACCGGGCGGGCTACCGCGAGCCGGACCACAGCCGGAAGATCGACAAGGACGAGTGCAGCGAGCCGCGGGAGTCGTACACCGACCCGGACAAGGTCGAGATGCCCGACTTCCGGTACAAGGACATCACTTCGGTGAAGGAGTGCATGCAGGCGGCGGGCTGGAAGTGGAACATCGACGACGAGGACGACAACACGTGGCCCGACGGGGCCGTGCTGAAGCAGTTCCCCCAGCCGGGCACCGATGTCGACCCGGATGACGTGGGCAGCATCGAGCTGAGCGTGTCGACGGGCAATCCGCCGCAGTGATGCGGTGGCGGACGCCGTGATGCGGCGGCAGACGCAGTGATGGGGTGGCCGACCAGTGATGCGGTGGCCGATCCGGTGAAGCGGCGGCAGACGCAGTGATGCGGTGGCCGACCCGGTGAAGCGGCGGCAGACGCAGTGAGGGCCCGGCGGGTGACCGCCGGGCCCTTCGTTTGTCATGGCCTGTTGGCTTCTGACCTCGTCGCCTTCCGACGGGTCGGGGAGGCGGCTTAGAGGTACGGGCCGCCCGAGCGACCGCCCGCGTGGTGATCGTCCGCGCCCTCCAGACCGGAGACGCCCGGCGGGAGCGCGCGGCGCATCTGCTCCAGCTGGGCGCGCGCGGCCATCTGCTGGGCGAACAGCGTCGTCTGGATCCCGTGGAAGAGGCCTTCCAGCCAGCCCACCAACTGTGCCTGGGCGATCCGCAGTTCCGCGTCGCTCGGGGTCACGTCATCGGTGAAGGGCAGGGAGAGCCGTTCCAGTTCCTCGACCAGCTCCGGGGCGAGCCCGTCCTCCAGCTCCTTCACCGAGCTGGCGTGGATCTCCTTCAACCGCACCCGGCTGGCCTCGTCCAGGGGAGCTGCGCGCACCTCCTCCAGAAGCTGTTTGATCATGCTGCCGATGCGCATGACCTTGGCCGGCTGCTCCACCTGCTCCGTCACCGGGGTCTCGCGGGAGTCCTCGTCCCCGCCGCCGCCGAGCGCCATCCCGTCCTGACCCACGACGAGGATCTGGGGATTCTCCGGCGACCGTTCGTTCCTCGGCATCTCCATGCCGCCATTCTCTCGCACGCCACCACCTCATCACCGTGGTGCCCCCTCGTGGGGCTGATCCACCGTTTAGACCCGACGGCCCAATCCGGAATGCCTGATTGATTGACGAATGTGAGGCTTATTTCCGTCGGTTTTCCATCCGTCATGGCACCTGGCTCCGGGAGGTCGCCGACGTGGCTCCATGCCTACGACTCACACCGCGCTGCATCGGACTGCTGCTCGTCCTCGCGGCGGCAGCCCCGCCCGCGTACGGCACCACCGTCGCGTACGGCACCACACCCGCGCACGCCACCGAGGCGGACCCCGTCCGGGAGTCCGCCACGGGGCACCGGGACCAGCAGGGACCCACCGCGCGGGACGACGCCGCCCCGCAGCGCGGACAGCCGGAACAGGGACACCCCGGCCGCGGCCGCCCGGGCCAGGGGCCCTCGGCCTTCGCCGACCGCGCGCAGCAGGACTCGCCCGCCGCGGTTCCCATGCCGTCCGACTCCGCCTCGGCGTCGGTCCGCCCCTACGCCTCCGTCGCCGCCGCCGAGCCCTCCCGGGCGGGCAGCAGGGCCGGTGAGGGACGGATGCGGCCGGGACGGCCGGACGGGCCCGCAGCCGAGGTCGAGGGCGACGACGACCCCGTTCCCGCCACCGCCGCCGTACAGCCGGAGGAGCCGGAGACCGCGGAGACGCCGGCGGCTTCCCAGCCACCCGAGGAGGCCGGCCTCGACCCCGCGAAGCCCCCGGCACAACCCGCGGGCCGGCAGGCGGCCCAGCAGAACGAGACCGCCACGGAACCCGTCCTGCGCATCCTCCCGCTGGGCAGCGGCCTGGTCCTCATAGGTTTGGGCCTCGGCCTGGCCCTCCTCGGTCTGAGACTCCGCAAGACCTGACCGCGGAAACGACCGCAGAAATGACCGCGGAAACGACCGCGAAACGACAGCAGAACCGACCGGCTCAAGCCGAGGCCGGCCATGCGCACCGGTGCGGCGAGCCTCTCCCCTCAGGGTCCGGCGCGCCCCGCGCTACGGCGCCACCAGCAGCACCTTGCCGATGTGGCCGCTCTCCTCCACCAGGCGGTGCCCCTCGGCCGCCTGCGGCATCGGCAGAGCGCGGTCCACCACCGGGCGGACATGGCCCCCGGCGAACAGCGGCCACACGTGCTCGCGTACGGCGGCGACGATGGCCGCCTTCTCCTCCAGGGGGCGGGCACGCAGCGAGGTCGCGCTGATGGCGGCCCGCTTGCTCAGCAGCATTCCGATGTTCAGCTCGCCCTTGACGCCACCTTGCATACCGATGATCGCGAGACGCCCGTTGACGGCCAGGGCCTGCACGTTGCGGTCCAGGTACTTGGCGCCCATGTTGTCGAGGATGACGTCGGCCCCCGCTCCGTCGGTGGCCTGCTTGATCTCGGCGACGAAGTCCTGCTCGCGGTAGTTGATGAGCACGTCCGCGCCGAGTTCGGCGCAGCGCTCCAGCTTCTCCTTCGTGCCGGCGGTCACCGCCACCTTGACGCCGACGGCCTTGGCGAGCTGGATCGCCATGGTGCCGATGCCGCTGGAGCCGCCGTGCACCAGCAGGGTCTCGCCGGGGCGCAGATGGGCAACCATGAACACGTTGGACCAGACCGTGCAGACCACCTCGGGCAGTGCCGCCGCCTGCTCCAGACCGACGCCCTCGGGCACGGGCAGCAGCTGTCCGGCCGGTACGGCGACCTTCTCGGCATAGCCGCCGCCCGCGAGCAGCGCGCACACCTCGTCGCCGACGGCCCAGCCGGACACCCCGGAGCCGAGCGCGACGATCCTGCCGGAGCATTCCAGGCCGGGATACGGGGAGGCACCGGGCGGCGGGTTGTAGAAGCCCTGCCGCTGCAGGACGTCGGCACGGTTGACGGCGCTGGCCACCACTTCGACCAGCACTTCGCCCTCGCCGGGCACCGGATCGGGGACCTCGTCCCACACCAGCGCCTCGGGACCACCAGGTTCGGGAATCGTGATCGCATGCATGCCGGTGACGCTACTCCCCGGGCGGCCGGTCACTCGCGCGACATGGGGCGGATGTCCGGGGTGACCTGGGCACCAGGGGTGGCGCGGACGATGGTGATGAGCCGGTCCGTCAGCTGGAGGGTGCCGACGGACGGATCGTCGTATCCGAGCACCCGGTGCCCGCGGACGACGCTCACCACCAGGTCGTCCGTCTCGCGCGGCTTCTTGCCCACCTCGGCGCGCACCACCGGCCGCTCGACGAGGTCCAGCCCGCTGCCCTGCTGGATCAGGTCCTCCATGACCATGCCGGCGGCGGGGCTGAGCACGGAGAGCCCGAGCAGCCGGCCGGCCGCGGCGGAACTGGTGATCACCGCGTCGGCGCCGGACTGCTTGAGCAGCGGGGCGTTCTCCTCCTCGCGCACCGCCGCCACGATCTTGGCGCTGCGGTTGAGCTGGCGGGCGGTCAGCGTGACCAGGACGGCGGTGTCGTCGCGCTGGGGGGCGACGATGATCTGCCGGGCCTTGTGCACCTCGGCCCGTTTGAGCACGTCGCTGCGGGTGGCGTCGCCTATGACCCCGGCGTAGCCCTCGGCGTTCGCCGCGTCGATCACCTTCGAGCTGGGGTCGACCACGACCACCTGCTCCTTCTTCAGCCCGGTCACGCAGACGGTCTGGATGGCCGACCGCCCCTTCGTGCCGAAGCCGATGACGACGGTGTGGTCGCGCAACGTGGACCTCCAGCGGTTCAGGCGCCATTCCTCACGGGTGCGTTCGGTGAGGATCTCCAGCGTGGTACCGACCAGGATGATCAGGAACAGCACGCGCAGGGGTGTGATCACGAAGATGTTGGTGAGCCGGGCGGCGGCGCTGACCGGGGTGATGTCGCCGTATCCGGTGGTGGAGAGGGTGACGGTCGCGTAGTAGAACGCGTCCAGCAGGTCGACGGAGCCGTCGGGGGCGTTGTCGTGGTAGCCGTCGCGGTCGGCGTAGACGACCAGTGCGGTGGCGACCAGCACCACCAGGGCCATGACCAGCCGTTTGACGACCTGGCGGACCGGGCGCTCCACCACTTTCCTCGGGAGCTTCACCTGATGGGTCACCAGATGCTCGCCCGCCCGGCGGGCGATGGCGTCATGGCCCGGAAGTTTCACGTGAAACACACCCCGATTCCGGCGGTCGCCCAAGGCAGGTCCAGCAGTTCCGTCTCCTCGCCCTGCCGGGCCCCGCCTGGCGGTACGACGGCCAGCGCGTCGGCGGCGGCGATGCCGCGCAGCATGGCCGGGCCGTTGTAGTGCAGCGGTACGGCACGGTCGCCGCGCAGCACCACCGGGATGAGCCGGGTGTCGTACGGATGCCCCTGCACCGCGTCCTGCAGCGGCAGGGTGTACGGCTCGGGGGCGGGGTGGGCTGCGAGGGTCCGCAGCAGCGGCTCGGCGAGGGTGAGCAGGCCGGAGACGGCGGCGAGGGGGTTGCCGGGCAGCCCGACGAGGTGCTGGTCGTCCTTGGTGCGGGCCAGCAGCATGGGATGGCCGGGGCGTACCTTGACGCCGTCGACGAGGAGTTCGGCGCCGATGCGTGCCAGGGTCGGGTGGACGTGGTCGACGGGTCCGGCCGCGGTGCCGCCCGTGGTGACGATCAGGTCGGCGGAAGAGCCGGTGACCGCCTTGTGGAGCGCCCGGGCATCGTCACCGATCCGGCGTACGGCGACGACGTCGGCGCCCAGGGCGCGCAGCCAGGGCGGCAGCATGGGGCCCAGCGCGTCCCGGATCAGCCCGTCGTGGGGCAGGCCCTCGGTCAGCAATTCGTCGCCGAGGACGAGGACTTCGACGCGGGGGCGGGGCACGGCGGTGACGGTGTCGTAGCCGGCCGCGGCGGCGAGGCCCAGGACCGCGGGGGTGACCAGGGTGCCGACGGGCAGCAACTGGTCGCCCATGCGGCACTCCTGGCCGCGGGGGCGGATGTCCTGGCCGTGGAGCATGTCGCGGGTGGCGTGGAGCCGGCCCTGGGAGTCGGTACGGCCATGCTCGGTGCGCAGGACGGCGGTGGTGTCGGCGGGGATGCGGGCGCCGGTGGCGATACGGACCGCCTCGCCGTCGGTGAGCGGTTCGGGCTGGGCGTGCCCGGCGAGCACCCCCTCCTCCCGGACCTGCCAGGGGCCGGGACCGGCGACGGCCCAGCCGTCCATCGCGGAGGTGTCGAAGGAGGGCAGGTCGGTGAGCGCGTGCAGGGGGGTGGCCAGGACCAGCCCGAGGGCCTCGCCGAGCGGCATCGAGACGGGGGCGCGGCGGGCACGGGAGCGCGCGGCGCGGGCGGCGGTCTCGCGGGCCTGGGGCCATGGGGTGGCCTTGTGCCGCTCGGCGGACCGCTCACCGGGTGCCTGCGCGGCGGGGCCGGGCACCTGGCCCGTGCCGTCGTCCGCTCCGTCGTCCCGGGTTTCCCTGTGCGCGTCCCTCACCAGTGCCAGGGCCTCCTCGACATCGAGGTCGTCGGTGTCCTCGGCGGGTACCCGGGCCCGGGCGCCGGGGGCGGTCATCCGGCGTCCGGGGCGCTCGGGCCCCCGCTGCTGTCGTCCTTGCCCCCGTTGCTCTCCTCTTCCCACCGCAGGGCCAGCGCGGTGGCTCTGCGAGTGGCCTCGGCGACGGCCTCGGGGCCGCCCTTGCCCTGGGCCGCGGCGTAACCGACCAGGAAGGTGGTCAGCGGGGCTGCGGGCCGGGCCACGCCGTGTGCGGCGTCCCGGGCCAGGTCGAGCAGGGCGCCGGTGTCGACGTCCAGGTCGATGCCCAGCTCGTCCTTGACTGCGGAGATCCATTCATCCAACACGTGCCCATGCTCCCTGATGCGTGCCCTGGCGTCGGCGATGTCGTCCCAGGTGTCGCAGTCGAAGGACGCGAGCGGATCCGGGACACGGGTGAGGCGGAGGGCACCGGTGAGCCGGCGCAGGGGCAGCCCGGTGAGGCCGTCGTGCGCGGCGGCGAGGGCGGTCAGCTCGCGGCGCAGCGAGGCGGTGCGGTAAGCGGCGACGAGCGGCTGGTCGCGGCCGTCGCCGTCGGTGAGCAGCGCACCGTCGCAGTCCGGGTCCTGAAGGGCGGTCAGCAGCCGCTGGAGCGTGACCGGTCCGAGGAAGGGCAGGTCGGCGGAGAGGACCACGGTGTGCCCGGCGGTGGCGAGCCGCAGGCCGGCGTCCAGCGCGGCGACCGGGCCGCCGCCGGGCGGCTCCTCGCGCGCCCAGCGCACCGGCCGGGCGGTGGGCCGGGGTGCGGCCACGACGACCGTCGTCCGGGCGCCGGCGCAGGCAGCCAGCACCCGGTCGAGCAGCGCGCGGCCCCCGATCCGGACGCCGGGCTTGTCGGCGCCGCCGAGCCGCCGCGCGGCACCGCCGGCCAGCACGACGGCGTCGTACGGCGCGGGCGCCCGGGGTGCGGTGGGGGCGGTGTCGGTCACCCCCCGAGTATGTCCCGTCGGCCCCGCCTTGCGGACGCGGCGTACCTCACGGAGTGCGCACGCTCCTCTGTCACATCGTGCGCAGCAGCACCGCCGGCTGTTCCACGCAGTCCGCCACGTACCGCAGGAACCCGCCCGCCGTGCCGCCGTCGCACACCCGGTGGTCGAAGGTGAGCGAGAGCTGCACGACCTGGCGCACGGCCAGCTCGCCCTCGTGCACCCAGGGCCTGGGAACGATGCGGCCGACGCCGAGCATGGCCGCCTCGGGGTGGTTGATGATCGGGGTGGACCCGTCGACGCCGAAGACTCCGTAGTTGTTCAGCGTGAAGGTCCCGCCCGTGAGTTCGCCGGGCGTCAGCGTCCCTGCGCGCGCCGACTCGGTGAGCCGGGCGAACTCGGCGGTCAGCGATTCGGCGTCGCGGGCGTGGGCGTCCCGTACGACCGGCACGACCAGACCGCGCTCTGTCTGGGCGGCGAACCCGAGGTGGACGTGGTCGAGCCGGACGACCTCGCGGGCGTCGGTGTCGACGTAGGAGTTCAGCTCGGGGAACCGGGCGAGGGCGGCCGTGCAGATGCGGGCGAGCAGCGCGAGGAGGGAGATCTTCGGGCCTGCGGCCGCGTTCATCGCGGTCCGTGCGCGCATGAGTTCGGTCGCGTCGGCATCGACCCAGCAGGTCGCGTCCGGGATCTCCCGGCGGCTGCGGGAGAGCTTGTCGGCGACGGCACCGCGCACCCCCTTGAGCGGGATGCGGGTCCCGCCCCCGGCGACGGCCGCCGCCGGGGTCCGTACGGCCGGCTCCTCGACCGTGCGGGCCGGCGCGGCCCCGGCCCGCAGCACGCCCTCGACGTCCGCGCGCAGGATGAGCCCGGCCGGTCCTGAACCTG
Organism: Streptomyces sp. NPDC027663; assembly: GCF_055566415.1. Taxonomy (NCBI): domain Bacteria; kingdom Bacillati; phylum Actinomycetota; class Actinomycetes; order Kitasatosporales; family Streptomycetaceae; genus Streptomyces; species Streptomyces sp. NPDC027663. The sequence goes on along the minus strand of NZ_JBVHSK010000008.1, from coordinate 182,540 downwards.
TCAGTCGCCGCAGGTCCACACCGTTGTCGCGGGCGAGCTTGCGCACCAGGGGGGAGATCACGGGAACCGGGCCCTCGGCGGGCGCCTGCGCGGGCGTCTGCGGCCGTGCGGGGGCCTGCGCCGGTGCCGTCACGCGCGCGTGGGAGGCCGTCGGGGCCGCCCCGGGCCGTACGGCCTGCCCGTTGTGGGAGGCCGTGCTCCGGTCGGCCCTGCCGTTGCCGGCCGCCGTGCCCGCCGGTGCCGAGCGGACCCGGCGTCGCCGGGCCGCCGGGGCCTGGGTGCCGTAGCCCACCAGGACGTTGCCGGAGCCCTCCGGCTCCGCGGACTGTTCGCCCACGGCGACCGTCAGCAGCGGGGCTCCGACGGGCAGCTCGGTGCCCTCGTCGCCGAAGCGGGCGGTGACCACACCGCCGTAGGGGCAGGGCACCTCGACCATCGCCTTGGCCGTCTCGACCTCGACCACCGGCTGGTCGACGGTGACCACGTCACCGACCTGGACCAGCCAGCGGACGATCTCCGCCTCGGTGAGCCCTTCGCCGAGGTCGGGCAGCTTGAACTCCAGCACCTGAGCCATCAGCCCTCGGCCTCCCACTGCAGCCGGGCCACGGCGTCCAGGATGCGGTCGACGCCGGGCAGGTGGTGCCGCTCCAGCATGGGCGGCGGGTACGGGATGTCGAAGCCGGCCACGCGCAGCACCGGGGCCTCCAGGTGGTGGAAGCAGCGTTCGGTGATGCGGGCGGCGATCTCGCCGCCCGGGCCGCCGAAGCCGGTGGACTCGTGGACGACGACCGCGCGGCCGGTGCGGCGGACGGCCGCGCAGACCGTCTCGTCGTCGAACGGCACCAGGGAGCGCAGGTCGACGACCTCCAGGTCCCAGCCCTCGGCCCGGGCGGCCTCGGCCGCCTCCAGGCAGACCGGCAGCGAGGGGCCGTAGGTGATGAGCGTGGCACTGCTGCCGGGCCGCCGGACCACGGCCCGGCCGATGGGCTCGACATCCGTCGGCTGCTCGGGGTTCCAGGTGTCCTTCGACCAGTACAGCCGCTTGGGCTCCAGGAAGACGACCGGGTCGTCGGAGGCGATGGACCGGCGCAGCAGCCCGTAGGCGTCGGCGACGGTGGCCGGGGTGACGACGTGGAGACCCGGGGTCGCCATGTAGTACGCCTCGGAGGAGTCGCTGTGGTGCTCGACGCCGCCGATGCCGCCGCCGTAGGGGACGCGGACGGTGATCGGCAGGGGCATCCGGCCGCGGGTGCGGTTGCGCATCCGGGAGACGTGACTGATCAGCTGCTCGAACGCCGGATAGGCGAAGGCGTCGAACTGCATCTCCACGACCGGCCGCAGACCGTACATGGCCATGCCGACGGCGGCGCCGAGGATGCCGGCCTCGGCGAGCGGGGTGTCGGTGCAGCGGTCCTCGCCGAACTCCTTGGCGAGCCCGTCGGTGACGCGGAAGACACCGCCGAGGGTGCCGACGTCCTCGCCCATGACGTGCACGGTCGGGTCGGCGGCCATCGCGTCCCGCATCGCCCGGGTGAGGGCCTGCGCCATGGTGGCGGGCTTGACGGCGACGGTGGTCATCGGGCGCCGCCTTCCTGCGCGCCGCGCTCGCCGTGCTGCTGCTCCTGCTCGGCCTCCAGCTCGGCCCGCAACAGGGCGCGCTGTTCGCGCAGTTGCGCGGTGGTCTCGGCGTAGACGTGGTCGAAGAGGTCCATGGGGTCGAGTTCGGGGTCCCGGTTCATGCGTTCCCGCAGGGAGGCGGCCATCGTCTCGGCGTCCTGCCGGGCGGCTTCGATGCCGGCCTCGTCGAGCAGTCCGCGTGTGGTGAGTTCGCGTTCCAGCAGCGTGATCGGGTCGTGGGCGCGCCACGCCTCGACCTCGGCGTCGCCGCGGTAGCGGGTGGCGTCGTCGGCGTTGGTGTGGGCGTCGATGCGGTACGTCACCGCCTCGATCAGGGTCGGGCCGCCGCCCGCGCGGGCGTGCCGTACGGCGTCGCCGAGGACCTCGTGCACGGCCGCCGCGTCGTTGCCGTCGACCAGCCGGCCCGGCATGCCGTACCCGACGGCCTTGTGGGCCAGGGAGGGCGCGGCGGTCTGCTTGGCGAGCGGGACGGAGATGGCGAAGCCGTTGTTCTGCACCAGGAAGACGACCGGTGCCTGCCAGACGGCGGCGAAGTTCAGCGCCTCGTGGAAGTCGCCCTCGCTGGTGCCGCCGTCGCCGACCATGGCGAGCGCCACCACGTCGTCGCCCTTGAGGCGGGCCGCGTGCGCGAGGCCCACGGCGTGCGGCAGCTGGGTGGCCAGCGGGGTGCTGAGGGGGGCCACACGGTGGGCGTAGGGGTCGTAGCCGCTGTGCCAGTCACCGCGCAGCAGGGTCAGCGCCTCGGCGGGGTCCACGCCCCGGGCGACGACGGCGAGCGTGTCGCGGTAGCTGGGGAAGAGCCAGTCGCGCTCCTCCAGCGCCAGGGCGGCGGCGACCTCGCAGGCCTCCTGGCCGGTGCTGGACGGGTAGACGGCGAGCCGGCCCTGCTTGGTGAGCGCGGTGGCCTGCGCGTTGTAGCGGCGCCCGCGCACCAGCTGGGCATAGAGCCGGCGCAGCAGCTCCGGGTCGGCCTTGCCGGCCGCCTCGGTGCCCAGAACGCGGTACGGCTCGGCGTCGGGCAGCAGCGGCGCGGGGTCCATCCTGGGCTGCCAGGCGGGCGGCGGCGATGGCCGGTACGCGCCCCGCTGCTCCAGAACCGTCATGACGGCACCTCCTCGTGGGAGCGGCTACGGGAGGCGTGTCGGCTGTGACCCGCCTCACCTACCGATTGTTCGGTCGTCGGCACATTTTGGCTACAGGCCCCTTCAGGCTGTGGACAAACGGTTCTCCACAGCCTGCAATGAACGCAGGACGTCCACGGCGATGAAGCGGGGGGACATGGCACCTGAACAAATGGCCGACGGATCACAGGAACGCGCCGCACTGCCGCCGCGCCCGCTGGACGCGGTCGATCAGGACATCCTCAAAATCCTCCAGGCCGACGGACGCGCCTCGATACGGTCCGTCGCCGAACGCGTCCACGTCTCGCGGGCCAACGCCTACGCGCGCATCAACCGGCTCGTCGAGGACGGGGTGATCCGTGGCTTCAGCGCGCGCGTGGACCACGAGCGGGCGGGCCACAGCACGTCGGCCTACATCACGCTGAAGATCGTCCAGAACACCTGGCGCACGGTCCGCGAGCAGCTCAGGCAGCTGCCCGGCGCCTCCCACATCGCCCTGGTCGGCGGCGACTTCGATGTACTGCTGCTGGTGCACACGCCCGACAACAGGGCGCTGCGCGAGCTGGTGCTCACACGGCTCCAGGCGATCCCCGAGGTGCTCAGCACCCGCACGCTGCTGGTGTTCGAGGAGGAGGACCTGGAGCCGGACGGCTGAGGTCAGTCCTCGCGCAGCCCCGCGAAGACCAGCCGGACGACGGCGTCGGCCACCTCCCGGTCGCTCGCGCCCCGCGCGTCCGGCCGGTACCACTCCACGATCGAGTTGATCATGCCGAAGACCAGCCGGGTGGCCAGGCGGACCTCCACGTCGCCGCGTACGTCCCCGTCGGCCGCCGCCGCCTTCAGCAGCTCGGCGACCCGGTGGTCGAAGTCGCGCCGCCGCTCCAGCGCCCAGCGCTCGGTCTCCGTGTTGCCCCGCACGCGCAGCAGCAGCGTCACGTAGGGCAGCTCGGCTATGAGCACCTCGACCATGCGGCGCACGACGTGCTCCAGCCGGTCCGCGGATGCGCCCGCGCGCGCGTGCTCCTCGTCCAGGATGGCGAACAGACCGTCCAGAGCGCGGCTGACGGCCCGGCGGAGCAGTTCCTCCTTGCCGCTGACGTGGTGGTAGATCGACGACTTGGAGATGCCGGCCGCCTTGGACAGGTGCTCCATGGAGGTGCCGTCGTAGCCACGCTCGTTGAAGACCCGCACGGCGACCGAGAGCAGCGTCTCGGGGGTGTACGTGTCGCGCTTGGCCGTGGTCATGAGGTGCCCTCCCGCTTGTCGATGGCGTACGCGTGCCGGTAGAGCGCAAGGGAGGGCGCGTAGCGTCCGGAGGGGTCGCGCTCGTGCATCTCGTCCAGGACGTCGAAGGCGAACTCCCGGCCGATCCTGCGGTCCCATTCGAAGGGGCCCACCGGGTAGTTGACGCCCAGGCGCATCGCGGTGTCGATGTCCTCCTCGGTGGCCACGCCCTTGGCGACGGCGTCGTGGGCGAGGTCGATGATCCGGGCGACCGTGCGGGCCACGATCATGCCGGGGACGTCACCGATGACGCTGACCTCCTTGCCGAGCGCCTGGAACAGGCCGGTGGCCTCGGCGAGGGTCTGCGGCGAGGTGTCCTGGGAGGCGGACAGGGCGATGCGGCCGGCCGCACGGTAGTCCAGGGCGAGGTCGAAGTGGACGACGTCCCGGAACTCCGCGGAGATCTGGCCGTTGGCGAGGACCAGCCGGCCGCCGCCGGGCAGCACCAGGCGGGTGCCGTTGTCCTCGTCCTCCGCACGGACCTGGATGCCCGCCTCGCGGATCAGCGCGAGCAGTTCGGCCGCCGGGCCGAGGTCGCCCTCGGCGACGACGTGGGCGGGCGGCTGCTGCTTGTCGGCCGTGTGCGGCTCGGGCCGCTCGGCGTCTTCCGCGTAGTCGTACCAGCCGTGCCCGGTCTTGCGGCCGAGCCGGCCGGACTCCACCAGCCGGCGCTGGGCCAGGGACGGGGTGAAGCGCACGTCCTGGAAGAAGGACTGCCACACCGAGTGGGTGACGGACTCGTTGACGTCCTGGCCGATCAGGTCGGTCAGCTCGAAGGCGCCCATCCGGAAGCCGCCGCTCTCGCGCAGCACCGCGTCGATGGTCGCCGGGTCGGCGGCCTGGGCCTCCAGGACGGCGAACGCCTCGGCGTAGAAGGGGCGGGCGATGCGGTTGACGATGAAGCCCGGGGTGTCCGCGCAGGCCACCGGGGTCTTGCCCCAGGCGCGGGCGGTCTCGTACGCGCGCGTGGCGGACGTGACGTCGGTGGCGAAGCCGGAGACCACCTCGACCAGCGGCAGCAGCGGCGCCGGGTTGAAGAAGTGCAGGCCCAGAAAGCGGCCGGGGTGGCGCAGGGCGCCGCCGATGGCCGTCACCGACAGCGAGGAGGTGTTCGTGGCGAGCAGGCAGTCCTCGGCGACGAACTCCTCCAGCTCGGCGAAGAGCCGCTGTTTGACGTCCAGCCGCTCCAGTACGGCCTCCACGATCAGCCCGGAGTCGGCCAGCTCCGCCATGGTGTCCACGGGCTCCAGGCGAGCCCGGGCCGCGTCCCGGGCATCAGCGGTGAGCCGGTCCTTCGCCACGAGCCGGTCGAGACGGGCGCCGATCGCTTCGGCCGCCTCCCGGACCTGCCCGGGTACGGCGTCGTACAGCCGCACCCGGTGGCCGGCGGCCAGCGCGACCTGGGCGATTCCCTGGCCCATGGTGCCGGTGCCGACGACGGCCACGGGGCTGCTGAGGTCGAGTGCTGTCATGTGCGCGATCCTCCCGCACGACGTTTTCCACAGATGCGGCGGACCCCCTTGTCCCGACCGATCGTTCGGTTACTCTAGCTCTGACCGTCTCATCCCGCTGCTCTTTCTGCCAGGTCCCGAACTCGACGACGAGTTCTCCAGACGAGGAGTTGGTCCCGCATGGCCGCCGAACTGACCACGCACGAGCTGATCGAGAGGCACCGGCCCACGCTCGACCAGGCTCTGGAAGCGATCCGCACGCGCGCGTACTGGTCCCCGCACCCCGAACACCCCAAGGCGTACGGCGAGAACGGCAGCCTGGACGCGGCCGCGGGCAAGGCCGCCTTCGACGCCCTGCTCGGCACCCGCATCGACCTCGGCCAGCCGGGCACGGACGGCTGGGTGGGCGGCGAGGTCTCTCCGTACGGCATCGAGCTGGGCGTGACGTACCCGCACGCGGACGTCGACGTGCTGCTTCCCGCGATGCAGGCGGGGCAGCGGGCCTGGCGGGACGCGGGACCCGAGGTCCGGGCGGCGGTCTGCATCGAGATCCTCAAGCGGATCAGCGACCGGACGCACGAGTTCGCGCACGCCGTCATGCACACCAGCGGACAGGCGTTCATGATGGCGTTCCAGGCAGGCGGCCCGCACGCCCAGGACCGCGGCCTGGAGGCGGTGGCGTACGCGTACGCGGAGCAGGTCCGCACGCCGGGGACGGCGGAGTGGACCAAGCCGCAGGGCAAGCGCGACCCGCTGGCCCTCACCAAGCGGTTCACCGCGGTGCCGCGGGGCATCGCCCTGATGATCGGCTGCAACACCTTCCCCACCTGGAACGGCTACCCGGGCCTGTTCGCCTCTCTCGCCACCGGCAACGCGGTCCTGGTCAAGCCCCACCCGCGCGCGGTGCTGCCGCTCGCGCTGACCGTCCAGGCCGCCCGGGACGTGCTGGCCGCGGCCGGCTTCGACCCGAACCTGGTGGCGCTGGCCGCCGAGGGCGCCGGCGAGGGCATCGCCAAGACCCTCGCCACCCGCCCCGAGATCAGGATCATCGACTACACCGGGTCGACGTCCTTCGGCGACTGGCTGGAGGCCCACGCCCGTCAGGCACAGGTCTACACGGAGAAGGCCGGCGTCAACACGGTGATCGTCCACTCCACGGACGACTACAAGGGCATGCTGTCCAACCTGGCGTTCTCGCTGTCGCTGTACAGCGGCCAGATGTGCACCACCCCGCAGAACCTGCTCATCCCCCGGGACGGCATCGGCACCGACCAGGGCCCCAAGACCTTCGACGAGGTCACCGCCGACCTCGCCCGCGCGGTCGACGGCCTGCTCGGTGACGACGCGCGCGCGAACGCCCTGCTGGGCGCGATCGTCAACCCGGACGTCAAGGCCCGCCTGGAGGCCGCGGCCGGCCTCGGGGAAGTCGCCCTCGCCTCCCGCGAGATCACCAACCCGGAGTTCCCGGGCGCGGTGGTCCGTACTCCGGTCATCGTCAAGCTGGACGGCGCCAAGCCGGACGACGAGGCCGCCTACATGAGCGAGTGCTTCGGCCCGGTGTCCTTCGCCGTCGCGGTCGACTCCGTGACGGACGCGGTGGAGCTGCTGCGCCGCACGGTCCGGGAGAAGGGCGCGATGACGGTCGGCGCGTACACCACGGACGCCGAGACCGAGCGGGCCGTCGAGGAGGTCTGCCTGGAGGAGGCGGCCCAGCTCTCGCTCAACCTGACCGGCGGGGTCTACGTCAACCAGACGGCCGCGTTCTCCGACTTCCACGGCTCGGGCGGCAACCCGGCGGCCAACGCGGCCCTCACCGACGGCGCGTTCGTGGCCAGCCGCTTCCGGATGGTGGAGGTGCGCCGGGAGGCGTGACGCTCCCCTGCGGGGCGCCGTGCGGCCGCGGCAGCGGACGGCACCGCGCCCCTCACGGGGCGCCGTGCGCCCCCGGATCGGCACTCCAGTGGTAGAGCGTCATGGCCACGCTCGTGGCCAGGTTGTAGCTGGAGACCTGGGGGCGCATCGGCAGCCGCAGCAGATGGCCGGCACGGGCGCGCACCTCGGCCGACAGGCCGGTGCGCTCCGAGCCGAAGGCCAGCACGGCGTCGTCCGGCAGCGCGACGCCCCGGATGTCGTCGCCCTCCGGGTCGAGCGCGAACAGCGGCCCCGCGGGCAGCTCGGCGACGTCGAGCCGTTCCACGGCGGTGGCGAAGTGCAGCCCCGCGCCACCGCGTACGACGGTCGGGTGCCAGGGGTCGAGTGTGCCGGTGGTGACGACCCCGGTCGCCCCGAAGCCGGCGGCCAGCCGGATCACGGCGCCCGCGTTGCCGAGGTTGCGCGGGTTGTCGAGGACCACGACGGGGGCGGTACGCGGCGTGCGGGCCAGCGTCCGCAGGTTGGCCGCGCGGGACGGCCGTACGGCGAGCGCGGCCACGCCCGTCGGATGGGGGCGCGGGACGAGGGAGGCATACACCGGCTGGGGCACCTCCGTCAGGAGGGCGTCGAGGGCGTCGCGAACGTCCCCTGCCAGCTCCTCGGCGAGGGCGAGCGCGGCCTCCCGGTCGGTGGCGACCGCGACCGGCACCTCGGCCCCGAAACGCAGCGCGTGCTTCAGCGCGTGGAAGCCGTCGAGCAGCACGGCGTCGGCCGCGTGCGCGCGCCAGCGGATCAGGGGGTCGGTCATGCGGTGAACCCTACGCGGCCGGAAGTGCTGTCCTCCGGGGTGCGCGGCGGGGGCACCGTACGGCCGCCGTGCCGCACGAACCGTCCGCGGGCGCGTTCCGCCAGGGCTCCCAGCCTGCGCAGGAAGGACGTCGGCAGGAAGACCGCGTCTGCGGCGATCATCGCCAGCGAGAAGAACGGCAGGCCGAGGACGACCGCGATCACCACGTGCTCGGTCATCATCAGCACCAGCAGGGCGTTCTTGACCCGCCGGTTGCACAGGGTGAACGGGAAGGCGACCTGCGCCATGACCGTCACGTAGGCCGCGATCATCATGATGGTGCCGCTGGAGGACATCAGGTCGGCGAGGGCCGGCCAGGGCGAGAAGTAGTCCAGGTGGAGCGGGTAGTAGACGGCCGTGCCGTCCTGCCAGCGGGATCCCTGGATCTTGTACCAGCCGGCCGTGGCGTAGATCAGGCAGGCCTCGGCCATGATCACTGCCAAGGCGCCGTTGTGCAGGACGTTGGCGACGACGTCCAGCATCATCCGCGGCTCCTGCCAGGCCGCCCGGCGGCTGACGGCCCACCACAGGCCGAGCACCGCCCAGACCGTCCACAGCAGCGTGGGGATCAGCCATCCGTTGTCGAAGCGGCCGGTCAGCGTCACCGTGCCGAGAGCCGCCCCCAGCACCGCCCACAGCGCCGGCCCGACCCGGTCGGCGGGCACGTGCTCCCCACGCGCGCGTGCCGCCTGGCGCTGGGCCGCACGCCGGGCGTCGAGGGACCACACCTGGCCGCACCGTGTGAACACCAGGTAGATGGACATCAGGTGCAGCACGTTGTCGCCGCCGTCGCCGATGAAGACACTGCGGTTCTGCAGCGACAGCACGCCCACCATGAACAGCACGGACGCGGTCCGGGTGCGCCAGCCCAGCAGCAGGGCTGCGCTCGCGAGGATCGCCAGGGCGTAGAAGCACTCGAACCAGAGCTGGCCGTCGGACCACAGCAGCGCCGTGAAGGCGTGGTTGTCCCGGGTCAGCTGCCGGGCGAGGTTCCAGCCCCACGGGCCGGAGGGGCCGTACAGCTCCTGGCGGTGGGGGAACTCGCGCAGCAGGAACAGCAGCCAGGTCATGGCGAAGCCGATCCGGACCACGGCCGTCTGGTACGGCCCGAGGGCCGCCTCGGTGACCCGGGCGACACCGCGCGACAGCGCTAGGGAGAGCTGGTTCACCGCACGCCCCCCGCCGCTTCGTCGGCCGTCGGCGACCACCAGGGCAGCAGCCGGTAGACGGGCTTGTCGGACACCCGCTCACGGCTCCACGCCGGCGGCTGCACGTTGGTGGTGCTGGAACGGACCTGCACGCGTTGTATCCGGCCTTCCCGGCTCGTCGGGTCGTCCCGGTACAGGCGCATGACCACGATCCGGCGCAGGTACTGCTCGGACAGGGACCCGCGCATGCCCACGGGACGGTTGTCGGTGCTGTGCGTGGCCGCGAAGAAGTCCCAGGCCCGGCGCAGCTCGTTCTGCTGGGTGTGGCTGGGCACCGGGTTGCCGTCGATGGCGGCGCCGTCCTGGGCGGACAGGTCGGTCCAGCCGGTGGTGCGCAGGCCGCCGTCGTGCATCCGCACCTCGGCGCGCACCTGGACGGCGATGTTCTGCTGCAGCGGGTTCGGGGCGAACAGCTTCCAGTTCTGCTCGAACTCCGGGTACACCCATTCCTCGACCGCTTTGCCGTGCTGCTTGGTCACGGTGTTGGCGGGGGCGAGGCTGAGGAACACCATCAGCACGTGCACGAGGGCGCCGACGGCGACCACCGCGAGCGCCAGCGCCGCACCGACCTGGTAGCGCAGGGAGAGCGCGGCGACACCGGTGCGGGGTGGGTTCGCCGGGGTGCCCGGGGGAGACGGTGCCGGCCGCGGGGCGGGCGCCGCGGTGGGGGTTCCGGTGCCGGGGGCTCCGGTGCCGGGGGCTCCGGTGCCGGGGGCTCCGGTGCCGGGGGCTCCGGTGCCGGGGGCTCCGGTGGCGTCCGGAGTCCGGTCGTCCTCAGTTCCCGGCAGGCCTGAGGCGCCCGTGGCCGAAGGCCCCGGGGGTTCTTCCGGGAGACGCGTCCCGGCCGACCCGTCCGGACCCAGGGGGCCCCGCGAGTCCTCGTCGTACGCGTCCATTCCGTCCCGTCCCCCGTTTCGGTTCATGCGTTCAGCTCGGTCGTCCGGCGCGCCGCTCCGGCCGGCGGTTCGGCCGGGCGGGTCGGCTCCGTCGCGCGGCCTACGTCACAGGCGCCGCACGCTTCACGAGCGCCACGTCTCGGCGCTCGCACGGAACGGTACTCAGCCACAGGCCCCGGGCGCAGCCCCGGGTGCGGACCGACGGCGGTGGTCCTCGCCACGTCATGCGGCCCGGCCGCCGTCCCCGGCCTCCCTCCCGGCCCGTAGCCGTGGATCCTCCACAGGCGGCGCGAGGAGTTTTCCACAGCGGTTGACACCCCACTGCGGCCCGGCACACCATGGATGCGCATGGACCGAACGATCGGTCGGGACAGTGTTCAACAGCAGAGCCCGAGGTCAGGGGGACCGCATGGCGACAGCAGCCGCGCAGCGCACGGCCCGTTCGGAGACGGACGGCGCCCCGGACACCGTCGACACGACGGCCTACCAGCGCGCCTTCGACGCGGCCGTGGCCGCCGACGAGCGCATCGAACCGCGCGACTGGATGCCGGACGCCTACCGCGCCACCCTGGTCCGGCAGATCGCCCAGCACGCGCACTCCGAGATCATCGGCATGCAGCCGGAGGCGAACTGGATCACCCGCGCGCCCTCGCTGCGGCGCAAGGCGATCCTGATGGCGAAGGTCCAGGACGAGGCCGGCCACGGCCTGTATCTGTACAGCGCGGCCGAGACCCTCGGCACCGGCCGCGACGAGCTGCTCGACAAGCTGCACAGCGGCCGCCAGAAGTACTCCTCGATCTTCAACTACCCGACCCTGACCTGGGCCGACGTCGGTGCGATCGGCTGGCTCGTGGACGGCGCCGCGATCACGAACCAGGTCCCCCTGTGCCGCTGCTCCTACGGGCCCTACGCCCGCGCGATGGTGCGGATCTGCAAGGAGGAGTCCTTCCACCAGCGCCAGGGCTACGAGCTGCTGCTGGCCCTCAGCAAGGGCACTCCCGAACAGCACGCCATGGCGCAGGACGCGGTGGACCGCTGGTGGTGGCCGTCCCTGATGATGTTCGGCCCGCCCGACGACGAGTCCCAGCACTCCGCGCAGTCCATGGAGTGGAAGATCAAGCGCCACTCCAACGACGAGCTGCGGCAGCGTTTCGTGGACATCTGCGTCCCGCAGGCCGAGTCCCTCGGCCTCACCCTGCCCGACCCGGACCTGCGGTGGAACGAGGAGCGGGGACATCACGACTTCGGTCCGATCGACTGGTCGGAGTTCTGGCAGGTCCTCAAGGGCAACGGTCCGTGCAACGAACAGCGCATCACCCAGCGCAGGCGCGCGCACGACGAGGGCGCGTGGGTACGGGAAGCGGCCGCGGCCTACGCGGCCAAGCACACCGGCAGCACCGGTGAGACGGGAGCGACTCGAGCATGAGCACCACCGACTGGCCCCTGTGGGAGGTCTTCGTGCGCTCCCGGCGCGGCCTCTCCCACACCCACGCCGGCAGCCTGCACGCACCCGACGCGGAGCTGGCCCTGCGCAACGCCCGCGACCTGTACACCCGGCGCGGAGAGGGCGTCTCGATCTGGGTAGTCCCGGCAACCGCGATCACCGCCTCCTCGCCGGACGAGAAGGACCCGTTCTTCGAGCCGGCCGCCGACAAGCCCTACCGGCACCCGACCTTCTACGAGATCCCGGACGGGGTGAAGCACCTGTGACCGCCACCGGCCCCGCCACCGTCCCGGTGACCGCCGCACTCGCCCTCGGCGACGACGCCCTGGTGCTCTCCCACCGCCTGGGGGAGTGGGCCGGGCACGCCCCCGTCCTGGAGGAGGAGGTCGCCCTCGCCAACATCGCCCTGGACCTGCTCGGCCAGGCCCGGGTGCTGCTGTCGCTGGCCGGTGACGAGGACGAGCTGGCCTTCCTGCGCGAGGAGCGCGCCTTCCGCAACCTCCAGCTGGTCGAGCAGCCGAACGGCGACTTCGCGCACACCATCGCCCGCCAGCTGTACTTCTCCGCCTACCAGCAGCTGCTGCACACCGAACTCGCCGCGGGCGACGGTCCCTTCGCGCCGCTCGCCGCCAAGGCGGTCAAGGAGGTCGCCTACCACCGCGACCACGCCGAGCAGTGGACGCTGCGGCTCGGCGACGGCACGGAGACCAGCCACGAGCGGATGCAGCGGGCCTGCGACGCACTGTGGCGGTTCACCGGGGAGATGTTCCAGCCGGTGGAGGGTCTGGACGTGGACTGGCCGTCCCTGGAGGCCCGTTGGCTGGAGTACATCGCCGATGCACTCGGCCGGGCGACCCTCACCCTCCCCGAGGGGCCGCGCACCGGCGCCTGGTCGGCGGGTGCCGGCCGGGAGGGCGTGCACACCGAGTCCTTCGGGCGGATGCTCGCCGAGATGCAGCACCTGCACCGCAGCCACCCGGGGGCGGCATGGTGACCGCCACCGCCCTGGAGGCGGAGCTGCTGGAGCTGGCCGGCGGGGTGCCCGATCCCGAACTGCCCGTCCTCACCCTGCAGGAGCTGGGCGTGCTGCGTGCGGTGCACGTCCACGGCACGGACACGGTGGAGGTCGACCTGACCCCGACCTACACCGGCTGCCCCGCCCTGGAGGCGATGAGCCTGGACATCGAGCGGGTGCTGCGGGCCCACGGCATGCGCGAGGTCACCGTCCGCACGGTGCTCACGCCCGCCTGGTCGACCGACGACATCACCGCCGAAGGCCGCCGCAAGCTCCAGGAGTTCGGTATCGCTCCCCCGCGTGTGGGCGCCGCCCCCGGGCCGGTCCCGCTGACCCTGGGCCCGACGCGTACGCACGCCACCGGGCCCGCGGCCGAGCCGGTCCGCTGCCCGCACTGCGGCTCGGCCGACACCGAGCTGCTGAGCCGGTTCTCGTCCACCGCGTGCAAAGCGCTGCGCCGCTGCCTGGCCTGCCGTGAACCCTTCGACCACTTCAAGGAGTTGTGATGGCGCGCTTCCACCCGCTCCCGGTGGCCGCGGTCGACCGGCTCACGGACGACTCCGTCGCCCTCACCTTCACCGTCCCGCCCGAGCTGCGGGAGGAGTACCGGCACGCGCCCGGCCAGCATCTCGCGCTGCGCCGCCGGGTCGACGGCACGGAGATCCGGCGCACCTACTCCATCTGCTCCCCCGCCCCCGACCCGGCCGGCGAGGGGCCGGGCACGCTGCGCGTGGGGGTGCGGCTGGTCGAGGGCGGGGCCTTCTCGGCGTACGCGCTGAAGGAGATCAACGTCGGGGACGAGCTGGAGGTCATGACCCCGGCCGGCCGCTTCACCCTGGAACCGGCGCCGGGTCTGTACGCGGCGGTGGCCGGCGGCAGCGGCATCACCCCGGTGCTGTCGATCGTCTCCACACTGCTGGCGCGCGAGCCGGGGGCCCGGTTCTGCCTGATACGCAGCGATCGTACGGCCGCCTCGACGATGTTCCTGGAGGAGGTCGCCGACCTGAAGGACCGCTACCCGGAGCGGCTTCAGCTGGTGACCGCGCTCTCCCGGGAGGAGCAGCAGGCGGGTCTGCCGACGGGCCGGCTCGACCGGGAGCGGCTCTCCGGGCTGCTGCCCGCGCTGCTGCCGGTGGAGCAGGTGGCGGGCTGGTTCCTGTGCGGGCCGTACGGGCTGGTGCAGGGAGCGGAGCAGGCGCTGCGCGAGCTGGGCGTGGACCGGACGCGGATCCACCAGGAGATCTTCCACGTGGACGCGGGATCGGCCCCGGCGGCCACCTCCGCGGCGCCCGCGCACAGCACCGTCACCGCCCGGCTGGACGGGCGCGGCGGCAGCTGGCCGGTGCAGGAGGGCGAGTCCCTGCTGGACACGGTTCTTCGCAACCGCCCCGACGCGCCCTACGCCTGCAAGGGCGGGGTGTGCGGGACGTGCCGGGCCTTCCTGGTCTCGGGCGAGGTGCGCATGGACCGCAACTTCGCGCTGGAGGCCGAGGAGACGGAGGCCGGCTATGTCCTGGCCTGCCAGTCGCATCCGCTGACGGAAAGGGTGGAGCTGGACTTCGACCGCTGAGGTCCGACCGCCCGGCGTACGGGCGGCCGGCGGGAGGCCGGCGGGGGAGCGCCGGTGGCCCGCGGCACGGCCGGGCGGAGCGGGGCCGGCCGTCGTACGGGACCGGGCGGTCCTGCGACGGTGCGGTGGTCCCGAGTGATGTCCGTGCGCCGCGTGCCGCGACGGCAAGGGGAGGGTACGCCCGGCCGCACGGTCGTTCTCCGCAGCACCCGGGCGCTCCGCGGCCGTTCCCTTCTCCTAGAACCTGTTCTATCTTGACGGTCCGTCAGACGACCTCGGGCGCCGTGGATCGCCCTTCAGTTGACCGGACCCTCCGGGAGGACAGGCCGTGGACTTCACCTTCAGCGAGGAGCAGCAGGCGGCGGCCGAGGCGGCGCGGGGGGTGTTCGCCGGTGTCGCGCCGGACGGGGTGCCCAGCCCGGCGCTCACCACCGGTGCCGTGGCCGAGGGATTCGACCGGGAGCTGTGGACGCGGCTGGCCGGCGCGGACCTGCTGAGTCTGCTGCTCGACGAGGCGCACGGCGGGGCGGCCCTTGACGCGATCGCGCTGTGTCTGGTGCTGCGCGAGGCCGGCAAGGTGCTCGCCCGGGTGCCGCTGCTGGAGCACAGCGCCGCCGCGGCGGCCGTCCAGGCGCACGGCGGGAAGGAGCAGGCGGAGCGGCTACTGGCCCGGGCGGGACGGGGGGAGCTGGTGCTGACCGTTGCGGCGCAGGGGCGTACCGGACACGACCCGGCCGAGCTGGCCGTCACCGCGCGGCGGGACGGTCGGGTGTGGCTGCTGGACGGGGTGCAGACGGCGGTGCCGTGGGCGTACGACGCCGACCTGATCGTCGTACCGGCGCATGTCGAGGGCACGACGGCCGACCGGACCGTGCTGGCGCTGGTGCCGCGCGAGACACCGGGGCTGCTGCTCGCCGAGCAGGTCTCCACCAGCGGCGAGCGGCTGGCCGAACTGCGGCTGCAGTCCGTGCGGATCGAGGCCGGCGAGGTGATCGAGGCGGACGGGGCCTGGGAGTGGCTGCATGCGCTGCTCGTGACCGGCACCTGTGCGCTGGCGCTGGGGCTGGGCGAGCGCGTGCTGCGGATGACCGGGGAGTACACCGGCAAGCGGGAACAGTTCGGGCATCCGATCGCGACGTTCCAGGCGGTGGCGGTGCAGGCCGCGGACCGGTACATCGATCTGCGGGCCATGGAGGCCACCTTGTGGCAGGCCGCGTGGCGGATCGCATCGGGGGCGCCGGGGGCGCTGCCCGCCGCCGGGGACGTCGCCGTGGCGAAGATCTGGGCGGCGGAGGGCGTACGGCGGGTGGTGCAGACGGCACAGCATCTGCACGGCGGGTTCGGCGCGGACACCGACTACCCGCTGCACCGTTACCACGCCTGGGCCAAGCACCTGGAGCTGGCGCTCGGCCCGGCGGCGGCGTACGAGGAGAGGCTCGGCGACCTGCTGGCCGCCCATCCCCTCGGCTGACGGGACCGGAGGGGCTCCGGCTACAGGACGAAGCCCGGTTACAGGACGAAGCCGGGCTTGCCGTCCTCGGTGATCACCGGGCGGCCCGTGGCGTGCCAGTACTGCATGCCGCCGTCGACGTTCACCGCGTCGATGCCCTGCTGGACCAGGTACATGGTCACCTGGGCCGAGCGGCCGCCGGAGCGGCAGATGACGTGGACGCGGCCGTCCTGCGGGGCTGCCTCGGTCAGCTCGCCGTAGCGGGCCACGAACTCGCTGACGGGAATGTGCAGGGCTCCCTCGGCGTGGCCCGCCTGCCACTCGTCGTCCTCGCGGACGTCCAGCAGGAAGTCGCCGTCCTTGAGGTCCGTGACCGGGACCGTGGGCACACCAGCTCCGAAATTCATGGTTCCGACGCTACCTGAAGCGAGGCGTGGCTCAGTCCCGCGCCTGCTGGGCGGCCAGTTCCGCCTCCCGCTGGACGATGTCGGCGCGCAGCCGGCCGGCGATCTCCTCGAGCAGCCCGTCGGGGTCGTCGGGGGCGAGGCGCAGCATCCCGGCGATCGCGCTCTCCTCCAGCTCGCGGGCGACGAGGGTGAGCAGTTCCTTGCGCTGGGCCAGCCACTCCAGGCGGGCGTACAGCTCCTCGGCGGGGCTCGGGCGGCGCTCGGGCGGCACCGGACCGGCCGCCCACTCCTCGGCCAGCTCCTTGAGGAGGGTCTCGTCGCCGCGGGCGTAGGCGGCGTTGACGCGGGTGATGAACTCCTCGCGGCGCTGGCGTTCCTCTTCCTCCTGCGCGAGGTCGGGGTGGGCCTTGCGGGCCAGCTCGCGGAAGAGCCTGCGGGCCTCCTCGCTGGGCCGCACGCGCTGCGGGGGCCGTACGGCCTGGTCGGTGAGCATGGCGGCGGCCTCAGGGAACAGACCGTCGCCGTCCATCCAGCCGTGCAGGAGTTCCTCCACGCCCGGCATGGGCAGCACGCGGGCACGGGCCTCCGCCGCGCGGCGGACGTCCTCGGGGTCGCCGGTGCGGGCGGCCTTCGCCTCGGCGATCTCCGCGTCCAGTTCCTCGATGCGGGTGTAGAGCGGGCCGAGGCGCTGCTCGTGGAGGCGGGAGAAGTTCTCGACCTCGACGCGGAAGGTCTCCACGGCGATCTCGTACTCGATCAGCGCCTGCTCGGCGGCCCGTACGGCCTGCTCCAGCCGTTCCTCGGGGCGGGACGGCGGGGACGGATCGGGTTTCGGGGGCGTCACCCGCTCAGCGTAGCCGCTGCGCTCGGCTCGGCCGGGGCACACCTGGCCACACCGGAGCGGGGCGGGCGGCGCCGACTGCGGGGTCCCGCCGTAGTGCTGCAGGTCGTGGGCCGGCCGCGGCTCGCCATACCGCTGCAGGTCGTGGGCCGGCCAAGGGGTCTCGCCATAGTGCTGCGGGCCGTGGGCCGACTGCGGGTCTCGCCGTAGCGCTGCGGGTCGCGGGCCGACTGCGGGGTCGTCGTGGTCGTTCGCGCAGTTCCCCGCGCCCCTCAGGGGGCTGCAGTCGCCCTCATTGCATCACCAGCCCGCCTCGTTCCGGGCTCACACCCCAGCCGCCTCGATCCGACCTGCACCTTCAGCCCCGCCCCGAACCGACCTGCACCCCCAGCTCCACCTCAATCCGACCTGCACCTTCAGCCCCGCCCCGATCCGGCTACACCCCCAGCTCCGCCTCTATCCGGCCCGCCCTGATGGCTGCCACCAGGTCTGCGTGGTCGGCCTCCGTGCGGTCGGCGTAGGTGACGGCGAAGGCGGCGATCGCCTCGTCCAGTTCCTCGTTCTTGCCGCAGTACCCGGCGATCAGGCGCGGGTCGGCGCTGTGGGAGTGGGCGCGGGCCAGGAGGGCGCCGGTCATGCGGGCGTAGTCGTCGACCTGGTCGGCGGAGAGGGCGGCCGGGTCGACGCTGCCCTTGCGGTTGCGGAACTGGCGGACCTGGAAGGGACGCCCGTCGACGGTGGTCCAGCCCAGCAGGATGTCGCTGACCACCTGCATCCGCTTCTGGCCGAGGACCACCCGGCGCCCCTCGTGATCCGCCGCCGGTGCGTCGAAGCCGGCCGCGACCAGGTGGGGGACGAGCGCGGAAGGGCGGGCCTCCTTCACCTGGAGCACCAGCGGCTGCTCGCGGTGGTCGAGGAGGAGCACGACGTACGACCGGGTCCCGACGCTCCCGGTGCCGACCACGCGGAAGGCGACATCGTGCACCGCGTGCCGGCCGAGCAGCGGGTGCCGGTCCTCGCTGAGGGTGTGGACGTACGACTCCAGGGACGCGGCGACCGCGGCGGCCTCGGCGTCCGGTATCCGCCGCAGCACCGGCGGGGCGTCCACGAAGCGGCGGCCGCCGTCCTCCACCGCCTCGGTCGACTTCGCCGCGAACCGGCCGCTGGTGTTGGCGCGCGCTTTCTCCGAGACCCGCTGGAGGGTGCCCAGCAGGTCGTGGGCGTCGGTGTGGGAGACGAGTTCCTCGTCGGCGATGGCGTTCCAGGCGTCGAGGACCGGCATCTTGGCGAGCAGGCGCATGGTGCGGCGGTAGGCGCCGACCGTGTCCCGGGCGGCCGCCCGGCAGGTGTCCTCGTCGGCGCCGGCCTCGCGTCCGGCGAGGACCAGGGAGGCCGCGAGCCGCTTCAGGTCCCACTCCCAGGGGCCCTGCACGGTCTCGTCGAAGTCGTTGAGGTCGATGACGAGGTCGCCGCGGGCGTCGCCGTAGAGGCCGAAGTTGGCCGCGTGCGCGTCACCGCAGATCTGGGTGACGATCCTGGTCATGGGGGTACGGGCGAGGTCGTGGGCCATGAGCCCGGCCGAGCCGCGCAGGAAGGCGAACGGGGTGGCGGCCATCCGGCCCACCCGTATCGGGGTCAGTTCCGGTAGGCGGCCGGCGTTGGACTCGGTCACCGCGGCGACCGCGTCGGGGCGGGCGGCGTCCAGGTCGAGGGAGCGGTGTGCGCTGCGCGGCACGCTCTGCCGGAGCGCCTTGCCCTCCTCCTTCGGTGAACCCTGCGTCGGCCACTGGCCGAATCCGCTCACCCGGGGCAGCCGGCGCGTGCTCCGGTCCACCGCGTCCGCGTCCGCCGCGTCCGCCACTCCCACACCGGTTCCGGTCACCGCGACCGCCTCCCCCGTACTCCCCGGGCGCCTGCTGCGGCGGGCACCGGTACGAACATCAACTCGGGAGACCGTACAACCGGCGGCCGAAAGACGTCAGACCCCGCGGCCGACTCCGCCGCTCCAACACCCCACCCCGCGGCCGACCCCGCCGTTCCGGTACCCCTGGGGACGCCGATGACGAACCGGCCGTGCAGGACTTCTCTCATCCGCACCGAAGAGGGTCCGGCCCGAGGAAGCAGGTAGGCATGGGCACGACGGCTACACGCGTCGGCGGGCGGATCGCCCGTGGGAAACAAACCCGTCAGCTGATCCTCGGCCGCGCTGCAGGATCCACGAGGATCTCGTCTCGGCCCCGCAGCAACTGGCTCGGCTGCCTCGAACCGATCGCGCGCGAAGCCCGGGAGGCGCCGCCCCGAACCCGCGCTCAGAAACCTCCGCCCGCCGCCGTCGCGAGTCACCCACCCCGGGTCAGCTCCCGCTCGGCGACCTCGCGGAAACCGTGGGGCGGGCGGCCGGTGAGGCGCTGGACGGTGTCGGTGGTGTGGTCCTCGGCACCCTCGGCGATGGCACGGTCCATGCCGGCCAGCATCTCGGCGAACTCCAGGGGCACTTGAGCGGTCAGCCGGTCCCGCATCTGCTCGTACGTCAGCGGGCGGTGGATCACGGGCCGCCCGGTGACCTCGGTGACGACGGCGGCGACATCGTCGTGACTGAGCGCCTCCGGTCCGGTCAGGACGAGGTCGGTGCCGGGCGCCCGTTCGCCGGTCAGGGCGTGCACGGCGACGGCGGCGATGTCCTCGGCGTCGACGAAGCCGACCCGGCCGCTCCCGGCCGCGGTCAGGATCTCGCCGTGCTCACGGATGCTCCGGGCATGGGCGTGCGTGCCGGTGAAGTTCTGCATGAACCAGGAGGGCCGCAGCACCGCCCATTCGCCGAACAGCCCGGGCAGGGCCCGGTGCACCGCACCGACGCCCGGACCTCCCGCCGGGATGGCCGAGGAACCGAGCAGCACGGCACGGCGTACTCCGGCGGCGCGGGCCTGCCGGAGGAAGGGCAGCATGACCGCGGCCGGGTCCGGGTCGCCCACGGGCGGCACGAGATAGACGCGGTCGGCTCCGGCGAGGGCGTCGGCGAAGCCGGCGGGGTCGTACCAGTCGAAGCGGACCGGTTGCGCACCCCGGACCGGACTGGCTTGCCTGCTCGCGGCCTTGACGCGGTGTCCGGCGTCGACCAGCCGCGCGGCGGTACGGCTCCCGGTCGTGCCGGTGGCGCCGATGACCAGGGTGGTGACGGACGGGGCGGTGGCGGACGCGGCAGCGGCGGGCGCGGTAGTGACAGACCCGGCGGCGGCGCACCCGGCGGTGACGGACACGGCAGCGGCGAGCGGGTTCACCGGGCGTCCCTCCCGGTGAAGTCCAGTCCGGGTGTCTGGACGGCGAGGGGGTTCCAGTAGTCGCGGTACGAGGTGAAGCGCCCGTCCCGGACGGACACGACGGCGATGTAGGTCATGTCGAAGGGGTCTCCCGTCCCGACCAGGCGGCCGACCCCGCGCATCTCGACCACGACGGTCTCCGGGTCGGTGGTGCGGTGGATCCGCACCTCGGGGAAGTCGTGCAGGTCGATGTGGTCGGGATAGCCGCGCATGTAGGCCGCGACGGCGTCCCGGCCTTCCAGCCGCCGGGGCCAGTGCGGCGGGGCGAAGGGGAACTCCATCACTCCGTCCTCGTCCCACAGCCCGACCCAGGCGGGGATGTCCTTGTCCAGCAGCAGCCGCAGACTGTGGCGGTACAGGTCGGCCGGTGAGGCGTTCGCATGGCCGTTCGCAGGCATGGCTCTCTCCGTTCGAGTACGATACGGACCCGCGGTCCGTTTCACTGACGACAATACGGACCGCTGGTCCGGATCGCAACGGAGGAACCACGTGGCCGAGCGCAGCCCACGCAAGGACGCCGCCCGCAACCGCGCGGCCGTCCTCGCCGCCGCCGACACCCTCTTCACCACCTGCGCACACCCCGACGACGTCACGATGGCCGACATCGCGGCGGCGGCGGGCGTCGGCAAGGGGACGCTCTTCCGCGCCTTCGGCGATCGCACCGGCCTGATCCGGGCCCTGTACGCGGCGCGGCTGGAACCGGTACGGCGAAGCGTCGAGGAGGGCCCGCCGCCGCTCGGGCCCGGGACACCGCCGCTCCGGCGCGTACTCGCCGTGCTCGACGCGGTCCTGTGCTTCAAGCTCGACAACCGCCGTCTCGCCCTGGCCCTGGAACAGACCGGCAGCGACAGTCCGTACCGCGCCGAGCACTACGAGCGCTGGCACACCCTGCTCCAGGACCTGCTCGCCGGGATTCCGGATCTGCCCGACAGCGACTTCACCGCGCACGCCCTGCTCGCCGCCACCCGGGCCGACCTCGTCGCGCACCTGGCGGACGAGAAGGGCCTGCCGCGCGACGAGCTGCGAGCCCGGCTGGCGCAGTTCGCCGCCAGAACCCTCACCCCGGCATCGGCACCGTGTCCCGGAACGGTGATCGAGGGCACCACATGCGACCCAAGCGACACACAGTGAGGAATCAGACATTCCTGCGCACGAAAGCGGCCAGAAGGGAACGCTCCGGCTGGATTTGATCTCCTCTCATGCAGGCTGACGGCGACCAGTCAGCTCATGATCAGGAGGTCTCATGCGCACTGCGCAGCGCAGACTCGCCTTCGCCGCCGCCGGCACGGCGGCGATACTCGCGCTCGTCGACATACCGGCGAGCGCCACCCCCGGCACCACCCCCGCCTCCACGGAGGCCACCACCTCGTCACTGTCACAGCTCGCGGAGGGCTACCTCCAGCAGCGAGCTGACATGCTCACGACTACTCCGCCGAGCCTCCGGTTCGCCGCGGCGCACCTCAGGACCACCCGTGCCATGGCCGCCGAGACCAAGGACGACCTCGCCGCGCTGGCCACCAAGGGCGAGCGGTACGAGAAGATCGACGGGGGCTACACCAAGGCGCAGGTCGACGTCAGCGTGGACGACTCCACCGTCGACGGCCGGCAGGCCACCCTGCGGATCACCGAACACACCCGCCTGTACCTTCCGTTCACGCAAGCGGAAGTCGAGGACGGCGCCCCCGAGTACGAAGAGCTGTCCCTCCCCCACACCGTCAGGTTCACCCAGGCCGACGACGGCTCATGGCTGCTGGCCGCCGACAAGGCCGACACCGGGGGCGGCCCCACGCCGACCACACAGGTCTCCGGCGTCGACGTCGAACCGGAGACGACGGACGGCGGCGGCATCGCGGACGAGGACGAGGGCGACAAGGGCGACGGGTCCAGCACCACCCCGCTGCCCGGGAGCGAACCCGGCCCCGGCGCCGTCAAGCCCGCCGCGACGGCCGCGTACAGCTACAACAAGATGATCGCCTACGCGAACAAGTACTGGGACCACCACAACTCGGCGTACCGCACCTACGGCGGCAACGACTGCACGAACTTCCTGTCGCAGATCATGCTGGCCGGCGGCTGGAAGCCCGCGGGCGGCTCCATCATCCAGCGCACCAGCAACAAGTACTGGTTCTACGGGCCCACCAGCCTCTGGACCTCGTACACCTGGGGCGGGGCGGAGAACTGGTACTGGTTCGCCATCAAGCACTCCAAGCGCACGAAGGCACTGCGCAACGTGTACGACATGGTCGCCTCGGACGTGCTCCAGGCCGACTGGAACCGCAACAACGTCGTCGACCACTCGATGTTCGTCACCAAGAAGTACCGGGGTGTGCCCTACCTCACGTACCACACCTCGGACACCCACAACAAAAGCGTCGCGAAGATCGTCTCCGACCACCCGCACACCTGGTGGTACGCGCACCGCACCTGACAGGCTGCTGCCCCCCTCACAGGAGAAGAAGGAGCCCTGCCGTGAACCGTCGCCACATGGCCGTCGCAGCGCTCGCGTTACTGGCCCTGGCCGGCTGCTCGTCGGACCACGAGGACAAGGGCGGGGCGAAGCCGTCCGCTTCACCGGCTGACGGTGCGCGCCAGGCCGTCGACGCCTACCTCTCCGCTCTCAACACGCGCAGTACGACCGGCCTCATCCGGATCGGCGGAGTGAAGGACGAGCCCTGGTCGCGGAAAGAAGCAGCGAAGATCCTCGCCGACAAGGGCGGCCGGGGCTGGAAGATCAGCAGTCTCGAGATCGACCACGACATGGGCCCCGACACCGGCAGCGCCCATCTCCTCGCCGAGGACAAGACGGGCACGCCCATGAACGACACGTTCACGGTCACCCGTGACAAGGGCACATGGCACGTCGTCGTCTTCACCGAGCAGCCCCACGAGCCCGGCAGGACGCCGGCCTCGACCGTCCGGCCCAGCGCGCCCTGAGGGCCAACAGGTGCTTCCGGCCCGTGAGATAGTTCACGGGCCGGTGGCCGCCCCGGGAGCTGACGGTCTGTGCGATGCCTCACAGGGAACCGGGCAACGAGAAACGGGCCCCTGCGGTGACTTCCGTCACCAGCAGAGACCCGTGTCTCAGCTGTGCGCGAGGGGGGAGTTGAACCCCCACGCCCTTGCGGGCACTGGAACCTGAATCCAGCGCGTCTGCCTATTCCGCCACCCGCGCATTGGGTGTGTCTTTCGGCTCCGTCCCTTTCGGTCCGGCCCCTTCCGACACCCAGAACATTAGCACGTCGCATGGGGTGGGTTCACATCGCTTGATCCCCGCCCTCCCGGCACCACGCCGGACCCGGCACCCTGGACATGCGCAGCGCACGCGCTGCGGCGCACGTATCAAGGAGACGCGGTTCACGTATCAACCTCGTACCGGTACCGGCCGTCTCCCCAGGAGGCGGACCGGGTCCACAGCCAGGTGCGGGACACTGGTCTTCGCCCGCCTCTACGATCCATGCCAGCAGGACGCGCGCCAGGAGTTCGAAGCGGAGCCGCTGGGGGAACCGGCTGATTGGCGGGCGCGTAGATACGATCAGTGAGCAGTACCAGCAGTACCGGGCAAGGCAGCGGCACAAAGCAGGGCAACACGACGGCAGGAACGGAGGAGGTGCCCCATGGGAGTCCTGAAGAAGTTCGAGCAGCGTCTCGAAGGTCTGGTGAACGGCACCTTCGCCAAGGTCTTCAAGTCCGAGGTCCAGCCCGTGGAGATCGCCGGCGCGCTCCAGCGTGAGTGCGACAACAACGCGACCATCTGGAACCGCGACCGGACCGTCGTGCCCAACGACTTCATCGTGGAGCTGAGCGCACCGGACCACGAGCGCCTCAGCCCCTACTCCGGACAGCTCGGCGACGAACTGGCCGGAATGGTGCGCGACTACGCCAAGCAGCAGCGCTACACCTTCATGGGCCCGATCAAGGTCACCCTGGAGAAGGCCGACGACCTGGACACCGGCCTGTACCGGGTGCGCTCGCGCACCCTGGCGTCCTCCAGCAGCAGCCAGCAGGCGGCACCGCAGGCCCCCGGCGCACCCGCGGCCGGCCGCTCCGGTCAGGGCGCCTCCGGCGGCTACGGTTACCCGCCCGCTCCCGCAGGCGCACCCCCCATGCCCTCCGCGCCACCACCCGGCACCCGCCCCGGCGGGTACGGCTACCCGCAGCCCGCCACCCAGCGGCCCGCGGCGGCCCCGATGAGCGGCGGGCGCACCCGCTACTGGATCGAGATCAACGGCACCCGCCACCAGATCTCCCGCCCGACGCTGGTGCTGGGCCGCAGCACCGACGCCGACGTGCGGATCGACGACCCCGGCGTCTCCCGCCGGCACTGCGAGATCCGGACCGGAACGCCCTCGACGATCCAGGATCTCGGCTCCACCAACGGCATCGTGGTGGACGGGCAGCACACCACCCGCGCTACGCTCCGCGACGGCTCGCGGATCGTCGTGGGCAGTACCACCGTTATCTATAGGCAAGCCGAAGGGTGAAGCGGGGGCAATGTCAGAGCTGACCCTCACGGTCATGCGGCTGGGTTTCCTGGCCGTACTGTGGCTGTTCGTGATCGTGGCCGTGCAGGTCATCCGGAGCGACCTGTTCGGTACGCGCGTCACCCAGCGCGGATCGCGGAGGGAAGCTGCCAGGCCGCAGCAGTCCGGCCGCCAGCAGACCCGGCAGCAGGCCGCGCCGCCGCAGCAGCGCGCCCAGCAGAGCGGCGGCAGGCGGGGCCGCAACGCCCCCACCAAGCTGGTCGTGACCGAGGGCACACTGGCCGGCACCACCGTCGCGCTCCAGGGCCAGACCATCACGCTGGGCCGGGCGCACGACTCCACGATCGTGCTGGACGACGACTACGCCTCCAGCCGCCATGCCAGGATCTACCCGGACCAGGGCGGCCAGTGGATCGTCGAGGATCTCGGCTCCACCAACGGCACCTACCTGGACAGGTCCCGGCTGACGACCCCCACACCGATCCCGCTGGGCGCGCCGATCCGCATCGGCAAGACCGCAATCGAGCTGCGGAAGTAGTGCTACGTCATGAGTAAGCGCGAGCGGAGCGAGCACGCAGCGGCAGGCCGCACCCCGGTCTCCGGCGCGCTCCCAACCGGAGGGTGGGCAGTGTGGCTCGACACGACCGGCTGTACCCGGAGCCGACGGGCGAGGTGCGCATGAGTCTGTCACTGCGCTTTGCCGCCGGATCGCACAAAGGCATGATCCGGGAGGGCAACGAGGACTCCGGTTACGCCGGTCCGCGCCTGCTCGCCATCGCCGACGGCATGGGCGGCCAGGCCGCCGGCGAGGTCGCCTCCTCCGAGGTGATCTCCACCCTGGTCACGCTCGACGACGACGTGCCCGGCCCCGACATCCTCACCTCCTTGGGCACCGCCGTGCAGCGGGCCAACGACCAGCTGCGCGCCATGGTCGAGGAGGACCCCCAGCTCGAGGGCATGGGGACCACGCTCACCGCACTGCTGTGGACCGGGCAGCGGCTCGGCATGGTGCACGTCGGCGACTCGCGCGCGTATCTGCTCCGCGACGGTGTGCTCACCCAGATCACCCAGGACCACACCTGGGTGCAGCGGCTGGTGGACGAGGGCCGGATCACCGAGGAAGAGGCCACCACCCACCCGCAGCGCTCCCTGCTGATGCGCGCCCTCGGCAGCGGCGACCACGTCGAGCCCGACCTGTCGGTCCGCGAGGTCCGGGCCGGCGACCGCTACCTCATCTGCTCCGACGGTCTGTCCGGCGTCGTCTCCCACCAGACGATGGAGGAGACCCTCGCCAGCTACCAGGGCCCGCAGGAGACCGTGCAGGAGCTGATCCAGCTCGCGCTGCGCGGCGGCGGCCCCGACAACATCACCGTCATCGTCGCCGACGTGCTCGACCTGGACACCGGGGACACCCTCGCCGGGCAGCTGTCCGACCAGCCGGTCGTGGTCGGCGCGGTCGCCGAGAACCAGCACCACCTGCACGACAACGGCATCATGCAGACCCCGGCCGGCCGCGCCTCCCACCTGGGCCGCCGGGGCCAGGGGCACGGCGGCGGCGAGTTCGGCCCGCCCGGCTCCGGCGACACCACCGGGTACGTCCCGCCCGGCGGCTTCGACGACTACGCCGACGGAGACTTCACCAAGCCGCGCAGGCAGCGCAGATGGCTCAAGACCTCGCTCTACGGCGCCCTGGCCCTCGTCGTCGTCGGCGGCGGCCTGTACGGCGGCTACCGCTGGACGCAGACGCAGTACTACGTCGGCACCAAGGACGAGCACGTCGCGCTGTACCGCGGGATCAGCCAGGATCTGGCCTGGGTGTCGCTGTCGAAGGTCGAGAAGGACTACCCCGGCATCGAACTCAAGTACCTGCCGCCGTACCAGCAGAAGAAGGTCAAGGCCACGATCGCCGAGGGCGGACTGACGGCGGCCGAGACCAAGGTCAACGAGCTGTCGGTGCAGGCCTCCGCCTGCCGGAAGCTGACCGAGTACCGGGCCGCCGAGAAGGCGCGGGACAAGGCCGGCAACCAGGACAAGAACGACAAGAACAAGGGCAAGACCGACGGCACGGGCGGCACCGGCACCGGCGGCACCAGCGGTACCAACAGCACCAGCGGCACCACGGGCACCGCCACGCACGCCGCCTTCACCCACACCGCCTTCACCCAGGCCGCCTTCGTCAAGGCCTCCCCGTCGCCGAACACGACCCCGAGCCCGTCGGGTTCGAAGCCGCCCCAGACGTCCCCCCCGAAGTCTCCGTCCACGACCCCGTCCGCGACCCCCAGCCCCGGCCCCACTCTCTCGGAGGATGAGCAGAAGGTCGTCTCGCTGTGCGGTAAGCAGTAGGCAAGCCGTGAGAGGCCCTGTCACACGATGAGCAGTACGAACTCGCCCACGCATCACACGTCCACGATCGGTGCCATCGGCGCACCGAGCCGTCGCAACACCGAGCTGGCCCTGCTGGTCTTCGCCGTGGTCATCCCGGTGTTCGCCTATGCCAACGTGGGCCTGGCCATCGACGACAAGGTCCCCACGGGCCTGCTGAGCTACGGCTTCGGCCTCGCCCTGCTGGCCGGCGTCGCCCACCTCGGCGTACGCAAGTTCGCCCCGTACGCGGACCCGCTGCTGCTGCCGCTGGCCACGCTGCTGAACGGGCTCGGGCTGGTCTGTATCTGGCGGCTGGACCAGTCGAAGCTGCTGCAGTCCCTGCCCGACTACTTCACGGCCGCCCCCCGCCAGCTGCTGTACACCGCGCTGGGCATCGCGCTGTTCGTCGTCGTGCTGATCTTCCTCAAGGACCACCGCGTCCTGCAGCGCTACACCTACATCTCCATGTTCGGCGCCCTGCTCCTGCTGATCCTGCCGCTGGTGCCCGGCCTCGGCGCCAACATCTACGGCGCGAAGATCTGGATCCGGGTGCCCGGGCTGGGCTCGCTCCAGCCCGGCGAGTTCGCGAAGATCGTCCTCGCCATCTTCTTCGCCGGCTACCTGATGGTGAAGCGCGACGCCCTGGCCCTCGCCAGCCGCCGCTTCATGGGCCTGTACCTGCCGCGCGGCCGCGACCTCGGCCCGATCCTGGTCGTCTGGGCGATCTCGATCCTCATCCTGGTCTTCGAGACGGACCTCGGCACGTCGCTGCTGTTCTTCGGAATGTTCGTCATCATGCTGTACGTCGCCACCGAGCGGACCAGCTGGATCGTCTTCGGTCTGCTGATGTCCGCGGCGGGCGCGGTCGGCGTGGCGAGCGTCGAGACCCACGTGAAGAGCCGCGTCCAGTCCTGGCTCGACCCGATGCGGGAGTACACCCTCAGCCGCCAGGGCCAACCCGGCCACTCCGAGCAGCTGCAGCAGGCACTGTGGGCCTTCGGCTCGGGCGGCACCCTGGGCAGCGGCTGGGGCCAGGGCCACTCGGACCTGATCCGGTTCGCCGCCAACTCGGACTTCATCCTCGCCACCTTCGGCGAGGAGCTGGGCCTGGCCGGCGTCATGGCCATCCTGCTGGTCTACGGCCTCATCGTGGAACGTGGCGTACGCACCGCCCTCGCCGCCCGCGACCCGTTCGGCAAGCTGCTCGCCGTCGGCCTGTCCGGCGCCTTCGCCCTCCAGGTCTTCGTGGTGGCCGGCGGCGTCATGGGCCTCATCCCGCTGACCGGTATGACCATGCCGTTCGTGGCGTACGGCGGTTCCTCCGTACTCGCGAACTGGGCGCTGATCGGCATCCTCATCCGCATCAGCGACACCGCCCGCCGCCCGGCGCCCGCCCCCGCCAGCAACCCCGACGCCGAGATGACCCAGGTGGTGCGCCCGTCATGAACAAGCCCCTGCGCCGGATCGCGATCTTCTGTGGCCTGCTCGTCCTGACGCTGCTGCTGCGCGACAACTGGCTCCAGTACGTCAAGGCCGACAGCCTCAAGGAAGCCCCGGAGAACCGCCGCGTCACCATCGCCCGCTACGCCACCCCGCGCGGCGACATCGTCGTCGGCGGCGACCCGATCACCGGGTCGTCCGAGAACAGCAAGACCGGTATCAACGACCTGAAGTTCAAGCGCACCTACAAGAACGGCCCCATGTGGGCGCCGGTCACCGGGTACGCCTCGCAGGCCTTCGGCGCCACCCAGCTGGAGTCCCTCGAGGACGGCATCCTCACAGGCAACGACGACCGGCTGTTCTTCCGCAAGACGCTGGACATGATCACCGGCAAGGAGCAGCAGGGCGGCAACGTCGTCACCACGCTCAACGCGGCCGCGCAGAAGGCGGCGTACGACGGTCTGAAGGCGCAGGGCGGCAAGGGTGCCGTCGTCGCCCTGGACCCCGCCACCGGCAAGATCCTCGCGCTGGCCTCCTACCCGTCGTACGACCCCTCGTCCTTCGCAGGCAACACCAACGACGACGCCGCGGCCTGGAAGAAGCTGCAGAAGAAGTACAACCCCAACGACCCGATGCTGAACCGGGCGCTGCGCGAGGCCTACCCGCCGGGCTCCACGTTCAAGGTGGTCACGGCGGCCGCGGCGCTGGAGAACGGCAAGTACACCTCGGCCGACGAGAAGACCGAGTCGCCGCTGCCGTGGACCATGCCGGGCACCACGACCGAGCTGAAGAACGAGGGCAACATCCCGTGCAAGGACGCGACCATGCGGGTCGCGCTCCAGTACTCCTGCAACACCGTCTTCGGCAAGATCGGTTCGGACCTCGGCAACGACAAGATGCTCGCCGAGGCGAAGAAGTTCGGTTTTGACTCCGAGCAGTTCACCCCGGTCCGCGCCACCGCCTCGGTGTTCTCCGACGACATGAACCAGTCGCAGACCGCGCTGTCCTCCATCGGCCAGTACAACACCGCCGCGACCCCGCTGCAGATGGCCATGGTCGCCTCGGCGGTCGCCAACGACGGCAAGCTCATGAAGCCGTACATGGTCGACGAGCTGGAGTCCTCCAACCTGGACCCGGTCGCCAAGACCCAGCCGGAGGAGCTGAGCCGGCCGCTGTCGCCGGAGAACGCGCAGATCCTGCAGGACATGATGCAGACGGTGGTCGAGAAGGGCACCGGTACGAGGGCGCAGATCGAGGGCGCGAAGGTCGGCGGCAAGACCGGTACCGCCCAGCACGGTGTCGAGAACAGCGAGAACCCGTACGCCTGGTTCATCTCCTACGCCAAGCTCGGTGACGGCAGCTCGCCGGTCGCCGTGGCCGTGGTGGTCGAGGACGACGCGGCCAACCGCGACGACATCTCCGGTGGCGGCCTGGCCGCGCCGATCGCGAAGAACGTCATGAAGGCAGTGATCGACTCCAAGAAGTGACCACCGCCGATCACCGGAAGTGACGCCGCTCACATCACCTTCACATCGCCGCACGTTGCGATACCGGTCCTGTATCGGGTTACGGGCTTGGCCAGGTCACACACAGCGAGCCGGGTACGGTAGGCCCGGACGGCAGCCTCCGGCCGCACACGGACGTGCGCGGCCGAGACCGACGGAGAGGGCTGGTAGGTAGCTATGGAAGAGCCGCGTCGCCTCGGCGGCCGGTACGAGCTGGGCCAGGTGCTCGGCCGCGGTGGCATGGCGGAGGTCTACCTCGCGCATGACACCCGGCTCGGCCGCACCGTGGCGGTGAAGACGCTGCGCGCGGACCTCGCGCGTGATCCGTCCTTCCAGGCCCGCTTCCGCCGGGAGGCCCAGTCGGCCGCCTCGCTCAACCATCCCGCGATCGTCGCGGTCTACGACACGGGCGAGGACTACATCGACGGGGTCTCCATCCCGTACATCGTGATGGAGTACGTCGACGGTTCCACGCTGCGCGAGCTGCTGCACTCCGGCCGCAAGCTGCTGCCCGAGCGCGCGATGGAGATGACCATCGGCATCCTCCAGGGCCTGGAGTACGCGCACCGCAACGGCATCGTCCACCGCGACATCAAGCCGGCCAACGTCATGCTGACCCGCAACGGTCAGGTCAAGGTGATGGACTTCGGCATCGCCCGCGCCATGGGCGACTCCGGCATGACCATGACCCAGACGGCCGCGGTGATCGGCACGGCCCAGTACCTCTCGCCGGAGCAGGCGAAGGGCGAGCAGGTCGACGCCCGGTCGGACCTGTATTCGACGGGCTGCCTCCTCTACGAGCTGCTGACCGTCCGCCCGCCGTTCGTGGGCGACTCCCCGGTGGCCGTGGCCTACCAGCACGTGCGCGAGGAGCCCCAGCCGCCGTCGGTCTTCGACCCCGAGATCACGCCCGAGATGGACGCCATCGTCCTGAAGGCCCTGGTCAAGGACCCGAACTACCGCTACCAGTCGGCCGACGAGATGCGCGCCGACATCGAGGCGTGCCTGGACGGCCAGCCGGTCGCGGCCACCGCCGCGATGGGCGCCGCGGGCTACGGCGGCTACCCCGACGACCAGCCGACGACGGCCCTGCGGTCGGACGCGGGCGGCGGAGCGACCACCATGCTCCCGCCGATGAACCCGGACGACGGCGGCTACGGCTACGACGACCGCCCGGACCGCCGCCGCCAGCAGAAGAAGTCCAACACCTCCACGATCCTCCTGGTGGTCGCGGGCCTGCTGGTCCTGGTCGGCGCCATTCTGATCGGCAAGTTCGCCTTCGACGGGCGCAACTCGGACGACGGCAAGGTGGCCGTGCCGGCGTTCGTGGGCAACTCGGAGCAGCGGGCCCGGAAGATGGCCACCAACGTCGACCTCAAGGTGTCGGTCACCGAGAAGCCCTGCGACAAGCAGGCCACGGGAAACGTATGCACCCAGAACCCGGACCCGGGCACGAAGGTCGACGAGGGCAGCACGGTCACCCTGGTGATCTCGACGGGCGCACCGAAGGTGGCCGTGCCGGACGTCCGCGGCATCCAGTTCGAGCAGGCGAGGAGCCAGCTCGAGGACAAGGGCTTCACGGTCGAGAAGAAGACCCAGGTGTCGACCCAGACGCCCGGTGTCGTCATCACCCAGAACCCTGACGGCGGCACCAGCAAGGAGAAGGGCACCACGATCACCCTCACGGTCGCCAAGGCCGAGGAGAAGATCACCGTCCCCGACGTCACCGGCAAGTCCTGTGACGAGGCGAAGGCCGAGCTGCAGGGCAAGGGCCTGGTGCCGTCCTGCAACGACACCCCGGTCACCGACCCCGCCCAGGACGGCAAGGTGCAGAGCACCAACCCGGCGGCGGGCCAGCAGGTCGTCAAGAACACCAACGTGGTGATCAACGTCGGCAAGGCGCAGCAGCAGCAGAAGACGCAGGTCCCGAACGTCCGTGGCCGCACGGTCGCCGTGGCCCGGCAGATCCTGAACGCCGCGGGCTTCACGAACATCCAGTTCACCCCGGGCAGCGACACCAGCGACAACGCGCTCGTCGCCGACCAGGACCCGAAGGGCAACCAGCAGGTCGACGACCCGGCCGGCACCACGATCACCTTGCAGACCGTGGGCTTCGGCGGGAACAACAACGGCAACAACGACAACGGCGGCACGAGCATCTTCGGCGGCACCAGCGGCTGACGCCTCCGGCACACGCGCGTGGGCCCCGCCCGGGACATCCCGGGCGGGGCCCACGCCGTCTGCCCGACGAATCCGCCGTGCCAGGTGACGGAGTTGCTCGAGGACCTTTGTCAGCCGCGCAGTTCCTTCGGCGGAGTGCGTTCGCTGTCGACCTTCTCCACGCGGACCAGTTCGCCCCACACCACGTAGCGGTAGCGGGAGGTGTAGACGGGGGTGCAGGTCGTCAGGGTGATGTAGTGGCCGGGTTTCTCCTTGCCGGACTCCTCGGGGACCGGGGAGAGGACGTCCACGTTGTACTTCGAGGTCTCGGGGAGGATCGAGTAGACCTTGTAGACGTACCAGTCGTCCCGCGTCTCGAAGACGATCGGGTCGCCCTCCTCCAGCTTGTCGATGTCGTGGAACTTGGCGCCGTGGCCGTCCCGGTGGGCGGCGAGGGTGAAGTTGCCGTCCTTGCCCGTCATGGGCAGCGTGGCCTTGGCCGGTTCCGTGTAGTAGCCGGCCACACCGTCGTTGAGGACGTCCTCGCCCGTGCCCTCCTCGACCAGGACCTCGCCGTTGCCCATCGCCGGCACGTGCAGGAAGCCGATGCCGTCCTCGGTGTCGAGCGCACCCGGGCCGGAGTCCGTCTCCTGGGCCCAGTGCTCGCGGACCTTGTCGCCCTGCCGGTCCGCCTTGCGGTCCGCTATCACGTTCGTCCACCACAGCGAGTAGACGACGAACAGGCCGAGCAGCACGCCGCCCGTGATGAGGAGTTCGCCGAAGACGCTGACCGCCATCGCGATCCGGCCGGGGCGCCGGCGGCGCGGAGCCGGGTCCGGTTCGGACGCGTCCGTGGTCTCTTCGGTCTCGTCGGTGGTCGCTGCCACAGTTCCTCTGCCCTTACTCGATGAGCCCTACTCGATGAGCGCGTCCGGCTTGCCCTTGCTGCGCGGGCGTTCCTGGACCATCTTGCCCCAGACGATCAGCCGGTACTTGCTGGTGAACTCCGGCGTGCACGTGGTGAGGGTGATGTACCGGCCGGGCTCGGTGAAGCCGGAACCCGGTGGGACGGGGTCCAGCACGCTCGTGTTCGAGGGCGGGGTCACCGGCAGCATCGAGGTGACCTTGTACACGAAGTAGGTGTCCTGCGTCTCCACCACGATCGCGTCACCGGCCTTGAGCCGGTTGATGTAGCGGAACGGTTCGCCGTGCGTGTTGCGGTGGGCCGCAAGACCGAAGTTGCCCGTCCTGGCGTCGGGCATCGCCGTCTTCAGCGGGCCCTCGCCGTAGTGCCCGATCATTCCCTTGTCGAGCACCTTCTTGTTGTCCACGCCCTCCGCTATGGGCGCGGCCACGTCCAGCTCGGGGATGTGCAGGATGGCGAAACCCTGTCCCGGCTCGAAGGCGCCCGGGTTGCGTTTCCCGCTGGCCCAGTCGTCCTGCAGCTGACTGGCCTCGCTGCCGGCCTGCGCATGCGCACGGACGTTGGTCCACCACAGCTGGTAGGTGACGAACAGCAGCATCAGCAGGCCGGTGGTGATGAACACCTCGCCGATCGCCCGGCTCACGAGGGTCGCCGGACTCGGCTTGCGCAGCCGCGCCTGGCGCCGGGCCTCCACCCGGGTCAGCGGACGCTGCGGATCCCGCTCCGAGGGCGACGCAGCCACCGTCTCCCGAGGTCCGGCGCGTCGCCGCCCGCCACGCCGCTTGGCGGCCCTTCTGCGGGCCGCACGGCCGCCCGGTGTGACTCCGGTGGCAGCAGAGGCAGATGAGGCTGCAGAGGCCCGTGTGGCCTCGTCCCCGGGAAGGTCGGGGATCCGCAGCGCCATCGTCTCCTCATCCACGGGAGGCAACGGCGCCGTCGCCGGGTCCGGCCGGCGTCCGCCGTAAGGCCGCGCACCGCCGGAGGACTCGTACGGCCTGTCGCCGCCGTACAAGTCCTCGCGCTCGGGGCGCAGCGCGGTCACGCCGTGGCCCTGCCCACCACCGGGGCGAGCCCCGCCGACCTCGCCACGGCACCCTGGTCGCCGCATTCCGCCAGCCAGTTGGCCAGCATCCGGTGGCCGTGCTCGGTCAGCACCGACTCGGGGTGGAACTGCACGCCCTCCACCGGGAGTTCACGGTGCCGCAGGCCCATGATGATCCCGTCGTGGGTGCGGGCGGTCACCTCCAGCTCGGCCGGGACGGTCGCCGGCTCGGCGGCCAGCGAGTGGTACCGGGTCGCCGTGAAGGGCGAGGGCAGGCCCGCGAAGACGCCCTTGCCCTCGTGCTCGACCGGCGAGGTCTTGCCGTGCAGCAGCTCGGGCGCCCGGTCGACCACACCGCCGTAGGCCACCTGCATCGACTGCATGCCGAGGCAGACCCCGAAGACCGGCACTCCGGTCGCGGCGCAGTGCCGGACCATGTCCACGCACACGCCCGCCTCCTCCGGCGTGCCGGGGCCGGGCGAGAGCAGTACACCGTCGAAGCCGTCCTGGGCATGCGCCGTCGACACCTCGTCGTTGCGCAGCACCTCGCACTCGGCACCCAGCTGGTAGAGGTACTGGACGAGGTTGAAGACGAAGCTGTCGTAGTTGTCGACGACGAGAATCCGCGCACTCACTGGTTGTCCACCGTCACATCGTTGAAGGGCAGCAGCGGTTCGGCCCAGGGGAAGACGTACTGGAACAGGACGTAGACCAGGGCCAGGACCAGTGCGAGCGAGATGAGCGCCTTCGCCCACGCGTTTCCCGGCAGATGCCGCCAGATCCAGCCGTACATGCCGTCCTTGCCGTCCCTTCCGTATCCCTACGGCACCAGACCCACGCCGTACGTCACCAGACTAACGGCGCAGAGCCCTCGGTTCGCCTGCCTCCACAGGCTGTGTGGAGTCCAGGTGCGCCCAGACGATCAGCCGGTGACTGTGCCCCCATTCCGGATCGCACGTGGTCAGCGTCAGATAGCGGCCCGGACGCGTGTACCCGGACTTACGTGGGACAGGATCGATCACCTCAACATCCGTCGGCACGGTTTTGTAAGGCCCTTTGTCGATCCGATACGTGAACCAGGTCGTTCCGTCCGTGAGCACCACAGCGTCGCCCGGCCGCAGCGTCGGGAAGTCCTTGAACGGGTCGCCGTAGGTCCGCCGGTGCCCGGCGACAGCGAAGTTGCCCTCCCGGCCCAGCTGCGCGGTGCCCCGGTAATGGCCGAGGCCCTTGGCCAGCTCGTCCCGGCCGGTGCCCTGCAGGACCGGCTTGTTCCACGTGGAACCGAGCCGGGGGATGTACATGATCGCGAAGGGCTCGCCCTCGCGGTACGGCTCCGGCTCGGCCACGCTCACCGGCTGCTCGCCGGGGGGGTCCTGCTGCCGCACGGTGCCGGTCGACCACTGCCGGTGCAGCTGGTCGATCTGGTCGCTCATCGCGCCCTCGGCCCGTACCCCCGTCCAGAACAGCACATAGACGACGAAGAGCACGGTCAGGGCGCCGAGGGTGATGCACAGTTCGCTGACGGTCCTGACGATCACACGCACCGGCGGCTCCCGGACGGACGTCTACCCCACTGGCTTCGCGTAGTGCAGATCCACTGTGCCGGAGTAGCCGGGAAGAGTCACCGTGCCGTCGTCGGCGACTTTCCAGCCGAGACCGTAGACGTTGACGTACACCATGTAGGTCTGGATGGCCTTGCTCGCGGCCAGCGCCTGCTTGAGCCGGTCCGGGTCGCCGACCGCCGTGATCTTGTACGGGGGCGAGTAGACGCGGCCCTGGAGGATCAGGGTGTTGCCGACGCAGCGCACCGCGCTGGTGGAGATCAGCCGCTGGTCCATGACCTTGATGCCCTGGGCGCCGCCCTGCCACAGCGCGTTCACCACGGCCTGGAGATCCTGCTGGTGGATCACCAGGTAGTCGGGCTGCGGCTCCGGATAGCCGGGGAGCTTGGCGGTGGCGTTGGGCGGGGCGTCGTTGAGCGTGACGGTGATCGCCTTGCCGGTGAGCTTGCGTGTCCCGGCCCGCTCCTCCAGCCCGCCGAGTTTCTCGTCCTCGGCCCTGGTGCTGCCGTCGTCGCTCTCGGCGAGCGACTCCACGCTGTCGCGCAAGGTGGCGTTGGACTCGTCCAGCCCCTTGTTCTTGCGGCTGCGCTGCTGGATCAGGTCGGACAGCTTCAGCAGGGAGCCGTCCTGCCGGATGTCGGTGCCCTTGGCCGTGTTGAAGCTGGTGAAGAAGATGAGCCCGGCGAGGGCGAAGACGGCGGCCGTGAGCACCCGCACCGGCCGGAGGCGCAGCCTGCGGAGCGGGCCGGAGCCCGTTGATCCCGTCCCGGAGCCCGTTGATCCCGTCCCCGAGCCTGTTGATCCTCTCCCGGAGCCCGTTGCTCCCGTCCCGGGGGAGTCGGCAGAATTGCTCAACGTACCCTTATCTCCTTCGGCGCCACGGAAGCACTACGCTAACGGACGCCCGGGGGAGCACACAGAGTCGTCATGTTGGCCCCTTGTACGCTGCCCCGAGCCCGACCCAGTTACCTGCGCGGCCACGCAGCGCATCGACAGGAGAGACCCTCGTGCCGAAGTCACGTATCCGCAAGAAGGCCGACTACACGCCGCCGGCGGCCAAGCAGGCCCAGGCCATCAGGCTCACCAACCAGGCCTGGGTCGCGCCGGTCATGCTGGCCATGTTCCTGATCGGCCTGGCCTGGATCGTCGTCTTCTACGTGACCGACGGCTCGCTGCCGGTCGACAGCCTGGACAACTGGAACATCGTGGTCGGCTTCGGCTTCATCGCCGCCGGGTTCGCCGTCTCCACGCAGTGGAAGTGACCGGCCCGGCCAGCCGCTGGGCGTAGCTCTGACCAGGGCTATCCACTGAGTTATCCACAGCCGTTTTCCACAGTGGGGAAAAAGAACGACGATCTGTGGATAACCCATGGGATGTTGACGCCGGTGTGACTGGTCACGCGCCCTTCAGACATCCGTTCGCCCCCTGTCCCACCTGCGGAAACGCATCCGAGCGACAGGGGGCACACCTGTGCCCGCACAGCGTGCACAAGATCCGCCACACGCTGTGGACAACGGTTCGGAAGTGGCCCGTCCCCAGCCCCGTCAGGTGAGCTGAGCGGTTCTGACCAGCACAAGGGCCACCGAGAGGGCGAGAACGGCGGCACAGGTGCCGTACTGCACCAGGGTCCGCTTCTCGCGCGGGGCGTGGACCATCGCATACCCGGTGACGACGCCGGCGACGAGCCCGCCGATGTGGTCCTGCCAGGCGATGTTGCTGAACCCGAAGGTGATGATCAGGTTGATCACCAGCATCGCGATGACCGGCCGCATGTCGTAGTTGAGCCGGCGCATGAGCACGGCGGTGGCGCCGAAGAGGCCGAAGATGGCCCCCGAGGCGCCGAGCGAGGCGGTCGCCGGGGGGACGAGCAGGTAGGTCAGCGCGGCGCCGGCCAGCCCGGAGACGAAGTACACCGCCAGGTAGCGGGCCCGGCCGAGGGCCTGTTCGAGGGGGCCGCCGACCCACCACAGGCTCAGCATGTTGAAGCCGATGTGCCAGTACTCCTGGTGCGAGAACATCGACGTCACGAAGCGGTACCACTCGCCGCCCGCGACGCCGGAGACGGGCGCGAACGGCTTCGGGGGCCAGGCGCCGTAGAGCACCAGGTGGTCCAGGAGCGAGCTGTCCGCCTGGATCGCGACGAACACCGCGAGGTTGATCCCGATGAGGATCTTGGTGAGCAGGCGCGGGTCTGCCGCGACCGTGCCGCCGGCGACCGTGCGCGGCCGGGACGCCTGGGGGGCGTGCCCCGTGCCGGAGCCGCCGCGGACGCAGTCGGGGCACTGGAAGCCGACCGAGGCACTCACCATGCACTCGGGGCAGATGGGGCGTTCGCAGCGGGTGCAGCGCACGCCGGTCTCGCGGTCCGGGTGCCGGTAGCACACGGGCACGCTCCGGGCGTCCTGCGTGCTGCCTGCGGCCTGGTCCATCGGTTCCCCTTGCTCGTCGTGTGCCGTCCCGCGGCACTGTCCTGCCCCGCTCATCCTTACGGACGAGCGGGGCGTTTGGTTCCCTTGCCAATTCTTCCGTGATCCCCGGGTGGCGAAGTCCCACGGTTTCCGGCGGGCGGTCTCCCAGGGCTTCCGGCGGGCGGTTTCCCACGGTTCTCCGGGTGCGGGTCCCGGCCCTCGCGCGGGACTCGGGTCCTCGCGCGGGTCTCGGTCCTCGTGTGCGTCCGAGCCCTCGCCTGTCTCAGCCCTCGCGCGTCTCGATGACCACCGTCTCGATGACGACGTCGTCCAGCGGCCGGTCGTTGCGTCCGGTCGGCACGCTCGCGATGGCGTCGACGACCTTCTGTCCGGGCGGGCCGGTGACCTCGCCGAAGATGGTGCGCTTGCCGTTCAGCCACGTGCTCGGGGTGACGGTGATGAAGAACTGGGAGCCGTTGGTGCCCGGGCCGGCGCTGGCCATGGCCATCAGGTACGGGGCCACGAAGGACAGGTCCGGGTGGAACTCGTCCTCGAACCCGTAGCCGGGGCCGCCGAGGCCGTTGCCGAGGGGATCACCGCCCTGGATCATGAATCCGCTGATGACGGAGTGGAAGACCGTGCCGTCGTAGAGCGGGTTTCTCGTCTTCTCTCCGGTGCGGGGGTGTGTCCACTCGCGCTCGCCCCGGGCCAGCTCGACGAAGTTGGCGACCGTGACGGGCGCGTGGTGCGGGAAGAGCCGGACCTCGATGTCGCCGAGGCTGGTCTTCAAAGTGGCGTAGAGCTGCTCGCCCACGGTCTGCCTTCCGTCGTCGTCTGCTGCGACGCTTCGATCCTTGCACGGTCTGGCACCGGCGTCGCCGGGCGGCCATGACTTCCACCGGGAGGGCAGCGGGCCGCGGCGATTCGTGGCAGGGTCGAGAACGGGCTCCGGTTGCCCTGAACCGCACCGAAGAGAGTGATCGGCACCCATATGCCCGCCCTCGCATGCCGCCCGGAGCGTTGACAGGCATGATCCGTAAAAGGGTGGAAAGTCGAAATACCGTACGCCACCGAGGAGGAGGAACCCGTGACCCGCATCGACAGCGTGCGCGCCGCGACCGGCTCGGCGAAGGACAGCGTGCTGCACGCCGCGGAAGTGGTGGCGCCCTACGCCGACACGGCCAAGGAGCGTGCCGCGCATTACGCGCAGGAGGCACGCGTACGGCTGGCGCCCGTGATGTCGCAGGCCGCCGAACAGGCCCGCGAACAGTACGACGCCCGGCTCGCCCCGCGACTGGAGCAGGCCCTCGCGCATGTCCCGCCGAAGGTGGACCTGGCCGCGCACGAAGCCGCCGTCCGTACCCGCAAGGCCGCCCGGCAGGCCGCCGAGTACTCGCGTCCGAAGATCGAGCATGCCATGGCCGCGGCCGCTCCGGTGCGCGACGAGGCCGCCGCACGCGGCGCCGCCGCCCTGGTCGCGCTGCGCGGCCAGGTCTCGGCGCAGGAGATCCAGAAGCTGGCCCGGCGCAATGCACGGCGCAGCCGGACCGGCCGCGCCATGAAGGTGTTCGCGTTGCTGTCCGTCGCCGCGGGCGGCGCATTCGCGGCCTGGAAGTGGTGGGACAAGCAGGCCAACCCCGACTGGCTGGTCGAACCGCCCGCGGCGACGGAGGTCCCCGACGCCGGCCGTATCACCTCGGTGGACGGCACGAACGCCTCTCCCCTCGACCCCGAGGTCCAGGCCAAGCAGGCGGAGGACGAGGCAGCGGACCGCGACGACCAGTGACCGCCCGGTTCTCCTGACAGGTAACAGACCCTTCCCTGGCAGGAGACGAAGACCCCTCCGATCCGCGGACAACGCGGCTCGGAGGGGTCTTCGTCCATGAGCGACGGTTCCAGGTGGAACGTCGCTGCCGCGTCGAACTCCGGGTTCGGCTCGGCCGTCTTCCGGCCGGCCATCTTCCGACAGACCGTCTTCCGGCCGGCCATCTTCCGACAGACCGTCTTCCGGCCGGCCATCTTCCGACAGACCGTCCTCCGGCAGACCGACGCCGGCACCCCGGTGCACATGACGTTGGCCGCCTCGGTTCTGGGCGCCGCCGAAGCGGTGCCCGGCGCACTGCGCCCCCACCAGGTACGGCTGGATCGCACCGGCCCAGGCGCCGCGCCCTTGCACCGCCACGTCACCGCCTGACGAGGCAGTGAGGCGGGGGCGGGAACACCGGGAACACCAGGAACACAGAGAGCCCCTCTGACCGACGTTTCCGCAGGTCAAAGGGGCTCCCGGGCTGTGGAGCCTAGGGGAGTCGAACCCCTGACATCCGCCATGCAAAGACGGCGCTCTACCAACTGAGCTAAGGCCCCGGAAAGGAGCGACCGGCCGGAAGAATCATGCTCCGGCGGTGCCGCAGACCAGAGTACCGGGTCACCCCCCGTATCCCGCAAAAAGATTGGGGGTCCCCGCGGATGACCACTCTCCGTAAGATGCTCGACGTGGTTCGCTACAGCGAACCGCGGTTTTCAGGGGAAGCGATGGGGAGACGCAATGGACGCCGCACAGCAGGAAGCCACCGCGAGAGCGCGGGAGCTGCAGCGGAACTGGTACGGGGAGCCGTTGGGGGCGCTCTTCCGTAAGCTCATCGAAGATCTCGGGCTGAACCAGGCCCGGCTCGCTGCGGCCCTGGGGCTGTCGGCTCCCATGCTCTCGCAGCTGATGAGCGGTCAGCGCGCCAAGATCGGCAACCCCGCGGTGGTCCAGCGGGTGCAGCTGCTGCAGGAGCTGGCGGCCCAGGTCGCGGACGGCAGCGTCAGCGCCGCCGAGGCGACCGAGCGCATGGACGAGATCAAGAAGTCGCAGGGGGGCTCCGTGCTCAGCAACAACACCACGCAGACCACGAACAGTTCGGGCGCACCCACGGTCAAGCGCGTGGTCCGCGAGATCCAGTCACTGCTGCGCTCGGTGGCCGCCGCGGGCGACATCATCGACGCCGCGGACGCCCTCGCCCCGAGCCACCCCGAACTGGCGGAGTTCCTCCGCGTCTACGGCGCCGGCCGGACCTCCGACGCCGTCGCGCACTACCAGTCCCACCAGAACTGACCTCTCGGCCCGGTCTCCCTCAGGGAGCCCGGGGCCCGGCCGGAGGGTCTGGAGGTGCCGGAACTCCGCCGAGAGACCGGAGGGGGAGCCGGGGGCAGGAGGGCGTATCTCTCGTCACGTGGGTAGTGAAGGGGAGCAGGGGACGCGGGAGCGCCGGGGGGCGCACCGGGCCAGGGGGAGGAGCGGCGGCTGCCATGGGTGAGGTCTTCGCCGGCCGGTACGAGCTGGCCGACCCGATCGGACGCGGTGGCGTGGGCGCCGTGTGGCGCGCCTGGGACCATCGCCGACGGCGTTACGTGGCCGCCAAGGTCCTCCAGCAGCGCGACGCCCACTCCCTGCTCCGCTTCGTCCGCGAGCAGGCTCTGCGCATCGACCACCCGAACGTCCTCGCCCCGGCCAGCTGGGCGGCCGACGACGACAAGGTGCTGTTCACGATGGACCTGGTCGC
This sequence comes from Streptomyces sp. NPDC027663, assembly GCF_055566415.1. Classification (NCBI taxonomy): domain Bacteria; kingdom Bacillati; phylum Actinomycetota; class Actinomycetes; order Kitasatosporales; family Streptomycetaceae; genus Streptomyces; species Streptomyces sp. NPDC027663. Next base: position 140,747 of record NZ_JBVHSK010000008.1, on the reverse strand, counting down.
CGGCGGCTCGCTGGTCCACCTGGTCGGCGACTACGGCCCCCTGCCGCCCGCGTTCGTGTGCACCCTGCTCGACCAGCTCCTGTCCGGGCTCGCCGCGGTGCACGCGGAAGGCGTCGTCCACCGGGACGTCAAGCCCGCCAACGTGCTCCTCGAAGCCACCGGCACGGGCCGGCCGCGGCTCAGGCTGTCCGACTTCGGCATCGCCATGCGGCTCGGGGAACCCCGTCTGACGGAGACCAACCTCGTCGTGGGCACGCCCGGCTATCTCGCCCCCGAGCAGATGCTGGGCGCCGAACCCGACTTCGCTGCCGACCTGTTCACCGCCGGCCTGGTCGCGCTGTACCTCCTCGAGGGCGCCAGACCCGACAGCAAGGCGCTCGTGCAGTACTTCCTGGAGCACGGCACCCCCGGCCCGCCCAAGGGCATCCCGGAACCGCTCTGGCAGGTCGTCGCCTCGCTGCTGCAGCCCGACCCCGCGGACCGGTTCCGCACGGCCACGGGGGCGCGCAAGGCGCTCGCCGCCGCCGTGGAACTCCTGCCGGAGCCCGGCCCCGACGACGAACTCATCGAGATCTTCGACCAACTCGGCCCCCTGCCACCGGGTTTCGGCCCCGACGGCCCTCTCGTCAGGGCCGCCGGAGTGGCTTCCGGACCGGCCTCGGAAACGGTCCCGGAAGCCCTCCGTGAAGCGGTCCCGCAAGCGCTCCGTGAAGCGGTCCCGCAAGCGCTCCATGAAGCGGCCCCGGAAGGCGGGACGGGCGCGGGTGCGGGCGGGCACGACGGCACCGGTGCGGGTGCGGGTGCGGGCGGGCACGACGCCACCGGTGCGGGTGCGAGTGCGCGTTCCCGTACGAGGGGTAGGCCGAGCCCGGGCGAGTGGACGCCCACCGGCACCGGCTCCCTCTCCGGCACCGGCTCCCTGTCCGACCCCGACACCGGCACCCTCTCCGACACCGGCAGTTTCCGTCTCCCCCCTCCCTTCCAGACCCCGGCACCGGAGCCGCGCGCCGACTCCGTCACCGCCCCCTACACCTCCCGCGACCCCCGGGTTCCGCTCCCCGCCCCTCCCCTGCGGGCACCGGCCACTCCCTCCGCGCCGCCCGCGCGGGGACGCCGGGGCAGGCGTGCGGCGCGCCGTCCCGGTCCGCCGGCCAAAGCCGTGATCCCGCTCCTGCTGCTGGCGCTCGCCTGCTACGCGGTGGGTTTCTGGGCGCTGGCCCGCATCTGACCGCGCCGGGCGGCCACCGTCCAGCCGCCGAGGACCAGCAGCAGCGCGGTCCCCGTGCCGATCCCGCCGAACGCGACCAGTTTCATCGCAAGGCCGTCCCCGTCCCCGGTGTTCCCGGTCAGCGCGGCCGCCCGGTCCTGCGCGGTGACCGTGAAGACGTCCTCCGGTACGGGCCGGCCGGCGTACTCGGGTCCCGCGTGCGCCTGTCCGCCCACCCGGACGCGCAGGGTCACCCGGAACGGGCCCGGCCCGAAGCTGTCGGTGAGGTGTGTGCTGAGGTGCAGGACCAGGTAGTAGTCGCCGGCGAAACGGACGGAGGACACCGCGGCGGGCACGGCGTACCGGTTGGCGTACTCCACCGGCGGCAGCGGCCGCAGGGCCGTGGGCTTCGGGGTTCCGGTGTAGCCGAGGGCGGTGTCGTCGACGGAGCCGCGGACGGGGTTGTAGAGGGAGAGGTTCAGGGCGCCGCCGACGTAGCCGCGGCCGGGGGAGCCGCCCAGTTCGGCGGAGGCGTACAGTTGCCGGCCCCATTCCAGCGGCACCTTGTAGAACTGCGTCTGCCCGGGCTCGAGGCGGGTCCGCCACACCCCCTGGCCCAGTGGACGTGCCGTGGCGAAGCCGGTGCCGCCGGTGCGGTCGGCGGGCTGGGCCGTGAGGGGTGCGGGGGTGGCGGAGTTCCAGTTTCCGGGGGCGGTGGTGCGGGCGGCCCGCGCCGGGCCCGGTTCCGTGACGGGCGCGATCTCCAGGTCCCAGGCACCGGTCCGGGCCGCCGTACCGGAGCCTTCGGCGTCGAGGCGTTCGACGAGCAGGTAGTACGTGCCCGCGCCCTGGCACAGCGACTTGCCGGCCTCGCGCTCCGCCAGTGCCGTGACCGGGCGCGGGCTGAGTCCCGCGCCGAAGCGGGCGGAGGCGAAGGAGCAGGAGGCACCGTGCGCGTCCCGGAGCGATACGCGGATGCCGTCGGTGGCGGAGACGGTGGCGTCCGCCGGCGGTACGGCGGTGACGGGGACGTACGCCGTGTCCGTCGCGGCGAGGTGGAGACGGTAGTAGAGCTTGCCGTTGCGTGGGAGTGAGCTGCGGTAGGTGTGGCGGGGGTCGAGCGGGGCGGCACCCGCGGTGTCCTGCGCGCCTGCGACGGTCCGGGCGCCGGGTGCGAAGGCGTACGGCCCCGGGCGCGCGCCCGCGGCTGCGGCCGGTTGCACGGCGGTCACGACGAGGGCCGCACAGAGCACCGGAAACACGGTCCGGCGAACACCGCGGCGGACACCCCGCCACCAGGCCGCACGGCCTGATCCGTGCACGTGCCGCCACCAGACCGCACGGCCTGACCCTCGCGCGTGCCGCCACCACGCCGTACGTCCTGACCCTCGCGCGTGCCGCCACCACGCCGTACGTCCTGGCCCCCGCACGTGCCGCCACCCCCGCTCGTCGTCCGCGATCCCGGTCCGCTCGCGCGCCCCGGCAGCCGACGGCGGACCGTGCCCATCCTGCACCGGCCACCGCTGCGTCATCCGGGCAATGGCCACGGCCGTCCGAAACGCCCGGCATCGCCCCCGCCGTGCCGCGCCGCCCACCGCACCGGCCTACCCCAGCCGCCGGAGCCCCGCAACACGAGACGCCGGGCAACGCAAAACCCCGACCGCGGAGGCGGCCGGGGTCAGTTCAGATGGGTATCGGGATTCAGGAACCCGTGGGCACGGAGTCAGTCGCCTCCGTCCACAGGTCCTGCTCGGCGCGATCCGCCTGGATCTGGCGGTACACGAGGAGCCCGCCGATGGCGGCCAGTGCGACCAGGAGCAGCTTCTTCACCGCGCGACCTCGTCTTTCCTTGACGTAGGGGACCTCTGCCGCCCGACTATACACACCGGCCGATATCGATCGGTGACCTGCGTCGAGGCCCAACTCCCGCCCCGGGCAGCGCATTAGGCCAGGTCGGAGCCCGTCCGGTCCGGAGGGTGACCATGTCCGCACACACGGTTACTTTGCTCCCCCTTCGCTCACCCTCACCGTGATTTGCGACTTTTCCGCTCCCTTGCGGCCATTCGAGTGGTGTTCATCTGAACATCGACGCGCCACGGGCGCAGGTCCACCACTTCGCGATCCCCATACACATCATGAACAAAGTACGCAAATCGCCCAACCCGAAAGTGAGGGGCCATGACCCAGAACAAGGTCATGAAGCTGTGGACCGCCATCGTCACCGCCTTCCTCGCGCTGTGCACGGCGCTCGGACTCGCCACCGCCACCGCCGCGACCGCCACCGCCGCGGACGGACCCGTGACCGACAGCCCCCTCACCGGCACCGCCCAGCGCACGGTCCCGACGATCCCGGCGAACCTCTGGGCCTGGTCCAATGGCAAGGCACTGCCCCCCACGATGAAGCAGCGGATCGGGGCCGAGGCCCACGGGAAGACCCCCAGATGCCGCCACCGTCTCGGCACCGAGACCCAGAGCGAGATGACGTCCGCCGCGCAGGCCTCGGAATCCCTCGACTGCTGATCCCTCCCCCACCGCAGTACCGCGACGTCTCGACACACGGCGACTTGCGTACGCACCAGTCGAAACGGAAAGACCCCCGGCCGGGTACCGGCCGGGGGTCTCGCGCTGTTGCGGGACAGGGCTAAGCCATGCTGGCAGCGAGAAGCCCCCCGCCCCGGAAAGGTGGTGAGTGCTGCCGTGAGCCGGCGCATCACCGTTGTCACCGCTGTCCACGGCCCGTCCGCCCGCTTCCTGCCGGAGGCGTACGCGTCCCTGTGCGCTCAGCGGCTTCCCGAGGGCTGGTCGTGGCAGTGGGTCGTGCAGGAGGACGGCACCACGGACCAGGTCCGCCCGCACGTTCCGGACGACGCGCGCGTGTCCTTCCGTCAGGGACGCGCCGGCGGGCCCGGAGTCGCCCGGACGATCGCGCTGGCCCGCGCCGAGGGCGTGTACGTCAAGGTGCTGGACGCCGACGACCGGCTCACCCCGGGCGCGCTGGCCCGCGACATCGCCGTGCTGGAGGCGGACCCCGGCATCGGGTGGACGGCCTCGCGCGTCCTCGACCTGCTGCCCGACGGCTCCACGGCCGGCTTCCCCGGCGACCCGGACGACGGTCCGCTCGAACGCGGTACCGTCCTCGAGCACTGGAAGCGGAACGGCTTCCGCGCACCGGTCCATCCGGCGACCCTCTGCGTCCGCAGGGAACTGCTCGCCGCCCTGGGCGGCTGGATGGCGCTGCCGGCCTCCGAGGACACCGGTCTGCTGCTGGCGCTGGACGCGGTGAGCCGGGGCTGGTTCTCGGCGCAGACCGGCCTGCTGTACCGCAAGTGGGAAGGGCAGCTCACGGGCCAGGCGGCCCACGTCGACCCGGCCGAACGGGCGGACAGGTCGGCGGTCGCGGAGGCTCGCGCCCGCGCGCTGGCCGGCTTCGGCTGGAGCTACCCGCCGGCCACGGTCTCACCGGCCCCGCCCGCCGCCCCCGCTCCCGCGGCCCCGTGAGAACGCCACGGCCACGGTTCAGGCTCACCGCTCCGCGAGAACACCACGAACACGGTGCAGGCACACCGCTCCGCGAGAACACCACGAACACGGTGCAGGCACACCGCTCCGCGAGAACACCACGAACACGGGGAGAACGCTCACGGCTTCTCCAGCGGGTCACTGCCCGGCGGGCGGCACGCCCGGCCGACCGGGCCGGTCACCAGGTTGCCGCTACCGCTGTCCGGCCGCGCTGGAGAGCCAGTGGGCGACCCGGCGGACGGTGGGCTCGTCGAGCCGGTCGGCCAGCGCCCGCACCGCCTCGCCGTCCTCGTCGTCCAGGTCGTACAGACCCGCCTTGCTCAGACCGGCCATGAGCACCTGGTGCCGGCGGTCCGTCATGCGTTCGGCGAGCCGCTCCGGTTCGGCGGCACCGGACACGGGCCGCCCCGGGGCGGCGGGGGCCTTGGCGGACGGCGTGTCGAACAGGTGCCACTCGCCGTCCCGGGGTCCCCAGAGCGCGACCGTCACCTCGTCCCCGCGCGCCCGCAGGGTCTGGGTCATGTCCCCGACGGCGTACAGCACCGGGGCCCGGTACGGCGACTGCGCGCCCACCGTCCAGGTGTCCCGGGCGGGCTGGTGGAACATCGCGACCCACCGCGGTTCACCGGGCGGTAGCGGGCACCGGGGACGCTGCTCCTGCATGGCACTCACCCCTTCGGAAACGGCCGGCCCGACCATATCTGACACTCCATCAGTTTTCCAGGCCGTCCCGGGCCGCCCTCCGGCTCCCGTGTCCGGGGGATACCCCTGTGCTTCTGGTCTCTTCGCGGGCGCCGTGGCACCCTGCCCGCGGTGTCGTCCAGGCAGACGGAGGCCGGAGATGAACGGACGGGAAACGACGGCGACCGACAGGGACCCGCAGGCGGAACTGCGGGCACAGGAACTGCGCCGGGCCCACGGTGCCCGCGCCCACAGCGCCCACGACCGCGCGATCGCCGCGTGCCGGTACGCCGGCGTCGCCCGGGACGCGGCCGAGATCGTGCCGAAGGACTCGGCCGGCCGGGCGGCCAACGCAGTGCGGCTGTCGGCCGGTTCGCTGGCCGCCCTGGCCGAGAGCGCGCCGGACCCCGCGGCGGACGCCCGCTGCGCCCGCAACACCGCCGCCACCGCCGCGCTCGCCGCCCAGCTGGCCGCTGCCGGGGGCGGCCCGGTGTCGGCGGCCGCCCTGCGAGCGGCGCTGTCGGCGTCCCGGGCCGCCGCGGCTGCGGCCGGCGGCATGGCGCAGGGGAGGGACGCGTCGCTGAACGCCACTGCCGAGGAGGCCGAGCGGCAGGCCGTCGCCGCGGCCCGGGAGGCGGGCTGGCTCGTCTGAGGCCGGCGGCGGAAGTCGGGGGTCCCTGCCCGCCCGGCACCGGTCCCTCCCCTCGTGGGGACCGGTGCCGAACGGTGCAGGGTGTCAACCCGTGCCGCTACGGCGTGCGGCGCGGGCTGAAGCCGGGAGCCCGTTCGCGGGATGCGCGGGGGCTCACTGTGCGGTGCGGTCGCCGCTCCCTGCCTGCGGCGGAGATTGACCGAGAACGTTCGACGGCATGGGCTGTCTCTCCGGGCACTGTGCCGGTGGCCTGTCCGGACGGATCGTGATGCGTCGGCTGACGGGTTCGGATCCTGCCACCTGTTGTCGTCGCCGAGGAGGTTCCGGTCTGCGAACCAGCCCTTCTTCGCAGGTCAGGCGTATAAGGTGGGTTTTCCGGTCCGGACGTCCAGCCACGGGGGAAGTAAGGGGTGGGGCCTTGAGTTCCGACTCAGGGGCACGCACAGCTTTCGCCGAACGCCTCGCGCTGCTGTACAAGGAGGCCGGAAACCCTCCCCTCAAGACGGTCTCCGAGTCGGTCGTACGGCTGCAGCGGGTCGACGAGCGCGGCCGGCCCGTACGGGTGTCCGCGCAGCGGATCAGCGACTGGCGCCGGGCCAGGAACGTACCGGCCCAGTTCGCCGCCCTCGCCGCGGTCCTGCAGATCCTGATACCGGAGGCGCGGCGCCTGCGTCCCGCGCCGGTCTCCACCGGCCTGTACGACCTCGCGCACTGGCAGCGGCTGTGGGAACGCGCGCTGGCCGACCCGGCCGGCGACCGGCCCGCGCCGGACGCCGAGGACGACCGGCGGCCACCGGCGCAGGCCCCGCCCGTCGCCGGAGGCGTGTGCCCCTACCGGGGCCTCGCGCCGTACCGGCAGGAGGATGCGCGCTGGTTCTTCGGCCGGGAGCGCAGCACGAAGGCGCTCGTCGCCCAGCTCCGCGCGGCCGAACGCACGGGCGGGCTGGTGATGCTCGTCGGCGCCTCCGGAGCCGGCAAGTCGTCCCTGCTCAACGCCGGCCTGGTGACCGCGATACGCGACGGCGCCCTGGACACCGCCCGCCAGGAGACGGCCGACGGCCCACGCCCCGCCCGCCAGGAGACGACGGCCGACGGCCCGCGCCCGGCCGGGGCCGGCACCGCGGCACCGGCTCCGCAGGCCGCCCCGCCCCGGTCCTCGACGGCGGCCCCGCCCCAGGACGCTCCCGCCGACCCCGTCCTGCATCTGGTCCCGGGTGCCGATCCGCTGGCCGAGCTGATCCGCGGCATCCCGGACCTCGCCCCCGTCGCCGCCGACGCCCGCAAGGCCGAGCAGGAGGCGACGGACAATCCGGCGGCGCCCGGCTCCGACGCCCCGCATCTCGCCCGGGCCGCCCACGAGGCGGTCACCGCCTGGGCGCGCCGCGAGATCCCCGGGGGCACCCGGCCCGTCGTCATCGTGGACCAGTTCGAAGAAGCGTTCACCCTCTGCGCCGACGAGGTCGAGCGGCGCACCTTCATCCAGCTGCTCTACGCCGCCTGCACCCCGCCCGCCGGTTCCCGCGAGCCCGCGCCCGTCCTCGTCGTCGTCGGCATCCGTGCCGACTTCTACGAGCAGTGCCTCGGCTACCCCGAACTCGCCGACGCACTGCAGCACCGCCACATGGTGCTCGGCCCGCTGACCAGCACCGAGCTGCGCGAGGCGGTGACCGGCCCGGCCAAGGCCGTCGGCCTGGAGCTGGAGCCCGGCCTCGCCGAGCTGATCGTGCGCGAGGTGAGCGCCGACGGCCCGCGCGGGGCCCACGACGCGGGCGTGCTCCCGCTGCTGTCACACGCCCTGCTCGCCACCTGGCAGCGCCGGAAGGCCGGGCGGCTGACGCTGACCGGTTACCGCGCCGCGGGCGGCATCCAGGGTGCGGTGGCTGCGACCGCCGAGCGCGCCTGGTCCGGCCTGGACCCCGCGGCCCGCACCGCCGCCCGGCTGCTCCTGCTGCGCCTGGTCCGGCTCGGCGAGGACACCCAGACCACCCGCCGGCGCGGCACCCGGCGGCAGCTGGCGGAGGAGGCGGCGGACCCGGGCAAGACGGAGGAGTCCCTCGAGGCACTGGTCCAGGCCCGGCTGGTGACGCTGGACGCGGAGACCGTCGAGATCACCCACGAGGCGCTGCTGCACGCCTGGCCACGGCTGCGGCACTGGATCGACGAGGGCCGCGGCGACCATCTCGTGCGCCAGCGGCTCGAAGAGGACAGCCGGGCCTGGGAGAGCACCAACCGGGACAACTCGCTGCTGTACCGCGGCACGCGGCTGGAGAAGACCCGCAACTGGGCGCGGGAGGCCGGGCACCGGCACCTGACCCGCAGCGCGGTGGAGTTCCTGGCCGCCTCGACACGGCTGCGCCGGCGTACGGTGTGGCTGGGCCGGGCGGCGGTGGCGGCGCTGGTGGTGCTGGCCGTGCTCGCTGCCGGTACCGCGGTGATCGCCTGGAAGCAGCGCGACGACGCCGTGTTCGAGCAGGTCCTCGCCGAGGCCGACCGGGTGCAGCACACGGACCCGTCACTGGCCGCCCAGCTCGATCTCGTCGCCCACCGGCTGCGCCCCGGCGACGAGGGCACCTACAGCAGGCTCATCTCGATCGTGAACTCGCCGCTGGCCACCTCGCTGTCCGGTCACACCGGTGCCGTCTATCTCACCTCCTTCAGTTCCGACGCCAAGACCCTGGCCACGGCCGGTTACGACCGCACGGTCCGGCTGTGGGACGTGTCCGATCCGAACCGCCCGGCCCCGCTCGGCAAACCCCTCCTGGGGCACACCAGCTGGGTGAGCAGCGCGGTCTTCAGCCCGGACGGACGGACCCTGGCCTCGGCCGGCGACGACGGGACGATCCGGCTGTGGGACGTCACCGACCGCGCGCACCCGGTGCCGCTCGGCAGACCGCTCGACGCCCGTCAGGGCACGATCTACCTGGTCGCCTTCAGCCCGGACGGCAAGGCGCTGGCCTCGGCCGGCGAGGACCGCACCGTGCGGCTGTGGGACATGAGCGACCGGAGCCGGCCCACCGAGCGCTCCGCCCTGCGCGGCCACGACGCCGCGGTGCGGTGCGTGGCGTTCAGCCCGGACGGGCGGACGCTCGCGACGGGCGGCGACGACAACACGATCCGGCTGTGGCGCACGGCGGGCCCGGGGCGGGCCGAGCCGCTCAAGGTGCTGCGCGGGCACACGGACCTGGTGCACTCGGTGGCCTTCGGCCCCGACGGCCACACCCTGGCCAGCGGCAGTGCGGACGACACCATCCGGCTGTGGGACGTCACCGATCCCGGGCGCGCGCAGTCGATCGGCTCACCGCTGACCGGCCACACCGGTCCGATCTGGTCCGTGGCGTTCAGCCCGGACGGCGGCCGGCTGGCCGCGGCGAGCGCGGACAGCACGGCGAGCCTGTGGAACATCAGCGATCCGGCGTCCCCGTCCCAGGTCGGCGAGCCGCTCGCGGGCGGCAGCGGCGAGATGTACGCGCTGGGCTTCAGCCCCGACGGCCGGACCCTGGCCACCGGCAGCGGGGACAGCAAGGTGCGTCTGTGGTCGGTCCCGACCTCGGACATGATCGGCCGGAACGGAGCGTTCCGGCCGGACGGGCGGGTTCTGGCCACGGCCGCCCGGGACGGCAGACTGCGGCTGTGGAACGTGGCGCGGCCCGACCGGCCCGTGCCGCTGGGAGAACCGTTCATGCAGGCGGACGGCGACCAGCGCTCCCTGACGTTCTCCCCTGACGGCCGCACCCTCGCGGTCCTCACGGGAGCGAAGACCGCCCACCTGTGGAACGTCTCCGACCCCGCCCACCCGGTCTCCGCCGGCCCGCCGCTGCGCCTGCGCACCCGCTTCATGGGCCCCGAGGCGCTGGCCTACAGCCCGGACGGCCGCACTCTGGCCACCGCCTACGACGACCGCACCATCCAGCTGTGGAACGTCACCGACCCCGCCCGTGCCGTACCCCTGGGCAAGCCGCTCACCGGCCACCGGGGCTTCATCAACTCCCTCGTCTTCAGCCCGGACGGCCACACCCTGGCCAGCGGCAGCGCGGACAGCACGGTCCGGCTGTGGAACGTCACCGACCCCGCCCGCACCGTTCCCCTCGGGGGAGCGCTCACCAAGCACTCGGGCCCCGTCAACGCGCTCGCCTACAGCCCCGACGGCCACACCCTGGCCAGCGGCAGCGACGACGACACCGTCCGCCTGTGGGACGTCACAGGACCGGCCCCGGCAAGCTCGCCGGGTGCCCCGCTCACCGGCCACACCGAGGCGGTCACCTCGCTCACCTTCGGCACCGGCGGCCGCACCCTGGCCAGCGGCGGCAACGACAACACCGTCCGGCTGTGGAACGTCACCGACCCCGCCGGGGCGACCCCGATCGGCCAGTCGATGAGCCCCAACGCCAAGATCGGCAGCTTTCTGTCCTTCAGCCCCAACAGCCACGTCCTCGGCGTCTCCAGCGGCGCCGACACGGTCCGCCTGTGGAGCCTGGACGCCGACACTGCGATCCGCCACATCTGCGCGGTCACCCGCAACGTCCTGACCCCGCAGCGGTGGCACGAGTACCTTCCCCGGCTCTCCTACGATCCCCCGTGTAGTCGATGATCGGCCAACATGCCTGATTCCCCCCGGACTTCGCCCCACGGGAGCGGCAACCTTGTTACCCTTGGCCATAGCCCGATCGCTGGTGCATCCCCCGTCGCCAGCGGTCGGGCATTCTCATTGCCGGACCGAGTGGTAGGGGCCCGTCACTTCCTCCGCACGCCTCCTCGTGGGCGGCCTCGCGTCAGCAGTCATCACACCTCGTCCGGCCGGTTGATGCCGGTCGTAGATGCCAAAGACCCCCAACCATGATCGGCTGGGGGTCTTCGTACTGGTGGGGCTAACAGGATTTGAACCTGTGGCCTCATCCTTATCAGGGATGCGCTCTAACCAACTGAGCTATAGCCCCGCCGCGCTTTGCGGTGTGTGTCCCGCGCGCTGACTCCTGAAGATTAGCGCACGACCACGGCAGTCCCAAAATCGGTTGTCGGGGGACCGTCGGGACAGGGCAGCCGGGGGTGTCCGCCAGCCGTCACTCGTCCTCCGCGAGTGTCAGCTCGATGCCGCCCACGAAGCCCGCGGAGAGGTTGTAGATGAACGCGCCCAGCGTCGCCAGCGCCGTGGCCAGCACCACGTCGATGACCGCGATGATCGTCGTGAACATCAGGACGTGGGGGAGGGACAGGAACGCCTGGAGGTCGAAGCCGTTCGCCTCGTTGGAGCCCGTGGCCTCGGAGATCGTGCCGCCGACCGTCGAGAACACGCCCATCGCGTCCATGACCATCCACAGCACCGCCGACGCGACGACCGTGCAGATGCCGAGCGCGATGGAGAGCAGGAAGCTGACCTTCATCACCGACCACGGATCGGCCTTGGCCACCCGCAGCCGCGCCTTACGGGTCCGCGGCGCCGTCCGCGCACCGGTACGCGGCTTGCGCACCGCACTCGCGGGGCCCTGCGCCGGATAGGCCTGCGGCGGGTGGTACGGACCCGCGGACTGCTCCGGGCGCCGCTCGCCGGGCAGCGGCGAGCCGGCCTGCGCCTCACCGGCCGCGGCCGGGCCTCGGGTGTCCGTCACAGTTCCCCCCTGGGATCCAGACGTACGGGAAGAGTCCGCCTCGGACACCTTCACCGGCTTCAGGTTGGTCGTGTGCGGATCGGTCGTACTGCCCGCACCCGTCCCGTTCGCGGCGGAGCCACGGCCGCCGCCGTCCGTTTCCGTACCCATGGAGGTACCGGCCGATCCGGCGCCCGTGGCTCCGCTCACGATGACTCACTCCTCGTGCTACTCGGCCGAGGGCGCCTCACCCTCGTCCGTGCCGGTGGTCACGGCACCCTCGGCGGACTCGTCCACGGCCACGTCGCCGTCGACTTCCTCCGCCTCGCGTCCGGCCTCGGCGTTACGTGCGATACCGACCACGGCATCGCGCTTGCCCAGGTTGATCAGTTGGACGCCCATGGTGTCACGGCCCGTCTCCCTGACCCCGCTGACTCGCGTACGAATCACACCGCCGGAGAGGGTGATGGCGAGGATCTCGTCGTTCTCCTCGACAATCAGCGCGCCGACGAGCGAACCACGGTCCTCCACGATCTTGGCGGCCTTGATGCCGAGGCCGCCGCGGCCCTGGACGCGGTACTCGTCGACGGCGGTCCGCTTCGCGTACCCACCGTCGGTGGCAGTGAACACGAACGTACCGGGTCGAACAACATTCATCGAGAGCAGCTCGTCGCCCTCCCGGAAGCTCATCCCCTTGACGCCGGAGGTGGCGCGGCCCATCGGGCGGAGGGAGTCGTCGGAGGCGGTGAACCGGATCGACTGTGCCTTCTTGCTGATCAGAAGGAGATCGTCGTCGGCCGAGACCAGTTCGGCACCGATCAGTTCGTCGTCCGTACCGTCCTCGCGCTCTCGCAGATTGATGGCGATGACACCGCCGGAGCGAGGCGAATCGTAATCCTTCAGAGGCGTCTTCTTGACCAGGCCGGACTTGGTGGCCAGCACCAGGTAGGGCACCGCCTCGTAGTCACGGATGGCGAGGATCTCGGCGATGGCCTCGTCCGGCTGGAAGGCGAGCAGGTTCGCCACGTGCTGGCCCCGCGCCTCCCGGCCCGCCTCGGGCAGCTCGTACGCCTTCGCCCGGTACACCCGGCCCTTGTTCGTGAAGAACAGCAGCCAGTGGTGCGTGGTGGAGACGAAGAAGTGGTCGACGATGTCGTCTTCCTTCAGCTTCGTGCCGCGCACGCCCTTGCCGCCGCGCTTCTGCGCCCGGTAGTCGTCCGTCTTCGTCCGCTTGACGTAGCCGCCGCGCGTGACGGTGACGACGATGTCCTCCTCGGCGATCAGGTCCTCGATGGACATGTCGCCCTCGTACGGGATCAGCTTGGTCTGGCGGTCGTCGCCGTACTTGTCGACGATCGCGGCCAGCTCCTCGCTGACGATCCCGCGCTGGCGGACCGGCGAGGCGAGGATCTCGTTGTACTCGTTGATCTTCGCCTGGAGTTCGTCGTGCTCCTGGACGATCTTCTGCCGCTCCAGTGCCGCCAGGCGCCGCAGCTGCATCTCGAGGATGGCGTTCGCCTGGATCTCGTCGATCTCCAGCAGGCCCATCAGGCCGGTGCGCGCGATCTCGACGGTCTCACTGCGCCGGATCAGCGCGATGACCTCGTCGATGGCGTCCAGGGCCTTCAGCAGGCCGCGCAGGATGTGCGCGCGCTCCTCGGCCTTGCGCAGCCGGAAGCGGGTCCGGCGGACGACGACCTCGATCTGGTGCGTCACCCAGTGGCGGATGAACGCGTCCAGGGACAGCGTGCGCGGCACGCCGTCGACCAGCGCCAGCATGTTGGCGCCGAAGTTCGTCTGCAGGTCGGTGTGCTTGTACAGGTTGTTCAGCACGACCTTGGCGACGGCGTCCCGCTTGAGGACGATCACCAGGCGCTGGCCGGTACGGGACGACGTCTCGTCGCGGACGTCGGCGATGCCGCCGATCTTGCCGTCCTTCACCAGGTCGGCGATCTTCTGCGCGAGGTTGTCCGGGTTCACCTGGTACGGCAGCTCGGTGACCACCAGGCACTGACGGCCCTGGATCTCCTCGACCTCGACCACCGCGCGCATCGTGATGGAGCCGCGGCCGGTGCGGTACGCCTCCTCGATGCCCTTGCGGCCCACGACCAGCGCGCCGGTCGGGAAGTCGGGGCCCTTGATGCGCTCCATGAGCGCGTCGAGCAGCTCCTCGTGCGAGACCTCGGGGTTCTCCAGGTACCACTGGGCGCCGGCCGCGACCTCGCGCAGGTTGTGCGGCGGGATGTTGGTGGCCATGCCGACCGCGATACCGGCGGAGCCGTTGATCAGCAGGTTCGGGAAACGGGCCGGCAGGACGGTCGGCTCCTGGGAGCGGCCGTCGTAGTTGTCCGTGAAGTCGACGGTCTCCTCGTCGATGTCGCGGACCATCTCCATCGACAGCGGCGCCATCTTGCACTCGGTGTACCGCATGGCGGCCGCCGGGTCGTTGCCCGGGGAGCCGAAGTTGCCGTTGGAGTCCACCAGCGGCATCCGCATCGACCACGGCTGGGCGAGGCGCACCAGGGCGTCGTAGATGGAGGAGTCGCCGTGCGGGTGGTAGTTGCCCATGACGTCGCCGACGACACGGGCGCACTTGTAGAAGCCGCGCTCGGGGCGGTAGCCGCCGTCGTACATCGCGTACAGCACACGGCGGTGGACGGGCTTGAGACCGTCCCGGACGTCGGGCAGCGCGCGGGACACGATGACGGACATCGCGTAGTCCAGGTACGAGCGCTGCATCTCCGTCTCGAGCCCGACGGGCTCGACACGCATCACGAGTTCGCCGCCCTCTTCAGGGGTGACGGGAGTGTTCTCGTCGGCCATTGCTGGTGAAGATCCTTCCCTGTGCGGTCAGCTGAGACCGACTCAGATGTCGAGGAAGCGGACGTCCTTGGCGTTGCGCTGGATGAAGGCGCGGCGAGCCTCGACGTCCTCGCCCATCAGGACCGAGAACAGGTCGTCGGCCTGGGCCGCGTCGTCCAGGGTGACCTGGCCGAGAACGCGGTGCTCCTGGTCCATGGTGGTCACGCGCAGTTCCTCGGCGTTCATCTCGCCGAGGCCCTTGAAGCGCTGGATCGAGTCCTCGCGCACGCGCTTGCCGCGCTGGCGGCCCATCTCGATCAGTGCGTCGCGCTCGCGGTCCGAGTAGGCGTACTCCACGTCGTCGCGGCCCCACTTGATCTTGTACAGCGGGGGGCGGGACAGGTACACGTGCCCGGCCTCGACCAGCGGCCGCATGAAGCGGAACAGGAAGGTCAGCAGCAGGGTGCTGATGTGCTGGCCGTCGACGTCGGCGTCCGCCATCAGGATGATCTTGTGATAGCGGAGCTTCTCGATGTCGAAGTCCTCGTGCACACCCGTGCCGAAGGCCGAGATCAGCGCCTGGATCTCCTGGTTCTGCAGGATCTTGTCGATCCTGGCCTTCTCCACGTTCAGGATCTTGCCGCGGATCGGGAGGATCGCCTGGTACTGCGGGTTGCGGCCGGACTTGGCCGAGCCGCCGGCGGAGTCACCCTCGACGATGAAGATCTCGCACTTGGTCGGGTCGTTGGACTGGCAGTCCGACAGCTTGCCCGGCAGGGACGCGCTCTCCAGCAGGCCCTTGCGGCGGGTCAGATCGCGGGCCTTGCGGGCCGCCACGCGCGCGGTGGCCGCCTGGATGCCCTTGCGGACGATGTCCGCGGCCTCGACCGGGTTGCGGTCCAGCCAGTCGTTCAGGTGCTCGTAGACCGCCTTCTGCACGAAGGTCTTGGCCTCCGTGTTGCCCAGCTTGGTCTTCGTCTGGCCCTCGAACTGCGGCTCGCTCAGCTTGACCGAGATGATCGCGGTCAGACCCTCACGGATGTCGTCACCGGTGAGGTTGTCGTCCTTCTCGCGCAGCAGCTTCTTGTCGCGCGCGTACTTGTTGATCAGGCTGGTGAGGGCCGCGCGGAAGCCCTCCTCGTGCGTACCGCCCTCGTGGGTGTGGATGATGTTCGCGAAGGAGTACACGCCCTCGCTGTAGCCGCTGTTCCACTGCATGGCGACCTCGAGGGACAGGCTCTTGTCCCTGTCCTCGGCCTCCAGCGAGACGACCGTCGGGTGGACCGCCTCTCCCTTGCGGGAGTTGAGGTACTTCACGAAGTCGACGATGCCGCCCTCGTAGTGGTACGTGACGGTCTTGACCTCGGCCTTCTCGTCGGCGCCCGCCTCGTCCGCGCCGGCCACCGCCTTCGCCGACTCGCGCTCGTCGGTGAGCTTGATCGTCAGGCCCTTGTTGAGGAACGCCATCTCCTGGAAACGCCGCGACAGCGTCTCGAAGGAGTACTCGGTGGTCTCGAAGATGTCGGGGTCGGCCCAGAAGGTGACCGAGGTGCCCGTCTCGTCCGTCGCCTCGTGCCGGTCGAGCGGGGCCGTCGGGACGCCGAGCTTGTAGTCCTGCGTCCAGCGGTGACCGTCGGTCCTGATCTCGACGGCGACCTTCGTGGACAGCGCGTTCACGACGGACACGCCCACACCGTGCAGACCGCCGGAGACGGCGTACCCGCCGCCGCCGAACTTGCCGCCCGCGTGCAGCACGGTGAGCACGACCTCGACGGCCGGCTTGCCCTCGGAGGGCACGATGCCCACCGGGATGCCACGGCCGTTGTCGACGACGCGCACCCCGCCGTCGGCGAGGATCGTCACGTCGATGGTGTCCGCGTAACCCGCCAGCGCCTCGTCGACCGAGTTGTCGACGACCTCGTACACCAGGTGGTGCAGACCGCGCTCGCCCGTGGAGCCGATGTACATGCCGGGCCGCTTGCGGACCGCGTCCAGCCCTTCGAGCACGGTGATGGCGCTGGCGTCGTAGGACGCGGAGGCCGCGGCGGACTCCGTGGCCTCGGCGTTCACGCCGGCGTCGGTGGACGGGATGTTCTCGTTGGGGTTGCCGGAATCGGCCACGAAGCGCCCTTTCTGGCACAGCACGAGCCGGGCTCGTCGGCAGGTTGCCGGAGCGGCTGCGGCATGTTGCGGTGGTAAGCCTTGATCAGCGTTGCTCAGCTTTTCCCGGGCGGTCCCCACGTTGGGGCGGGATTGTCTTCCAGTCTACCGGTAGCGCCGACATCGATGGGGGTTTGCCGGTACCTGAGTCCCCATGTGCCGCCCTCAACCGGTCTCGGCCGGGTCCCGATATACGGATGGGGGCTCCGAGGGGCTCACAGCGGCACTCAGCGCTTCGAGCCGTCAACCCTTGGCTACTCGGGGGTCGGATGGCGGTTCGGTGGCGATCGGGTGGTGATCCACAGCCGTGTGCGCAGGTACGACGGCATGCCGGGACGATCTCCGAGACGTGAGGTACGTCACCTGCGCAACAACAGCCTCGCGGCCGTCTCCCGGCCCCTTCACACCCGCCCCGGGCCCGCCCGTCAGCCGTAGGTGTCGCCGGGCCCGGTGCTTCCCGGGGCGCGCAGCGGGCCGTAGCGGCGACTCTGGCCGCCCGGGTTGAGCACCTTGATCATCCGTACGCTGCCGTGCCCGAGGTCCTCGTTGAGCCGGGCCACCAGCGTGGGGGCGAGCACGCGCAGCTGGGTCGCCCAGGCCGTCGAGTCGCACTGCACCGTCAGCACCCGCTCGTCCTCGTCGTAGCGCTGCGGCACACAGTGCTTGGCCAGGTCCTCGCCGACGATCTGCGGCCAGCGGCCCATCACTCCGCCGACCGCCGCGGGGGTCTCCCAGCCGCGCTCGGTGATCAGCCGGTTGATCGCAGCGCCCAGCGCCATCGGATCACGGCCGTCGGCGCCCGCGCCGGAGCGCAGGCCTCCGCCGCGCCGCGCCTGCTTCTTCTGTCGCGCCGCGTCCCCACGCGCGCGTGCCTGCTCCTTCGCGGCGCGCAGCGCCACGCGCGCGAGGTCGACACCGGAGGGCTCCTTCTTGCCCTGCTTGTCCCTCTTGTCCCGGGCAGGGGTGGGTTCCCCGGTGCTCATACCCGCTCCACCGTCCCGTCGGCCACCACGTACCGGGCGCCGGCCAGCACATCCGGTACGTCGTCGTCCACGGCCGCGGTGACCAGCACCTGCTCGCCGGGCGCGACCAGCTCCGCCAGCCGTTCCCGGCGGCGGGCGTCCAGCTCGGCGAAGACGTCGTCCAGGATCAGCACCGGCTCGTTGCCCTCGGCACGCAACAGGTCGTAGGAGGCCAGCCGCAGGGCGAGGGCGTACGACCAGGACTCGCCGTGCGAGGCGTACCCCTTCGCCGGAAGCTGCCCCAACTTGAGCAGCAGGTCGTCCCGGTGCGGTCCGGCGAGCGTGACACCACGCTCGATCTCCTGCTTGCGCACCTCCGTGAGGGCCGCCATCAGCTGGGCGTAGAGGTCCTCGCGCGTGTGGGCCTCACCGGGCGCCGACGGCTTGTACTCCAGCGCGACCGGCCCGCCGCCGGGGGCCAGCTGCTCGTACGCCTTGTCGGCCAGCGGCTGCAGCGCGGCGATCAGGTCGAGCCGCTGGGCGAGCAGCTCGGCACCCGCGCGGGCGAGGTGCTGGTCCCACACGTCGAGCGTGGACAGGTCCATGGACCTGCCACCGTGCCGACGGGCCAGTGCGGCCGTCTTCAGCAGGGTGTTGCGCTGCTTGAGCACCCGCTCGTAGTCCGAGCGCACACCCGCCATCCGCGGGGACCGCGCGGTGATCAGCTCGTCCAGGAACCTCCGCCGCTCCCCGGGATCCCCCTTCACCAGTGCGAGATCCTCGGGCGCGAACAGCACGGTCCGTACGATGCCCAGCACGTCCCGCGGCCTGACCTGCGAGGACCGGTTGATCCGGGCGCGGTTGGCCCGGCCCGGATTCAGCTCCAGCTCGATCAGCTGCTGCCGGTCGCCCTGCCGGACCTGCGCCCGGACGACCGCCCGCTCGGCGCCCATGCGGACCAGCGGCGCGTCGGAAGCGACCCGGTGACTGCCGAGCGTGGCCAGATACCCGACCGCTTCCACCAGGTTGGTCTTGCCCTGCCCGTTGGGACCGACGAAGGCGGTGACGCCCGGGTCGAGCGGGACCTCGGCCCGGGCGTACGAGCGGAAGTCGGCCAGCGAAAGATGCGTGACATGCATGGTCGTCCCGCCGACCTCCCCCAGGGTTGTGGATCGCCGAGCGACCCTGTGGATTACTTCTTCTCTACGGCGTGGCCGCCGAACTGGTTGCGCAGCGCGGCGATCATCTTCATCTGCGGCGAGTCCTCCTGCCGGGAGGCGAACCGCGCGAACAGCGACGCGGTGATCGCGGGCAGCGGCACCGCGTTGTCGATCGCGGCTTCCACAGTCCAGCGTCCCTCACCGGAGTCCTGTGCATAACCGCGCAGGCCTTCCAGGTGCTCGTCCTCGTCGAGGGCGTTCACCGCGAGGTCCAGCAGCCAGGACCGGATGACGGTGCCCTCCTGCCACGAGCGGAACACCTCGCGGACGTCCGTGACGGAGTCGACCTTCTCCAGCAGCTCCCAACCCTCGGCGTAGGCCTGCATCATCGCGTACTCGATGCCGTTGTGGACCATCTTCGCGAAGTGGCCCGCGCCGACCTTGCCGGCGTGCACCGCACCGAAGTCGCCCTCCGGCTTGAGCGCGTCGAAGACCGGCTGCACCTTGGCGACGTTCTCGGCGTCGCCGCCGTACATCAGCGCGTACCCGTTCTCCAGGCCCCAGACGCCACCGGAGACACCGCAGTCGACGAAGCCTATGCCCTTGGCGGCCAGTTCCCCGGCGTGCTTCTCGTCGTCCGTCCAGCGGGAGTTGCCGCCGTCCACGACCACGTCACCGGGCTCCAGCAGTTCGGCCAGCCGGTCGATGGTCGACTGCGTCGCGTCACCGGCCGGGACCATCACCCAGACCACGCGCGGGCCGCTGAGCTTGCCCACAAGCTCTTCCAGGCTGTGGACATCCGCGAGGTCCGCGTTGCGGTCGTATCCGATGACGGTGTGGCCCGCGCGGCGGATCCGCTCGCGCATGTTGCCGCCCATCTTGCCGAGGCCGACGAGACCGAGCTCCATCAGTTGTGTTCCTTAGGTCGCTGTGTGGCGTGAGAGGCACCCGAGTGCCGTGCCGAGCCTAAACCCGGACGCTCGTGCACAGCTGTGGGCATAGGCGCTCACCTGGGAAGACACCCCGGGCACGGGCCGGCGAACCCACTCCGTCGGCAGCGACGGTGCCGGGCGCCCACACCGGGCAGCCGGCACCGTGCACAGCTGTGGAAACCGTCAGCCGCTGAGCCGCACCGGCATGATCAGGTACTTGTACGCGTCGTCGGCCTCCGCATCCAGCGCCGGCTTCCCGCTGAGCAGCGCCGGCTTCGTGGACGTCGTGAACGACAGCTGCGCCACCGGGGAGTCGATCGCGCTCAGGCCGTCCAGCAGGAACGTCGGGTTGAAGGCGATCGAGATGTCGTCGCCCTCCAACTGCGCGTCGACCCTTTCCACAGCCTGTGCATCGTCGCTGGACCCGGCCTCGAGGATCAGCACACCCTGCTCGAAGCTCAGCCGCACCGGCGTGTTCCGCTCGGCCACCAGCGCCACACGCTTGACGGCCTCCACGAAGGGCGCGGTCTCGATCACGGCGACGGAGTTGAACTCGGTCGGGAACAGCGTGCGGTACTTCGGCAGGTCGCCCTCGAGCAGCCGCGTGGTCGTACGACGCCCCGCGCCCTCGAAACCGATCAGGCCCTCGCCCGCGCCCGAGCCGGACAGCGCCAGCGTGACGCTGTCGCCCGCGCCCAGCGACTTGGCGGTGTCCAGCAGCGTCTTGGCGGGCACCAGGGCGACCGCGGAGGCGTCCGGGTTCTCCGGCTTCCACAGGAACTCGCGGACCGCGAACCGGTAACGGTCGGTGGAGGCCAGGGTGACCGTGTCGCCCTCGATCTCGATGCGCACACCGGTGAGCACCGGGAGCGTGTCGTCACGGCCGGCGGCGATGGCCACCTGGGAGACGGCGGCGGCGAAGACCTCACCGGGGACGGTGCCCGTGGCGTTCGGCATCTGCGGCAGCGCCGGGTACTCCTCCACAGGCAGGGTGTGGAGGGTGAACCGGGAGGAGCCGCAGACCACGGTCGCCCGTACACCGTCTGTGGAAATCTCCACCGGCCGGTTGGGCAGAGCACGGGAGATGTCGGCGAGCAGGCGGCCGGAGACGAGGACGGTG
Organism: Streptomyces sp. NPDC027663; assembly: GCF_055566415.1. Lineage (NCBI taxonomy): Bacteria > Bacillati > Actinomycetota > Actinomycetes > Kitasatosporales > Streptomycetaceae > Streptomyces > Streptomyces sp. NPDC027663. The sequence goes on along the minus strand of NZ_JBVHSK010000008.1, from coordinate 119,970 downwards.
CCCTCCTCCTCGACCTCCGCCTCGACGTTGACGCGCGCGGAGACCTCGTAGTCGAAGCTTGACAGGCTCAGCTGGCCGTCCTCGGCCTTCAGCAGCAGGCCGGCGAGGACAGGCGCCGGCGGACGGGCCGGGAGGCTGCGTGCAGCCCACGCCACTGCCTCCGCGAGTACGTCGCGTTCCACCCGGATCTTCACCGTAAGCCGCCTCCTGCTGTTGCTACTGAGTCCTCCGACTCGGTGTCACCGCCCACTGGGACGGGAAGGACACCGGGGACCAGTCTGACGCACCGCACTGACAGTAGGTGCCTGTCGGGGTCAAGTCGGTCCGAGGGGCAGCCGGGCTCGAGACGGCGAGTTGTGCACAGGCCCCGCTTCCAAACGATTGCCGAGCTCTCTCTAGTCGGGAGTAGTAGTAGGGCCTGTGGATACCGTGGATAACCACGTTTGCCCAGCTCAGCACGCATATTTTGTCCACCGGCCCTGTGGGTGGAGGCAGTGGACAACCGGGGCTCTCTGTGGAGAACGGAAAGTTCTGCACACACCGCCCACAGGTCGGGGGCAGTTCTCCCCAGCTGTGTCCCCAGGAATACCCACGTTTCCCACACCCCAACCCGGCAGCTTCGTGTGACGGCTTTCACTCGACGCGGTGAGGGAGGGCGTCGCGTTGCCGAACAGTGGACAGCCGTGTGGAGAAGCCGGGGTTTGCTGGGGACAACCGGCCCCAGCCTGTGGGGTGCCCGTGGAAAACCTCGTGCACAGGCTGTGGAGCTTCGCGTTTTCCACAGTCTGTGGAGATCGTTCGTCCACGATTCCACAGGCTCCTGAGCTGGGCACAAGCCCCAGAGCCAGCCTCCCTGTGGACGCAGTTCGGGACAACTCCACAGTCCCCAGGATGTGGACGGAAGAAAGTCACCGAATCTGTGGAGAGTGGCCGTAACCCGGCAAGTATTCGAACACCGGATGACACGGAGGAACGCTGCACATCCAGCAGCCGGACCCTGCCGAGCCCGCGTGGCCCGCGGCCGGCGGTGCCGAGGTGGCCACGAGCACCGGTGCCCACGAGGCCGCGGACAGCCGTGCCCACGAGGCTGCGGACAGCCATGTCCACGTAGCCGCGGGCAGCCGTGTCCCCGAGGCCGCGGGCAGTCATGCCCACGTAGCTGCGGGCAGTCGTGCCGCTGGGGCGGCACGGGTGGGCGCAGCGGCACCCCGCAAGCGCGGGCCAGCCCCCTGCCCGGCACCGGCGCCCGCCACCGGCTCCCGGCACCAGCGCCGGGCACCCCGGAGACGCACCCCGCCCGCAGCAACGCAAAAGGGCGCCTCAGGGACCGGAATCCCGAAGGCGCCCTCGGCGTCGGCGCATGGCTCCCGCCGGACGTCAGCCGTTCTTGATGCGGTTCGTCAGCTCCGTCACCTGGTTGTAGATCGAGCGCCGCTCGGCCATCAGCGCGCGGATCTTCCGGTCGGCGTGCATGACGGTCGTGTGGTCACGGCCACCGAACTGCGCGCCGATCTTCGGCAGGGACAGGTCCGTCAGCTCCCGGCACAGGTACATGGCGATCTGCCGGGCCGTGACCAGCTGGCGGCCCCGCGAGCTGCCGCACAGGTCCTCGACCGTGAGCCCGAAGTAGTCCGCGGTGGCCGCCATGATGGCCGTCGCGGTGATCTCCGGCGTCGAGTCCTCGCCCCCGGGGATCAGGTCCTTCAGGACGATCTCGGTCAGGCCCAGGTCCACCGGCTGCCGGTTCAGCGAGGCGAACGCCGTCACCCGGATCAGCGCGCCCTCCAGCTCCCGGATGTTCCGCGAGATCCGGGACGCGATGAACTCCAGCACCTCCGGCGGCGCGTTCAGCTGCTCCTGCACCGCCTTCTTGCGCAGGATCGCGATGCGGGTCTCCAGCTCGGGCGGCTGGACGTCGGTGATCAGACCCCACTCGAACCGGTTGCGCAGCCGGTCCTCCAGCGTGACCAGCTGCTTGGGCGGCCGGTCGCTGGAGAGCACGATCTGCTTGTTGGCGTTGTGGAGCGTGTTGAAGGTGTGGAAGAACTCCTCCTGCGTCGACTCCTTGTCCGCGAGGAACTGGATGTCGTCGACGAGCAGGATGTCCATCTCCCGGTAGCGCTTGCGGAAGCTGTCGCCCTTGCCGTCGCGGATGGAGTTGATGAACTCGTTGGTGAACTCCTCCGAGCTGACGTACCGCACACGCGTGCCCGGGTAGAGGCTGCGCGCGTAGTGCCCGATCGCGTGCAGCAGATGTGTCTTGCCGAGCCCCGACTCCCCGTAGATGAACAGGGGGTTGTACGCCTTCGCCGGCGCCTCGGCGACCGCGACCGCCGCCGCGTGCGCGAACCGGTTGGAGGCGCCGATGACGAACGTGTCGAACAGGTACTTGGGGTTCAGCCGCGCGGTCGGCTCACCGGGGCCGCTCGCCGGTGCCGGCTGCGCGGCCGGCGGGGCCGGTGAACCCGTCGCGGGCCCGTCCGGGCGGCCGGGGCCGCCGCGGTGCACCGGCTCGTCGGGCCGCTCACGGCGGACGGGGTCGCGCTGGTCGTACTCGGTCCGGGCCGGGTCGTACTCGCCGCGCGGGGCGTCGTAGTCGGGGCGGGACCGCTCGTAGTCCCGCGGTTCGTAGTCCGCGCGCGGGGTGTCGTACTCGCCACGCTGCTGCTCGTACGGCGGCCGGTCCATGCCCTGGGGGCGGTAGTCCTGGGACGGCGAGCCGTAGGCGTCCGCACCGGAACGGTAGTCGTCCTGGGACGAGGGCGAGGCGTACGGGTCGCGCTCGGGAAAGCCCAGCCGCTGCTGCTGCCAGCCGTACTCGTCCTGCCCGGGGCGCGGCCAGGCACCGGGCTCGGGGCGCTGGTACTCGGACGGGTAGGCAGGGCGGGCGGTCGGCAGCTGGTCCTGGCGGCCCGGCGGAAGCTGCTCGGGGCTCGGGAGCTGGTCGGCGCCGCGGTGGCGGCCGTAGCCCTCGTACGGGCCGGACGGCAGCTCCGGCTCCTCGTAGCGGGACTTGGGCGGCTGCTGGGCGGAGGGTGCCGCGGGCGCCGGCGGTTCCCCCGCCGAGTCGTCCACGGTGATCGCGATCCGGATGGGGCGGCCGCACTCACGGCTCAGGGTCTCGCTGACGATGGGCGCGAGACGGCCCTCCAGTACGTTCTTCGCGAATTCGTTCGGTACGGCCAGCAGGGCGGTGTCCGCGACCAGCGCGAGCGGCTGGCAGCGCCGGATCCAGTGCTCGTCCTTCGCCTCGACACCCTGACCGCGGCCCTCACCGAGGAGCTGCTCCAGTACTCGTGGCCACACTGCGGCAAGATCGGCAGGTACGTCAGCCACAGGGCACGCTCTCTCACAGGTCCCACGAACGTGTGGTTCGCGGACGGGTCGGGATGAATATCGGGTCGGCTGGGGATAAAGGAACGAATCGGAGTCCAGCCACGGTAGTCAGCGCGGCGGGTACGGTTCAAGTTGTTGTCCCCAGCCTGTGGACAGTGTCTCTCGGTCGCCCCCGGTTTGACCGGATGGCGTAGCCCCGCGTACCGTAACCAGGTCGAGTTGTCGATGGCTGCTGCCGCCTGCCTCCGATGGGCACAGATCACGTCAGGTGATCGGGAAGCGGTGCACTCGGGCGTGACGCGAGCTACTCGTGGGCGCACGGTGACAGCCAGGACGGCCACCCGCCACTACCGAATCTTTCTGGAGCCCCCGAGTGAGCAAGCGCACCTTCCAGCCGAACAACCGTCGTCGCGCGAAGACCCACGGCTTCCGGCTGCGTATGCGCACCCGTGCCGGCCGCGCGATTCTCGCGTCCCGCCGTAGCAAGGGTCGCGCCCGCCTGTCCGCCTGATCCCGATCAGGTCATGACGTCGTGCTGCCCACCGAGAACCGGCTGAGGCGGCGCGAGGACTTCGCGACCGCGGTACGGCGAGGGCGCCGGGCAGGCCGCCCGTCCCTCGTCGTCCACCTTCGTAGCGGTGCCACGGACCCGCACGCGCCTGGGGAGAGCGCTCCCCCGACGCGTGCGGGTTTCGTCGTGAGCAAGGCCGTGGGTGGCGCGGTCGTGCGCAACACAGTGAAGCGCAGACTGCGCCATCTGATGCGTGACCGAGTCGCCCTGTTTCCCCCCGGTAGCCTGGTAGTCGTACGAGCGCTGCCCGGAGCGGGCGACGCAGACCACGCACAGCTGGCCCGAGACCTGGACGCCGCCCTTCAGCGGCTGCTGGGAGGGGGCGCGCGATGAAGTACCCGCTGCTGGCTCTGATCAAGCTGTACCAGTGGACGATCAGTCCACTGCTTGGGCCGGTGTGCAAGTACTACCCGTCGTGCTCCCACTACGGCTACACGGCCATCGACCGGCACGGTGCGATCAAGGGAACGGCACTCACCGCCTGGCGCATCCTCCGGTGCAATCCGTGGTCGCTCGGCGGTGTGGACCATGTTCCGCCGCGAAAGCGCCCGCGGTGGCACGAAATGCTGCGCAACGCCTGGAGCGCACGCAGGGGCGGGCCCTCCGCCGCCGAACCGGCCACCGAAGCGAAGCTCGTTCCCGAGTCTCCTTCGAGCCCGGCCGCAGAGACCTCGTCCCATGCCCAAGGAGCATGATTAGTGGACACGATTGCCAGCCTCTTCAGCTTCATCACGACACCCGTCTCATGGGTCATCGTCCAGTTCCACACGGTGTACGGCGCCATCTTCGGCCCTGACACCGGATGGGCCTGGGGCCTGTCCATCGTGTCCCTGGTGATCCTGATCCGCATCTGCCTGATCCCGCTCTTCGTGAAGCAGATCAAGGCGACCCGGGCCATGCAGACGCTGCAGCCCGAGATGAAGAAGATCCAGGAGCGTTACAAGAACGACAAGCAGCGCCAGTCCGAAGAGATGATGAAGCTGTACAAGGAGTCGGGTACCAACCCGCTCTCCTCGTGCCTTCCCATCCTGGCGCAGTCCCCGTTCTTCTTCGCCCTGTACCACGTGCTCAACGGCATCGCGTCGAACAAGACCATCGGTGTGATCGACCAGGGTCTGCTGGAGAGTGCCCAGAAGGCGCACATCTTCGGTGCCCCGCTCGCCTCCAAGTTCTTCAGCAGTGAGAGCCAGGTCACCGCGCTCAACGCCTCGCTGACCGACGTCCGCGTCGTGACGGCGATCATGATCGTGCTGATGTCGGCGTCGCAGTTCTACACGCAGCGCCAGCTGATGACGAAGAACGTCGACACCACCGTGAAGACGCCGTTCATGCAGCAGCAGAAGATGCTGATGTACGTCTTCCCGGTCATGTTCGCCGTCTTCGGTGTGAACTTCCCCGTCGGTGTCCTCGTCTACTGGCTGACCACCAACGTGTGGACCATGGGCCAGCAGATGTACGTCATCCGCAACAACCCGACCCCGGGTTCCAAGGCCCAGGCCGCCTACCTGGAGCGCCTGACCAAGCACGTCACGCAGCACGGCAAGGTCCGCCGGCGCAGCGAGAAGGCCATCGTCAAGGCGATCGTCACCAAGGGCCGGGACCGCAACGAGTTCGAGCGCAAGTTCGTCAACGCGCTGAACAAGGCCGGTCTCGTCGCCCAGGCCGACGGCACCGTGGCGAAGAGCGCGGCCCAGGCCGCGGCGCAGGCCGAGGACGGTGCCGTCGCCGGCACCACCACGGCCACGGCCACCGCCGCCCGGCGCCAGCAGCCCAAGCGTCAGAGCAAGGCCCAGCGTCAGTCCGGCGGTACCAAGCAGGCGGGGGACTCCCCGTCGCTGGAGAAGTCCGACGAGCCGCAGGACGCCAAGCCCGCTGCCGCAAAGCAGCCCGAGAAGCCCGGCTCCGGCACCCGCAGCAAGGCCCAGTCCGGCCAGCGCAAGGGTGGCCCGCAGCGGCCCAAGTCCCCGTCCAAGAAGTAAGAAGGAGCCCATCCCGTGACGGAAGGCACCACCTCCGCCGCTGCCGAGGGTGCAGACACCCTCACCCGCCTGGAGCAGGAGGGTGAGATCGCGGCGGACTACCTGGAGGGTCTGCTGGACATCGCCGACCTCGACGGCGACATCGACATGGACGTCGAGGCCGACCGCGCCTCCGTGTCGATCATCAGCGACAGCGGCAGCCGCGACCTGCAGAAGCTGGTCGGCCGGGACGGCGAGGTGCTGGAGGCGCTGCAGGAGCTGACGCGCCTTGCGGTGCACCGGGAGACCGGGGACCGCAGCCGGCTGATGCTGGACATCGCGGGGTACCGGGCCAAGAAGCGGGCCGAGCTGTCCGAGCTGGGCGCCAAGGCCGCCGCCGAGGTGAAGAGCACCGGCGAGCCCGTGAAGCTCAAGCCGATGACCCCGTTCGAGCGCAAGGTCGTGCACGACGCGGTCAAGTCCGCGGGACTGCGCAGCGAGTCCGAGGGCGAGGAGCCGCAGCGCTTCGTCGTCGTACTGCCCGCCTGATCGGCCCCCTGGTTTCACCGGCCCCGTCTGTTGAGCAGGCGGGGCCGAATTTTGTCAGCCTGGTAGTTCTGGTGGCCGGTGCGCGAAGCGCCGGCGCTGTACGGAAGGACGGTCCCCGTGACGGAGGCAGCGGAGCTTCCCCCCGCGCCCGAACAGGCGCGGGAAGTGTTTGGTGATCGCTTCGCCGATGCGGTCCGCTATGCGGAGCTGCTCGCCGAGGCGGGCGTGCAGCGAGGCCTGATCGGCCCCCGGGAGGTGCCCCGCCTGTGGGAGCGGCACCTGCTGAACTGTGCGGTGCTCTCCGAGGCTGTCCCGGAGGGCGTGACGGTCTGCGACGTCGGCTCGGGTGCCGGGCTGCCGGGCATCCCGCTGGCCTTGGTCCGTGACGACCTGAACATCACCCTGCTGGAGCCCTTGCTGCGGCGCACCAACTTCCTCACCGAGGTCGTCGAGCTGCTGGGCCTGGACCACGTCACCGTGGTGCGTGGCCGAGCCGAGGAGGTCATGGGCAAGCTGCCGCCGGTCCATGTCGTGACCGCCCGGGCCGTGGCCCCGCTGGACCGCCTGGCCACCTGGGGCATTCCTCTGCTGCGCCCGTACGGCGAGATGCTCGCGCTGAAGGGCGATACCGCCGAGGAGGAGCTGAAGGCTGCGGCCACCGCGCTCACCAAGCTCGGCGCGGTCGAGACGTCCATCCTGCATGTGGGTGAGGGCGTGGTGGACCCGCTCTCCACCGTGGTGCGGGTCGAGGTCGGGGAGAGCCCGGGTGGTGTCCGCTTCGCCGCGAAGCGCGCCAAGGCGGCCCGTACCGGCCGAGCCCGTCGCCGCCGGTGAACCGATGGACGGACATTGCTGATCCGTCCTGACGACGAGACGTACTCCACACAAGCTGCCAAACGTACGCAAGCCGGAGTGTCGCAGAGATCCGGTCGCAGCCGCTGTGCATCGTGTTTCACGTGAAACGTCGCTCACTGCTGCACGGCATCATCAGTCGTGGCCGCGCTGCGGCCGAACCCCGCGACCGAAAGCCTCTTGGCGCTCTCGGGGAGGCTCCTGTTTCCCGGGACACTCCGTCTCCGGCGCCGGACGCTCCGCCCTCCTCAGGGGGTGCGGAGCTGTCCACAGAGGTGGATTTCTCCACAGAACACCAGGCCTCACTGGTTCACGACCCCGAAGACATGGGAGGCTCTGTTCATTGCGAGCCTGAAGTCGAGGAGAGTGAATCCTTGCGGTCCGACGCCAACATCGCGGGACCGATGACCGATCCGGTCCCCGGTCCCCGTACCGAGTCGATGGGGGCGGATGTTTCACGTGAAACACCGTCCCCGATGGACGACACTCCCATCGGTCGAGCGGCCCAACTGGCGGTGGAGGCTCTCGGCCGCGCCGGCGAAGGCCTGCCGCGCCCGGAGCAGACCCGAGTGATCGTGGTCGCCAACCAGAAGGGCGGCGTGGGCAAGACGACGACGACCGTCAACCTTGCCGCTTCGCTGGCTCTGCATGGTGGCCGCGTCCTGGTGATCGACCTCGACCCGCAGGGCAACGCGTCCACGGCCCTGGGGATCGACCACCACGCCGAAGTTCCGTCCATCTATGACGTGTTGGTGGAGAGCAAGCCTCTCGCCGAGGTCGTACAGCCCGTCCCCGATGTCGAAGGTCTCTTCTGCGCCCCCGCCACCATCGATCTCGCTGGTGCGGAGATCGAGTTGGTGTCCCTGGTGGCCCGCGAGAGCCGGTTGCAGCGGGCGATCCAGGCGTACGAGCAGCCGCTGGACTACATCCTCATCGACTGCCCGCCCTCCCTCGGCCTGCTGACGGTCAACGCACTGGTCGCCGGCCAGGAGGTCCTCATCCCGATCCAGTGCGAGTACTACGCACTGGAGGGCTTGGGTCAGCTGCTGCGCAACGTCGACCTGGTGCGGGGCCACCTCAACCCCACGCTGCACGTGTCGACGATCCTGCTCACCATGTACGACGGCCGGACGCGTCTCGCCTCCCAGGTCGCGGAAGAGGTGCGCACTCACTTCGGCGACGAGGTACTGCGGACGAGCATTCCCCGCTCGGTCCGTATCTCCGAGGCGCCGAGTTACGGGCAGACGGTGCTGACTTACGATCCAGGATCGAGCGGTGCCCTCTCGTATCTTGAGGCGGCCCGAGAAATCGCGCTGAAGGGTGTTGGCATCAGCTACGACGCGAGCCAGGCCCACATCGGCGCCCAGAACGACCCAAGCATGGTGGAGGGGATCCAGTGAGTGAGCGACGGAGGGGTCTGGGCCGTGGGCTCGGCGCACTGATCCCCGCTGCCCCGACCGAGAAGAACCCGGCGTCGGCGGCCATGGGGGGCGGAGCATCCACCTCCCCGGCAGCCGTGCCGGTGCTGACGACCGATCGCGGGGTTGCCGCGGCGAAGGTGGCCACATTGCCGCCCGTTGTCCAGGAAACCGAGGTGGCCACGGCGAGCCCGGCGGTGGAGGTGCCCGCAGCTCCGATGGGCGCCCACTTCGCGGAGATCCCGCTCGACGCCATCACGCCGAACCCGCGTCAGCCGCGTGAGATCTTCGATGAGGACGCGCTCCAGGAGCTGATCACCTCCATCCAGGAGGTTGGCCTCCTCCAGCCCGTGGTGGTGCGGCAGCTGGGCCCAGCCCGCTATGAGCTGATCATGGGCGAGCGCCGCTGGCGTGCTTGCCGTGAGGCCGGTCTGGAGGCCATCCCGGCCATCGTCCGGGCTACCGACGACGAGAAGCTTCTTCTGGACGCGCTGCTGGAGAACCTGCACCGTGCGCAGCTGAACCCGATCGAAGAGGCGGCTGCCTACGACCAGCTGCTGAAGGACTTCAACTGCACGCATGACCAGCTGGCCGACCGGATCGGGCGTTCCCGTCCGCAGGTCTCCAACACCCTGCGCCTGCTGAAGCTCTCGCCGACCGTGCAGAAGCGGGTGGCTGCGGGAGTGCTCTCGGCCGGCCACGCCCGGGCGCTGCTGGCCGTGGAGGACTCGGAGGAGCAGGATCGCCTGGCCCACCGGATCGTGGCCGAGGGGCTGTCGGTGCGGTCCGTGGAAGAGATCGTGACGTTGATGGGCTCGCGGCCTCAGAAAGCCGCGCGCTCCCGGGGTCCCCGGGCCGGCTCCGTGCCTTCCCCGGCTCTGAGTGAGCTGGCCACCCGGCTCTCGGACCGCTTCGAGACGCGGGTGAAGGTCGAGCTGGGGCAGAAGAAGGGCAAGATCACCGTCGAGTTCGCCTCCGCGGATGACCTCGAGCGGATCCTCAGCACGCTCGCCCCGGGCGAGAAGCTGGCCCTGCAGAAGAGCCTTCAGGAGAGCGACACCGAGGACGAGTGAGCTTTGGCCGTTGCCGCCCGTGAAGCGGTGGAGCGGGTCGTTTCCGGCGTGTCCGGAACACGGCCCGCTCTTTGCTTCAGGGCGGTATCGAGCTGTTCGCATCGTGGATACGATGCGAACAGCTATGGCACAACCACCGGACAGCAGTTGCATCTCTGAGTGGGGAGACAGGGGCCATGGGATCGATGAGCCGCACCGGACTGGTGAGCGCGGGCCTGGGTCTCGGAGCGGTCGGCGGGTTCGTCGGCAGCCTGCTCAGGGAGCGGAACGCTCTCACAGCCGCTCTGGACGCGGCGGGCGAAGGAAGTGAGGATCAGCCTTCATGGGGCGTCGGCTCGTGCCGCTCACGCTGGACAACCTTCAGGACGTTCCCCCACGCTGTCGCTCGTGCGTCTTCTGGGAACTCGACCCCGTCAGCGGCGAAGCGGCGGTGAAGGCAGGCACGGCCGCGCTGGAGAAGGAAGCCTGGATCTCCGCCGTTCTGCTGGACTGGGGATCGTGTGGCCGGGTGGTCTACGTTGATGACGTGCCGGCAGGATTCGTGCTCTACGCACCGCCGGCCTACGTCCCGCGCTCCACGGCCTTCCCTACGAGCCCGGTCTCACCCGACGCAGTCCAGCTGATCACGGCGTTCGTCATGCCCGGCTACCAAGGGCAGGGGCTGGGGCGGGTGCTTGTGCAGACGGTCGCCAAGGACCTGCTGCGCCGGGGCTTCAAAGCCATCGAGGCGTTCGGTAACGCCCGCTGGAAGGAGCCCGCTTGTCTGCTGCCCGCCGACCATCTGCTGGCCGTCGGCTTCAAGACGGTCCGGCAGCATCCCATGCATCCGCGGCTGCGGCTGGAACTGCGGTCGACGCTCTCCTGGAAGGAAGACGTGGAGATGGCACTCGACCGGCTCCTGGGAGCGGTTCAGAAGGAGCCGGCGCTGAGGCCGCTGTAGCAGTCGTACGTCAACGGATACGGTCTTGCAGACGCCCGTCCCAAGTAAATGGGCCAACCCGCAGGGGGTTGGCCCATTCGTGTTTCACGTGAAACGTCACTCGGCGATGAAGTCTTCGAGGTCGCGGAGCAGCGCGGCCTTGGGCTTGGCGCCGACGATGGTCTTGGCAACCTCGCCGCCCTGGTAGACGTTCAGGGTCGGGATGGACATGACGCCGTACCTGGCGGCCGTGGCCGGGTTCTCGTCGATGTTGAGCTTGACGATCTCGATCTTGTCACCGTACTCGGCGGCGATCGCCTCGAGGGACGGGGCGATCTGACGGCACGGGCCGCACCAGGCCGCCCAGAAGTCCACCAGGACGGGCTTGTCGTTCTTCAGGACGTCCTGATCAAAGGAATCGTCGGTCACAGTCTTCAGGTTGCCGGCCACGGCGGGCTCCTTACCTTGGTCGTGCGTCGGGGGGAGAGAGGTGGGAGGTCAGACGGCGGCGGTCTTCTCGGGCTCCGCCTGCTCCTCGTCCGCGAGAGCGGCGAGGAAGCGCTCGGCGTCCAGAGCGGCGGAGCAGCCGGTGCCGGCCGCGGTGATCGCCTGGCGGTAGGTGTGGTCGACCACGTCGCCGGCGGCGAAGACGCCGCTCAGGTTGGTGCGCGTGGACGGGGAGGCGACCTGCAGGTAGCCCTCCTCGTCCAGGTCCAGCTGACCCTTGAACAGCTCGGTGCGCGGGTCGTGACCGATCGCGATGAACAGACCCGTCACGGGCAGCTCGGACAGTTCACCGGTCTTGAGGTTGCGCAGCTTCAGGCCGGAGAGCTTCTGGTCGCCCTGGATCTCGGCGACCTCGCTGTCCCAGACGAACTTGACCTTCGGGTCCCCGAAGGCGCGCTCCTGCATCGCCTTGGAGGCGCGCAGGGTGTCCCGGCGGTGGACGATCGTCACGGACTTGGCGAACCGCGAGAGGAAGGTGGCCTCCTCCATCGCGGTGTCACCACCGCCGATCACGGCGATGTCCTGGTCCTTGAAGAAGAACCCGTCGCAGGTGGCACACCAGGAGACACCGCGGCCGGAGAGCGCGTCCTCGTTCGGCAGAGCCAGCTTGCGGTGCTGGGAGCCGGTGGTGACGATGACAGCCTTCGCGCGGTGGACGGTGCCCGCAGTGTCGGTGACAGTCTTGATCTCACCGGTCAGGTCAACGGAGACGACGTCGTCCGGAACCAGTTCGGCGCCGAAGCGTTCGGCCTGGGCGCGCATGTTGTCCATGAGGTCGGGGCCCATGATGCCGTCGCGGAAGCCCGGGAAGTTCTCCACCTCGGTGGTGTTCATCAGTGCACCACCCGCGGTGACGGCGCCTTCGAACACCAGGGGCTTCAGCGAGGCACGGGCGGTGTAGAGCGCCGCCGTGTAGCCTGCGGGCCCGGAGCCGATGATGATCACGTTACGGACGTCGCTCACGGCTTGATTCCTCGTCTCTGGTCTGCGTCAGTCGACCGGTGCGAGCCCTTTTCAGGACTCCCACCCCACCCAACGGATCCTACGGGGCCCGCATTCCCAGTGTGTCCGGGCACACGCCTGCCCACGGACGACCGAAGGATTGTTCCAGCCGACTCAGCGACCCGGTGACTCGGCGACCGGGTGACTCAGGAACCCGGCGAGTCAGTGACGTGAGACGGATTGCTTCAGCAGAACCTCACCGGGCGAAGCCGACTGCTGCTGCACGCATGCCGCGTCGATCACGTAGGCCGTGACCCGCTGGCCGTTGTGGGCGTCCGCCACCACGACGAGGTAGGCGGCCTTTCCCGCGTACGTTCCCGTCTTGGCACCAAGGACGTCATGCCCCTGGCCGAGCGCCTGCCGTACACAGTCGGGTACGGGAACCGCGGTCTGGATCAGCGTGTTCGGACCCTCGGTCGAACCGGGTGTGTTCGACTCGCCGTCGGGGCCCCGCTGAGGGTTCTCAGTGCCGTGCGGCCGCGACTTCTTCGTGGTGAGCAGGCTGTGCACCTGGTTCTCCACGCTGTCGCCGGAGAAGGCTCCGACGGAGGGGGTCGGCTTGCTGTGGGCCGTGGTGTGGTCGCTGTTGTCCCCGAGCGAAGTCACGATCAGCGACCCGGCTCCCAGCACAGCGGCCGTGAGAACGGCACCGAGCACGAGACGGCCACGGCGCCGACGGCGCTCGGGTCCCTTGCGCCCCGGACCGGTCGCTGCGCGGGGGCGCCCGGCGGGCCGATCGCTGGGGTGATCGAGGTCGAGCGGGCGATCAACGAGGGGATCAGGGGACTGCTCAGCGGCGTGCTCAGCGGGGTGCCCAGCAACGGGCGATGTTTCACGTGAAACATGAGCCACGGCGTCCTCGCCCATGGCGCTCAGCGCGGCCTCGGCGGCAAGGGCGGCGTCGATGCGCTGGGCGACATCGTCCGGCATGCCCTCCTGTCCCGGCACGGACCCCAGCAGTCCCCGGATCTCCTCCAGCGAGGCATACACGTCCGCGCACAGCTCGCAGGTGTCCAGGTGGCGGCGCACGTCGGTGCTGCGGTTTGGCGGGAGGAGGCCTTCGGTGAGGTCGGAGATCTCCGCGACGTCCGGGTGCCCGGCCGTGTCTGTCGTGGAAGTCACGCTCGCCCACCTCCGCCCTTCACTACGGCTGAATCGCTCGGCCCCGTTCCTCTGGGGCGTTCGCTCGGTGACCCCGTTGCCGGTGGGACGGATGTCCCCGGCCCTCGGTTCCGTCCAGCGCCGGCTTTCTTTCCGTCCCCGGCCCGGCCGGCCCCCTCGCTGCCCGCAGCCCGGCCGGGTTCTCTCGGGTTTTCGGTGTCACCGGCTCGTGGATCCCTGGTGCCCTCGGGTCGTAGGTGGGTGAGGAGGGGTAGCAGTTTGGCCCTGCCGCGCGCGCACCGGCTCTTCACCGTGCCGACCGGGGCATCCAGGATTCGCGCGGCCTCGGCCACGGGGTAGCCCTGCATGTCCACCAGGACGAGGGCGGCCCGCTGTTCCGGCGGAAGGGTGCCGAGTGCTTCGAGGAGCTGGCGGTGCACGTCGTTCCGCTCCGCCGGTGCCGAAGCGGACTCGTGCGGCTCCAGCAGCTGCTCCAGCCGCTCGGTGTCGTCGACCGGAGCTGTCTTCCGCGAGGCCGCTTTACGTGCCCGGTCCAGGCAGGCGTTCACCGTGATGCGGTGCAGCCACGTCGTGACCGCTGACTGGCCCCGGAAGGTGTGGGCGGCCCGGTAGGCCGACACCAAGGCATCCTGAACCGCGTCGGCGGCCTCCTCGCGGTCGCCCAGCGTTCGCAGTGCGACCGCCCAGAGCCGGTCCCGATGCCGCCGCACGATCTCACCGAAGGCATCAGGATCGCCTTCCACGTGGCGGGCGAGCAGGTCTCGGTCGCCCACTCCCTCGTATCCGGCGCCTTCCGCCATCTGCCCCCTCCGGTCCGGGTGAGACGTCAGCCCGTGAACTTCACTTCGCCGATGGCCTGCTTCCAGCCGGCACTGGCGTACAGGGTGGAGTCGTACCCCGAGTTCGGCACGGCCGTCAGCCAGACGAGGACGTACTGCGTCTTGACCGACTTGGTGACCTTCACCGTGGCGGTGGTACCCGTGGTCGTAACGCTGCCGATCTTCGTCATGGAGTCCAGCGATGCCGGCGTCAGCGAGTCCGCAGCGTACAGCTCGACCGTCGTGTGGTCACCGCTGTAGCGCAGGTCGAGGGTGGCGGTGCTGAGCTTCTTCGCCGAGCCGAGGTCGTACACGATGCCGACGCCCGGCTTGAGCGGGGCGATCGCCGGACCTTCGTTGAAGCTCTTGGTCTTCCAGAACGTCGACGCGTTGCCGTCGTAGGTCTTGGGTTCGGCACCGGAGTTCTGGGCGCCGCCCTCGGCGACGAATTCCTGGCCCTGCTGGATCGCTATCGGCTTCGGTTTCGGCTTCGTGACGTTCTTGTCGCCACCCTCCGTCGTCTGGCTCTTGTGGGTGTCGTCCGACTTCTCGCCCTGCATCAGGGCGTCCGCCAGCTGCCAGCTGCCCAGTCCGAGGGCGGCGATGAGGAGGGCCGACACCGCCCACTTCAGGGCCTTGCCGGTGCGGCTCTGCAGTGGAGGCGGCGGGGGCGCGATGGGCTGTGTGGCACCGGGATGCGGCGCCGGGCGGCCGTAGGTGCCCTGCTGGTAGGTCGTGCGCTGGTACTCCGGCGGCGCCGCGAACGCCGGCTCCGGCGGGCGGATGCGCGGCATCTCGCCGATCGCCTTCACCAGCTCCTCCGGCGTGGTGCACGGAGCCTCGTGACGGGACGCCGTGGCCCCGTCGTTGACGAGGGCCCGCATGGCCAGCTCCGACAGGCCGCGGTGGATACCGGCGCGCACCTGGTCCGGTGCGATGAGTCCGATGTCCTTGGGGAGGCCGGAGAGGCCGTAGGCGTCGTTCTCGTACGGCCAGCGCTGGGTCAGGGCCGCGTACAGCAGGGCGCCGATGGCTTCGGTGTCGGTGCGCTGCGGGGTGTCGGAGCTGATGCCGCGCAGCGCGGCGTTCACGGCGAGGCCGCGGATGCGCCACTGGCCGGTCGAGGCGCGCAGTACTGCGTTCGGGTTGAGCCGCAGATGAGCGAGGCCCTCGCGGTGTGCGGCAGCCATGGCGGAGGAGACCTGACTGACCATCTGGTAGGCGTCGTGCGGCTCCAGCGGGCCGCCCGCGAGAAGCGCGGACAGCTCGGTGGCGTCGGGGAGCCACTCGTGCACGACGTAGACGAGGTCGTTCTCCTCGACGGCGTCGAGGACCTGGACGAAGCGGGGGTCGCCGAGCAGCGCGGAGGAGCGGGCGGCGGCAAGGACGGAACGGGCCCGTACGTGGTCCGCGGGCAGCACATGGACGCCGACGGCACGCCGGAGTTTCTCGTCGACCGCACGCCAGCTGCTGAAGCCGTCCAGACGGGTGACGCACTCTTCCAGCCGGTAGCGTCTGGCCAGCTTGTGCCCGCTGTGCAGTTCCGGTGGCGAGGCCTTCTTTCCGGGACCCTCGGCCGCGCCGCTCCCCTGCGTCTCGTCGCTGTCCGTGTCCCACTCCGGGTTCTTGGCCACCCCGTCGGCCGTGGACTGGTCCGCCTTCGCGGTCAGCGGCTGATCACCGCTGTTGTCTGCCACGTCGACGGCAGCCGTACTCCGTTCCGCCACCGTCGTCCCTGCCTCCCCATCCGTTGCACGCTGTCCGACGCCGAAACCAATTGTGCCCACAGTCCGCCGCTATGCACGACACACGGCGGCGGACGATGGTTGTGCGCGTACCCCCGCCTCAACGACCCAGACGCCCGCGCACCATACCCACGAGCGAGTTGAGCTCCTCGATGCGCATCCGGCGGGCGGCGACGAAGAAGACGCCGAACAGGACGACGCCGCCGACGAGCAGTGCGGCGAAGGAGCCGATCACGCCCTGGCCGAGGGTGTGCCCGATGCCGTAGCAGGCAGCGCCGCTGAGCAGGGCCGCCGGCACCGAGGCGATGCCCAGCCGCGCGTACGTGCGCAGCACCCGGGACCCGTCCAGGTCACCGCCCAGCCGCTTGCTCAGCCGCCGCCAGGCGACGCCCACGCCGATGGCGTAGGCCAGGCCGTAGGCGGCTGCCATACCGGCGACCGCCCAGCGCGGCGGCAGCAGGAAGTAGCAGAGCGCCGAGGCGCCCGCGTTGACCGCCGCCACGATGACCGTGTTGTAGAAGGGGGTGCGGGTGTCCTCGTAGGCGTAGAACGCGCGGAGGACGACGTACTGCACGGAGTAGGGGATCAGGCCGAGGGCGAAGGCCATCAGCATGTAGCCCATGTTGACGGCCGAGCCCGTGCCCGCCGAGCCGAAGATCAGCGTGCACATCGGGATGCCGAGTGCGAGGAAGCCGAAGGCGATGGGCACGATGGCGACCGCGGTGGTGCGCAGGCCCTGGGAGATGTCGTCGCGGACCGCGCCTGCATCTCCCTCGGCGGCCGAGCGCGACAGGCGCGGCAGCAGGGCAGCCATCAGGGACACGGTGATGATGGCCTGGGGCAGGCCCCAGATCAGCTGGGCGTTGGCGTAGGCGGCGAAGCCGGTGCCCTTGACACCGGAGTCGTTGCCCGCGGCGGTGGACAGCTGGGTGACGACCATGGCACCCGCCTGGTTGGCGAGAACGAACAGCACCGTCCACTTGGCGAGCATCGCGGCCTTGCCCAGGCCGTGGCCCTTCCAGTCGAACCGCAGCCGGATCCGGAAGCCGGTCTCGCGCAGGTAGGGGATCATCGCCAGCGCCTGGACGACGAGGCCCAGCAGGATGCCGACGCCGAGGAGCCGCTGCCCCTCCGGCGGGATGTTGGTGACGTCCATGTGGGAGTTGGCGGCGCTGCCGTAGACCCAGATGAACATGCCGAGCGAGATGATGATGACGATGTTGTTGAGGACCGGGGTCCACATCATCGCGCCGAACTTGCCGCGCGCGTTCAGGATCTGACCCATCACCACGTGGATGCCCATGAAGAAGATCGAGGGCAGGAAGTACCGGGTGAAGGTGACCGCGACGTCGTTGGCGGCAGGGTTGGCGGCGATGGTGGGCGACAGCGCCCGCACCAGCAGCGGCGCGGCGAACATCGCGAGTCCGGTCAGCGCGGCGAGCGCCACCATCACCAGCGTCAGCAGCCGGTTGGCGAAGGCCTCGCCGCCGTCCTCGTCCTCCTTCATGGACCGCACCAGCTGCGGCACGAACACGGAGTTCAGGCCGCCACCGACGGTGAGGATGTAGATCATCGTCGGCAGCTGGTAGGCCACCTGGAAGGAGTCGGCGAGGAAGCCGAGACCTAGCGCGGCGGCGATCAGCGCGGAGCGGATGAAACCGGTGAGGCGGGAGACCATCGTGCCCGCCGCCATGACGGCGCTGGACTTCAGCAGCCCGGCGGCCCGGCCGCCCTTCTTGGCGGGGGCGGCGGGAGCCTCGCCGGCCGTGGGGGGCTCCGGCTCGGCGGCCCCGGGGTGCCCGGTGGGATCAGGGGCGGCGGCCGGGGCGGGCACCGGGGGCTGCACCGGGTGTCCGGCGGCGGAGGGGTCGGCCGGGTAGGAGGCGCCGGGGTACGGGGTGCCCTGCTGCGGGTGCTGACCGTGCGGCTGCGGGTACTGGCCGGCGGGACCGTATCCGTTCCCGGGCGCGGCGGCCGGGCCCGGGACGGCCGGGGGATCCATGGGCGCATGCCCGCCGCTGTGCTGCTGGTCCTTGAAGAGGTGCGCGAAGGCGTCCGGCTCGTGGTACTCCTCACCGGAGTGCGAGACCAGGTCGTCCACGCCGACGAACCGGGTCGTGCGCGGGTCCTCGCCGTAGGGCATGTACGGGGTGGCGCCGCCCGGCTCCGGCGCCGGGGTCTGCGCCCACACCTGCGGGTCGGGAGCGTACGGAGACTGACCCGGCGGCGCGTACAGAGGCTGCTGGGGGTCGTACGTGCCCGGGGGCGGCGGAGGGTGCGCGGCACGGTCGTAGAGCGCCTCGGCGACCGGGTCCTGGGCCGAGAGGTCCTGGGAGCGGTAGGGGTCCTGCTCGTAGGCGTCCTGGAGGTACATGTCCGCCGCGGGCTGCGGCGGCACCTGGCCGGGCTCGGGCGGCGGCTCGGGGTAGCCCGAGCCGGCCGCGCCATGGCCGCGGTCACCGTCGTACGGCGCGTTCATGCTTACCCCACCTCATCGTCCCGGGCCCACCGGCCACGACATCGCTCAACGGTCCACTCTCTCACCCGTCCCGGACGGGTCGGCGTTTTCCGGTGCGGTGTCCGGTGCAGGGTCACTCGGCTGCTCCGGGCCGTCTGCCCCGGAGGGGGAGCCGGACTCGTCGGGGAGACGGTCTCCGGGCCCCTCGGGGTTCCCGGGCTCGTCGGGTCCCTCCCCCGCCGTGCCCGGTCCGCCCTCCCCGGCCTGCCGGGCCGCGGCGCGTTTGCGCTGGGTGTACATGCGGAAGCCGGCGAGGACGAGAAGCAGTACGCCGCCGCCGATGACCAGCATCACGGTGGGCGTGACCTCGGTGACCTTGACGTCGAAGCTGACGGCTTCGCCGTACTTCTGGCCGTCCTCGGTGTAGAGCTGGGCGATCACTCCGACCCGGCCGTTGGCGTTGGCCGAGGTGGTGAACTTCACCGACTGGCTGTGCCCGCCGGAGATCTCCACGGGCTGTTCGTCGTAGGCCTTGCCGCCGATCTTCAGACGGGTCGGCATGGTGGATGTGAGGCGCAGCACCAGGTGGCCGACGGGCTGGACGAGGTTGTTCTGGACGGTCACGGGGATGGTGGCGCTGCGGCCCGAGAGCTTGGTCTCGGACTTGTCGATCAGCTTGACCTGGTCGGTCAGCTCGTCGAGCCATTCCTCCACACCGCCCCGGTAGCTTTCCGCCTCGCTGCCCCGGCCGCGCCAGGACGTGGACATCTCCCGGTTTATGGCCCGTCCGAAGGGGGTGACCACGCGGGACTGGTCGGTGAGGACCACCTGGAAGTTGTCGAGCTTGTCCTGGGTGCGGGCGATCTGCTCGAAGGCTGTCTGCGGCAGTTCCTGCCGGCGCAGCGAGGAGGGGTAGGAGGACGTCGAGGGGATGCGCGTGGTGGCGTCCGGGTCGGGCTTGTCCTTGGCCGCGGCGGTGAGGTCCTGCGACTGTGACCAGGCGCTGCCCTGGAGCGCTCGCAGCGCCGTCGCCATCGCCTGTGCCTGGCTGGCGCTGGGCATGCGCTGGGGCGCGACGACGATGCTGCGCTGTGTGTCCGTCTGCGTGTTCAGCTCCAGGCTCTGGGCCAGGAACTTCTGCACGGCGAGGGTGGCCGAGCCTGCCTTCGTCAGATCGTCCTGGAACGCCGTGGACAGCCGGGTGTCGGCGACCACCGCCGTGGTGCCACCGCCGACGGGGCGGGCGGCGGACGGCGTGTACGACAGCCCGGAGGTCTCCTGGAGGCTGTCGCTGCGCGCGATCACCCGGTCGGCTCCGGCGGAGGTCGCGACCTTCATGATCGACGGGTTCACGGCGCCGTTCACGGGCCACGCGAAGTCGGTGGTCGGCGTGACATGGAGCACGGTCTTGACGGTGGTCGCGGCGACGTCGGTGGCGTCCTTGAGGTGGCTGAGCGAGCCCGTGACGCTGGTGCCGTTGTGCGCGAGGGCGGCCAGGTCCGGATCGGCGAAGGGCAGCGCGACGACCTCCTTGCCGGTCACCGCCTTCTGCAGGTTCGCCAGCCACTGCTTGGCGAGCGCCTGGTTCTCCCGGGAGCCGGGCGTGCTGGTGCCGCCGCTGCTCTGGATCCGGTAGTTGCCCACGGCCATCGCGTCGACGGAGGCCAGCAGGTCCGGGTCGACCACCCAGGTGACGTCGAGGTCCTTGCCCAGCTCCACCATCTGGGCCAGCCGGCCGCCGGGTGCCAGTTCCTTGGCCAGGTCGTCGTTGAGGAACTCCGGGGTCTGCAGGTCGCCCGCGCCCGTCTTGGCCGTCATGTGGACCGTGGAGATCAGAGGCCACAGGAACGTCGTCTTCGTCTTGGTGTCCGCATCGGACGGCTGCCACGGCAGGAAGGTCCGCTTGATGCCGAGAACCTGGTCCCAGCGCTGGGCGGAGGTCTGGCCGGACAGGGCGATCCCCAGCTCGTAGACCCCGTCGTCGCCGAGGTCGAGCTTGTCCACGGGGACGGAGATGCTGAAGTGCTGGGCGACGCCGGGGGCCAGCTTGTCGAACTTCTCCTCGTACTTGTCACCGACCTCGGTGCCCGTGCCGCTCTGCAGCTCCTCGGAGTGCCGGGCGACGGAGTCGATGCCCGAGCGGGTGGTCAGCTGGGGGCCTACGCGCAAGCCCACGTGGGCGTCGGTGACGGTCTGCTTGCCGTCGTTGGTCACGGTGCCGGAGACGGTCAGCGTGTCACCGTCCGTGGGGGCGTTCGGGGTGAGCGTGTCCACGGAGACCGAGACGGTGTCCGAGGAGGCGGCCTGTGCGGGCCCGGCGGCGGGCAGCTGGAGCAGGCCGGCCAGCAGCGGCGCCCCGGTCAGCAGTGCCCCGGCGCGCCGCAGCCACATGCGGGCAGGTGAGGCACTGGTCGCCTGGAAGTCTGCCGCCTCGGCCACGCGCTCGCCCGTCCCTCGTCGTCGTCAGTGGTCGTCGGAATGTGCGTCCACGCATGGTAACGATGCCCGCTGAACGGAAGTGCCGCGGTCTCCACCACAAGATCGGAGGACGGGTGATGAC
Organism: Streptomyces sp. NPDC027663; assembly: GCF_055566415.1. NCBI lineage: Bacteria > Bacillati > Actinomycetota > Actinomycetes > Kitasatosporales > Streptomycetaceae > Streptomyces > Streptomyces sp. NPDC027663. The sequence continues at coordinate 99,082 of NZ_JBVHSK010000008.1, read as the reverse complement.
CTGTCCTCTATATCCAGTATCGGGCGGAGAGCAGGCGTACGCCGCAAGAGCAGCGCTTGCGCGGGTATGGCGGGAGCCGTCCTGCCACCGTAATCGAGGCGCCCCTGGTCGCGCGGGGCACGTACCCTCTTCTGTTGTGCCGAACCCCAACGAAGACACTCCCTCTGCCCTGAGCCAGGCGCAGCAGCGCGCGGTCGCCGAGCTGCTGCGGGTGGCTCCCGTCGCCGACGACCTCGCCCGCCGATTCCAGGAGGCCGGCTTCTCGCTCGCCCTGGTCGGCGGATCGGTCCGCGACGCGCTGCTCGGCCGGCTCGGCAACGACCTGGACTTCACCACCGACGCCCGCCCCGAGGACGTACTGAAGATCGTCCGGCCATGGGCGGACGCCGTCTGGGAGGTGGGGATCGCCTTCGGTACGGTCGGCGCGCACAAGGGCGGCTACCAGATCGAGGTCACCACCTACCGGTCGGAGGCGTACGACCGCACCTCCCGCAAGCCCGAGGTCTCCTACGGCGACTCCATCGAGGAAGATCTGGTCCGCCGCGACTTCACGGTCAACGCGATGGCCGTGGCGCTGCCGGAGAAGGATTTCATCGACCCGCACGGCGGCCTGGAGGACCTCGCGGCGCGTGTGCTGCGGACACCGGGCACGCCCGAGGAGTCGTTCTCGGACGATCCGCTGCGCATGATGCGGGCCGCCCGATTCGCCGCCCAGCTGGATTTCGCGGTCGCCCCCGAGGTCGTCACCGCCATGACGGAGATGTCCGGGCGCCTGGAGATCGTCTCGGCGGAACGGGTCCGGGACGAGCTGAACAAGCTGATCGTCTCTCCGTATCCGCGCAAGGGCCTCACCCTGCTCGTCGAGACCGGGCTCGCCGACCATGTCCTGGCCGAGCTGCCTGCACTGCGCCTGGAGCGTGACGAGCACCACCGGCACAAGGACGTCTACGAGCACACCCTGATCGTTCTGGAGCAGGCGATCGAGCTGGAGCAGGACGGCCCCGACCTGACGCTCCGCCTGGCCGCGCTGCTCCACGACATCGGCAAGCCGCGCACTCGCCGCTTCGAGAAGGACGGCCGGGTCTCCTTCCACCACCACGAGGTGGTCGGCGCCAAGATGACCAAGAAGCGCATGACCGCCTTGAAGTACTCCAACGAGCTGGTGAAGGACGTCTCACGGTTGGTCGAACTGCACCTGCGCTTCCACGGCTACGGCACCGGAGAGTGGACGGACTCGGCGGTCCGCCGCTACGTCCGTGACGCGGGCCCGCTGCTCGACCGCCTGCACAAGCTGACCCGCTCCGACTGCACCACGCGGAACAAGCGGAAGGCGGCCGCGTTGTCCCGGGCCTATGACGGCCTGGAACAGCGCATCGCCCAGCTCCAGGAGCAGGAGGAGCTGGACGCCATCCGCCCGGACCTCGACGGCAACCAGATCATGGAGATCCTGGATGTCGGCCCGGGGCCGGTCGTCGGCAAGGCGTACAAGCACATGCTGGAGCTGCGCCTGGAGAACGGTCCGATGGGCCACGATGCCGCGGTGGCTGCTCTCAAGGAGTGGTGGGCCGCTCAGAGCTGAGCCGGCGCGGGCGATGTTTCACGTGAAACAGCCGTCCGCGACCCGAGGGGCGATGTTTCACGTGAAACATTGCCCCTCGTTCCGTCTATGGCGCGGCGGCTTGCCGACGCTCGAAGCGAGCCAGGGACGTGGCGGTCACGCCGTAGATCACGGCGACGAGGACCACCAGTACCGTCGAGCGGCCGTCCGGCGGCAACATCAACGCCGCGACTCCCGCCGCGCCGACGAAAGCCACGTTGAAGAGGACGTCGTACACGGAGAAGATCCGGCCGCGGAAGTCGTCCTCGACGCAGGCCTGAACGATCGTGTCCGTGGCGATCTTGGCGCCTTGGGTGATCAGGCCCAGAACAAAGGCCGCGACCATGAGGGGCGCGGTGGCGAACGGGAGACCCAGGGCGGGTTCGAGGACCGTGGCCGCCCCGGAGCACACCACGATCCAGCGCCCGGGACCGAGCCGTCCCGCCGCCCAGGGGGTCAGCGCGGCCGCCGTGAAGAACCCGGCACCGGACAGCATCAACGCCAGTCCGAGCAGGCGGAGCCCTTCTTCGGGGGTGTCGGAGAGGGCATAGCGGCAGAGCATGAGCACCAGGACGAGCAGCGCGCCGTAGCAGAAGCGCATCAGCGTCATCGCGGCCAGGGCCCAGGCCGCCTCCCTGCGCGGCGGCGAGGCCAGGTGCCGGACGGCCGCGAGTAGCTCGCGTGCAGTCTCGGCGAGCGCCGTACCGAGGCGAGGACGCTTCGGGTGCCGGTCGGGGCCGAGGAGGCCGGGAGGCAGGCTCAGGGAAGCGAGACTCGCACACAGATACAAGAAGGCCCCGAGCAGCACCACTGCCGCGTCGGAGTCCGACGCCACGAGCCGGACCCCGAAAGCCAGGCCTCCGCCGGCGGTCGCGACGAGCGTGCCGGCCGTCGGGGAGAGGGAGTTGGCCAGCACCAGGCGTTCGATGTCGACGACCCGGGGCAGGGCGGCGGACAGCCCGGCGAGGACGAAGCGGTTGACGGCTGTGACGCACAGCGCGGAGAGGTAGAAGAGCCAGTCGGGGGCGTGGCCGATCATCAGCGCGACAGTGGCCGTGGCCAGCAGGGCGCGCAGGAGGTTGCCGTACACGAAGACCTGCCGGCGACGCCAGCGGTCCAGCAGGACGCCCGCGAAGGGGCCGACCAGCGAGTAGGGGAGCAGCAGGACCGCCATCGCCGATGCGATCGCGGTGGCCGACGTCTGCTTCTCCGGGGAGAAGACGACGTACGCGGCGAGCGCGACCTGGTAGACGCCGTCGGCTCCCTGGGAGAGGAGGCGGACATACAGAAGGCGCCGGAAGTACCGCAGACGCAACAGCAGGCGCAGGTCACCTACGACAGGCATGGGGCACAGCCTCACACATGCGGAAGGTCCCCGGGTCAGGTGACCCGGGGACCTTCACAGCCCTGGCAGGAGCGTTCGCGTGCGCGCTGGGCGCCGGGCTTCTTAGCGCTCGACTTCGCCGTTGATGAACTTCTCGACGTTCGCGCGGGCCTCGTCGTCGAAGTACTGCACCGGCGGGGACTTCATGAAGTACGACGACGCGGACAGGATCGGGCCGCCGATGCCGCGGTCCTTGGCGATCTTCGCGGCGCGCAGGGCGTCGATGATGACACCGGCGGAGTTCGGGGAGTCCCAGACCTCGAGCTTGTACTCCAGGTTCAGCGGGACGTCACCGAAGGCGCGGCCCTCGAGGCGGACGTAGGCCCACTTGCGGTCGTCCAGCCAGGCGACGTAGTCGGACGGGCCGATGTGGACGTTCTTCTCGCCGAGGTCCCGGTCGGGGATCTGGGAGGTGACGGCCTGCGTCTTGGAGATCTTCTTGGACTCCAGGCGCTCGCGCTCGAGCATGTTCTTGAAGTCCATGTTGCCGCCGACGTTCAGCTGCATCGTGCGGTCGAGGACGACACCGCGGTCCTCGAACAGCTTCGCCATCACACGGTGCGTGATGGTGGCACCGACCTGGGACTTGATGTCGTCACCGACGATCGGCACACCGGCCTCGGTGAACTTGTCCGCCCACTCCTTGGTGCCGGCGATGAAGACCGGGAGCGCGTTGACGAAGCCGACCTTGGCGTCGATGGCGCACTGGGCGTAGAACTTCGCCGCGTCCTCGGAGCCGACGGGCAGGTAGCAGACCAGGACGTCGACCTGCTTGTCCTTGAGGACCTGGACGACGTCGACCGGCTCCTCCGCGGACTCCTCGATGGTGGCGCGGTAGTACTTGCCGAGACCGTCGAGGGTGTGGCCGCGCTGGACCGTCACACCGGTGGAGGGCACGTCGCAGATCTTGATGGTGTTGTTCTCGGAGGCGCCGATCGCGTCCGCGAGGTCGAGGCCGACCTTCTTGGCGTCGACGTCGAACGCGGCGACGAACTCGACGTCGCGCACGTGGTAGTCACCGAACTGCACGTGCATCAGGCCGGGGACCTTGGACGCCGGGTCGGCGTCCTTGTAGTACTCGACTCCCTGCACCAGCGACGCCGCGCAGTTGCCCACGCCGACGATGGCTACGCGAACCGAACCCATTCCGGTTGCTCCCTGTGTGTACGAGTGAGGCCCTGAGTGGGTCTCACGTGGCGGTGTCGTCGGGCGTATCCGTCCGGGGGGTGTCCCCGGTACGGGGCAGGCCGCCCGTCGATCCAGTGGTGGTGTCCTGCTGAGCGGGCCCCCCGGACGCGGAACCCTTCAGGTCCCGCCCGGCCCGCTCGCTCTCGATGAGCTCGTTCAGCCAGCGCACTTCGCGCTCCACGGACTCCATCCCGTGGCGCTGGAGCTCGAGCGTGTAGTCGTCGAGGCGCTCCCGGGTGCGCGCCAGTGAGGCGCGCATCTTCTCCAGGCGTTCCTCCAGGCGGCTGCGCCGGCCCTCCAGCACGCGCATGCGCACATCGCGCGAGGTCTGCCCGAAGAAGGCGAACCGTGCAGCGAAGTGCTCGTCCTCGTACGCGTCGGGGCCGGTCTGCGAGAGCAGCTCCTCGAAGTGCTCCTTGCCTTCCGCCGTCAGCCGGTACACGATCTTGGCGCGGCGGCCGGCCAGCGGAGCGGCCAGTGCGTCGTCGTGGGCGCTTGCGGTCTCCTCGACCAGCCAGCCGTTGGCGACCAGTGTCTTGAGGCAGGGGTACAGCGTGCCGTAACTGAACGCTCGGAAAACACCCAGTGACATGTTGAGCCGCTTGCGCAGCTCGTAGCCGTGCATGGGGGATTCCCGCAGCAGGCCGAGCACGGCGAACTCGAGGATGCCGGAGCGCCGGCTCATCGTCGCCTCCTCTCGGTCCTGCAGGTCGGTCCCGCAGGTCACGCAGTGCCTGTCAGCGTCTTTATCTCGCGCTGATGTATCGACTCGATACATCAAGACGATAGAACGGCCGCTCGCACGCGACAAGAGGGGCAGCGGTGAACGGGATCACATCACCGATTCGTTGGAGGCAAGTTGCCTGATTTGGGGTGAACTTCTGGGCTCGGCAGGTTTTGGTGGTGCGTAGTCTGTGCGGCATGCACACCACCGGGAACCAAGTGGCGCCCGGGGAGCGTCATCGTCCCCGGTGCAGTACGGGTGAATGCAGAACCGACCACATCCGTACTTCGGGGGGACCGGAAAACAGCCGCCGTTCCAGGCGCGCACGGGTGCGCCTGCCCGAGGAGTAATCGTTCGATGAGCGAGCACCGTCGCAAACCGCCGCCGCAGGAAGGCGGACGTGCCGCTGCCCGACGCGGCCAGTCCGGCCCGTCCTCCGGTCGCCGTGCGGCACCGCGAGGCGCCACCGGGTCCCCTGCCGACTCCTATGGGTCCAGTTCCTATGGGTCGGGTTCTCACGACTCCGGGGGTGAAGAGCGCCCCTACGGCAGCCGTGCCGAGGCTCGCCGGGCGGCGCAGAGAGGGGGCCGCCGCAGAGCGGCCGACAACACGACCCCGGGTGGCCGGCGCGGCGGGCCGACCGGCCCCGGACGCGGCAAGGGCCGCCCGGCCACGGCCCCCGGCAAGAAGCGCTTCATCGACTACCCCAGGGTGGGCAGAGCGGGCTGGCGCCGCTGGGTACCGTCCTGGAAGCTGGTCAGCGGGCTGTTCATCGGCTTCGTCGGCAGCCTGGTCGCGATCGCCGGGGTCGGCTTCGCGATGGTCTCGATCCCCAACGAGAACGACGCGGCCAAGTCCCAGAACAACGTCTACTACTGGGCCGACGGCTCCCAGATGGTGGCCACGGGTACCGGCGTCAACCGGCAGAACGTCAGCATCGACCAGATCCCCGAGGCGATGCGGTTCGCGGTGATCTCCGCCGAGAACAAGTCCTTCTACGACGACTCGGGCGTCGACCCCATGGGCATCGCGCGCGCCCTGGCCAACATGGCGCGGGGCGGCCAGACGCAGGGTGGCTCGACGATCACCCAGCAGTACGTGAAGAACACGTACCTGAGCCAGGAGCAGTCGGTCACCCGCAAGTTCAAGGAGATGTTCATCTCCATAAAGGTGGGCGCGAAGCTCGACAAGGACGACATCCTGCAGGGCTATCTGAACACCTCGTACTTCGGCCGGGGTGCCTACGGCATCCAGGCGGCGGCGCAGACGTACTACGACAAGAACGCGGTCGACCTCAAGCCGAGCGAGTGTGCGGTCCTCGCGGCACTGCTCAAGGGCCCGACGTACTACGACCCCGCGGGCAACCAGGACCTCGACAAGTCCGCGACCCCGCAGGCCAACGAAAAGCGCTCCAAGGACCGCTGGGCCTGGATCCTCGGCGAGATGCACAAGGACAAGCACCTCTCGGACGCCGACTACCAGGAAGCCATCAAGAAGTACCCCAGGCCCGACGGCCGCAAGGCGACCAAGGGCATGACCGGTCAGATCAGCTATCTGGCCGACACGGCGAAGAAGTACGTCCTCGCACACTCCGACATCACCGAGGCGCAGTTCGACCGGGGTGGCTACCAGATCTACACGACGTTCAAGAAGGACAAGGTCAACGCCCTGGCCAAGGCGGTGAAGAACGTCCAGAAGGAACGCCTCGACCCGAAGCGCCGCGAACTGGACAAGTACGTCCAGTTCGGTGCGGCCTCGGTGAAGCCCAATGACGGGGCGATCGTCGCTCTCTACGGTGGTGACGGCTACGAGAACGGGCACTTCACGAACAACGCCGACACCTCCGGTGTCCCCGTGGGCTCGACCTGGAAGCCGTTCGTGCTGGCCGCCGCCATGGAGTACGGCACGTACAAGTCCGACGGCGAGGGCGTCTCTCCGTTGAGCAAGTACAACGGCGACGACCACCTCAAGGTCTACAAACCGGACGGGTCGTACTACCTCAACAAGGACAACACGCCCTTCTTCCAGAACAACGAGAGCGATCACCGCTGGGGCTACATCACCCTGCGCAAGGCGATGGAGCAGTCCATCAACACGCCGTTCGTGCAGCTCGGTGTCGATGTGGGGATGACGCACGTCCGGGACGTCGCCCATTCCGCCGGCATCCTCAACCAGAGCATGTCGCAGAACCTCAACCCGTCGTTCGCCATCGGTACGTCCACGCCCAGCGCGATCCGGATGGCCGACGCCTACGCGACCTTTGCCGCGTCCGGCAAGCAGACGGACCCGTACTCCGTGACCGCCGTCAGGGTGAACGGTGTGGACGCGCCCAGCTTCGTCAAGCCGAAGCCCGCGCCCAGGACGGTGATGGACTCGAACATCGCCAACAACGTCACGGACGTCCTCGAGAACGTCATCCAGAACGGTACGGGCAAGAACGCCAAGGCCCTCGGCCGTACGGCGGCGGGCAAGACCGGTACCACCGACGAGAACAAGTCGGCCTGGTTCGTCGGCTACACCAAGCAGCTGTCGACTTCGGTGGCGATGTTCCGCGAGAACCCCAAGGACCACAAGCTGCTGTCCATGAACGGCACGGCGGGCGTCGACTCCATCCACGGTGGTGACATCCCGACGCAGGTGTGGACCGAGTACATGAAGGACGCGCTCAAGGGTCAGAACGACCTCGGCTTCCCGCCCGCCACCGAGATCGGCACGGTCCAGGACCAGGCGGGCGCCCCGTCCCCGACGCCGAGCGTCACGATCACGCCGAGCCAGAAGCCGAGCAACACCCCGAGTCCGACGCCCAGTGAGACGGAGACCACACCGTCTCCCTCGCCGAGCCAGTCCTGTGACTTCGGCTGGGGCGACAACTGCAACGGCAACGGCAACGGCAACGGCGGCACCGACACCGGAGGCCTGGACACGGGCGGCACCGACGGAGGTACGACACCGACGCCCACGGGCACGGAGACGATCGAGCCCGGCAACACCCGAGGCAATGGCAACGGGGGCTTTTTCGGAGGTCAGACCGGTTAGCCGGTGATCCGCCCGGTTGGCGGCCGTTTCGCCCGCCAGGGGTGTTTCACGTGAAACATCGGGCCGCCGCACCCACGAGGTGCGGCGGCCCTCGGCGTTTTCCTGGACAGGTACGGCAGGATGTGCCCCATGCCCAGTGCAGAGATGAGGCCCACGAGCATGCACGAGCCCGAGCCCGTGCGGGCCGCCACGGCAGAACCGGTGCAGCCCACCAGGGAGGACGGGATCGCCGCCGCCGGCAGTGAGCTGATCGGCGGCCCCCTGGGGCGGCGTGCCCTGCTCGGAACCTCCTGGTGGACGCCCGTGCGGGTCGTGGTGCTCGTGGCGATCGGTATGTTCGCTCTCGGCCTGGTCCAGAAGGCGCCCTGCTACGACGGCGCATGGTTCTTCGGCGCGAGCAGCCAGTACACGCACGCCTGCTACTCGGATATTCCGCACCTCTACCAGGGGCGCGGGTTCGCCGACCATCTCGTGCCGTACTTCGACAAGCTCCCGGGTGACATGGAGTACCTCGAATACCCGGTGCTGACCGGCGTGTTCATGGAGGTGGCCTCCTGGCTGACCCCGCACAGCGGCAGCATCCAGCACCAGGAGCAGTGGTACTGGTTCGTCAACGCCGGGCTGCTGATGGTGTGCGCCGCCGTCATCGCCGTCTGTGTGGCCCGTACCCATCGCCGACGCCCCTGGGACGGCCTCCTGGTCGCCCTGGCGCCGGCCTTCGCGCTGACCGCAACCATCAACTGGGACCTGCTGGCGGTGGCACTGACGGCCGCCGCGATGCTGATGTGGGCGCGGGGCAGGGCCCTCGCCTTCGGCATCCTGCTGGGGCTGGCCACGGCCGCCAAGCTGTATCCCGTCGTGCTGCTCGGCCCGCTGCTGGTGCTGTGCTGGCGGGCCGGCAAGTGGCGGGAGTTCTTCCAGGCCGTGGGCGGCGCGGCGGGCGCCTGGCTCCTGGTGAACCTGCCGATCATGCTCACGCACGACGCGACGGGCTTCCACATCCGCGAGGGCTGGGCGAAGTTCTACACCTTCAGCAAGGAGCGGGGTGTCGACTTCGGCTCGTTCTGGCTGATCTGGGCGCAGAACTCCAGCCACCCGCCCACCACCGACTTCGTCAACAACGCGGCCATAGTGCTGGTGGTGCTGGGCTTCCTCGGTATCGCCGCGCTGGCCTTCACGGCCCCGCGCCGTCCGCGCTTCGCCCAGCTGGCCTTCCTGATGGTGGCGGCTTTCGTCCTCACCAACAAGGTCTACTCCCCGCAGTACGTCCTGTGGCTGGTGCCGCTGGCGGTCCTGGCCCGGCCCAAGTGGCGGGACTTCCTGATCTGGCAGGCATGCGAGGTGGCGTACTTCCTGGGCATCTGGATGTACCTCGCCTACACGACCAGCGGAGACGCCCACAAAGGCCTGCCGACGCAGGGCTACCACTGGGCGATCGCGGTGCACCTGCTGGGCACCCTGTACCTGTGCGCCGTCGTCGTGCGGGACATCCTCATGCCGGAGCGGGACGTGGTGCGCCGGGCCGGCGACGACGATCCGTCGGGCGGGGTGCTGGACGGTGCGGAGGACGCCTTCGTGCTCGGAGCGGCAGCCCACCCGCCGCGGCACGCAGCCCACTTCGAGGGGCCACAGGTGGACTGGGGCAGGACCGAGACGCTGTCCCACGACGGCCGTTCGCTCTGAGCGAACAACTCTCCCGGCTGGTCGGGGTCACACCGGCAGAACATGCAGAAGGCCGTACCCGGAACGCCCGGGTACGGCCTTTCGTGGTCCTGCGGGGCTCAGCGATCCACGATCCGGTCGAACTGGGTGGTGGTGTGCCGCAGATGGGCCACCAGCTCGTCGCCGACCTTCGGCTCGGCGGCGTCCGACGGCACGAACAGGATCGACACCTGCATGTGCGGCGGCTCGGCGAACCAGCGCTGCTTGCCGTCCCAGACGAACGGAGAAAGGTTCCGGTTGACCGTGGCGAGACCGGCGCGTGCGACGCCCTTGGCGCGCGGCATGACGCCGTGCAGGGCCTTCGGGGCCTCCAGACCCACACCGTGCGACGTACCGCCCGCCACGACCACCAGGAAGCCGTCCGAGGCCGCCTTCTGCTGCCGGTAGCCGAACCGGTCGCCCTTCGCCACGCGCGTGACGTCCAGCACGGCTCCGCGGTACTCGGTGGCATCGTGGTCCCCCAGCCACAGCCGCGTGCCGATACGGGCGCGGAACCGGGTCTGCGGGAACTGCTGCTGGAGCCGGATCAGCTCGTCCGCCTTGAGGTGGCTGACGAACATCGTGTGCAGCGGCAGCCGGGCCGCGCGCAGCCGGTCCATCCAGCCGATGACCTCCTCGACGGCGTCCGAGCCGTCGGTACGGTCCAGCGGCAGGTGGATGGCGAAGCCCTCCAGGCGGACGTTCTCTATGGCCTGGTGGAGCAGCGGCAGGTCGTGCTCGCTGATGCCGTGCCGCTTCATCGAGGACATCACCTCGATGACGACGCGGGCACCCACGAGGCCGTACACACCGTCGATCGACGACACCGAGCGGACGACCCGGTCGGGCAGCGGGACGGGCTCCTCGCCGCGCCGGTAGGGCGTCAGCACCAGCAGGTCACCGCTGAACCAGTCCTTGATGCGCGCGGCCTCGTACGTCGTGCCGACGGCGAGCAGGTCCGCGCCGAGCCGCGTGGCCTCCTCCGCCAGCCGTTCATGTCCGAAGCCGTAGCCGTTGCCCTTGCAGACCGGGACGAGTCCCGGGAACTGCTCCTGCACGTGCTTGTGATGCGCCCGCCAGCGCGCGGTGTCGACGTAGAGCGTGAGCGCCATGGCCGGACCCGGAACCTTTCTCGTGGCTGCGGTGTATTCAGAGAGGGGAGAGCTGTGAAGGCTATGGAATCAAACGCCCGCGCGGCTCAACGTCGCGACATGTAGATGTCGAGCGCCTTGTGGAGCAGCTTGTTCAGCGGGAAGTCCCACTCGCCCAGGTACTCGGCGGCCTGACCGCCGGTGCCGACCTTGAACTGGATCAGGCCGAAGAGGTGGTCGGTCTCGTCCAGCGAGTCGGAGATGCCGCGCAGGTCGTAGACGGTGGCGCCCATCGCGTAGGCGTCGCGCAGCATCCGCCACTGCATCGCGTTCGACGGGCGGACCTCACGGCCGATGTTGTCGGAGGCGCCGTAGGAGTACCAGACGTGGCCGCCGACGATCAGCATGGTCGCCGCGGAAAGGTTCACGCCGTTGTGCCGGGCGAAGTACAGCCGCATGCGGTTGGGGTCCTCGGTGTTGAGGGCCGTCCACATGCGCTGGAAGTACGACAGCGGTCGGGGCCGGAAGTGGTCACGGACGGCCGTGATCTCGTACAGCCGCTGCCACTCGGCCAGGTCCTGGTAGCCGCCCTGGACGACCTCGACGCCGGCCTTCTCGGCCTTCTTGATGTTGCGGCGCCACAGCTGGTTGAAGTTCTTGTGGACCTCTTCCAGGGAGCGGTTCGCCAGCGGCACCTGGTAGACGTAGCGCGGCTGCACGTCGCCGAAGCCGGCGCCGCCGTCCTCGCCCTGCTGCCAGCCCATGCGGCGCAGCTTGTCAGCCACCTCGAAGGCTCGCGGCTCGATGAAGTCGGCCTCCAGATCGCGCAGCCGCTTGACGTCCGGGTCCTGGATGCCCTTCTTGATGGTGTCCGCGTTCCAGCGACGGATGATCACCGGCGGGCCCATTTTCACGGAGAAGGCACCCTGCTGCTTCAGGTGCGCGAGCATCGGCTGGATCCAGTCGTCCAGGTTCGGCGCGTACCAGTTGATGACCGGGCCCTCGGGCAGGTACGCGAGATAGCGCTTGATCTTGGGCAGCTGGCGGTAGAGGACCAGGCCCGCGCCGACCATCTGGCCGGTGCGCTCGTCGAACCAGCCGAGGCTCTCCGAGCGCCACTCCGCCTTCACGTCGGCCCAGGCCGGGACCTGCATGTGGCTCGCCGCCGGCAGGCTCTGGATGTAGGCCAGATGCTGCTCGCGGCTGATGGTCCTCAGGGTCAGGCTCATGTCGGGGCGCTCCTCGGGCTGGTGTGTCCCCATGGGTACAGGGGCTCCGGCTCTCGCGCCGAAGCCTACTGCGCCTTGCGAGCGCCCCGACCGGGCGTACGGGCGTTGACCGGGTGGGTCAGCCGACGATCCCGCCGAACAGCCCGCCGTGTGCCATGCCGATCAGGAAGCCGACCCCCGCGGCACCGAGACCCAGGATCAGGAAAAACCGCTGCCTCGTGGTCACCGAGACCCACTGTCCGTAGACGCCGGTGGCCAGTGCCACGAGGCCCGCCCACGAGGTCAGCAGGTGGAGGCTGTGGAAGAAGCATGTGATGAAGGACAGCATCCCCAGGACGAACGTCACCGCCATCAGGGCGTCCTGGAGCGGATGGGGCTTGCCGTCCGTGGCGAAGAGGGAACCAGCGGTGTTGGGTCGCAATGCCTGTGCCATGGGCACCTCCTGCGGAAGGCGGCGCATCGTAGCGCCGTACACACCGGATGTGTACAGATTGGCCGCCTCCGCGACCGGATTTCAACCGGAAGCAGGTGTGCGGGTAGTCTGTACCGTCTGCACCGGTGTCTGCCCACGGCTTGGCGGCTCACACCGCAGTCCCACTGCCGGCTCCCCCGAGGGGCCCTGGATTGTCAGTGGCGGCCGATACCGTTGCGTACGCATCACGACCCTCCTGCCACGGAACGACCGTGGCCGCTGAGTCCAAAGGAGGTGGGTTCCACATGCGTCACTACGAGGTGATGGTCATCCTCGACCCCGATCTCGAGGAGCGTGCTGTCTCCCCGCTGATCGAGAACTTCCTGTCTGTCGTCCGTGACGGCGGCGGCAAGGTTGAGAAGGTCGACACCTGGGGCCGTCGTCGTCTCGCCTACGAGATCAAGAAGAAGCCCGAGGGCATCTACTCGGTCATCGACCTGCAGGCCGAGCCTGCGGTCGTCAAGGAGCTCGACCGCCAGATGAACCTGAACGAGTCGGTCCTCCGGACCAAGGTCCTCCGCCCCGAGACCCACTGAGCTCTCCCGCTCAGCTGATCTCGGGATTCGAGTAGCAGCAAGCAGCCAGCAGCAAACCCGCCGAGAGGTTCCCCCATGGCAGGCGAGACCGTCATCACGGTCATCGGCAATCTTGTCGACGACCCCGAGCTGCGCTTCACCCCGTCCGGTGCGGCGGTCGCGAAGTTCCGCGTCGCGTCCACTCCCCGCACCTTCGACCGCCAGACGAACGAGTGGAAGGACGGCGAGAGCCTCTTCCTGACCTGCTCGGTCTGGCGTCAGGCGGCGGAGAACGTCGCCGAGTCGCTTCAGCGAGGCATGCGCGTCATCGTGCAGGGCCGGCTGAAGCAGCGGTCCTACGAGGACCGTGAGGGCGTCAAGCGCACGGTCTACGAGCTGGACGTCGAGGAAGTCGGCCCCAGCCTGCGCAACGCCACGGCCAAGGTCACCAAGACCGCCGGTGGCGCTCGCGGTGGCCAGGGCGGTTACGGCGGCGGTGGCGGCCAGCAGGGCGGCGGCTGGGGCGGAGGCCCCGGTGGCGGCCAGCAGGGCGGCGCTCCGGCCGACGACCCCTGGGCGACCGGCGCTCCCGCCGGTGGCAACCAGGGTGGCGGCGGCTGGGGCGGAGGCTCCGGCGGCAGCGGTGGCGGCGGCTACTCGGACGAGCCCCCCTTCTAAGCCTTCGGGCCGAAGGCGGGTCGTACCCCAACTTCTTGATCACACAGGAGAAACACCATGGCGAAGCCGCCTGTGCGCAAGCCGAAGAAGAAGGTCTGCGCTTTCTGCAAGGACAAGGTCACGTACGTGGACTACAAGGACACGAACATGCTGCGGAAGTTCATTTCCGACCGCGGCAAGATCCGTGCCCGCCGCGTGACCGGCAACTGCACGCAGCACCAGCGTGACGTCGCCACGGCCGTCAAGAACAGCCGTGAGATGGCGCTGCTGCCCTACACGTCCACCGCGCGCTAAGGGAAGGGTGACCGACTCATGAAGATCATCCTCACCCATGAGGTCTCCGGCCTCGGTGCCGCTGGCGACGTCGTCGACGTCAAGGACGGTTACGCTCGCAACTACCTCATCCCGCGGAACTTCGCGATCCGCTGGACCAAGGGTGGCGAGAAGGACGTCGAGCAGATCCGTCGTGCTCGCAAGATCCACGAGATCCAGACCATCGAGCAGGCCAACCAGATCAAGGCCCAGCTCGAGGGCGTGAAGGTCCGTCTGGCCGTCCGCTCGGGCGACTCCGGCCGTCTCTTCGGTTCCGTCACCCCGGCCGACATCGCTGCCGCGATCAAGGCTTCCGGTGGCCCCGAGGTCGACAAGCGTCGCGTCGAGCTGGGTACGTCGATCAAGACCCTGGGCGCCCACGAGGCGTCCGTGCGTCTGCACCCCGAGGTTGCCGCCAAGGTCAACATCGAGGTCGTCGCGGCCTGATCGCTGCGTGATCGCTGTGCTCGCTTGAGCCAGTGAGAGGGGCCGTACCCATAAAGGGTGCGGCCCCTTTCCTATGGCTGGAGCCCGGCGCTGCAGCAGGTTTCACGTGAAACACGACAGCCAGCCGCTTGTTTCACGTGAAACGGCCAGCGCGGCGCGCCCGTCAGGTGCAACAGTCAGCGGGTCGCGCCCGTCACGAGCCAGCGGCCCGAGCGAGTGCGCAGCCACAGGGTCAGCATGCGGATGGCCATCATCAGCGTCATCGCGCCCCAGAGCGCGGTGAGCCCGCCGCCGAGCGCGGGGACGAGCAGGGCCGCCGGAGTGAAGACGGCCAGGGTGATGACCATGGCCCAGGCCAGGTACGGTCCGTCGCCCGCCCCCACCAGGACTCCGTCCAGCACGTAGACGATTCCGCAGATCGGCTGGCACAGGGCGACGAGCAGCAGAGCCGGCAGCGCGGTGTCCTTGACCACGGAGTCGCCGGTGAACAGCGGAAGGAAGAACGGTCGGCCGGCCACTACCAGCAGACCGAGGACGACACCGGTCGCAATGCCCCACTGGATCATGCGACGGCAGGCTTCTCGTGCGCCCTCGGTGTCGTCCGAGCCGAGGTAGCGGCCGATGATGGCCTGTCCCGCGATCGCTATGGCGTCGAGCGCGAAAGCCAGCAGGTTCCACAGGGACAGAATGATCTGGTGAGCGGCGATGTCGGCGTCACCGAGACGGGCCGCTACCGCTGTGGCCATCATGAGGATCGCCCTCAGGGACAGGGTGCGGACCAGAAGGGGAGCACCTGCCTGCGCCGAGGCCCGGATACCGGCGGTGTCCGGTCGGAGGGAAGCGCCGTACCGGCGAGCCCCGCGTACGACGACCGTAAGGTAGACCGCTGCCATGCCGTACTGGGTGATGACCGTGCCCCAGGCCGAGCCGGCGATGCCGAGCCCGGCGCCGTAGACCAGTCCGGCGTTCAGCGCGGCGTTCGTGACGAAGCCGGCTACGGCGACGTAGAGCGGCGTCTTGGTGTCCTGCAGTCCGCGCAGGACACCGGTCGCGGCCAGGACAATGAGCATGGCCGGAATCCCGAGCGAGGAGATGCGCAGGTACGTCGTGGCGTAGGGAGCCGCGGTCGCGGAGGCGCCGAAGAGGTCCATGATGCCGGGGGCCAGAGGCAGGACGAAGGCGATGACGGCGATGCCGAGCAGCAGCGCCAGCCAGATGCCGTCCATGCCCTGGCGGATGGCTGCGGGGATATCGCCGGCACCGACGCGGCGGGCGACGGCGGCAGTGGTGGCGTAGGCGAGGAAGACGAAGACGCTCACCGCGGTGGTGAGGAGTGCGGAGGCGACGCCGAGACCGGCCAGTTGAGCGGTCCCGAGATGGCCGACGATCGCACTGTCTGCCATGACGAACAGAGGCTCGGCGACGAGGGCGCCGAAGGCCGGGACGGCGAGCGCGATGATGTCTCGGTCGTGCTGCCGCCGGGGGGCCTCGGGTCTCGCGGGAGCGTGTGTCATGAGCATCAATGTAATCGTCCACAGGTAAGAGATGCAAACGGTCATCGGTCCTTACTTCGAGTCTTCGGTCGTGTCCTTTCGCGCACCGTTCGAAGGGATCTTGGCCCGACTGGGGAAGTTTTTCTTCTGCACAGCCGGTGGACGGCAAAGGCGCAGGTCAGACGCTTCCGTTGTGGGAGATCGAGGGCTTGTTCACAAGGCTGTCCACCGGGTCGTGCACAGGTTTCGCCGAGTTCTCCACAGCATCCGGGCGGTCGTCCACATGGCCTGTGGATAACCAGATTGGCTGACGGTGCCGAGAGGCCTACCGTGGTCCGGCGCCCGCTCCTTCCTCCGGCCCGGGGAGCGTCCCTCTTCCGGCCCGGGAACCGTCACAAAGCCGACGCGTGAGAACCGGAGTTGGGCCTCTTATTTGTCAGTGTCGTGCCGTACAAAAGAGGGCACGGCGAGGTCCGCCGTGCGGACGGGAGGAGGTGGCTCGGTGAGCATTTCCGAGCCCTTGGACGATCCGTGGGCCGACACCGGACCCAGTGATCGTCTGCCCGCCTCCCGTCGGCGCAGCGACGGCGGCCGGGGCCGTGACGAACAGCACGACCGGGGCCGGGAAAACGGTGGCTGGGACGGCGGGGGTACCTCCTTCGAACGGGTGCCGCCCCAGGACCTGGACGCCGAACAGTCCGTGCTGGGCGGCATGCTGCTGTCCAAGGACGCCATCGCCGACGTCGTCGAGATCCTCAAGGGCCACGACTTCTACAAGCCCGCGCACGAGACGATCTACCAGGCCATCCTGGACGTCTACGCCAAGGGTGAGCCGGCCGACCCGATCACCATCGCCGCCGAACTCACCAAGCGCGGTGAGATCAACAAGGTCGGTGGCGCCGCGTATCTGCACACCCTCGTCCAGACCGTGCCGACGGCGGCCAACGCCGAGTACTACGCGGAGATCGTCCACGAGCGGGCCGTCCTGCGCCGTCTCGTCGAAGCCGGTACGCGCATCACACAGATGGGATACGCGGCCGACGGTGATGTGGACGAGATCGTCAACAGCGCCCAGGCCGAGATCTACGCCGTCACCGAGCAGCGCACCAGCGAGGACTACCTCCCGCTCGGCGACATCATGGAAGGCGCCCTCGACGAGATCGAGGCGATCGGCTCGCGCAGTGGCGAGATGACGGGTGTCCCCACCGGGTTCACCGACTTCGACTCACTGACGAACGGCCTGCACCCCGGGCAGATGATCGTCATCGCGGCTCGTCCGGCCATGGGTAAGTCCACCCTGGCACTGGACTTCGCGCGAGCCGCCTCCATCAAGAACAACCTCCCGAGCGTGATCTTCTCGCTCGAAATGGGCCGCAACGAGATCGCCATGCGTCTGCTGTCCGCGGAGGCCCGGGTCGCCCTGCACCACATGAGGTCCGGCACGATGACCGACGAGGACTGGACGCGCCTCGCCCGCCGCATGCCGGACGTCTCGGCCGCACCGCTGTACATCGACGACTCCCCGAACCTGTCGATGATGGAGATCCGCGCCAAATGCCGGCGCCTGAAGCAGCGCAACGACCTGAAGCTGGTCGTCATCGACTACCTCCAGCTGATGCAGTCCGGCGGCTCCAAGCGCGCCGAAAGCCGTCAGCAGGAGGTCTCGGACATGTCCCGTAACCTCAAGCTGCTCGCGAAGGAGCTGGAGATCCCCGTCATCGCGCTCTCCCAGCTCAACCGTGGCCCCGAGCAGCGCACCGACAAGAAGCCGATGGTCTCCGACCTGCGTGAGTCCGGCTCCATCGAGCAGGACGCCGACATGGTCATCCTGCTGCACCGTGAGGATGCGTACGAGAAGGAGTCTCCGCGCGCGGGCGAGGCCGACCTGATCGTCGCCAAGCACCGAAACGGTCCGACGGCCACCATCACGGTCGCGTTCCAGGGTCACTACTCCCGTTTCGTGGACATGGCCCAGACCTGATCCGTCGGGCACGAGCGCCCGTGCCCGAACTGGATTCGACGTCTGCTGACGCAACCGGTGGACTGGCCCCATGACGACAACTCAGGAAGCGCTGCTGCCCGGCACCCGGCGGGCCCTGCTGCACCGGATCGCCGTCGCGCAGGCCGAAGGACGGGCTCCTTCGCTGGTCGCCGCCGTCGTACGGGACGGACAGGCCGTATGGCACGGGGCGCGGACCTCGGTGGGCGGGCACGCACCGAACGAGACCGTGCAGTACCGGATCGGGTCCATCACCAAGACCTTCACCGCCGTACTGGTGATGCGGCTGCGCGACGAGGGCCTGCTCGGCCTCGGTGATCCGCTGGAGAAGCACCTGCCGGGCACCGGTGTGGGGGAGGCGACGATCGCCGAACTTCTCGCACACACGGCGGGCTTGGCGGCCGAATCACCGGCGCCCTGGTGGGAACGGACGCCCGGCTCCCTGCGGCCCGAGCTGAGCGATGTGCTCGGGGAACAGCCCCTGCTGCATCCCGCCGGCCGACGGCATCACTACTCCAATCCCGGATACACCGTGCTCGGTGCCTTGGTGGAGGAACTGCGCGGGGCGCCCTGGGAGGAGGTGCTGCGGGACGAGGTCCTGGAGCCGCTGGGCCTGCACCGTACGAGCGCACAGCCACAGGCCCCGCACGTCGGCGGATGGGCCGTGCACCCCTGGGCCGACGCGATGCTGCCCGAGCCGCTGGAGGATCTGGGCCGGATGGCACCGGCCGGCCAACTCTGGTCCACCACCGCGGACCTGGCGCGCTTCGCCGTGTTGCTGGCTCGCGGAGACGACCGGGTTCTGAGTGCGGAATCAGTGCGGGAGATGCGTACCCCGGCAGCGCCTGCTGAGGCTGCGGAGGTGATGGACGGGGCCACCTACGGTCTGGGCATGCAGATTCAACGCCGTGACGGCCGGCTGCTCGCCGGGCACTCCGGTTCGCTGCCGGGCTTTCTGGCGAACCTCACCATCAGCGTGGAGGACGACGTGGCCGCGGTCGTGCTCGCCAACTGCACCAGCGGACCCCTGCCGGGCGCCGTGAGTGCGGATCTCATCCGGATCGTCGCCGAGGCGGAACCGCGTATCCCCGAGCCCTGGCGACCCTTGCGCGAGGTCGACCCGGCGGTGCTGGAGCTGGTCGGCCAGTGGTACTGGGGCACTCATGCCTTCGGACTGCGGGCGACTGCCGACGGTCTGCTCGCGCTCGCACCGCTGGCCGGGGGCGGCCGTCAGGCACGCTTCCGCGCGAACGGCGACGGCACCTGGACGGGCCTCGAAGGGTATTACGCCGGCGAGTTGCTGCGACCCGTATGGCGTCGCGACGGGTCCCTGAGCCACCTGGACCTCGGTTCATTCGTGTTCACCCGACAGCCGTACGACCCCGAGGCGCCGGTGCCTGGTGGAGTGGACCCGGAGGGATGGCGGGGTATCGGCTAGCTCCTGGAGGCCGGAGGGGTGTGTTTCACGTGAAACACACCCCTCCGGTGTCCGATGCCTGAACAGCTTCTGGGACGTGATCAGAACCGCAGCTTGAAGCCCTCGTGCGAGGCGCTGAAGCCCAGCCGCTCGTAGAAGCGATGGGCGTCGGTGCGTGACTTGTCGGACGTCAGCTGCACCATCTGGCAGTCGAGCCGTCGCGAGGTGTCGATCGCCCACTCGATCAGCCGGCTGCCCAGCCCGCTGCCCCGCTCGTCGGCGTGGATGCGCACGGCCTCGATGAGCGCGCGCGTGGAACCCTTGTGGGAGAGGCCGGGAATGATCGTGAGCTGGAGAGTTCCGATCACACGACCTTCGCGCACGGCCACGACGACGTGCTGGTTCGGGTCGGCGGCGAGGCGTTCCAGCGCGGCCAGGTAGGGCGTCAGGTCGTCGGGTGACTCGCGCTCGGCGCCCAAGGGGTCGTCGGCGAGCATCCCGACGATCGCCGGAAGGTCATCGGCGGTCGCGTACCGTATTTCAAGATCTCCCATGCGCGCACCCTATGCGGGCACGCTCAGGGACTCCACGGCCCGGACCAGCGGGGCCAGCTCGGTGTTCCGGGACGCTTCGTCCAGAGCCTCGCGCAGTGCGGCGTCATTGGTGGGCCGTGCCTCCTCCAGCAGCCGCAGGCCGGCCGGGGTGACGTTGGTGTAGATGCCGCGCCGGTCGGTGGGGCACAGATAGCGCTCCAGCAGACCGCGGTCCTCCAGCCGGGTCACCAGGCGTGTGGTGGCGCTCTGACTGAGCACGACCGCGTCAGCGACCTGCTTCATCTGAAGATGGCCGCCCTCACCGTCGTGCTGCCGGCTGAGCACGTCGAGCAGTGAGTACTCGCGCACGCTCAAGTCGTGCTTGGCCTGCAGGGCACGCTCGATGTGCGCCTCGATCCTTCCGTGCAGCGCAGAGAGGGCGCACCAGCCCTGGGCGAGGGCGGTGAGCGCGGGGTCCGTCGCTGTCATTGGCGTTCTCCTCCATCCCGGAGCGGCTGCATCACCAGGGTAGAGCACTCCTGCAATAGCCCGCGCTTGCAAGTAGCCCGCGTCTGCAACTATTGTGGACGCACGCAAAGCGCTCCTGCAATCGTTTGGGAAGGTGTACCCCCACATGCCTCTCGCGCTTCTGGCCCTCGCGATCGGGGCCTTCGGCATCGGAACGACCGAATTCGTGATCATGGGCTTGCTGCCCGAGGTCGCGGGCGACTTCGGGGTCTCCATCCCCACGGCGGGCCTGCTCGTGACGGGCTACGCGCTCGGCGTGGTCATCGGGGCCCCGTTGATGACGGCCCTCGGTACCAAGGTCCCGCGCAAGCGCATGCTGATGCTGCTGATGGGCTTCTTCATCGCCGGGAACCTGCTCTCCGCCGTGGCCCCGGCCTTCGCGATCATGCTGATCGGGCGAGTGATCGCCTCGCTCGCCCACGGTGCCTTCTTCGGTATCGGCTCGGTCGTCGCGGCCGAGCTGGTCGCGTCCGACAAGAAGGCCGGCGCCATCGCCATGATGTTCACCGGCCTGACCGTTGCCAATGTCGTGGGTGTCCCGCTGGGCACGCTCATCGGGCAGAGCGTCGGCTGGCGCGTCACCTTCGGCATCGTCGCCGCCCTCGGCGTCGTCGGTCTCGTCGGCATCGCCAAGCTCGTCCCCGAGCTGCCGCGACCGGAGGGCGTGCACCTGCGGCACGAGCTGGCCGCCTTCAAGAACGCCCAGGTCCTGCTCGCGATGGCGATGACCGTCCTCGGCTTCGGCGGTGTGTTCGCAGCCATCACCTACATCGCACCGATGATGACCCACATCGCCGGCTTCGCCGACGGATCGGTCACCTGGCTGCTGGTCCTGTTCGGCCTCGGCATGGTCGGCGGCAACCTCGTCGGCGGCAAGTTCGCCGACCGCGCCGTGATGCCGATGCTGTACGTCTCCCTCGGCGCCCTGGCCGTCGTCCTGGCGCTCTTCACACTCACCGCCCACAACAAGATCACGGCCGCGTTCACCATCACCCTGATCGGCGCCCTCGGCTTCGCCACCGTGCCGCCGCTGCAGAAGCGCGTCCTCGACCAGGCGCACGGCGCCCCGACGCTCGCGTCGGCCGTGAACATCGGCGCCTTCAACCTGGGCAACGCCCTGGCCGCCTGGCTCGGCGGCCTCGTGATCGCGGCCGGCTTCGGCTACACGGCCCCCAACTGGGTCGGTGCCGCACTTGCCGCGGCCGCCCTGGCCCTCGCCGTCCTCTCGGCCGCGCTGGAGCACCGCAACGGCGCGCACGGCTCCGTGGTCGCCTCCGGGACGCCCGCTCAGCAGCGGACACCCGTCCACCACTGAACCGTTCGCACCCCGGACGCGCCACCACCGCCATCCGACAGACGTCCGTACCGGTGACGCGCTCGCGGTACGGCAAGCACCCACCCGCACCACCCAAGGAGACACCTCCATGAGCACCACCGCCGTCGCCCCGCTCACCATCGAGGACGCCGAGCTGCTCATCACCACGGCCCGCCGAGCGGCCGAGGACGCCGGAGTCACCGTCAGCGTCACCGTCCTGGACGCCGGTGGCAACCTGCTCGCCTTCCGCCGGGACGACCGGGCCGTGCTGATCTCCGGCGAGACCAGCACCCGCAAGGCCTACACGGCACTCCAGCTGAACACGCCCACCGCCGACCTCGTCGACGCCGTCCAGCCCGGCGGGCTCTTCCACACGCTGCCCACGGCCCTCGACCGTCCCCTGCTGTTCATCGCGGGCGGTATCCCGGTCCACCGGGACGGCAGGCTGATCGGCGCCATCGGCGTCGGCGGCGGTGCGCCGGACCAGGACCACGGCTTCGCCGCCGCGGCCGTGCAGGCCCTCGCCTGAGGACACACCCGCGGCCTCACGGCGCAGGGCCCCGCCGCTGTGGCGGCGGGGCCCTGCGCGTGTCGTACGACGGTTCAGCCCGCGGCCACCGTCAGCGGTGCGAACCGACGGGTCCAGTCCCCGGGCAGGTCCGTGATGCCGTAGGTCATGACGGCATTGAAAGCCACCGAGGCCAGCCCCCGTGCCTTGGCCCACGCCAGCAGTTCCTCGTGGCGCACGTCGATGTCGGTGCGCAGCGGACGGTCCGTGCCGGCCGCGAGCGAGGCGATGAGGGCCTTGGCGGTTTCGGTGTCCCGTGCGATCAGCGGACCGACGACATGGGTGTCCATGTTGGGCCACGCGGCCGTGTAGCCGATGAGTCGACCGTCCTCTTCGGCCACCCGCAGCTGATCGGCGAAGGCGGGCAAGCGGGTGATGAGTGGCGTGCGATCGGTGCCGAACACCTCCTCGTCGAGACGCAGGATCGCCTGGAGGTCCTCCGCGGTGGCCGTACGCGTGACGACCCCGGCTTCCGGTTCGCCTGGAGTGAAGCGGCCCGTCAGCATCTCCGCCCGGCCCGTCACCTTGAAGCCCAGTTCCTCGTACAGAGGACGCCCGTAGGGCGTGGCATGAAGGGTCAGCGGAGTGGTCCCCATGGACGACACGACGTACCGCATCAGGCGGCGCCCGACGCCCTGCCGCGCATGCCGTTCGGCCACCAGAACCATGCCGACGGCTGCGAGATCCGGTCGCCCCCACGAGCCGTACTCCGTGACCACACACGCTGCGACGAGACCGCCCTCGGGGTCGTCGATGCCCAGGCCTTTCCCGGCCGCGAGGAGAAGTCCCCACTTGTGTTCCTCGCGTGGCCACCCCCGGTCTTCGGACAGATCGGCGCATGCGGTGAGGTCGCGAAGCGTCAGGCGACGGATGGGCAGAGAGGCGAGGGAAAGAGTTGGCACGCAGGTCAGGCTGTCCGACCGGCACCCTCGCCGTCCACCCGTTTCGACGCGGATGCACGTGCTTTTGGTCATCTCGTAGCCGTGCGCACAGCCCATGGACAGCTGCCAGGTGTTTCACGTGAAACATCGGCAGCCGACTAGCCTCGGGCCCATGGCGAGACTTCATCTCTTCGATCTCGACGGCACCTTGTTGCACGGCACCACCGCACCGGTGGAAATTTCCCGCCAGTTGGGACTGGAGGCGGAAACCGTGGCACTGGACCGCGCGATCGCGGCAGGACGGATAGGTCCTCCGGAGTATGCGGCGCAGGTGTACGACTTGTGGATGGACCTGACCGAGGCGCAGGTACGTGCCGCGTTCGAGGCGGCTCCCTGGCTGGCCCGCATCCGGGAAGTCTGGGCGGAGATCAGAAGCGCCGGCGACTACTGCGCGGTGGTGTCCCTCTCGCCCTCCTTCTTCGTGGAGCTGCTCCTTGACTGGGGCGCTCACGCGGCCCATGGATCCCGTTTTCCTGCCGTGCCGTTCAGTGAGCCCGTCGACCCGGCCGGGGTGCTCAGCGCGGCGGCCAAGGTGATCATCGCCGACCAGCTGTGTGCGGAGTTCGGCGTGGTGCGGGCGGACTGCGTGGCATACGGCGACTCGTCGTCGGACAAGGAACTGTTTGCTGTCGTACCGGTCTCGGTGGCGGTCAACGCCGACGCGCACCTGACCGGGATCGCGACCCACTCCTACACGGGCCGGGACCTGTGGGATGCCTATGAACTGGTCCGTCAACCCCGCTAGTTGACGTACGCCATCGTGCACGCGGGTGCCCTCTTCGTGAGGGCGGAAGGGGGTACTTGTGTGCGCGGCGACGGCCGGTAGGGTCGACCCCGGTTCACGTCCGGGATGAAGTGCACGCATCCCGTGCGGGCCGGGAGCAGGCAGGCAGCCTAGCGGGCCGGGGACATCAAAAACCGCATTTCCGGGTAGGCGACCGCGGCCGCCGGTCGGGAGGGGAGGCTGCGGAGAGTGCTACGGCCGGCCGCCGACCGGGGGAAAGCATGTGCCTTCCGAGAGGGAGGCGCGCAGACCGACCGCGAGATGTTCGAGGCGAGGGCACATCATGGACGCTCCGACCACCACGTCGGGGGAGAACGACATGCCGGGCGAGGGCGGCTGGTTCATGCCGCGCAAGGCGCCGTCCACTCTGCCTCCGGGCGGTGATCAGGAGAGGCACGACCCCGCCTCGAACGCGCTCGTCCCGACCGTCATGAAACCGACAGCGGCTGCCCCAGGTGGTTCGGCTCTGCCACACGGTCACCCCGCTGCCCGGCCCGGTGCCCTTCCGGGGCACGTGTCCCCGCAGCTACCGGTGCCGGCCGCCGACCACGGTTCCCCGGACGCACTTCTCATCCGCCGCACGCTGGCCGAGGTGGCCCCTGTCGCGGACAAGGTCACCTCCTACTTCTACGCTCTTGTCTTCGTCCGCCATCCCGAGCTGCGGGCTCTGTTCCCGGCCGCCATGGACATCCAGCGGGACCGTCTGCTGAGGGCGCTGCTCACGGCGGCCGAGCACCTGGACAACACCCCGGTCCTCGTCGACTACCTGCAGAACCTGGGCCGAGGACACCGCAAGTACGGGACACGGGCCGAGCACTATCCGGCCCTGGGTGAATGCCTGATCGGAGCACTGAGCAAGTACGCGGTCTGGACCCCGGAGGCCGAGGCGGCCTGGGTACGCGCGTACACGACGATCTCCCAGGTCATGATCGACGCAGCGGCTGCAGACGAACTGCGGTCCCCGGCCTGGTGGCACGCCGAGGTCGTCACCCACGATCTGCGGACCCCCGACGTCGCTGTCCTCACCGTCCGTCCCGACCAGCCCTATCCCTTCCTCGCGGGCCAGTACACCAGCGTGGAGACGCCCTGGTGGCCGCGAGTCTGGCGGCACTACTCCTTCGCGTCCGCGCCCCGCTCCGACGGACTGCTCACCTTCCATGTGAAGGCAGTTCCGGCCGGCTGGGTCTCCCATGCGCTGGTGCATCGAGCACGGCCCGGAGATGTCATACGCCTCGGTCCGCCGACTGGCTCGATGACCGTCGACCACACCACCGACAGAGGACTGCTCTGCCTGGGCGGCGGCACCGGTATAGCACCCGTCAAGGCCCTGGTCGAAGACGTCGCGGAGCACGGTGAACGCCGGCCGGTCGACGTGTTCTACGGCGCATGCACCGACCACGGGCTCTACGACATCGACACCATGCTCAGACTCCAGCAGAGCCACCCCTGGCTGTCGGTCCGGGCCGTCATCGACCAGCAGGCCCACCTCCAGCTGCCGGATGCCGTACGCGACTACGGGCCCTGGAACGAGTACGACGCCTACCTGTCGGGGCCGCCCGGAATGATCCGCAGCGGCATCGACACACTCCGGGACGTCGGCGTTCCGCCGAGCCGCATACGACACGACTCGGTGGGCGAACTGCTCGTCTTCGCGGACTGACCGCTTTCACCCGAGGTCGGGCGCGTGCATGGCACGTACTCCCTCGATATTGCCGTCCAGATAGTGACGCAGGGACAGTGGGACGAGGTGGACAGAGGCGATGCCGACGCGGGTGAACGGGATGCGGACGATCTCGTACTCACCGGCCGGCGCCTCCACTTCGGGGCCGTGCCGCAGGGCCGGGTCCATGGATCCCAGTCGGCAGACGAAGAAGTGCTGAACCTTCACGCCGGTCGCGCCGCCGTCTTCACCGATGTGCTCGACGGTGTCCACGAAACACGGCACCACGTCGGTGATCTTGGCGCCCAGCTCCTCGTACACCTCGCGATGCAGGGCGTCCACGACGGTCGAGTCCCCGGGCTCGACCCCG
Source organism: Streptomyces sp. NPDC027663 (assembly GCF_055566415.1). Lineage (NCBI taxonomy): Bacteria > Bacillati > Actinomycetota > Actinomycetes > Kitasatosporales > Streptomycetaceae > Streptomyces > Streptomyces sp. NPDC027663. Next base: position 73,100 of record NZ_JBVHSK010000008.1, on the reverse strand, counting down.
CCACCGGGGGTGACCCAGTAGGGATCGACACCGGGCTTGGTGCGCTTGATCAGAATCAGGTCGTCACCGTCCAGGAGAACAGCACGGGCGGTGCGCTTGACCACGGGTCGGACGGTCATGGGAGAAATGTGGCCCGGTTGGTTCCACGTGAAACATCACAGGACGCCACGACACGACCGCAGCGCGTACACCTCCACCGAACGGTGTCAGCACCAGGTCGTGGCCGCGCGCAGGAGCCACTCGTGGGCCCGTGCGACATGAGGCAGTGCGAGGGTGCCGGCGCGCACCACCAGGAAGTACGTGCGCAGCGGCGGTACCGGCGGTTCGTGCAGGGTGACGATCGTTCCGTCGTCCAGGGCCTGGTCGCACAGATAGCGGGGCAGCACTGCCAGTCCCGCCCCCGCGATCGCGCAGGCGAGCACGGCTCGTAGATCGGGAACGACGACCGTGCCGGAGGCGGCAGGGTCGGAGTCGAGGACGGAGGCCCAGTAGCGCGAGACGAACGGCAGCGACTCGTGCACCTCGACGACGGGCAGGTTCTCCAGGACCGGTGCGCCTTTCAGCCGCAGCGCGTCCGCTCCGATGCGCTCCGCCCAGCGCGGGGCGGCGACCAGTACGTGCTCCTCGTCGCAGAGCGGAGTGGCGGTGAGCAGGCCGCCGCGTGGGCGGGCCGTGCTGACGACCAGGTCGTGGTGTCCGGAGGCCAGCCCCTCCAGCGTCTCCTCCGCCGTTCCGAACGAGGCGCGCAGCGCGAAGCCCTGTCCGTCGTCGTCGGACAGCTCCGTGAGGGCGGGCAGAGCGCGCTCGGCGATGAACTCCGGAGGCCCGGCGAGGTGCAGCGCCCGGAGCGAGGCGTCGTCGTCCAGGCCGCTCTCGGCTATCTCCATCAGGGCATCGAGATGGGGCGCGGCCTTGTGGGCGAGTTCATCACCGATGGTCGTCGGGGTCACGCCGCGTGCCTGGCGCAGGAAGAGGGGCCTGCCGAGCTGGCGCTCCAGCGTGCGGATCTGCGAGGTGACGGCGGGCTGGGAGAGGCCGAGCAGAGCGGCGGCGCGTGTGAAGGAACCGGCCCGGTGCACGGTGACGAAGGTCCGCAGCAAGGCCAGATCCATGACGCGCCTCCCCTGTCCTGCCCTCCTCCGGCCCCCGAGGCAGACACCAACTATAAATAAGTCGATAGGTCTCTGTCGCCACCGTGATTGGACACTGACACAGAGTCAACTAGCCTTGGTCGAGCGGTTGTTCGCACGTAAACCGCAGACGGTCCGAGCCATGAGGGGGGAGGTTCGGACCGTCGTGCGTCCGCTCGGGCACGGGCCGTCCCAGGCGGACCTGCCGCGCCTCTCGGAGGCTGCCGGGCCGAGTTCCGGAAGGTACTCCGTGTGGTGTGCCGTGACGCGGTCGTGGAGACGGTCAGCCGGTGGACTCGTCCAGAGCGCGCAGCACGTCGGCCACCAGGTCCTCCGGGTCCTCGGCGCCGACGGACATCCGGATGAAACCCTCCGGGACGGCGTCCCCGCCCCAGCGGCGGCGGCGTTCGGCCGTGGAACGCACCCCGCCGAAGCTGGTCGCGTCCTCCACCAGACGCAGTGCCTCGAGAAAACGCTCGGCACGCGCGCGTGTGGGCAGTGTGAAGGAGACGACACAGCCGTAGCGGCGCATCTGCTGCGCGGCGATCTTGTGCGAGGGATCGTCGGACAGGCCCGGGTAGCGCAGGCCGGAGACCTCGGGCCGCTGCCGCAGGGCCTCGGCTACGGCGAACGCTGAGGCGCTCTGCCGGTCGACACGCAGCTGGAGTGTGGCGATGGACCGGTGCGCGAGCCAGGCCTCCATGGGCCCGGAGATCGCACCGACGATCTTCCGCCAGCGTCGTACGGCGGCCATCGCCTCGGCGTCCCGGCCGGTGACGTAGCCCAGCAGGACGTCACCGTGCCCGGTGAGCTGCTTGGTGCCGCTGGCCACGGAGAAGTCGGCGCCGAGGTCCAGGGGGCGCTGCCCGAGCGGGGTCGCGAGGGTGTTGTCGACGGCCACCAGGGCGCCACGCGCGTGTGCCTCGTCCGCCAGCTGCCGGATGTCGCACACGTCGAGTCCGGGGTTCGAAGGGGACTCGATCCACAGGAGCCGGGCTCCGTCGAGCACCTGCAGCTGGGCGCCGCCACCGGTCGGCGCGGTGCGCACCTCGATGCCGTAGGCCTCCAGCTGGGCGCCGACGAGCGCCAGCACCTGGTAGCCGTCGGAGGGCAGTACGACCGCGTCCCCGGCGCGCAGCTGCGAGAAGAGCACCGCGGAGATCGCCGCCATGCCGGAGGCGAACACCAGCGTCTCGACGTCCTCCCGGCCGGGCGCCTCCAGCTCGCCGATGGCACGTTCCAGCAGCGTCCAGGTCGGGTTGTCGTCACGGCCGTACGCATACGGCCCCGTCACCTCCCCGGGCAGGTGGAAGTGCGCCGCGAACACCGGTCCGGGCAGGGTCGGCTCGTGCTTGACCGGCTCGGGCAGCCCCGCCCGCACCGCGCGCGTGCCGTCGCCGGTGCGGCCCTCGTCCTTCGTGGTGTCGCTCATGCGGCACGTCCCTCCAGTTCTTCCCGTACGGCGGCGAGCAGACCGGTGCTCGCCGCCTCCACCATCTCAAGGCACTCCTCGAAGCCGTCCCGGCCCCCGTAGTAGGGGTCCGGTACGTCGAGGTCGTCGCCGGCGGCGGGGTCGTAGGAGCGGAGCAGGCGTACCTTGCGCGCGTCCTCCTCGGTGGGCGCGAGGCGACGCAGGGCCTTGAGGTGGCCGGCGTCGAGCGCGACCACCAGATCGAGGCGGGCGAACCACGACGGCTCGAACCGGCGGGCGACGTGCTCGCTGCCGTAGCCGTGCTCGTGCAGGACCGAGACGGTTCGCGGGTCGGCGTGCTCGCCCTCGTGCCATCCCCCGGTGCCGGCGCTGTCGGCCTTCACCCGCTCCTCCAGGCCGGCTTCCGTCACACGCGCACGGAAGACGGATTCGGCGATCGGGGAGCGGCAGATGTTGCCGGTGCACACGAAACAGACGCGGTAGGGCATGGTGTGCTCAGTCCTCGTCGGGCAGGACGATGTGCAGCGCCCAGGAGACGACAGAGATGATCAGGCCGCCGAGGACGGCCGTCCAGAATCCCTCCACATGGAAGCTCAGGTCGAGCTTTCCGCAGACCCAGGACGTCAGCAGCAGCATCAGCGCGTTGACGACCAGGGTGATCAGACCCAGGGTCAGGATGAAGAGCGGGAAGGTGAGCACCTTCACGATCGGCTTGACGAGCCAGTTCACCAAACCGAAGATCAGCGCGACGACGATCAGCGTGCCGGCCTTCTTGGTGGTGCTGTCACCCGTCAGGGTGATCTTGTCGAGCAGCCACACTGCGACCGCGAGGGCGCCCGCGTTGGCGATCGTCTTGACTACGAAATTCTTCATGTGTCTGATCGTGGCAGACCTGACGGGCGTCGAGCAGGGGCAGAGCGAGCAGTGAGGCGAGGGCGGCAGCGGCGATGAAGGCATTCCGGCTGGACGAACTGGAGGCGGAGCGCGCCGCCAACGAGGGGGCCTACCTTCAGTTCCTGCGCGAGCGGAACATGTCGGTCGGCCTGTACGCCCTCAACGCGGGCGAGCACGACCCGCAGAAGCCGCACAACCAGGACGAGGTGTACTTCGTCGTCAGCGGCCGGGCGTCGATCACGGTCGGGCTGGAGACCACCCAGGTGGCGCGGGGCAGCGTCGTGTACGTGCCGGCCGGGGTCGCGCACAAGTTCCACCACATCAGCGAGGACCTCAGGGTGCTCGTGGTGTTCTCTCCGCCCGAGGCGTGACCCGCGACCCTGGGGTCCCTAGGGGACGGATCAGGGGAGGACAAGGGCTGCGCGGCCCCCGCCGGGCCGTTGCGCGGCCCTAGCATCGAGTGCAGAAAACCGACAACGCACGAGAACGCAAAGGACGAGGGCGATGCGAGAGATCTTCGCGGGGCTGCCGTGGTGGGTGAAGTGGGTCGCGGTGCCGGTCATCGCCCTGGTCGTGTTCGGCGGCCTGATAGCGCATGTGGTCGGTCTGGTGATCCTCCTGCTGTTCAAGGTGCTGCTCTTCGTCGCCCTGGTCGGTGGACTGATCTACGTCGTGCGCAAGTTCATGGGAAACTCCTCGTCGCGCAGCGACTGGTGAGGCGTACGGGGGGCCGGTGACCGGTGACGGGACCACCGGTTCCCTCGGGGGAGGGAAGTTTCGGCAGGAGCCGTCTGCGCGCGGCGGCGGACGGTTAAAGTCCGGAACTCCCCACGGGACCGGCCCCGTGGGCGGCGCAGACCCCCCTCCGTGCTCTTTCTCCGCACGGGCTGCCCCCTCGCGCTCCGGGAGTGACCCTTGGCCACGGTTGACACCGCACCGGCAGAACCCCACGCACCCCCCACCGTCCCGCGCTCCTGCGCATCCCCCGCCCAGCCCCCGGCTCCCCTCGCGGTCGTCCCCGGACAGCCGCGTGCGGCGGACGACCCGGGCCCTCCGGCCACCGCGACGCTCATCGGATCCGTCCAGCGCGCCATGCGCCTGCTGGAGACCGTCGCCGCCCACCCCTACGGCGCTCCCGCCAAACAACTCGCCCGCGAGACCCGCCTCGCGCTGCCCACGGCGTACCACCTGCTGCGCACCCTGGTGCACGAGGGCTATCTGCGGCGCGAGAAAGGGCTGTTCTTCCTCGGCGAAGCGGCGGCCCGGCTCGCCGGCAGCGGAGCGCAGCAGAAACGTCGCAGCACGGTGGCGGACACGCTCGCGCACTGGCGCGATTCCATCGGTGTGCCGATGTACTACGCGATGTACCGGGACGGCGAGATCGAGGTCATGTGCGTCTCCGACTCCCGTGAGGCGCCCGCGGTCGAGGAGTGGGCCGGCTTCCGCGAGACGGGCCACGCGCACGCCATCGGGCAGTGCCTGCTCTCCCAGCTGGACGAGGACGCCCGGCGCGATCATCTGGCCCGCTATCCCGTACAGCCCCTCACGCCGTACACCGTGCGGGACAACGACGCGCTGCTGCGGCGGCTGGCCCGGACACGGCGCATGGAGCCGGTGGTGGAGCGGCAGGAGTACGCACTCGGGACGGTCTGTGCGGCGGTCCCGATCACGGTCGGCACCACCGCGGCCACCATGGCCATTTCCCTCCCCGCTCAGCACGCCGACCGGCTGATGCCCGCGGCGCACCGGCTGCAGACCGAGATCGGGCGGCATCTGGGGTCGCTCACGCTCTCTATCAGTATCTGAAAACTTACTCCTTGTGATCTGTTGTGTACGTTCAGCAAGATTTGACCACGGTCAGAGGATCAATCCCGGCCAGTCGATGTCATGTGACGGGGTAGGCGATGCGCGAGTCCGTACAAGCAGAAGTCCTGATGAGCTTTCTCGTGTCGGAGGAGCTCTCCTTCCGCATTCCGGTGGAGTTGCGCTACGAGACCCATGATCCCTATGCCGTGCGGCTCACCTTTCATCTGCCCGGAGACGCCCCGGTGACCTGGGCCTTCGGGCGGGAGCTGCTGATCGACGGGGTCGGCCGTCCGTGCGGGGAGGGGGACGTGCACATCGCCCCCGTCGATTCCGAGGTGTTGGGCGAGGTGCTGATCAGGCTTCAGGTCGGTGGTGACCAGGCGCTGTTCCGTTCGTCGGCGCCGCCGCTCGTGGCCTTTCTCGACCGTACGGACAAGCTCGTACCGCTCGGGCAAGAGGGTGCGCTGGCGGACTTCGACGCTCATCTCGACGAGGCTCTGGACCGCATCCTGGCCGAGGAACAGAGCGCCGGCTGAAGCGTTACGGCAGGGGTGGCGCCCGGTGCTCCGCAGGACCTCGGGGACGCCTGCAGGAACGCTTCTGCGGCCGACGGCCGGCCGCTCCGGACTCACCGGGTCCGAAGTCGGCCCGGCCGCACTCACGGTGTCCGGCTCCGCGGCCGGCCCCGTCGCACTCACCGCTTCCGGCGCCGCCCACGGCCGCCGCGCGCCGGTACCGGCTGGGCCCCGGCCGCCACCGCGGCACCCGGGCCCGGCCGGTCGGCGGCGACCACCAGCGCGGCCAGTGCGGTGGTGACCGGCACCGAGGCGACCAGGCCGATGGAGCCCACCAGCGTGCGCACGATCTCCTCGGCCACCAACTCACTGTTGGCCACGGTTCCCACGCTGCTCTGCGCGATCGAGAACAGCAGCAGAAGCGGCAGCGCGGCACCGGCGTACGCGAGCACGAGGGTGTTGACCACCGAGGCGATGTGGTCGCGGCCGATGCGGATACCCGCCCGGTACAGCCCGCGCCAGCCCATCGCAGGGTTGGCCTCGTGCAGCTCCCAGACGGCCGACGTCTGCGTCACCGTCACGTCGTCCAGCACACCGAGCGAACCGATGATGACGCCGGCCAGCAGCAGACCGCTCATGTCGATCGACGGATACAGACCGTGGATCAGACCGGTGTTGTCGTCCGTGTTGCCGGTGAGGGCGGCCCAGCCGATGAAGAGCGAGCCGAGTACACCGATCAGGGACAGCGAGATCAGCGTGCCGAGGACCGCCACCGAGGTACGGGCCGACAGGCCATGGCACATGTACAGGGCGATCAGCATGATGGCGCTCGACCCGACCACGGCCACGACCAGCGGGTTCGAACCCTGCAGGATGGCGGGCAGGATGAACAGGGTCAGCACCAGGAAGCTCACGGCCAGGGCGACGAGTGCCATGACACCGCGCAGCCGTCCCACCACGACGACGGCGACGGCGAAGATCCCCGCGAGCAGCGCCATGGGGAACGTCCGGTTCACATCGGTCACCGAGTACTGCAGTTCCTTCGGTGCCGAGGGCTCGTAGGCGACCACCACCTTCTCACCCTGGTGCAATTGCCGTGACTGGTCCGGCTGCACGATCTCGGTGAACGTACGGCCCTCGTCCTTGCCGGTGTCGACCCGGACGGTCGCCTTCTTGCAGGCCCCGCCGGCCTCCTGCACTGCTGAGGTGCCCTCGGCGGGGTCGCCGGTCGGTGTGCCGCCGGACGCGTTCACCGACTTGCAGTCGACCTCGACGACCCGGGTCACGGTGGCCTGCTGGGTCTGCCGGTCGAAGCCGACGCCGGTGCGCTTGTGGGACGGGGCTCCTCCGGGCCAGAGCACCACGAGGCCGACGATCACCGCGGCGGTGAAGGGCACCAGGATCGCCGCGATGACCTTGCGCAGGTGCTTGGACACGGGCGCGGCCGGGCCGTGGCTGTGCGAGTGGCCGTGGTGGCCGGCTCCGTCGGCTCCGTGGTCATGCCTGGTGCCCTGCCCCGTGCCCGCTCGACGGTGCGGCTCGGGCGGCTGGTGGGAGTACTGCTCCATCCTGGTCACCGCCCGATCATCGCAAGAACGGTGGGGGGCCCACTGTTCAGCGCGCCACACATGACGCTAGCGTGGAGGCACCTTTGCACACGCGGGAGCTCGGAGCACCGGGCTGAGAGGGCGCTGACCTCCGTAGAAGCGATGTTTCACGTGGAACAAGCGGTGTTCCACAGGAGATGTCGACAGACGGAATCCGCTGCGTCGACCGCCGAACCTGTTACCGGGTAATGCCGGCGTAGGGAGTAGGTCTCATGACCAACAAGGACGCACGCACGCCTGCCTCCGTTCAGGACGACAAGTCCCAGGAGGCCGGGAAGTCCATCGGCTGGCACAAGGCGTACGTCGAGGGTTCGCGCCCCGACATGCGGGTGCCGGTCCGTCAGGTGCACCTCACCAACGGGCAGTCGGTCACGCTGTACGACACCTCGGGCCCGTACACCGATCCACTCGTCGATACGGACGTCCGCAGGGGCCTGCCGCCGCTGCGGGAGAACTGGATCATCGCCCGTGGCGACACCGAGGAGTACGCAGGCCGTCCCGTCCGCCCCGAGGACGACGGGATCAAGCACACCTCGCCGCGTGGGGGACTGCGCAACCTCGACGCGGTCTTCCCCGGACGTCCGCGGCAGCCGCGGCGGGGCCGGAGCGGCCAGGCGGTCACGCAGCTCGCGTACGCCCGCCGGGGCGAGATCACGCCGGAGATGGAGTACGTGGCCGTCCGGGAGAACGTTTCTCCCGAGGTGGTCCGCGAGGAGATCGCGGCGGGCCGGGCGGTGCTGCCGGCCAACGTCAACCACCCGGAGATCGAGCCGATGATCATCGGCAAGCGGTTCCTGGTGAAGGTGAACGCCAACATCGGCAACTCCGCGGTGACGTCCTCCATCGAGGAGGAGGTCGAGAAGATGACCTGGGCGACCCGCTGGGGCGCCGACACGGTCATGGACCTCTCCACCGGCCGCAACATCCACACCACCCGCGAGTGGGTGCTGCGCAACTCCCCCGTTCCCATCGGCACGGTCCCGCTCTACCAGGCACTGGAAAAGGTCGACGGCAGGGCCGAGGAGCTGACCTGGGAGATCTACAAGGACACCGTCATCGAGCAGGCCGAGCAGGGCGTGGACTACATGACCGTCCACGCGGGCGTCCGGCTGCCGTACGTCCCGCTCACGGCCAACCGCAAGACCGGCATCGTCTCGCGCGGCGGCTCGATCATGGCAGCGTGGTGCCTGGCGCACCACAAGGAATCGTTCCTGTACGAGAACTTCGAAGAACTGTGCGAGATCCTCGCCGCCTACGACGTCACGTACTCACTGGGCGACGGTCTGCGGCCCGGTTCGATCGCGGACGCCAACGACGAGGCGCAGTTCGCCGAGTTGAGGACGCTCGGGGAACTCAACCGGATCGCCAAGCGTTTCCATGTGCAGACGATGATCGAGGGCCCTGGTCACGTCCCGATGCACAAGATCAAGGAGAACATCGACCTTCAGCAGGAGATCTGTGAGGAAGCTCCGTTCTATACGCTCGGCCCGCTGACCACGGACATCGCGCCGGCGTACGACCACATCACCTCCGGCATCGGTGCCGCGATGATCGCCTGGTGGGGCACGGCGATGCTGTGCTACGTCACGCCGAAAGAGCACCTGGGCCTGCCCAACCGGGACGACGTCAAGACCGGCGTCATCACCTACAAGATCGCCGCACATGCGGCCGACCTGGCCAAGGGACACCCGGGCGCTCAGGAGTGGGACGACGCGCTGTCGGACGCGCGCTTCGAGTTCCGCTGGGAGGACCAGTTCAATCTCGCTCTGGACCCCGACACGGCTCGGGAGTTCCACGACGAGACCCTGCCGGCGGAGCCCGCCAAGACGGCCCACTTCTGCTCCATGTGCGGGCCGAAGTTCTGCAGCATGAAGCTCTCGCAGGACATCCGGCGCGAGCACGGTGGCAGCCGGGCCGAGATCGAGGAGGGCATGGCCCAGAAGTCACAGGAGTTCGCGGCTGCGGGCAACCGCGTGTATCTGCCGATCGCCGAGTGACACCCACACGGTGAACACACGCACGGTGAACTCGCCGCTCCGGCCGGTCCGTCGTCGGGCGGCTGGTGCGGCGGGCTCACGCCGTGCGTGGGCGCGAGACGGGACTCCTGCGGGCGGCGCTACTCGGGCTGGTGCTCCGGGCCGCCGAAGTCCGGGCTCGTGTAGTCGGGACTGGTGAAGCTCGGACGGCCGGATCCGGTGCCGTCCTCGGGGCTGCTGAAGCCCGGGCGGCCGTAGCCGAGGCGGGGCATGCGGCCGGTCTGGGCGGGCGGTGCCGTGTGGCGCACGGCGGCCTGGCCCGGCTCGGCGAGTGCCTCGCGCAGGAACGGCAGGATGCCGCGCTCCATCAGGGCCTCCCGCCAGGCTTCTCTGGCCCTGGCCAGTTCCTCGTGCGCGGTGTCCCGGGCGCGGGCGTCCGCCGAGGTGCTGTTGCGCAGCGCGGTGAGCAGCAGCCCGACGGCGGCGACGAGGATCGCCACTGCGGTCAGGCCACCGAACGCCCAGCCGGTGGTGAGCATGGTCCGGGCGAAGGTCTGGCCCGGGTCCAGCATCTTCAGGATGTAGCCGACGAGCAGGAACAGGACTGCGGCGGTTCCGGAAAGGAGGGGAGCCAGAACCGCGACGACCGCGACGGCGCCCGCGCCGGTGTTCTCGGCGGCCTCGTCGAGGGGTGTGGTCAGTGCCGTGGGCGGCGAACCGGGCTCCATGGCAGAGGAGGTGTCGATGACCGGCGGGACGTCCAGTGCCGGGTGGCGCAGTTCGTCGCGGATCCTGACGTAGTGCTGGTACTCGGCCGCCGCGGCTTCCGTGATCAGGGCGCTGGCGCTGAGCGCCATGGTGCGCAGCTGTTCGGGGTTGAGCCGCTGTCCGACTGCGGCCAGTTCCGGTCGGTGTGGTGCGGAGCGCAGCGCCTCATCGAGGAGCCGCTCGAATTCCTGGCGGTCCTCGTTCTGCAGGTGCTGCGGAACGCTGTTCATGTGCATCCCCCGGTGCTCCGTAGGGCTTGGGGCTCGCACGCCGGCGAGCCGTCGGGCAGAAACGGAGGGGAGCCTGCTACGGATAAGCCGATGGTAGAGCCGTGACGGCGCACGGTGACAGGGGATTGCCGGAAATTGCGCTCCGGCCTGCGCGTACGCAGCCGGGGAACGCCTGCCCGGATAACGCTCAGCTATCCAGGGGAAGTTGCTGGACCAGCAGCTTTCCGGCCATGGTCACTCCGCCGTCCATGGCGATGGCGAGCCCGCCGGCGTAGACGTGCGGTCCCTCGACGGCCGGGCCGGTGCCCTCTTCGCCCTCCTCGGAACCGACCTCGCCGAGGAGGTACGGAATGGGGCTGTGCCCGTGAACGACCCGGGTGCCGCCGTACGTATCGAGGAGGGAGCGCACGGCGTCGGAGCCGCCCTCGTCGCGGAAGGAGAAGCGCTTGGTGAACTTGCGGAAGAGGTCCCAGACCTCGTCGGCGTCGTTGCGGGTGATGGTCTCGCGGACGGTGTCGTTGACCGCCTCGATCGAGTCGCCGTAGTCGAGGTAGGCGGTGGTGTCGGAGTGGATCAGCAGGTAGCCGTCGACCTCCTCGACGGCGTCCAGGCGGGCCATCCACTGCAGGTGGTGGTCCTGGAGACGGTCCATGTCGGTCTTCTGGCCGCCGTTGAGCAGCCAGGCCGCCTGGAAGGTGGCGGTGCCCGCACCGGAGTTGACGGGGGTGTCGCCGAACCGCTTGGCGCCGAGCAGGAGCAGCTCGTGGTTGCCCATGAGGGCCTTGCAGTAGCCGCCTGCCGCGGCGGCCTCGGCAGACAGCCGCATGACCAGGTCGATGACGCCGATGCCGTCCGGGCCCCGGTCGGTGAAGTCGCCGAGGAACCACAGCCGGGTGGTGCCGGCGCACCACTGGCCGGAGGCGTCGATCAGACCCTGCTCCTGCAGGGCGGCCACCAGTTCGTCCAGGTAGCCGTGGACGTCACCGACGACGTAGAGCGGTCCGGGGCCGGCCGCGGGCTGCGGGGCCGGGGCCGCAGCGGCGGGGGCGGCCTCGACGGGGACCTGGACGGTGTCGCCGCGGTTGATGACGGGCAGGTCGCGCTGGGTGGGGGTGTAGCCCTCGGGGTACGCCTCGTCGGCGGGCGGTACGGCGTCGCCCGGGTGGATGCTGCGAACGTACGGACCGGTCTCGTGGACGTACGCGGGTACCCGGAAGTCGCGCAGCGTTGCCGTCCGCTCCACCTCGGGTCCCTGACCGGCCCCCTGAGTCATCAGACCCCTCCACCATTGCGCCGCATCTGCACCGCTTCGGACTGCCTGGTCGCAGCGGTCCGCGGTGTCGTGGGCCCATCATAGGAATGAGCGTCGCGCCGTGTGATGACCCAGGGGTGGTGAATCGGAACAAGACTCCGGTTCACCGCGGCTTTCGCCCCGTTTGGGCAGGTGTTCGGCCGGCTGGCGGCCGACTGGATCCTTGTTCGACCGACGTCCCGGCCCGTCGGTCACCGACCGGACGACCTGTTCCTGCGTCGCGCCGAACCGTTCCTTCACCGAGCTGACCGCCCCGCACCCACCGGCCGGGCCCTGCGTCGGCCGGTGGGTGCGTGGGGGGCGGGCACACTGCGCCCGCCCCGGCCGGACGCCCCGGGCTCCCCGTCCCCTCGGGCGCCCGCCGTCGTTGCCCCGGAGCTACTTCTCGTCCGGTGTCCGGGGCGGGCTGACCGTCGTGCGCGGCAGGCGTCGCTGCGAGGAGGTACGCACGATCAGCTCGGTCGGTATCACCTGCTCGACCGGCTGATCCGCATCGACGCCCTCGATGGCGTCGATGAGGAGCTGGACGACGGCGGTGCCGATGCGGCGGGGCTTCAGGGAGAGCGTGGTGATGGGCGGCTCGGTGCTGGCGTACACCGTCGACTCGCTGCAGCACACGACCAGCAGGTCGTCGGGTACGCGGAGTCCGTAGCGGCGGGCGGCGGCGAGCAGGTCCGTGCCGTTGGGGTCGAACAGTCCGTACACGGCGTCGGGCCGGTCGGGGCGGGCGAGCAGCCGGTCGGCGGCGACGGCGCCGGCGCACGGGTCGTGTGCCGGGTACGCCTCGTAGACCGGGTCCTGGCCGATCCGCTCGCACCAGTGCAGGTACGCGGAGGTCGACAGGTGGGTGTAGGTGTCGGTCGAGGTGCCCGTGAGCAGGCCGATCCGGCGGGCGCCGGCAGCGGCGAGGTGGTCGAGGATGTCGAGCACCGCGGCTTCGTGGTCGTTGTCGACCCAGGCGGTGACGGGCAGCGCCCCGGCCGGGCGGCCGTCGGAGACGACCGGCAGACCCTGCCGGACCAGTTCGCTGACCACGGGGTCCTCGTCGGAGGGGTCGATGACGATCGTGCCGTCCAGGGCGACGTTGGACCAGACGTCGTGGCGGGAGGTCGCGGGCAGGATGACCAGGGCGTAGCCGCGGGCGAGCGCGGCCGAGGTGGCGGCCCGGGCCATCTCGGCGAAGTAGGCGAACTCGGTGAAGGTGAAAGGTTCATCCCCGTACGTCGTCACTGTCAGGCCGATCAGACCCGACTTGCCGGTACGGAGGGTGCGGGCGGCGGCCGAAGGGCGGTATCCCAGCCGGTCGGCGACCTCGCGGACGTGGCGCCGGGTGGCATCCGGGAGCCGGCCCTTGCCGTTGAGGGCGTCGGAGACGGTCGTGATGGAGACCCCGGCTGCGGCGGCGACATCTCTGATGCCCGCCCGGCCCGGCCGACTTCCTCGACGTGAGGTTTCCGCGCGGCTCACCTGGTGCTTCCCTGCTGCTGTCATGGCGAGCCGATAGTAGGGCTCATGCGGTGGGGTAGTGCGGACGCATATGCACGCGTTGACAGGCACGTTTCTGCATGGTCATTGGCCGTCAACTCCCTTTGAAAGCAAGGCTGTTGACGACTCAAAAGATAGGACGTGTCTTGTCGACGCGTATGGACCTGCCAAGTGCTCGATGTCTCGAAGAGGTCTCAACTCACCTTCACGGGGGATGCGCGCCACGGCGCAAGCCACCGGCGCATAGATATATGTACAGCGCGCCCCCGGAAACGTACGCCTTCGTACAGTGATGCCCCTGATGCCGGTGGGGCGGGACGCGGCCCGGCTGCTCAGGGGACCGGGTCCCGGAGGCCCGCCGTCCCGCACCTGTACGCAGCGGCGCCGAATCCTCATAAGGTGAGGAGTATTGGAAGCCGGCGGTGTCGACGGGCCGCCGGTGGTCGCGAGGAGGACTGCGGTGAGCGAGACGAGCCCCAAGCTGCGCGCCGAGCTGGAGGGGATTCCCACCTACAAGCCGGGCAAGCCCGCCGCGGCCGGCGGACCGGTCGCCTACAAGCTGTCCTCGAACGAGAACCCCTACCCGCCGCTGCCCGGTGTGCTGGAGACCGTGACGGCGGCGGCCGGCAACTTCAACCGCTACCCGGACCTGGCCTGCACCGGGCTGGTCACCGAGCTGGCGGACCGCTTCGGTGTGCCGGTCGCCGATCTGGCCACCGGTACCGGCTCGGTGGGTATCGCGCAGCAGCTGGTCCAAGCCACCAGCGGACCCGGGGACGAGGTCATCTACGCCTGGCGGTCGTTCGAGGCGTACCCGATCGTCACGCAGATCAGTGGCGCTCGGTCGGTGCAGGTGCCGCTCACGCCCGGCGATGTGCACGACCTGGACGCAATGGCGGACGCGATCACCGACCGGACGCGGCTGATTTTCGTCTGCAATCCCAACAATCCGACCGGCACGGTGGTGCGGCGGGCTGAGCTGGAGCGGTTCCTCGACCGGGTGCCCGGCGATGTGCTCGTGGTGCTGGACGAGGCCTACCGGGAGTTCATCCGCGACCCCGAGGTGCCCGACGGTGTCGAGCTGTACCGGGAGCGGCCCAACGTCTGTGTCCTGCGGACCTTCTCCAAGGCGTACGGGCTGGCGGGTCTGCGTGTCGGCTTCGCGATCGCCCACGAGCCGGTGGCGGCCGCGCTGCGCAAGACCGCGGTGCCGTTCGGAGTGAGCCAGCTCGCGCAGGAAGCGGCGATCGCGTCGCTGCGGGCGGAGGACGAGCTGCTGGGCCGCGTCGGCTCGCTGGTGTGCGAGCGCACGCGCGTGGTCGACGCGCTGCGGGCCCAGGGCTGGACGGTGCCGGAGACCCAGGCCAACTTCGTCTGGCTGCGGCTGGGGGAGCGCACGGTTGCGTTCGCACAGGCCTGTGAGGATCACGGTGTGGTGATCCGGCCGTTCCCGGGCGAGGGTGTGCGGGTGACGGTCGGTGAGGCCGAGGCGAACGACATCTTCCTGAAGGTCGCGGAGGCGTACCGCAAGGAGCTGTAGTCCAGCGGCAGCTCTACTCCTCGATCAGCTCCACACGGATGGGATCGCCGTCTCGCACGGTCGCCAGGAGGCCGGCGTCCCCGTCCAGGCTGCCGAGGACGTTGCACGGACTCGCGAGGCGGCACTCTCCGCCTCGCGAGATCGGAGTGGGGCCGTACGGCAGGGCGAGTGCGTCGCCGTCGGTCCAGAAGGCCACCGTGCCCGGTTCCACGACCTGCCGGGCGTCCGTTTCACGTGAAACCGAGACGCCTGTGTCGAAATACACCTCCTCACCCCATGTGCGCGCGGTCGAAGCCAGGGGTAGCGCCTTGGCGAGCGCCTGTGTGGTCGCTGTGCTTGCGTCGAGGGTCGCGGTGGTGTGGCCCGCGGGCCAGGAAATGCGTATCTGCATGGCGCGCAATTCAACAAGATGTTGAAGTCGCTGCCAAGGTCTTGACGTGGCGGCGAAGGGGGACCCCCCTTGGATTGCCGAAAATCAGTACGTCATAATGGCTTGTGAATGTGAACGCGTTCACAAGCGCGTCCCGTTTGCCTCGTATGTCCGGGACAGGCGGGGCAAACCGCCGCTGTACCTCGGCGTAGTAAGGAGAGTGATGACGTGGACCTGGCTTTGGCGCCGGAGACACTGGCGCGCTGGCAGTTCGGCATCACCACCGTCTACCACTTCCTGTTCGTCCCCCTCACGATCTCCCTGGCCGCCCTCACGGCCGGGCTGCAGACGGCCTGGGTGCGCACGGAGAAGGAGAAGTACCTCAGGGCCACGAAGTTCTGGGGCAAGCTCTTCCTGATCAACATCGCGATGGGCGTGGTCACCGGCATCGTGCAGGAGTTCCAGTTCGGTATGAACTGGTCGGACTACTCGCGGTTCGTCGGTGACATCTTCGGTGCTCCGCTCGCCTTCGAGGCGCTGATCGCGTTCTTCTTCGAGTCCACCTTCATCGGGCTGTGGATCTTCGGCTGGGACAAGCTGCCCAAGAAGATCCATCTGGCCTGCATCTGGATGGTCTCCATCGGCACGATCCTGTCGGCGTACTTCATCCTCGCGGCCAACTCCTGGATGCAGCACCCGGTCGGCTACAAGATCGACAAGGTGAAGGGGCGGGCCGAGCTGACCGACTTCTGGGCCGTGCTGACCCAGAACACCGCGCTCAGCCAGGCCTTCCACACCCTGTCCGCAGCCTTCCTCACCGGCGGTGCCTTCATGGTGGGCATCTCCGCCTACCACCTGGCCCGCAAGAGGCACATCCGCGAGATGAAGACCTCGCTGCGGCTCGGCCTGGTCACCGTGGTCATCGCCGGTCTGCTCACCGCGGTCAGCGGCGACACCCTCGGCAAGGTCATGTTCAAGCAGCAGCCGATGAAGATGGCCGCCGCCGAGGCCCTGTGGGACGGCCAGAAGCCGGCACCGTTCTCGATCTTCGCCTACGGCGACGTCGAGAAGGGCCACAACACCGTGGCCATCGAGATACCTGGCCTGTTGTCCTTCCTCGCCGACGACAACTTCACCTCGTACGTCCCCGGCATCAACGACGTCAACAAGGCCGAGCAGGAAAAGTTCGGCCCCGGTGACTACCGGCCCAACATCCCGGTCGCCTTCTGGGGCTTCCGCTGGATGATCGGCTTCGGCATGGCCTCCTTTGCGATCGGGCTGGCCGGACTGTGGCTGACCCGGAAGAAGTTCATGCTGCCGCAGGCGCTGCGGGTCGGCGACGACGAGGTGCCGCACCTGGTGCTGTTCAGGAACAAGGCGCTGAACCCCGAGCTCACGCCCTGGTTCTGGCGGATCGCGACCTGGACCATGGCCTTCCCGCTGATCGCCAACTCCTGGGGCTGGATCTTCACCGAGATGGGCCGCCAGCCGTGGGTCGTCTACGGCGTCCTGCAGACCCGGGACGCGGTCTCCCCCGGTGTCTCCCAGGGCGAGGTCCTCACCTCGATGATCGTCTTCACCACGCTGTACGCCGTCCTCGCCGTGGTCGAGGTGAAGCTGCTCGCGAAGTACGTCAAGGCCGGCCCGCCCGAGCTGACCGAGGCCGACCTCAACCCGCCCACGAAGATCGGCGGCGACACCCGTGACGCCGACAAGCCGATGGCCTTCTCGTACTAGGCCGAGGGGACAGTCATGGAACTTCACGACGTCTGGTTCGTCCTGATCGCCGTCCTGTGGACCGGCTACTTCTTCCTGGAGGGCTTCGACTTCGGGGTCGGCATCCTCACCAAGCTGCTGGCGCGCAACCGTCCCGAGCGCCGGGTACTGATCAACACCATCGGTCCGGTCTGGGACGGCAACGAGGTGTGGCTGCTCACCGCGGGCGGTGCGACCTTCGCGGCCTTCCCGGAGTGGTACGCCACCCTCTTCTCCGGCTTCTACCTGCCCCTGCTGCTCATCCTGGTCTGCCTGATCGTCCGGGGTGTCGCCTTCGAGTACCGCGTCAAGCGGCCCGAGGAGAACTGGCAGCGCAACTGGGAGACGGCGATCTTCTGGTGCTCGCTGCTCCCGGCGTTCCTGTGGGGCGTGGCCTTCGGGAACATCGTGCGGGGCGTGAAGATCGACCAGCACTTCGAGTATGTCGGCAGCGTCGGGGACCTGCTCAACCCCTACGCCCTGCTCGGCGGTCTGGTGACGCTCACACTGTTCACCTTCCACGGGGCGGTGTTCACCGCGCTCAAGACCGTCGGGGACATCCGGGTGCGGGCGCGAAAGCTGGCGAGGTGGGTCGGTGTCGTCGCCGCGGTCGTGGCGCTCGCGTTCCTGTTGTGGACGCAGACCGACAGCGGTGACGGCAAGAGCCTGGTGGCCCTGATCGTGGCGGTGGCCGCTCTGGTGGCCGCCCTGGTCGCCAACCAGGCCGGGCGCGAGGGATGGGCGTTCGCGCTGTCCGGTGTCACCATCGTGGCCGCCGTGGCGATGCTCTTCCTGTCGCTGTTCCCGAACGTCATGCCGTCCACCCTCAACGGGGACTGGAGCCTGACGGTCACCAACGCATCGTCGAGCCCGTACACCCTGAAGATCATGACCTGGCTGGCGGCCATCGCGACTCCCCTCGTGGTGCTCTACCAGGGTTGGACCTACTGGGTGTTCCGCAAGCGGATCGGCACACAGCACATCGCTCCCGACGCTGCGGCCGGCACCGCGCACTGAGTCCGCCGAGGGTGTGTTTCACGTGAAACACACCCTCTGGGCCGAAGGGCATGTTTCACGTGAAACCCATCGATCCTCGCCTTCTGCGGTACGCCCGCGCCACGCGGTTCTTCCTCGTGGCGGTCATCGGTCTGGGCGTCGTCGGTGCCGGGCTGGTCATCGCCCAGGCGATGCTCGTCGCCGAGATCGTCGTCGGGGCGTTTCAGCACGGACAGTCGGCCGCTGGACTTGCCACTCCCCTGCTGCTGTTGGCCGCCGTGGCCGTCGGGCGATCGGTGGTCGCGTGGCTCACCGAACTCGCGGCGCACCGCGCGAGTGCTGCCGTGAAGTCGGAACTGCGGGGGCGGCTCCTCGACCGGGCGGTGGCGCTCGGGCCCGGGTGGCTGAGCGGTCAGCGGACGGGGTCGCTGGTCACCCTGGCCACGCGCGGGGTCGACGCCCTGGACGACTATTTCTCGCGCTACCTCCCGCAGTTGGGGCTTGCCGTGGTCGTGCCGGTGGCGGTGCTGGCGCGGATCGTCAGCGAGGACTGGCTGTCGGCGGTGATCATCGTCGGCACCCTGCCGCTGATTCCGCTCTTCATGATGCTGATCGGCTGGGCGACGCAGTCCCGGATGGACCGTCAGTGGCAGCTGCTGTCCCGCTTGTCCGGGCACTTCCTGGATGTGGTCGCGGGGCTGCCCACGCTGAAGGTGTTCGGCCGGGCCAAGGCGCAGGCCGCGTCGATCCGGCGGATCACCGGGGAGTACCGGCAGGCCACTCTGCGGACCCTGAGGATCGCCTTTCTCTCCTCGTTCGCACTGGAGCTGCTGGCCACGTTGTCCGTCGCGCTGGTCGCCGTGACGATCGGGATGCGGCTCGTCCACGGGGACATGGATCTGTACATCGGGCTGGTCATCCTGGTGCTGGCACCCGAGGCGTACCTGCCGTTGCGGCAGGTCGGGGCGCAGTATCACGCGGCGGCGGAGGGGCTGGCCGCCGCGGAGGAGATCTTCGCCGTGCTGGAGACGCCGGTGCCGGTGTCCGGTGCCGGCGCGGTGCCCTCGGGAGCGGTGACCTTCGACGGGGTCGGCGTCCGCTATCCGGGGCGGTCGGCGGATGCGGTGACCGGTGTGTCCTTCACCGTCGAGCCCGGGGAGACCGTAGCGCTGGTCGGGCCGAGCGGGGTGGGCAAGTCGACGCTGCTGAGTGTGCTGCTGGGGTTCGTGCGGCCGACGGAGGGGCGGGTGCGGGTCGGGGGAGCCGATCTTGCCGGGCTCGATCTGGAGGAGTGGCGGTCCCGGATCGCGTGGGTGCCGCAGCGGCCGCACCTGTTCGCCGGGACCGTTGCGGAGAACGTGCGGTTGGCCCGGCCTGACGCGGATGACGCGGCGGTACGTCATGCTCTGCGGGACGCGGGGGCGTGGGAATTCGTGGAGGCACTGCCCGAGGGTCTCGACACCGTGCTCGGGGAGGACGGGGCCGGATTGTCGGCGGGACAGCGGCAGCGGCTCGCGTTGGCTCGGGCGTTTCTTGCGGACCGGCCTGTGCTGTTGCTGGATGAGCCGACGGCTGCGTTGGACGGGGGGACGGAGGGGGACGTCGTCGCGGCGGTGCGGAGGCTTGCGGTGGGGCGCACGGTGTTGGTCGTGGTGCATCGGCCTGCGTTGTTGGGGGTGGCCGACAGGGTGGTACGGCTGGGAGGTGCGGGGCTGGGAGCTGCCGGGCTGGGAGGTGCCGGGCTGGTGGGGCACCCGGTGTGCAGCGGGCCGACCAGGGGGCTCCGCCCCCTGGACCCCCGACCTCGCCCACCCGCCACCCGACTCGGTGGGCTGGAGGGTGAGCCGAAGTGGGATCGCCTCGGCCGGGTGAAAGGCGAGGCGGAGTGGGATCGGCTCGGTGGGCTGGAAGGTGAGCCGGGGAAGGATCGCCTCGAGGGGCTGGAAGGCGGGGCGGAGTGGGATCGGCTCGGTGGGGTGGAAGATGAGCCGGGGAAGGGTCGCCTCGGTGGGGTGGAAGGCGGGGCGGAGTGGGATCGCCTCGGGGGGCTGGAGGTTGAGCCGGAGTGGGACCGCCTCGGGGGGCTGGAGAGCCGACCGGATGAGGCTGGGCTCGGTTGGCCGGCACGTGAGTCGGTCGGGGCGGGGCTCGGGCGGGCGGAGGGCAAGGAAGGTGAGTCGGTCGGGGCCGAGTTCGGCGGGCCGGAGGGCCTGATCGGTGGGGTGGAAGGTGAGCCGGGAGGGGGGCTGATCGGTGGGAGGGATGGTCCGGGGAAGGGGCGTCTCGGGGGGGTGCTTCGGCGGGTTCGTCGGGGTGGTGGGGCCTGGCGGGGGCGCCTTGGGCTGGGGTGGTTGCTCGGCAGCCTGGCGGTCGGGAGTGCCGTCGGGCTGATGGCGACCTCCGGCTGGCTCATCTCGCGAGCCTCGCAGCAGCCGCCGGTGCTGTATCTGATGGTGGCCGTGACCGCTACCCGGGCCTTCGGGATCGGGCGGGCCGTCTTCCGGTACGCCGAGCGGCTCGTGTCGCACGACGCCGTCCTGCGGATGCTGGCCGACACCCGGGTCGCGGTGTTCCGGCGGCTGGAGCGCCTCGCCCCCGCGGGGCTGCGCAGCACCCGGCGCGGTGATCTGCTCACCCGGCTGGTCGCCGACGTGGACGCGTTCCAGGACTACTGGCTGCGCTGGCTGTTGCCCGCCGGAGTCGCACTCGCCGTCTCCGCCGCCTCCGTCGGCTTCGCGGCCTGGCTGCTGCCCGAGGCCGGGGCGGTCCTGGCGGCGGGACTGCTGGCGGCCGGTGTCGGTGTCCCCCTGCTGACCGCGACCGCGGCCCGGCGGACCGAGCGGCGGCTCGCCCCCGCCCGGGGCGTGCTCGCGACCCGCGTGACCGACCTCCTCACCGGCACCGCCGAACTGACCGTCGCCGGTGCGCTGCCCGCCCGGAGGAACGAGGCCCGGCGGGCCGACGGAACCCTCACCCGGATCGCCGCCCGCGCCGCCGCCGTCACCGGGCTCGGCGACGGGCTGACCGCATTGATCTCCGGGCTGACCGTCACGGCCACCGCGCTCCTCGGGGCCCAGGCGGTGGCGGCCGGACGGCTCGACGGCGTGGCGATGGCCGTGGTCGTCCTCACTCCCCTGGCCGCCTTCGAGGCCGTACTCGGCCTGCCGCTCGCGGTGCGGTACCGGCAGCGGGTGCGGCGTAGCGCGGAGCGCGTGTACGAAGTGCTGGACGCTCCCGAGCCCGTACACGAGCCCGAGCGGCCCCGGCAGGCGCCGGCGTCACCGTTCCCGGTGGTCGTCGAGGGGCTGGCCGCACGGTACGCGGGGCAGCGGCGAGAGGCGCTCGCCGGGCTGGACCTGACGCTGGAGCAGGGACGCCGGGTCGCCGTGGTCGGGGCGTCCGGTTCCGGCAAGACGACCCTCGCCCAGGTGCTGCTGCGGTTCCTCGATCCGGAGGCCGGCTCGTACACGCTCGCCGGCACGGACGCATACGCGCTGGACGGTGACGACGTACGGCGCCTCGTCGGGCTGTGCGCACAGGACGCGCATCTCTTCGACAGTTCGGTGCGCGAGAACCTGCTGCTGGCCAGGAAGGATGCCACCGAAGCGGACCTGCGCGGGGCGCTGGCCCGGGTCCGGCTGCTGGACTGGGCTGACTCGCTGCCCGACGGCCTGGACACGCTGGTCGGCGAGCACGGGGCGCGGCTGTCCGGTGGGCAGCGGCAGCGGCTGGCGCTGGCCCGGGCACTGCTGGCCGACTTCCCGGTCCTGGTGCTCGACGAACCCGCCGAGCACCTGGACCTCCCGACGGCCGACGCGCTGACCGCCGATCTGTTGGCCGCCACGGAGGGCCGCACGACACTGATGATCACCCACCGGCTGGCTGGGCTCGACGCGGTGGACGAGGTGCTCGTGCTCGATGCGGGCCGGGTGGTCCAACGCGGGCCGTACGAGCAGCTGATCACCGAGGACGGGCCGCTGCGGGAGATGGCTCGACGGGAGGCGGAGTCGGAGGCGGAGGCGAAGTCCTTGGTGGGCGTGGGAGCCGTGGTGGGAGCGCGGTGACGAGCACTGGGAGGCGCGGTGACGAGCGCCGGGGGGCGAGCGCCAGGGAAGCGCGGTGACGAGCGCCGGGAGGCGGGGGGGGCTACCGGGGTCGGTTTGCGAGCAGTTGCTCGATCACGACGGCCACGCCGTCGTCGTTGTTGGCGACCGTACGGCCCGACGCGGCGGCGATGACATCCGGGTGGGCGTTGCCCATCGCGTACGACTGTCCGGCCCAGGTCAGCATCTCGACGTCGTTGGGCATGTCCCCGAAGGCCACGACCTCCTCGTGCGAGATGCCGCGCTCGGCGCAGCACAGGGCGAGGGTGCTGGCCTTGGAGACGCCGGGGCCGCTGAGTTCCAGCAGGGCGCTGGGGCTGGAGCGGGTGACATTGGCGTGGTCGCCGACGGCGAGGCGGGCCAGGGTCAGGAAGGCGTCGGGGTCGAGGGAGGGGTGGTAGGCGAGGATCTTGAGAACGGGCTGGTCGGCGTCCGGACCGTCGGGCGCGAGCAGTTCCTCGGCGGGCAGCAGGTTGTCCGGTATCTCCATGTGCAGCTTGGGATAGTCCGGCTCCTGGTGGAAACCGTACGTCTGCTCGACCGCGAACACCGTGCCGGGCGCCGCCTCGCGCAGCAGTCGTACGGCGGCCAGGGCGTTGTCCCGGGCCAGTTCGCGCACCTTCACGAACCGGTGCGCGCCGGGGCCGCCGTGCAGGTCGACCACGGCGGCGCCGTTGCCGCAGATCGCCAGGCCGTGGCCGTGGACGTGGTCGCTGACCACGTCCATCCAGCGGGCCGGCCGGCCGGTGACGAAGAAGACCTCGATGCCGGCCTCCTCGGCGGCGGCCAGCGCGGCGACCGTCCGCGGGGAGACCGACTTGTCGTCGCGCAGCAAAGTGCCGTCGAGGTCGGTGGCGATCAGCCGCGCGGGCAGGGCGGCGGCAGGGGTCCCGGGCTGTCTGGTCGCTGAAGTCACCGGGCCATTCTCGCCCAGAGGCCTGCACGGCCGTGCAGGGGCCGCCCTGGTCGAGAGACAGCCGACGCCGCGCGTGTGAGCCGGCGTGCCTGTGCCGGGGCCTGCCTACTGGAGGACAGCCGATGCCTTGCGTGTGCGAGCCGGTGTGCCTGGGCAGGGAGCCCGCCCGTCGAGACGCAGCTGACGCCTCGGGTGCGTGCCGGTGTGTCCGTGCCAGGGCCTGCCTGCTGGGAGACGCAGCCGACGCCTCGTGTGCGAGCCCATGTGCCCTATGAGGGCCCCCCGCCGGCGCACTCGTCCGTGGTCCGGGACCCCTGCGACCCGGGCGCCGGTCAGGCCAGCTGGGCGAGGGCCTCCATGGCGATCCGCTCGAAGACCTTCTCGTCCGCGGCGAAGAGGGAGTCCGGGACGGGCCAGTGGATCACGATCTCGGTGAAGCCCAGCTCCTGGTGGCGGCCCGCGAAGTCGACGAAGGCATCCAGGGATTCCAGCGGCCGGCCCCGGTCCGGGGTGAAGCCGGTGAGCAGGATCTTGTCCAGTTCGGCCACGTCCCGCCCGGCGGCCTCGCACGCCTCGGCCAGCTTGGCGGCCTGCCCGCGCAGGGCTTCGACCGACTGCTCCGGGGTGCCGGTCTCGTAGAGCTTCGGGTCGCCGGTGGTCACCCACGCCTGCCCGTGCCGCGCGGCGAGCCGCAGGCCGCGGGGGCCGGTGGCCGCGACCGCGAACGGCAGCCGGGGGCGCTGCACACAGCCCGGTATGTTCCGGGCCTCGTGCGCCGAGTAGAAGCGGCCCTCGGACGACACCGTGTCCCCGGTGAGCAGCCGGTCCAGCAGGGGCACGAACTCGGCGAGCCGGTCGGCGCGCTCGCGCGGGGTCCACGGCTCCTGGCCGAGTGCGGTCGCGTCGAAACCGGTGCCGCCGGCGCCGATGCCGAGGGTGATCCGGCCCCCGGAGATGTCGTCCAGGGAGATCAGCTCCTTGGCGAGGGTCACCGGGTGGCGGAAGTTCGGGGAGGTGACCAGTGTGCCGAGACGCAGCCGGTCGGTGGCCGCCGCGGCCGCGGTCAGGGTCGGTATCGCGCCGAACCAGGGGCCGTCACGGAAGCTGCGCCAGGACAGGTGGTCGTAGGTGTACGCCGTGTGGAAGCCGAGCTGTTCCGCCCGGATCCAGGCCGAGCGGCCGCCCTCGCTCCAGCGGCGGTAGGGCAGGATCACGGTGCTCAGACGCAGACTCATGCGTTCGAGAGTAAGGGGCCCGGCCGGCAGCGAAGGAAACGGTCACCGTACGCCGCCGGTCGGCCACGCAGGGGGCATGGCGGCGGGCATCGGTCGCCGGCAGATGCCCTGAGGAGTGGTCGGTGTCGCCGGACACGCGGTGTTGCCGGTCAGGTGCGGGGTCCCGCTGCCCGCATCCGTGCGGTGGGGCCCGGGAAGGCGCAGGTAGGGCGGGGATACGGAGGTTTGCCGGTCAGGCACAGGCCCCCGTTGCCAGCGCCCGTGCGGTGGGGGCCCGGGAAAGCGCAGGTAGCGCGCGGGTACGGAGGTTTGCCGGTCAGGCGCCGGCACCGGTATCCGCTCCTGCTCGGTGGGGGCCGGGAAAGCGCAGGTAGCGCGGGGGGACGGAGGCCGTCAGCCAGACTCCGTTGGCGCTGACCTGGAAGACGTGGCCGTCGCGGTGCATGGCGCCGGAGTCGACGGTGAGGACGACGGGGCGGCCCCGGCGGGCGCCCACGCGGGTGGCGGTCTCCCGGTCGGCGGAGAGGTGGACATCGTGCCGGTTCATGGGCCGCAGGCCCTCCGCGCGGATCGCGTCCAGGTGGCGGGCGACCGTCCCGTGGTAGAGGTACGGCGGTGGGGTCGCCGGGGGCAGGCCGAGGTCGACCTCGATGCTGTGGCCCTGGCTGGCGCGGATTCTGGTGCCCTCGATCACGAAGCGCTGTTTGTCGTTCGTGGCGACCACGTGGTCCAGTTCTTCACGCGTGAACGGGAAGCCGTGGGCCGTGGCCGCGGCGATCAGCGCGTCGATCTCCACCCAGCCGCCCGGGTCCGGTGCGAGCCCGATGCGCTCGGGCTGGTGTCGCAAGTGTCTGGAAAGGTACTTCGACACCTTCACAGTGCGTTGTTCGTCCATGCGTCCAGGGTGTGGGAGAGACGTGGATCACGCAGTCTATTTTTTTGCTCGCAGGTTTGATCCACAGCCAACTGCGTTTATCCACAGGCTGATTGGCGATGTTGTGGACAAGTATCGGATCTCTCACGATGGTTCGTGAACGACGTCGCCGTCAGGGGGAGATGGGATCAGGCCGTCCAACGCGCGTGCGCGCACCTCCCGTTCGGCCGCGAGCGCGATGAACTCGGGGGCGCGCTCCGGCCCAACGAGCCCTTCGACGGCGCCGACCGTGTCCGCCGGCAGGGGCACGGACCGGGTACCGGCGAGCGATGCCGTGGGCTTGTCCGCGCCGAGGCGGCTGCGCAGGTGCCTGGTGGCCGACGCGCGCATGGCGCGGGCCAGTTCCGCGTCCACCGTGTGCTGTGCCAGGGGCCGCAGCCGGCGGACGAGGGAGGCGGCCTCGGCCGCGTGTGCGTCCGTGCGGTGGGCGGGATCGTCCAGGTAGCGGGAGAAGACGTGCTCGGCGGTGAACTCCAGGAAACGAACCGCCATGTGCTCGACCTGAGCCCTCAACTCCCTCAGGTGACCGGCGATCGCGGACAGCGGTACTCCGGCGGCGTGCAACTCGGCTGCCACCGCCAGCTCTTGGGGGCTCGGCACCAGGAACGTGCCGGGATCACCGTCCACCGGCTCCAGCACGCCCAGATCGACCGCCTCGGCCACGGCGTCGTCGTCGGGTGCTCCGCCGAAACGGGCGTCCAGTTCGGTACGGGTGATGCGGGCGGGCTGTTCGTCCGTCCACGGGCCCTCCACCTCGGTGACCAGACCGAGGACTCCGCCCAGGCCGCGGCCGGAGTCCCAGGCGTCCAGGAGTTCCTTGATCGAGGCCAGGGTGTAGCCGCGGTCGAGGAGGTGGGCTATCTGGTGGAGGCGGGTGACGTGGGTGTCCGAGTAGAGGTTGGCGCGGCCTCGGCGTTCGGGGCGGGGGAGGAGGCCGCGTTCCTGGTAGGCACGGATGGTCCTGACCGTGGTGTCGGTGTGGTGCGCGAGGTCTTCGATGCGGTAGGTGCGGCAGGGCGGGTGGTCCGGGGGTCCGGCATCCTCGGGTTCCTCGGCCGGTACCGGACGGGGGTGGGGCGGGGTGGACGGTCCCCGCCGTCTCACAGCCGCGGCTCCACCCGCGCCACCCTCCTCAACAGCCCGGGCGCGAAGCGTGACAGCAGATGCGCCCCGCGCGCCTCCGGCGTCACCGGTACCACCGCCCTGTTGTGAGCCACGGCGTCCAGGACGGCACCGGCCACCTTCTCCGGCGGGTAGTTGCGCAGCCCGTACAGCCGGGCGGAGTTCTTCTGCCGGCGGCGTTCCTCCGCCTCGTCGACGCCGGCGAAGCGGGCCGTGGAGGTGATGCCGGTGTTCACGATGCCGGGGCAGATCGCGCTCACTCCGATGCCCTGGCCGGCCAGTTCGGCGCGCAGGCACTCGGAGAGCATGAGGACCGCCGCTTTGGAGGTGCTGTAGGCGGGCAGGACACGTGAAGGCTGGTAGGCCGCTGCCGACGCGATGTTGACGATGTGGCCGCCCTGGTCCCGCTCGGCCATGCGTGCTCCGAAGAGCCGGCAGCCGTGGATCACGCCCCACAGGTTCACGTCGAGGACCTTGCGCCAGTCGTCGGTCGTCGTGGCGAAGAAGGAGCCCGACAGGCCGATGCCCGCGTTGTTGACCAGGACGTCCAGTACGCCGTGCTCGCGGTGGACCTTCTCCGCGAGCTTCTCCATGACCTGCTCGTCGGAGACGTCTGCCGGCTCGGCCCAGGCCTCGGGCGCACCGGCCAGCCGGGACAGCTCGGCGGTTCGGGCCGCGGCCTCCGCGTCACGGTCCACGGCGATCACGCGGGCGCCCGCCTCCGCGAACGCGAACGCCGTCGCCCGGCCGATTCCGCTGCCCGCGCCGGTGACCAGCACCAACTGCCCCGCGAACCGGTCGGCATGGCGGCCGGTGGGCTGCGGGGCGGGTCGGCCGCCGTCGACGGACACGATGAATTCCTCGATCCAGGCTGCGACTTGGCCGGGCCGGGTGCGTGGGATCCAGTGCTTGGCCGGGAGGGTGCGGCGGGTCAGCTGCGGCACCCACCGGTCCAGGTCGTCGTACAGCCGCTCCGAGAGGAACACGTCCTGCTCGGGTGTGATGAGCTGCACGGGCGCGTGTGCGTACGCGTCCGGGCGCGGCCTGCGCAGCCGGGCGCGGACGTTGTCCCGGTACAGCCAGGCACCGTGTGCCGCGTCGGTGGGGAGGGAACCGGTCGGGTAGTCGCCGCCGGGGACCCGCTCGACCCGCTGCAGGATCCTCGGCCAGCGCTTGCCGAGCGGGCCGCGCCAGGCCAGCTCCGGCAGGACCGGCGTGTGCAGCAGGTAGACGTACCAGGACTTGGCGCCCTGGCCGAGGAGCTGGCCCACCCGGCGGGGCGTCGGGCGCTGCACGCGTGCGTTGATCCAGTGCCCGAAGTGGTCCAGGGACGGCCCGGACATCGAGGTGAAGGAGGCGATACGGCCCTCGGTGCGGCCCACCGTCGCGAACTCCCAGGCCTGCACCGAGCCCCAGTCGTGGCCGACGAGGTGCACCGGGCGGTCCGGGCTGACCTCGTCCACCACGGCGAGGAAGTCGTCCGTGAGCTTGGCCAGGGTGAAGCCGCCGCGCAGCGGCCGCGGAGCCGTGGAGCGGCCGTGGCCCCGCACGTCGTACAGCACCACGTGGAAGCGGTCGGCAAGGCGTACGGCCACCTCGGACCAGACCTCCTTGCTGTCCGGGTAGCCGTGCACCAGCACCACCGTCGGCTGTTCCGGGTCACCCAGCTCGGCCACGCACAGCTCGACCCCGCCGGTCCGCACCCAGCGCTCACGCGCGCCCTTCAGTGTCACTTCTCCTCCGCCCAGCGCCGCACGTGCGGCAGATCGTCGTCCAGCCAGAACGCGCTCTCCGCGGGGTCCCGGGAGTCGGTGACCACCAGGATCTCCTCGAACTTCGCCCCGGTCCCGCGGAACCCGAGGTGGGGTTCGACCGCCCACAGGCCCGGCTGCGGCGGATGGTCCGAGAAGCGGTACGGGGACCACAGCGGGGACCAGCCCTCGCGGTGGCCGTGCAGCGCGTCGGCGACCAGGCCCTTCAGCGACTGCGTACCGAACCCGAACAGGTGGGGCGACCAGCGGCGCTGCTTCACCCGGTCCACCTTGTGGGCGATCACGCCGAAGGGGTAGGCGCGGTGCCGGTTGGCGTAGCCCTGGCGGACCATGAGCCGGTCCACATCCTCGTAGATCTCGCGCAGCGGGCGCCCCTCGCGCACCTCGCGCAGGATCAGTTCCCGGTGCGCCTCCAGGTCCGCTATCAGCCGGTCCTGCACCGGGTTCGGGCCCAGTGAGCCGGAGTATCCGATGTCCGCCGTGTACCCCTCGTACACCGGGGCCATGTCCAGGATGAACGGCATCCCGGGCTCCAGCGCGCGGTCGGTCGGGAAGAACTGCAGGGGGATGCGGAAGTTCACGAACGCCGTGCGGTCCCCGAACCAGGCGAAGGGGAGATGGAACCAGTCCCGCACCCCGCGCTCGCGCAGCCACTCCCGCTGCATCCGCGCCGCCGCACGCTCGGTCACGCCCGGTTCGAGGCGCGCCGCGACCGCCTCCGCGCACTCGTAGGCGAGGCGCTGCACGTGCCTGAACCCCCGCAGCTCCACGGAGGTTCCGCTGCTCACTGCCGTCGTCATGCCGCCCCGTCCCGTAGTCCTGACGACCCGTCCGCCGTCCCGGAGACCCGTTCCGCCGACTCGTCCGCCGTCCCGGAGCCCCTTTTTCCGCCGACCGTTCGCCGTTCCTCCGAACCGTCGACCGCGGTACGCGTCCGTAACTTGCCACTGGTGAATGTGACAGTTGTTAGAGGCGGCGTCAATAGGCGGGATCAAGGGCTGTGGACGACGCCCGGCCCGCAGCTGCGGACCACCCTCGGATGGGGATCCCTCAGGGTCCCGTAATACCTGGGACGGACGAGGAAACGGCTCTGAGGTCTGACGACCGGCGTGGTCCGGATCACTACCGTCGAGGACGTGACTGTGATCGTGACCGAAAGCCTGAGCAAGCGGTTCCCCCGGGTGACCGCGCTCGACCGGCTGTCCGTGGACATCGGACCCGGTGTGACCGGACTCGTCGGAGCCAACGGCGCCGGCAAGTCCACCCTGATCAAGATCCTGCTGGGTCTGTCCCCCGCCACGGAGGGCCGCGCCGAGGTGCTCGGCCTCGACGTCGCCGCCAAGGGCGCCGCCATCCGCGAACGCGTGGGCTACATGCCGGAGCACGACTGCCTGCCGCCCGACGTCTCGGCCACCGAGTTCGTCGTCCACATGGCCCGTATGTCCGGCCTGCCGCCCACCGCCGCCCGCGAGCGCACCGCGGACACCCTGCGCCATGTGGGTCTGTACGAGGAGCGGTACCGCCCCATCGGCGGCTACTCGACCGGCATGAAGCAGCGCGTGAAGCTCGCCCAGGCGCTGGTGCACGACCCGCAGCTGGTCTTCCTCGACGAGCCGACCAACGGCCTCGACCCGGTCGGCCGCGACGAGATGCTCGGCCTGATCCGCCGTATCCACACCGACTTCGGCATCTCGGTCCTGGTCACCTCCCACCTGCTGGGCGAACTGGAGCGCACCTGCGACCACGTCGTCGTCATCGACGGTGGCAAGCTCCTGCGCTCCAGCTCCACCACCGACTTCACCCAGACCACGACCACCCTCGCGATCGAGGTCACCGACAGCGACGCCCACCCCGACGGCACCCGCGCGGTCCGCGAGGCGCTGCACGTGCGCGGGCTGGAGACGCACGCGGAGGCCGGCGGGCTGCCCGGCGCCGGACACATCCTGCTGCTGACCGCCACCGGCGACGAGACGTACGACCTCGTGCGGGACGTGGTCGTCGATCTCGGGCTCGGACTGGTGCGCATGGAACAGCGCCGGCACCACATCTCCGAGGTGTTCACCAGCAGCGACGAACAGCGGAAGGAGGCCGTCGGCCATGGCGGTTGAGCACCCCCCGGCAATGCCCGCCGGCGACCAGAGCCGCATCCACGACATCGGCTACCGCGGCTACGACGGCCCCCGCCTCGGCCGCTCCTACGCCCGCCGCTCGCTGTACTCGCAGTCCCTGCGCGGCGCCTACGGCCTCGGCCGCTCGGTGAAGTCCAAGGTGCTGCCCATGCTGCTCTTCGCGGTGATGTGCATCCCCGCCGCCATCATGGTGGCCGTGGCCGTCGCCACGAAGGCACACGAACTGCCGGTGTCCTACACCCGGTACGCGATCATCATGCAGGCCGTGATCAGCCTGTACGTCGCCTCGCAGGCACCCCAGGCCGTCTCCCGCGACCTGCGCTTCAAGACCGTGCCGCTGTACTTCTCGCGGCCCATCGAGACCGCCGACTACGTCCGCGCCAAGTTCGCGGCGCTCGCCTCGGCGCTCTTCGTCCTCACCGCGGCCCCCCTGCTCGTGATGTACGCGGGCGCGCTGCTGTCCAAGATGGGCTTCGCCCACCAGACCAAGGAATTCGCTCAGGGACTGGTCTCCGTGGCCCTGCTCTCACTGCTCTTCGCCGGCATCGGCCTGGTCGTCGCCGCCGTCACCCCGCGCCGCGGCTTCGGCATCGCCGCCGTGATCGCCGTGATGACCATCTCCTACGGCGCGGTCTCCACCCTCCAGGCCATCGCCTTCACCCAGGACAGCAACAGTGCCATCCCGTGGATCGGCCTGTTCTCGCCGATCACGCTCATCGACGGCGTGCAGTCCGCCTTCCTCGGCGGCAGCTCCGCCTTCCCGGGCGGGGTCGGCCCGTCCAACGGCGAGGGCGCGGTCTACGTCCTGTGCGCCCTCGGGCTGATCGCCGCCTGCTACGGCCTCCTGATCCGCCGCTACCAGAAGGTGGGACTGTGACCGCCCACCCGTCGCCCACCACGACCCTTCCAAGGAATGGGCTGCGCCCATGAGCACTCTTTCCATCGACCACGTTTCCCGCTGGTTCGGCAACGTCGTCGCCGTCAACGACATCACCATGACCATCGGTCCCGGTGTCACCGGTCTGCTCGGCCCGAACGGCGCCGGAAAGTCCACCCTCATCAACATGATGGGCGGCTTCCTCGCCCCGTCCACCGGCACGGTCACCCTCGACGGGCAGCCGGTGTGGCGCAACGAGAAGATCTACCGGCACATCGGCATCGTCCCCGAGCGGGAGGCGATGTACGACTTCCTCACCGGACGCGAATTCGTCGTCGCCAACGCCGAGTTGCACGGCCTCGGTGACAAGGCCGCCCAGCGCGCGCTGGCCACGGTCGAGATGGAGTACGCGCAGGACCGCAAGATCTCCACGTACTCCAAGGGCATGCGGCAGCGCGTGAAGATGGCGAGCGCCCTCGTCCACGACCCGTCGCTGCTCCTGCTGGACGAGCCGTTCAACGGCATGGACCCGCGCCAGCGCATGCAGTTGATGGACCTGCTGCGGAAAATGGGCGACGAGGGCCGCACCGTGCTGTTCTCCTCGCACATCCTCGAAGAGGTCGAGCAGCTCGCCCGGCACATCGAGGTCGTCGTCGCCGGACGGCACGCGGCCAGCGGCGACTTCCGCAGGATCCGCCGTCTGATGACCGACCGCCCGCACCGCTACCTGGTGCGCTCCAGCGACGACCGCGTCCTCGCGGCCGCGCTGATCGCCGACCCGTCCACGTCCGGCATCGAGGTCGACGTGACCGAGGGCGCGCTGCGCATCCAGGCCGTGGACTTCGGCCGCTTCACCGCCCTGCTGCCCAAGGTCGCCCGCGACCACGGCATCCGGCTCCTCACGGTCTCGCCGTCCGACGAGTCCCTGGAGTCCGTCTTCTCGTACCTGGTCGCGGCGTAGGAGGCCGAAAAGATGTACGACCCCACCGTCGCCCGGCTCACCTACCGGGCCCTGCTCGGCCGCCGCCGGGCCCTCATTCTCGGCGCGTTGCCGCTGCTGCTGATCGTGATCTCCGTGGCCGTGCGCGGCCTGACCGGAGCCGACGACCAGACGGCCGCCGACGTCCTGGGCGGCTTCGCGCTGGCCACGATGGTGCCGATCATCGGTGTCATCGCCGGTACGGGCGCGATCGGCCCGGAGATCGACGACGGCTCCGTCGTCTACCTGCTGTCCAAGCCGATCAAGCGGCCCACGATCATCTTCACCAAGCTCATCGTCGCCATCGCCGTGACCATGGTCTTCTCGGCGGTGCCCACGCTGATCGCGGGCCTGATCCTGAACGGCAACGGCCAGCAGATCGCCGTCGCCTACACGGTCGCCGCGCTGGTCTCCTCCATCGCCTACTCGGCGCTGTTCCTGCTGCTGGGGACGGTCTCCCGGCATGCGGTCGTCTTCGGGCTCGTCTACGCCCTGGTCTGGGAGGCGCTGTTCGGCTCCCTGGTGCCCGGCGCCCGCACGCTGAGCGTCCAGCAGTGGTCGCTGGCCGTCGCCCACAAGCTCGCCGGCGGCGACCTGGTCACCTCGGAGGTGGGCCTGACGACAGCCACCGTGCTGCTGGTGGCGGTCACCGTGCTCGCCACCTGGTTCGCCGGCCAGAAGCTGCGGGCGCTGACGCTGGCGGGCGAGGAGTAGGCCGCCGACGCTCCCCGCTCCGCCCCCGGCGGAGGAAGCGGCGCCGGCACCAGCAGTGGCCCTGCCGTTCGGACCTTTATTCGGTGGCGGCCAACTCGGCGGCGGGGCAGAGTGGTTGTGCCCCGTCCGCCGGGAGTGTCCCGGCGCCATGCACAGGGAGTGGAGGTGGGCGATGTCCATGCACGGCAGTACGCCCAGCTCCCGACAGGGCAGCCGGCGGGGGGGCTCCGGGGTGATCGCTACCCCTCCGTGAGGCCCGCCCCGCACGGGGAGCTGCCCGGGGCGGCCGCTTCGAGCACGCGATGTCGCTCTCGCGTGGGCCGCCCACCCGGAGGATTGGCCGAGTGGTAAGGCACCGGTTTGCTAAACCGTGGTCGGGTCCGAAAGGCCCGCGCACGTTCGATCCGTGCATCCTCCGCACGACGTTGCCAGGCGGCCTCGGGCCGCAGTCAGGCGCCCCGCGCGTCCGCGATCTTGTCCAGCTCTCGCATCGCCTCCGCGTGGGCGCTCATCGTGCGGTTCACCGAGCCCGTGGTGAAGAGGACGGCGCCGGCGAGGGAGACCGGGACGGACAGGCCCAGGATGACCAGGGCTTCCGGCCAGTCGCGTTCGTCGGCGCAGTAGTCGCCCTCGTAGAGGCCCTCGTTGGCGGTGCCGCGGTCCGTGAACAGGCGGGACTCGCACTTGTCGGGGTACTGGTCGCCCGGCTCGCGCTCCACCTCGTACGGCGTGAGCAGCAGTACGGCGACCCAGGTCCACAGCAGCCCCGCCACGGCCAGCAGGCCGATGCCCCAGGCACGTATCCGGGCGGAGCGGTCGCGGAAGTCGAGGTCGTACTCTCGTGATCGCATGGCTGCCGAATGTAGCAATCGCTCCGACCACCGCGGCGCCCAGCCCTGCAGCCGCCCAGGGCCCGTCGGACCGGCCTTCGCCCGGAGGGCCGCCGCCGTCGGTCCGGCCATCGTCCGAGGGCCGCCGTCAGCCCAGCAACCGCTCCAGGACCACCGCGATGCCGTCCTCCTCGTGGGAGGACGTGACCTCGTCGGCCACCGCCTTCAGTTCCTCGTGGGCGTTGGCCATGGCCACGCCGTGGGAGGCCCAGGCGAACATCGGGATGTCGTTGGGCATGTCACCGAAGGCGATCGTGTCGGCGGCCTTCAGGCCCAGGCGGCGGGCCGCCAGGGACAGGCCCGTGGCCTTGGACAGGCCGAGCGGGAGGAGTTCCACGATGCCCGCGCCCGCCAGCACCACCGTGACGAAGCCCCCCGCCGCCTGCCGGGCGGCGTCCGCCAGCTCGTCGTCGCTCAGCGTCGGATGCTGAATGTAGATCTTGTTCAGCGGGGCGCTCCACAGGTCGGCCGCGTCCGTGAACGGGGTGGCGGGCAGCGTGCCCGTGACCGCGTAACCCGGGCCCACCAGTACCTCGCCGTCGAGTCCGTCCCGGCCGGCCGCCAGGTACAGCGGACCCACCTCGGCCTCGATCTTGGCCAGGGCCACGCCCGCCAGCTGCCGGTCCAGGGTGACCGAGGTCAGCAGGCGGTGCGCGCCGGCGTCGTACACCTGGGCGCCCTGACCGCAGACGGCGAGGCCGTCGTAGCCGAGGTCGTCCAGGATGTGCCGGGTCCAGGGGACCGCGCGGCCGGTGACGACGATGTGGGCCGCGCCCGCCGCGGTGGCCGCGGCGAGCGCGTCACGGGTGCGCTGCGAGACCGACTCGTCGGAGCGCAGCAGCGTTCCGTCGAGGTCGGTGGCGATCAGCCGGTAGGGGAGACCGGTCACTTGGCGACCGGCTCCAGGACCTCTCGGCCGCCCAGGTACGGGCGCAGCACCTCGGGGACCCGGACGGAGCCGTCGGCCTGCTGGTGGTTCTCCAGGATCGCCACGATCGTGCGCGGTACGGCGCACAGCGTGCCGTTGAGGGTGGCCAGCGGCTTGACCTGCTTGCCGTCGCGGACCCGGATGGACAGCCGGCGGGACTGGAACTCGGTGCAGTCCGAGGTGGAGGTCAGCTCGCGGTACTTGCCCTGGGTCGGGATCCACGCCTCGCAGTCGAACTTGCGGGCGGCCGAGGCGCCGAGGTCACCGGAGGCGACGTCGATGACGCGGAACGGCAGCTCCAGCGAGGTCAGCCACTGCTTCTCCCACTCCAGCAGGCGCTGGTGCTCGGCCTGGGAGTCCCCGGGAGCGACGTACGAGAACATCTCGACCTTGTCGAACTGGTGCACGCGGAAGATGCCCCGCGTGTCCTTGCCGTGCGAGCCGGCCTCGCGGCGGAAGCAGGGCGAGAAGCCCGCGTAGCGCAGCGGCAGTTTGTCGGCGTCGAGGATCTCGTCCATGTGGTAGGCGGCCAGCGGGACCTCGGAGGTGCCGACCAGATACAGGTCGTCCTTGTCGAGGTGGTAGACGTCCTGGGCGGCCTGGCCGAGGAAGCCGGTGCCCGCCATGGACTGCGGGCGGACCAGCGCCGGGGTGAGCATCGGCGTGAAGCCGGCCGCGGTGGCCTGCGCCATCGCCGCGTTCACCAGGGCCAGCTCCAGCAGGGCGCCGACACCGGTGAGGAAGTAGAAGCGGGAACCGGAGACCTTGGCGCCGCGCTCGACGTCGATCGCGCCGAGGATCTGGCCCAGCTCCAGGTGGTCCCTGGGCTCGAAGCCCTCGGCGCCGAAGTCGCGGATCGTGCCGTGCGTCTCCAGCGTGGTGAAGTCCTCCTCGCCGCCGACGGGCACGTCGGGGTGGACGAGGTTGCCGAGCCGGAGGAGCAGTTCCTGGGTCTCGGCGTCGGCCGCGTCGCGCTCCGCGTCGGCGGCCTTGACGTCGGCCTTCAGCTGCTCGGCACGCCCCAGCAGCTCGGCCTTCTCGTCAGCGGTGGCCTTGGGGATCAGCTTGCCGAGCTGCTTCTGCTCGGCACGCAGCTCGTCGAAGCGGACGCCGGAGGACCTGCGCCGCTCGTCGGCAGACAGGAGGGAGTCGACGAGCGCGACGTCCTCTCCACGGGCGCGCTGGGACGCGCGCACACGGTCGGGGTCCTCACGGAGCAGGCGAAGGTCAATCACGTGGCCAAGGCTACCGGTGCGGGGTCGCCGCTCACGAATCCCTATTCCCGGGTGTTCGGATTCGCGGCTTACGGTCCGTTATGCGGTAATTGCCGAGCGTGTCAAGGAAAAGTGTCTCACTCCCTGGGACGGGGCAGGTCCCGGGCGCCTGGTTGACCGGATTCCCTTGGGGGGGAAGGGATTTGGCGGCCCGGTTGTCCACAGAGATCCACACCCTCCCAAAAGTTATCCACAGGCTGTGTGGAAGAGCTGTGGATGTCGGAATTGATCACTCCGGAAAGCTCGCGCCGACGAAAGAATTCCCGGGTCAAAGCCCGTCGACACCCACTTTCGGGTGGAAAACGGTCGCCCCAAAAGATGAACCAAAGGAAACGGATGGACGAAGGGTGACCCGCGCTCCGACGGCCCCTCCTGAGGGCTGTAGGGCGATTTGTCGACCAGATGACGCCCCACTGTCGACTTGTCCCCAGGTCGAGAAGAGCGCCTGTGGATAACTTCTGTGGATAACGTTCGTATGCAGGTACGACCGGTCAGAACCGGCCGTCCTGGCAGCGCGTCACCCAGTCTGCCGCCGCCATGAACTCTCCGTCCGAGGTTCCCGGCAGCGTCGGCCGGGCGTCTCCCGGCACGATGCCCGCGCGCGGATACGAACCGAGAAAGCGCACCTGGAGACAGATCCGCTTCAGTCCCGTCAGCGCCTCCGCCATCCGCCGGTCGGCGATGTGCCCCTCGGCGTCGATGCAGAAGCAGTAATTCCCGATACCGGCGCCGGTCGGCCGGGACTGCAACAACATGAGGTTGATGCCGCGCGAGGCGAACTCGCCGAGCAGATCGCGCAGGGCGCCGGGGTGGTCGTCCCGTTGCCACAGCACCACCGAGGTCTTGTCGGCACCGGTGGGCGCGGCGGGCCGGGCCGGACGGCCGACCAGCACGAACCGGGTCTGAGCGTTCTCCGCGTCGTGGATCCCGGTCTCCAGGGCCTGGAGACCGTACCGGGCGGCGGCGAACTCGCCCGCGAAGGCGGCGTCGTAACGGCCCTCCTGGACCAGACGGGCGGCGTCCGCGTTGGAGGCGGCGGACTCCCAGGTGACGTCCGGGAGGTTCGTGCGCAGCCAGTTGCGCACCTGCGGCTGGGCCGCGGGGTGGGCGGAGACGGTCTTGATGTCCGTGAGCTTCGTGCCGGGGCGGACCAGCAGCGCGAAGGTGATGGACAGCAGCACCTCGCGGTAGATCATCAGCGGTTCACCCGCGACCAGCTCGTCCAGGGTGGTGGTGATGCCGCCCTCGACGGAGTTCTCGATCGGCACGAACGCGGCTTCGGCCTCGCCGGCCCGCACCGCGTCCAGCGCGGACTGCACCGACACGTACGGGATCAGCTCCCGCGTGGCCGCCTCCGGAAGCGTGCGCAGGGCGACCTCGGTGAAGGTGCCCTCCGGGCCGAGATAGGCATAGCTCGCTGGCATGTCCCTCACCCTAATGGCCGCGGAGGGACCCGTCGTCTGCGTCTCAGGAATGCCACTCGACCGTGTGGTTTGAACCCCGTTCAGCCCTCCAGCAGCCGCTGTCCCACGTATTCGCCCTTCGCCGCGCCGCCCGGCACCGCGAACAGTCCGCTGGACTCGTGTCGGATGAACTTCGACAGCGCGTCGCCCCGGTCGAGCTTGCGCTGCACCGGCACGAAGCCGCGCAGCGGATCCGCCTGCCAGCAGATGAAGAGCAGGCCGGCGTCGGGGGTGCCGTCCGCGTCGATGCCGTCGTGGAAGGAGAAGGGGCGCCGCAGCATGGCCGCTCCGCCGTTGCGGTCGGGCCGGGTGATCCGGGCGTGCGCATTCAGCGGGACGGCGTACCCGCCCTGGGCGTCGGCCTTGTCCAGGTCCATCGGGGTCGTCTCGTCGCCGCCGGACAGCGGTGCCCCGTCGGCCTTGCGGCGCCCGATGACCTGCTCCTGGGCGGAGGTCGACAGCTTCTCCCAGTCGTCCAGGAGCATGCGGATCCGGCGTACGACCGCGTAGGAGCCGTTCGCCATCCAGGCGGGCTCGCCCGCCGCGGGCACGAAGATCCGCTGGTCGAAGTCGGCGTCGGCCGGCTTCGGGTTGCGTGTGCCGTCGATCTGGCCCATGAGGTTGCGGGCCGTCATGGGGTGGGCGGTGGCGCCCGGGCTGCGGTTGAAGCCGTTCATCTGCCAGCGCACCCGCGCGGCCGAGCCCGCGTCCTTCTGGATGGCGCGCAGGGCGTGGAAGGCGACCAGGGCGTCGTTCGCGCCGATCTGCACCCACAGATCGCCGTCGCTGCGGGCCTTGTCGAGCCGGTCGGAGGAGAAGTCCGGCAGCGGATCGAGGGCGCCGGGCCGCTGCTTCTCCAGGCCGGTCCTGCCGAAGAAGCTGTGTCCGAAGCCGAAGGTGACGGTCAGCGAGGACGGTCCCGCGTCCCGGGCCACATCGGTGTCGTCGTGCGGGGCGGCCTCGCCCGCCATCAGCCGCTCGGCCGTCGCCGACCAGCGGCGCAGCAGGGCCGCCGCCTCCTTGCGGCCCGCGCCCGCCGCCAGGTCGAAGGCGACGAGGTGGCCGCGCGCCTGCAGGCCCTCGGTGATGCCGGGCTGATGTTTCCCGTGAAACATCACCCGGTCGGCTCCGACCGAGGACAGCGCGGTGGCCCGGGCGGGCGCGGCCGCGTAGCCCACGGCCCCGCCGGCCGCGCCGAGCGCGAGGCCGGTGGCACCGGCGGTACCCAGCAGAGCCCGCCGGGAGATGCCCTGCGCCCCGGGCACGGGCTCCGCCACCGGGGCGTCGGGCGTACGGGCCTGAGGAATGGACTGGTCGGGCATGGTGTGGTTCAGCCGATCTGC
Organism: Streptomyces sp. NPDC027663; assembly: GCF_055566415.1. NCBI lineage: Bacteria > Bacillati > Actinomycetota > Actinomycetes > Kitasatosporales > Streptomycetaceae > Streptomyces > Streptomyces sp. NPDC027663. The sequence goes on along the minus strand of NZ_JBVHSK010000008.1, from coordinate 34,605 downwards.
GCGTTCTTGGAGACGGTCACCTGGTCGATGTCGGAGGTGCGGACCGAAACGGCGATCTTCCAGTCGCCGGCCATGGGGATCTGCACCGCGTTCGCCGACCAGTGGCCGGTGGTGATGTGGTCGGGGTTCACGGGGAGCGGACCGATCTTCTTCGCTTCGAGGGTGAAGGAGACCTTCACCTCCGGGACGTCGAAGGCCCGGCCGTTGGGCCGCTGGACGTATACGTGCATCTCGTTGCCCCCCACACGCGCGGGGTCGAGGTCGATACTGACGACGCCCTTGCCGTCGGTGCCGCCGGTGTCGAAGGGCATGTCCAGGGTGAGCGCGCCGGACGCGGACGAGGTGCCGGAACCGGACGAGGATGAGGTGGCCGCCTTGGCCTCCTGCTCGGTGCGGCCCGGCTCGGTCTGGGTCAGCGCGGTGGTGACGGCGAGCAGCACGACGGCGACGCCGGCCTCGGCGAGCACCGAGCGGCGCAGGCCGAAGCGGTTCGGGTCGGCGTCCCGCAGCCGTTTTCTCCGGGCGGCGTCGACGGCCGCACGCTGCCGGGCGAGCTGGGCGGCCCGCCGGGAGTCACCGTCGCCGGCGCCCTTGCCACCGCCGGCCGCCTTGCCACTGCCGGCCGTCTTGCCGCCTCCGGCCGCCGTACGGTCACCGGTACCCTTTCCGGCCGCCGTGTCGTCTCCGGCCCCCTCAACGGACGCCGTACCGTCACCGGCAGCCTTTCCGGCCGCCGTACCGCCGGCGGTGCCCTTACCGGCCGTCCTCGACGCGGGGACCTGCTCCTTCTGGGCCTTCTGGTCGCTCTGCCCCAGCCGGCTCTTCTGGTTCTTCCTGGCCTTCCCGCCGCGAGCGACCGGATCCGTGAGCCGGGCCGTCCACCGCCGGGAGACCGCCGCGATGCCGACCAGCACCGACACCAGCCCGATCTTGGCCAGCAGCAGCTGCCCGTAGCGGGTCTCGGTGAACGCCGACCAGGAGCCCAGCTGCCGCCAGGACTGGTAGACGCCGGTGGCGACGAGCGCGAGGACGGCGCCGAAGGCCGCCCGGGAGAAACGGCGGACGGCGGCGGCCTCGAGCGGGGTGTCGGCGGGCGCCCGGTACAGGGCGACCAGCAGGGCGGTCAGGCCGCCCAGCCAGGCGGCGACGGCCAGCAGATGGACCACGTCGACCGGCATGGCGAGGCCCGGCTGGAGCCCGGTGGAGGCGTGCTCGGCCATGGCCCAGCTGCTCGCGAGTCCGGCCGCGACGACCACCCCGCCGACGGCGAGCCCGAAGGTGAGGTCGCGCTTCTCCGGGCCCTGCGCGCGCCGGGTCCAGGCGCCGAAGAGGACGGCGACGAACAGCGCGGCGGCGGCGAGCAGTAGCAGCCGGGAGACCAGCGCGGCACCGGTCTTGGTCTGCAGCACCTGGCCGAGCAGATCGAGGTCGAGGACGTCGGCGAGCTTGCCCGAGGTGGTGTAGGAGCCGCGCAGGAGCAGCAGCCACAGCGTGGCCGCGGTCAGCGCGACCCAGCCGCCGACGACCAGCCGCTGCAGGGCCCTGACCCCGGCGCCGCGCTGCCAGCAGGCGAGCACGAAGGTCGCACCGCCCGCGAGCACGATGAAGCCGGCGTACGACACGTACCGCCCGAACCCGTAGAGCCCGCCCACGACTCCGCCGCCCGCCTCCGGTCCGGCGCCGGTGACGACGGTCTGCGAGGGCGCTCCGACGGAGAAGGTGTAGGCGCCGGCGACGGGATGGCTGTCCGCCGAGACGACCTGGTAGGTGACCGTGTAGGTGCCCTTGGCCAGGCCGCTCTTGAGTTTCACGGCGTACGTCGTGCCGCTCACGTTGGCGGGGCCGCCCGTCTGGACCGGCTTGCCCTTGGGGTCGAGGACGCGCAGGGAGTCGTCGTTCATCGCCACCTTCTCGGAGAAGGTGAGCGACACCTGGGTGGGCGCCTTGTCGGCCACCACCCCCTGTGCGGGGTCGCTGCCGGTCAGTGCCGCGTGCGCGGAGGCCGGTCCGGCGCCGGCCAGCAGTGCGCCGGTGACGGCCAGGAACAGCAGCACCAGGGTCCGCAGGCGGGGGGTGATGGTCCGGGTCACGGTGGTCCCTCCCTCAGTGTCCGGTCGACGGGTGGTACGTCGCGGACTCCACCGGCATCTCGACGGTGACGGGCCCGGACTTGGCGAACGTCAGCTTCACGGTGACCTTCTGGCCCTGCTTCGGCGCGCGCTTCAGTTCCTCGAACATCAGATGGTTGCCACCGCTTCGGAACACGAGCCGGCCGTGGGCCGGTATGGCGAAGGAGGACTTCTCCGCCATGGACCCGCCGACCGTGCTGTGCATGGTGACCTGCCCGGCGACGTCACTGCTGACCGAGGTCAGCTCGTCCCCGGCCCCGCCCTTGTTGTCGATCGTGAGGAAGCCGGCCGCCATGTCGGCGGAGACCGGCTGGGGCATGTAGGGGGAGTTGACGGACAGCTCGGCCTTGCCGGACGCGGACCCGGAACCGGAACCGGAGCACCCGGTGAGGGCCAGGGCGCCGGCCAGCGCGCCCGCGCTCAGGGCGGCACACCGCCTCACGGCTTGGCTCCCTCGACGAGCTTGGGCAGGTCCTTGGTGTAGTCGTCGACCGTGGCCCTCTCGCCGTAGAGCACGTAACCCGCGTTCGTCTTCGGGGAGAAGGCGACGACCTGGGTGCCGTGCATCGAGACGAGCTTGCCGTTCTTGTCCTTCGTCGTCGGCTCCACGGCGATGTGGAGCGCCCGGGCGCCGGCCTGGACCGTGCTGAAGTCGCCGGTCAGGCCGATGAACCCGGGGTCGATGCCCTTGAGCCACTTGCCCAGCTCGGCGGGGGTGTCGCGGCCGGGGTCGGTGGTGACGAACACGACCCGCAGGTCGTCCTGCTGGGCCTTGGGCAGCGCCTTCTTCGCGACGGCGATGTTGCTCATCGTCGTCGGACAGATGTCGGGGCAGTGCGTGTAGCCGAAGTAGACGAGGGTCGGGTGGCCTTCGGTCTCCTTGCGGAGGTCGTACTTCTTGCCGTGCGTGTCGGTGAGGACCAGGTCCGGCTTGGTGAACGGCTGGTCGAGGACGGTGGCGGCCTTGCCGGCGTCGGACCCTCCGGAGACCACGGCGACGGGCGCATCGCCGTCGTCCCCGTTGCCGCAGGCGGACAGGGTCAGGGTGGCGGCGGCGAGCAGCACGGCCGCGGCGAACGTCTTCTTACGCATAGAAAAATGTCCCAGATGTGTGAAATCCGGCGCGCACCGGGGTCGTGCGAAGCGTCCCACGACGCCCGGTACGCGCTGCGGAAGGAAGGGCTCAGGCGGCCCGGCGGCGGCCCGCCAGGACGCCGTAGGCCACGCCCGCGGCACCGACGACGATGCCGACCACGCCGAGCACGCGCGCGGTGGTGTCACTGCCGCCGTCGGAGCCGGAGTCCGCGGCGGCGGCCTTCTCGGTCTTGCCGGACTTCTCGTCGGCGTCATCGGCGTCCTCGGCGCCCGCGGAGCCGTGGTGGTCGCCGGTCGCGGCCGACAGCTCCAGCACCGGGGCCGGGTTCTCCGGCTCCTCCTGGCCCTCCTGCGGCACCTCGATCCAGCGCACTACCTCCTTGTTGGAGTACGTCTGGATCGCCTTGAAGACCAGCTGGTCGGTGTCCTCGGGCAGGGCGCCGAGGGAGAGCGGGAACTTCTGGAAGTAGCCGGGCTCGATGCCCTTGCCGTCGGCGGTCCAGGTGACCTTGGTGACGGCCTCGTCGATCTTCTCGCCGTGCATCGTCAGCGGCTTGTCGAGCTTGGACTTGGTGACCGCGACCTTCCAGCCGGGGACCGGCTGCGGCATCACGGAGGCGATCGGATGGTCCGCCGGGAGGTTCACCTCGATCTTGGTGGTGGAGGCGTTGTCGCGCTCGTTGGGGACCTTGAAGTCGACGACCGCGTAGCCGCCCTTGGCCGCCGAGCCCTCGGGCTGCACGCTGACGTGCGCGAAGGCGGGGGCGGACAGGACGAGGACGGCCGAGCCCGCGACGGCAGCGGCGGCGGCGATGCGAGAAGCCTTCATGGAAGGAAGCTCCACTCTGAGTGAGATCCGGTGGTGAAGAGGGATACGCGCGCGGGGTGCCGGCGTGTTGGCCGTACCGCGGAAAAACGCGCACGCGCGTGTGCCGCACGTCGGCGGCCCACCGGGTCCGTGGAGCGGTGGTCGCCTCAGGCGGCGAGAAGGAAGGCGGCGGCGGGCGGGCCGCGCCGGATCACCGTGTGCTGGAGTACGGCGGTGCGCGGGGCGGGTGTCTCGTCCCGGTCGGTGTGCCGGGAACGCGGGCCGGGTCCGGCGGCGGGGAGCAGTCCGGCGCACAGGGCGCGCGTCAGCGCGAGCGCCGCGCGCAGGGACCGTACGAGCGCCCCCTCCGTGACTCCGTGCGCCGACAGCTCGATCAGCCGCAGCACGGCCAGGTCCCCGCGGCGCAGCAGCCAGCCGGCGGCGACGGCCGCGAGCACATGCCCGAGCAGCATCGGCACCGAGGGCAGCAGGCCGGCCGAGGCGCCGGTGGCGTCGTGCGCGTGCTCCAGAGTGCCCAGCGCGGCCGTCGGCCGGCCCGAGCGGTCGATGAGGCGCGCGTCGAGCAGCAGCCGGAAGGCGTGCCCCGGGGTGAGGGACGCCGGCGTCGAACCGCACACGAGCCGGGTGGCCCGCTCGACCAGCGCACTGCCACTCAGCGCCCCGCCGTCGGACGCTCCCATCGGCATCGACGTCCCGCCGGAGGCCATCGCGGCCTGCTGGCCCAGCCCGAACACCGTGTGCAGCGCGGTCTGGCCGAGGGCGAGGAGCGCGGCGATGCCCGGCATCGAGCGGGCCCGCCCGGCGAGCGGTGCCACGAGCAGCAGGGAGCCGACGAAGCCCGCGCCGAGCGCCCACCACGGCACGCCCGTGCAGGAGGCCAGGGCGTGCCCGCACGCGGCCAGCGCGACGCAGACCGCGGCGAACACCGCGGCCCGCAGGATCCGGAGTCCGGCTCCGGGACGCGCCGTGCGCGGGTGGGGGGCAGTCATGGCGGCCTCATCATCGCACTGCTCCTGCCCGCCGCCCGCGTCAGGTCGCCTGAGCCATCCCTCATACACCGATTCCTCCCCCGGCGCATCGGCCGTATGGGCGGAGTCACGTCAACGGAGTGCTTACGTCCGCCTACGGGCGGCAATAGGTAACGGTATGTCGAGCCGCAGCCAGGAGGCTGGAGCATGAGCATCTGGTGGTCACTCCATCTGCGGCGCGAGGCCGCGAGCGTGCCGCTCGCCCGGCGGCTGCTGATCGGCACCATGGAGACGGCGGGCGTCGACCCCGAGATCTCGTACGACCTGTCGGTCGCCCTGAGCGAGGCCTGCGCGAACGCCGTGGAGCACGGGGGGAACACCGGGCCCGGCACCTCGGAGGCGTACCGGGTGACCGCGTACCTCGACGGCGAGAAGTGCCGTATCGAGGTGGCCGATTCCGGACCGGGCTTCGCCCGCACCCAGGAGCTGCGGCCCGCCCGCCCGGACGCCGAGCACGGCCGCGGCCTCTGCCTGATCCGGGAACTCGCCGACCACGTCCACATCGGGGCCAAGCCGGGCCGGACCGGGACGGTGGTCAGCTTCGACAAGATCCTCAAGTGGAAGAAGGATCCTTCCCTGCTCACGGCGTGACACGTTCGTGCGGACGGCATAGTGAGCGCATGCAGATCGAGAGCGGGGACATAGCGGCCGGGGTGATGCTGCGGCTCCTCGGGCGCTCGGACGCCGAAGCACTGGCCGTGGCCTACACCGCGAACCGCGGGCATCTCGCACCGTGGGAGCCGCGGCGGCCGGATTCCTTCTTCACCGTCGAGGGGCAGCGGACGCGGATCACCGGGCTGCTGAGCCAGTTCACGGCGGGGACGGCGGTGCCCTGCGTGCTGCAGGCGACGGACGGCCGGATCATCGGCACCATCACCCTGACGGGCATCGTCCGGGGCCCCTTCTGCAGCTCCCACCTCGGCTACTGGGTCGCCGCCGACCAGCAGAACCGCGGCCTGGCCGGCGCCGCCGTGGCGCGGATGTGCACGATCGGGCGGGACGCGGCAGGGCTGCACCGGATCGAGGCGTCCACCCTGGTCGACAACACCGGATCACAGCGCGTGCTGCGCAAGTGCGGGTTCGAACAGATCGGCGAGGCCGCGAAGTACCTGCACATCGACGGCGCCTGGCGGGACTGCCGGCTCTTCCAGCGGATCCTGCACGACGAGGATCCGGCCGGATGAGGGAGCGTCTCGTGCGGCCGGCTCAGCCGCGTGCCTCCAGCACCTTCGCCAGTACCTCCAGCGCCTCCGGGTAGGCCCGCTCCCGGGGCGTTCCGTAGCCGACGACGAGGCCCTGGGGCCGGTCGGTGCCCGGGGTGTGCCAGTGGGGGCCGAGGGCACCGAGGGCCAGGCCCTCCGCCTCCGCGCGGGCGAGCACCGCGGACTCGTCCGGCACGTCGATCAGCGCATGCAGCCCGGCCGCGATCCCGCGCACGCTCCGGCGCGCGCCCAGCCGGGCCAGCAGCTGGTCGCGGCGCCGCCGGTAGCGCAGCCGGCACGCCCGTACGTGCCGGTCGTAGGCATGGCTGTCGATCAGCTCGGCGAGCGCGAGCTGGCCGATCGTCTCGGTGTGGTGGTCGCTGTACAGCTTGGCCTCGGCGACCGCGTCGGCCAGGTGCGGCGGCAGCACCATCCAGCCGAGCCGTAGCGCGGGCCCGAGCGTCTTGGAGGCGGTGCCGAGATAGACCACCTGGCCGGGAGCCATGCCCTGCAGGGCGCCGACCGGCTGCCGGTCGTAGCGGAACTCGCCGTCGTAGTCGTCCTCGACGATCAGACCGCCCCGCGCGCGTGCCCAGTCGGTGAGCGCCCGCCGCCGCTCGGGGTGCAGGGTCACCCCGGTCGGGTACTGGTGGGCCGGTGTGACCACCACGGCCGCCGCCTCCCCCAGCTCCTCGGGCCGTGCCCCGCGCGCGTCGACCGGTACCGGCAGCACCGTGCCGCCGTTGTGCCGCACCACCTCCCGGTGGAAGGGCAGCCCCGGGTCCTCCATGGCGACGGCGGCACCGTCCAGCACGCGCGTGAGCAGCGCGAGACCCTGGACGTACCCGGAGGTGACGACGATCCGCTCCGGCGGCGCCAGCACGCCGCGTGCCCGGCCGAGGTAGCCGGAGAGCGCGGTGCGCAGTTCGATCCGGCCGCGCGGGTCGCCGTAGTCGTACGCCGGCGAGGGGGCCGTGGCCATGGCGCGGCGTACGGCGCGCAGCCAGGCCGCGGCGGGGAACGCGCCCACGTCCGGGCTGCCGGGGCGCAGATCGAAACGCGGCGCACGCGCGTGTGCGGACGTTTCCGGCTCCTCCGCCTGGACGGCCGGCAGTTCGGCGACCCGGGTGCCGGAGCCCTGCCGGGCCGTCAGATAGCCCTCGGCGACGAGCTGGTCGTACGCCGCCTTCGCGGTGCCGCGTGCGATGCCGAGTTCGGCCGCGAGCCGCCGGGTGGCCGGCAGCCGGGTACCGGGAGCGAGCCGCCCGTCCCGTACGGCATCCCTGAGGGCGCGTTCGAGCCCGGTGCGGCGCCCGTCCGCCGCGTCGGGCTCGAGATGCAGGTCGACACCCACACCTGACCAGAAGTCGTCCACGTTTCCACCCCCGTGAGTGCGCCGCACCCCCGTGAGTGCGCCGCACCCCCGAAGGGGCGCGGCGCCGTGCCGATGTGCGGCTCCGCCGCGTGGGCGGGACCGGCCACGGCCCGCCCCGTGGACGAATGGCCGGGCACCTTCCCGGTACCCGGCCATCGAAACTCAGGTCAGCCCTTCAAGGAGGCCATCCACGCCTCGACCTCGTCCGAGCGCCGAGGCAGCCCAGCGCTCAGGTTCCGGTTGCCGTCCTCCGTGACCAGGATGTCGTCCTCGATCCGGACGCCGATGCCCCGGTACTCCTCCGGCACGGTCAGGTCGTCGGCCTGGAAGTACAGGCCCGGCTCGACCGTCAGCACCATTCCCGGCTCCAGGACGCCCTCCACGTACGTCTCGGTGCGCGCGGCGGCGCAGTCGTGGACGTCCATGCCGAGCATGTGTCCGGTGCCGTGCAGGGTCCAGCGGCGCTGCAGGCCCAGCTCCAGGACCCGCTCGACCGGCCCCTCGACCAGGCCCCACTCGACGAGCTTCTCGGCGAGCACGCGCTGCGCGGCGTCGTGGAAGTCGCGGTACTTGGCGCCCGGCTTGACGGCCTCGATGCCGGCCTCCTGGGCCTCGTACACGGCGTCGTAGATCTTCTTCTGGATCTCGCTGTACGTGCCGTTGACCGGCAGCGTGCGCGTGACGTCCGCGGTGTACAGCGTGTGCGTCTCCACACCGGCGTCGAGCAGGAGCAGGTCGCCGGAGCGGACGGGGCCGTCGTTGCGGACCCAGTGCAGGGTGCAGGCGTGCGGGCCGGCCGCGCAGATGGAGCCGTAGCCGATGTCGTTGCCCTCCACGCGCGCGCGGAGGAAGAACGTGCCCTCGATGTAGCGCTCGGAGGTCGCCTCGGCCTTGTCGAGGACCTTCACGACGTCCTCGAAGCCGCGGACCGTCGAGTCGACGGCCTTCTGCAGCTCGCCGATCTCGAAATCGTCCTTGACCAGGCGGGCCTCGGAGAGGAAGACGCGCAGCTCCTCGTCGCGCTCGGCGGTGACCTTGTCGGTCAGGGCCGCCTCGATGCCCGCGTCGTAGCCGCGGACCACGCGCACCGGGCCGGTGGCCTCGCGCAGCTTGCCGGCCAGCTCGCGCACGTCGGCGGCCGGGATGCCGTACAGCGCCTCGGACTCGGTGAGGGAGTGGCGGCGGCCGACCCACAGCTCGCCCTGGCCGGAGAGCCAGAACTCGCCGTTCTCGCGGTCGGAGCGCGGCAGGAGGTAGATCGTCTCCTTGTGCCCGTCCTCGGTGGGCTCCAGGACCAGGACGCCGTCCTCGGTCTGGTTGCCGGTGAGGTAGGCGTACTCGACGGACGCGCGGAAGGGGTACTCGGTGTCGTTCGAGCGCGTCTTGAGGTTGCCCGCGGGGACGACCAGCCGCTCGCCCGGGAAGCGGGCGGAGAGCGCGGCACGGCGGCGCGCGGTGTGCCCGGCCTGCTCGACCGGCTTCAGGTCACGCAGCTCCGTGTCGGCCCAGCCGGACCTCATGTTCTCGGCCAGCTCGTCGGAGACACCCGGGTACAGGCCGTTCTTCCGCTGCTTGACGGTCTCCTCGGACTCGGTCTCCGGGCCCTCCGCGGTAGCGGAATCGGGCACGGCCGGGTTGAGCTCGTCGGACACGTGATCCTCCTCGATACGCCTTGTGATCTCCCCCGGGGCCCGCGACGCTCCTGCTTGTGGCCGAGCGGGGACCTCCATCATCGTACGGTCGCACCGGGAACGGGCGGGGGCCGGATGACCTGCTATGCCCGGTCATGCCAGCCGCCGCGGCGCAGGTCTCAGTCGAAGCGGGCCGCCAGCAGGACCACGTCCTCCTCGCCGGCGTCCCCCGCTCCCGCGTGCGCTCGACCGGGAGGCGCCCCCACGTCCGGGCCGTCCGGCAGGACGGTGCGCAGGACGTGGTCGGCGACGGCGCCCGGGTCGTGGCGCGCCGCGCGCGGGACGCCGGCGGCGGCCGCGTGCAGCCGGGCGAAGGCGCGGTCCATCGGGTCGCCCGTACGGTGCAGCAGCCCGTCGGTGTAGAGCAGCACCGTCTCCCCGGCCTCCGCCTGGATCTCCACGCTCGGCGCCTCCCAGCAGGCGAGCATGCCGAGCGGGGCGGAGACGGAGGTCTCGGCGAACTCGGTGCGCCGCTCGCCGATCAGCAGCGGCGGGCTGTGCCCGGCACCGGCCAGGGTGACCTTGCGCAGGGCGGGCTCGCAGTAGGCGAACAGGGCGGTGGCCGAGCGTGCGGGCTCGGTCAGCCGGAGCAGCAGCTCCAGGTCCGACAGGACGGCGACCGGGTCCTCGCCCTCCATCACGGCGTAGGCGCGCAGGGAGGCGCGCAGCCGGCCCATGGCGGCGACCGCGCTGGGGCCGGAGCCGGTGACCGAGCCGACGCAGAGGCCGAGGGCGGCGTCCGGCAGCGGCAGCGCGTCGTACCAGTCGCCGCCGCCGTGCGGACCGGTGCGGTGCCGGGCGGCGATCTGCACGCCGGCCACGCGGGGCAGCCGCGAGGGCAGCAGTTCCTCGGTGATGGTCGCCATGCACGCGCGCGTGCGCTCCACCTCCACCAGCCGGGCGAGGTGCTCGCCGGCGTGCCGGGCGTAGAGGCGGGTGAGATGGCGCCGGCGCTCGTGTGGTTCGGCCGGTTCGTCGTAGAACCAGACGGCGGCGCCGAGGCGGCCGGCGGAGTCGGAGGCGAGCGGGATCGCGTAGCTGGCGGCGTAGCCGAGGCGGGCGGCCACCTCGCGGTGCCGGGGGTCGAGGTCGTGCTCGGCGAACAGGTCGGGGTGGACGATCTCGGCGGTGCCGCCCGTGTCGTACGGCAGGGCGCCGGGCGGCACGGTCTCCATGTGTCCGAGATCGGCGTGGCCGAGTCCGAGGCCGAGGGTGGTGCGCGGACCGAGTCCGTCGCCGGGCTCCAGGACGACCATCCCGCGGCGGGCGCCGACGAGGGCGGCTCCGGCACGCAGCAGCTCCTGCAGGGCGGGGCCCAGGGCGCTGGTGCGGGAGAGGCGCTCGGTGAGCTCGTGGAGCGTCGTGAGGTCCGAGACCCAGCCGGCCAGCCGGTCCTGGAGGAGGGTGCCGGGAGCGGGGGCGTCAGGGGCGGGGACCGGGGCGCTGTCCGGGGCGGGACCGGCGCCGGGGGCGGGAGGGGCGGGCGCGACAGTGTGTGCGGGAGTGGGAACCGCTGGATCGATTCCAGCCACTTTCGGAGGGTGCGGGGCGTTCATGGCGTCCGGCCTTCAGACCGGTGCGTATTGCTCAGAAGCATCGCAAACCCCCATGTCATTCTGCGCCGCTAGCAGTGTCTCCACATGTACACGCACTCGTGAGGGGATGTCCAGCATTGTCCTGCGGGGATTCCTGGTGTCCATGAGGCGGGCGCGGGTTTTCGCCGTAAGCCCTTGTGTTACTGGAAAGTTGGCTCAAAACTGCCTTAGGTAGCGGTTCATTGCGGTCGACTGGCCCTGCTCCACGGAGCGTCACAGCGGTCGTGATGGGTACGTACTCGGAGAAGGCCAGGGGTGGTTGGGGACCGCCCGGAACCTGGCGACGGACCCGGGCGTCATAGCCACCGACGGCCGAGCCCCATCCTCCCGTGGCGGAGGCGGAGAGAAATACGCGCGACGGCAAAACGCCAGACTTCGCCACCCCACGCCGCAACCGTGCTTTTGATAGACGCACTACGGACGCGGACGCGGCCAACGCTCGACCCCCTGGGGTTCCCCATGCCGTGCGCGGGGGCGTGATGCGCCAATAGGTACGCACAGTGAAGTGATCGACACATGGTGTGATGTGGTCCACGGTGTTGCCAGCGGTGCAACGGAAAGGAACGAGCGCTCATGCGCGAGATCCTCGGAAGGCGACGCAGGCTCCTGTCCAGGCGGAACGACGGGAGGCCTGAGCTGATCAGCGCGGCCCTGACCTTCGCGGCGGAATGGCAGTGGCCGGTACTCCCGGGTGTGGCCCCGGACCCGCAGGGGCGGGCCCGCTGCGCCTGCCCCGACCCGGAGTGCACGGTGCCCGGTGCCCACCCCTTCGACCCCGGTCTGCTCGCGGCCACCACCGACCCGCGCATGGTGCGCTGGTGGTGGACCAACCGGCCCGGTGCGCCGATCGTCCTCGCCACCGGCGGCACGGCACCCTGCGCGGTCAGCCTGCCGGCGCCGGCCGCCGCCCGCGCCCTCGCCCTGCTCGACCGGCGCGGCATGCGGCTCGGCCCGGTGATCGCCTCGCCGAGCCGCTGGGCGCTGCTCGTGAAGCCCTACTCCATGGAGCAGCTCGGCGAACTGCTCTACGCCAAGGACTTCGTCCCCGGCTCGCTGCGCTTCCACGGCGAGGGCGGCTACCTCGCCCTGCCCCCGTCCGAGACCGGTCAGGGCGCCGTGCGCTGGGAGCGTGCCCCGCTGCCCGGCTCGGCCTCGCCGTGGGTGCCCGACGTGGAGGCCGTGGTGGACGCCGTGGTCGACGCCCTCACTCGTACGGGTGTGAGCGCGCCCGAGTTGTAAGGGTGTCGGGCGCGACGGGGCCGGGCGCGTCCCGCTCGCTCGTTATCTTCCGCACATGCTGCGTCATTCCGGGGGACACCGCGCCCCACAGCCGCACCGCGGCGGAGGGGACACCCGAAGGCTTCGTCTGCTCGCCCTGGTGGGCGTCGTGGTGGCCGTGGCCGCGCTGCCGCTGGCCGTGGCGTCCGCGGGGCAGGTGGGCGACGGCCGGCGGGCCGTCGCACCGGCCGCTCCCCGTGGCGACGCCAAGCCCCGGCCGAAGAGCGCCGGCCGTTCCCCCTTCCTGCTCGGCATCGGGCTCGCCACCGCGGCCCGCTGCGGACCGGAACTCACCTCACCCGACGGCATCGAGGCCCAGACCTGCGTGCTGACACAGGGCGAGGACACCTGGGCGCGCACCTACTACCGCAACGTCACCGGCGAGTCGCTGGACTCCGTGCTGAGCCTGATGGGGCCGGGCGGCCGGGCCGTGCAGATGCGCTGTGTCACCGGGGCCGACGACGAGCCCGCCACCTGCGAGACGCCCCGCGAGCACAGTCTGGGCGGACCGGACGCCTACACGGCGGTCAGCGAGTTCGCGGCCCGCGGCGCACAAGGGGCGCTGCTGCTCCGTTCCGGCAGCAACTCCTAGGCGGCAACTCCTGCGGCGTCCCGGGACATTGACGTCCGGCGGCGCGCTGTACACCGCGCGCGGACATGGAAAGACCCGGTTGCTGGCGACGGGGGATGCACCAGCAACCGGGCTACTGGAACGGTAACAAGAGATCGGCGGTTCGCAAATTCGGTCTTGCCTATTCGGACACCGATTTCCCAGACGAAGCCGGGAGTTGTGACAGGAGTCACCTGTTGTGCGGACCGGCTTCACGGCTGACCGACCGTTCAGCCGTGAGACACGCGTCCGAGTGTCAGCTGAGCGTGACCTGCCGGTTGGTCAGCCCCCCGCGCGCCCGGCGCTCGTCCGCGGTGAGCGGCTCGGTGGCCGCGAGGGCCACGGAGAGGCGCTCGGCGAACTCGCCGGCCGGCTTCTCCACGTCCTCGGCCGTGACCCCGCTCGGCAGGTCCCAGACCGGCACCGTGAGCCCGTGAGCACGGAAGGAGCCGACGAGCCGGGTGCCCTCGCCGAGGCTGGAGCCGCCCGCCGCGTGCAGCCGCGCGAGAGCGTCCAGAAGCTGCTCCTCCGGGTGCGGCATGACCCAGCGCAGGTGGTTCTTCTCCGGGGTCTCGCACCAGTACGCGGCGTCCACCCCGGACAGCTTCACGGTCGGGATGGCGGCGGCGTTGGCCCGCTCCAGGGAGGCGGTCACCTCGGGCGTGGCGTTCTCCGCGTCCGGCACCCAGAATTCGAAGCCGCTGTGCACGACCGGCTCGAAAGCACCCTGCGGATCCAGCAGGTCCTGCAGCCGCGGTCCGTCGGCGGGGGCGCGGCGGCCCTGCACCGGGGTGCCGGGCTCGGCCTCCAGGGCGCGCAGCAGCGTGTCGGCGAGGTCGCGGCTGATGTCGCCGGACGCCGTGTCGTTCTGCAGGCCGAGCAGGACCGAGCCGTCGTCGCGGCGCAGTGCGGGCCAGGCCATCGGCAGCACGGTGGCCAGGGTGACCGACGGGACGCCCTCGGGCAGGCCGTTCTCGAGGGCCAGCTCGACCGTCGCGGCCGGGACCAGCTCGCGCAGCGCGACCCAGTCGCACTCGCTCGGCAGACCCTCGAACGGGCGCTGCACCAGCTCGGTCACGGCGTGCGCGGCGGCCCGGCCGTGGCAGGCCTTGTAGCGCCGGCCGCTGCCGCAGGGGCAGGGTTCGCGGGCGCCGACAACCGGGATCTCCCCGTCGATCAGCTGCGGCTTGGCCTTCGTCTGGGGGCGCTTCTTGGCCATGGTGGGGTCTCCCGGTTACGGCTCTTCTGGTACGGCGGGAGCCTAGCCGTTCGAGCCATGACCGACGGGAACCTGTGGACAACGCACGCGCGCTCGACGCCGGAGGTGTGAACGTGTGGACAGCGGCCCGATGCCGCCGCGGCTCAGTCGAAGTCCTCGAACGCGTCCGGGAAGTCCAGGCCGGACAGGTCCGGCACGGTCATACCGGGCACGGTCATGCCGGGCAGCGACACGTCCGGACGGCCCAGACCCGGACGGCCCAGATCGGGACGGCTCAGATCGGGCAGCGACACGTCCGGACGGCCCAGACCGGGACGGCCCAGATCGGGACGGCTCAGATCGGGCAGCGACACGTCCGCAGGCGTGAGGTCGGTGAGGGTCATGTCCGGCAGTGCGGAATGCGTGACGCGCGTAGCGAAAGCGTCGCGGTGGCACCCGGCGTCGGGATCATGAACGTTCTCGTGGACGAGCACCCAGACCGTCACCTCGCCCCGGACGTCGTCCCGGACGCCCCAGTCGTCGGCGAGCGCCGTGATGATGTTCAGCCCGCGGCCGCCGTGCGCGGTGACCGACGGGGTGGCCGGCGCCGGGCGGGTGGGACCGCCGCCGTCCGTGACCTCCACGACGAGCCGCCCGCGCGTGTCCACCTGCCACGCGGCGCGGACGTCACCGTCCCCCGCCGGCGCGTCGCCCAGTGGCCGGCCGTGTTTGCAGGCATTGCTCAACAGTTCCGAAAGGATCAGTACGGCATCGTCGATGACCGATTCCGACACACCACCGCTGCGCAGCTGCGCCCGCATCCGGTGCCGCGCCTTGCCCACGCCCGCAGGGCCGTGGGGTACGGCCATGCTCGACGACGTCGGCACCTCCTGTGCCACCACCAACGCCACCCCCGAGACCTCCTTTGCCCCACGCCACGGTGTGGATGCCCCATTGGCCTGAACCGGAAACCGGCCAATCCACTTCCGCTGACGCATTCGGAACGGCCGTGCACACAGCGAACGCGCCGGAGCACTCCCTGTGATGGAGCCTGTACTGAGGCTGCTCGTTCCTGGCCGGAATCGACCGTTCGTACCGGCGGCCCGCTCGTCGTACAGGCGGCCCGCTCGTCGTACAGGCGGTCCATCGGCGACCGGTTCACCAAGGGCCGGCGACCAGTTCCCGGTCAGTGGCCGGCGTCGGATTCCCGGCAGCGGATCGGCCACGAGTTCCCGGCAGCGGGTCGGCCAACGAGTTCCCGGCAGCGGGTCCGCGACGAGTTCAGCGGCCCAACTGCGTCAGCACCGCGCGCGGGCGGTTGGTGATGATGGCGTCGATGCCCATCTCCACACAGAGGTCCACGTCCTCGGGCTCGTTCACGGTCCACACGTGGACCTGGTGGCCGGCCCGCTTCAGCCGCTCCACGTAGCCGGGGTGGTTGCGCACGATGCGGATCGAGGGGCCCGCGATGTGCACGCCCGCGGGCAGCCGCCCCTCGCGCAGCCGTGGCGAGAGGAACTGGACCAGGTAGACCGTCGGCAGCGTCGGCGCCGCGGCACGCACCCGGTGCAGCGAGCGCGCCGAGAAGCTCATGATGCGCACCGGGGACTCGGCTGCCGAGGCCGGCGCGTCCAGGCCGAAACGCTTCAGCAGGGTCAGCAGCCGCTCCTCGACCTGGCCCGCCCAGCGCGTGGGGTGCTTGGTCTCGATGGCCAGCTCCACCCGCCGCCCGGCGTCCGCGACCAGCTCCAGCAGCCGCTCCAGGGTGAGGACGGAGGTCTCCTCGCGGTCCTCCGGCCGGTGCACCCAGTCGGGCTCCTCGTCGCGTCCGCGCCAGGCCTCGCGGGTCTTCCACGAGCCGAAGTCGAGAGCGGCCAGATCGGCCAGTTCCAGCGCGGAGACCGCGCCGCGGCCGTTGGAGGTACGGTTCACCCGTCGGTCGTGGACGCAGACCAGGTGGCCGTCCGCGGTCAGCCGTACGTCACACTCCAGGGCGTCCGCGCCGTCCTCGATCGCCTTCCGGTAGGCGGCCAGGGTGTGTTCGGGAGCGTCCTCGGAGGCGCCTCGGTGGGCGACGACCTGGATGGAGTGCTGTGGTGCGTGGGTCACCGCGTCATGGTGCCACCGTCGCCGGGTACATGTGGCGGCGCGTATGCGTCCCTGTGACGAACAGGGGCGTACACCCTGATCATTTATGTAACTTTTGCGTTGAAGGTCCTATATAAAGAGGACCGCCGGACCCACAGCCACCGCTTATGGTGCTCTGACGGCCCGTGGGAAAAGCTGACCGCAGACCAGCGCGACCGACGACAGCAGGCGTGGATCGAGGAGAAGACCTGTGAGCACCGAGAACGAGGGCAACGTGGTACCTCCGGCCCCGTCCGCACCCCCCGTGCCGGTGGCCTCTCCCGCGGCTTCTCCGCAGGGCCCCGCGCCCGCGGGGAACGAGCCGACGGCGCAGTTCCCGCCCGTGCCCCAGGAACCCTCGGCGGCGGCCGCTCCCGCGCCCGGCCAGGTCCCGGCGTATCAGCCCGGACCGGCCCCCGACGGCACCTGGCCGCCCCCGCCGCCGTCCCCCCACCCCTCGACTCCGTTCGAGCAGGGGGCACCCCCGTCCCCGGCGTACGGCGACGGCGGAGCCGGCGGCCCGGGGGCCGGCTGGGGCGCCGCGTACCAGCAGCCCGCCCCCAAGCCGCGCAGCGGGCGCGGCGGACTCGTGGCGGCGGTCCTGGGGGCCGCGCTCGTCGCGGGCGGCCTGGGCGGCGGCCTCGGCTACACCCTGGCCAAGGACCGGGACGACCAGGGTTCGACCACCGTCTCGGCGTCCGACGGCAGCGCCTCCCAGGTCAAGCGCGCGCCTGGCACGATCGCCAACGTGGCCTCCCGGGCACTGCCCAGCACGGTGACCATCGAGGCGGAGAGCAACAACGGCGAGGGCGGCACCGGCACCGGCTTCGTCTTCGACAAGCAGGGTCACATCGTCACCAACAACCACGTGGTGGCGGAGGCCGTGGACGGCGGCAAGCTCTCGGCGACCTTCCCGAACGGCAAGAAGTACGACGCCGAGATCGTCGGCCACGCGCAGGGCTACGACGTCGCGGTCATCAAGCTCAAGAACGCCCCCTCGGACCTGAAGCCGCTCGCCCTCGGCGACTCGGACAAGGTGGCCGTCGGTGACGAGACCATCGCCATCGGCGCGCCCTTCGGCCTGTCCAACACGGTGACGACCGGCATCATCAGCGCCAAGAACCGCCCGGTGGCCTCCAGCGACGGCAGCTCCGCGAGCAAGCCGTCGTACATGAGCGCCCTGCAGACCGACGCGTCCATCAACCCGGGCAACTCCGGCGGTCCGCTGCTGGACGCCTCCGGTGCGGTCATCGGCATCAACTCGGCGATCCAGTCCAGCAGCAGCGGCGGCTTCGGCACCGGCCAGTCCGGCTCGATCGGCCTGGGCTTCGCCATCCCGATCAACCAGGCCAAGTACGTCGCCCAGCAGCTGATCAAGACCGGCAAGCCGGTGTACGCGCGCATCGGCGCCTCGGTCTCCCTGGAGGACTCCACCGACGGCGCCAAGATCACCGAACAGGGCGCGAGCGGCTCCGCCGCGGTCGAGTCGGGCGGCCCGGCGGCCAAGGCCGGCCTCAAGCCCGGTGACGTCATCATCAAGCTCGACGACCACGTGATCGACAGCGGCCCGACCCTGATCGGCGAGATCTGGACCCACAAGCCGGGTGACAAGGTGGCGATCACCTACAAGCGCGGCGGCGCGGAGCACGCGGTGACACTGACGCTGGGTTCGAGGGTCGGCGACAACTGACCCGGTCGGCAGGCCGGCGTGAACGCCGGCAACGTTCGGGTACTGAGCGGAACGGTGCCATGGGCGAAGAGACGGATCCGGTGGACCCCGTGTGGACCACGGCCCCCGCGTGGCGCTCGCGGCCGGTAGGCTGTAGCCGCTCCGCCCCAGGTGGGACGGGGCCGAGGTGGGTTGCCCGAGCGGCCTAAGGGAACGGTCTTGAAAACCGTCGTGGCGCGAGTCACCGTGGGTTCAAATCCCACACCCACCGCTGGTCCTTGAAGGGGCGTCTCCGAAGGAGGCGCCCCTTCAGGGGTTTTCGCGCCCATGCGTACTACGGCCGGTGTCCCGTCATGCGGGCCGCCGAGGCGATCGTCGCCCGGGCCTCGCGTTCCGTCAGGCCCGTGTGGCGGGCCGCCTCGGTGAGGGGGTCGGCCAGGGCGGCGCCGATGCCGTTCTCGTAGGCGCGGCAGGCCGCCCAGAACAGGCGGGTGTTGCGCTGGCCCTCGTGCGCGGCGAGCACGAACTGGACCAGCCCGCGGCCGTGGTCGCCGTGGGCGGGCGGTGCCGGACGGCTGCTGGGGCGCGGCGGGGGCACCAGGAGGCGCAGCAGGGACGAGGGGCAGGGGGCGGGGACGAGGTCGGCGGTGCCGGGGGCGGTGGCGTAGACGCCGTGGTCGGTGCGGGAGCCGGGCCCCACGAGGTAGCCGCCGGCGCCGCGGATGTCGATGCCGGGGGCGAGCCGGCCGGCCGAGTTCGGTACGACGACGTCCGCCGGGCCGGTCAGCCACAGGTGGCGGCCCCCGCTCGGGGTGAGCACGACGACCGTCTCGGGGATCGTGAACAGGTGGCGCAGGGCCAGCTCGCGCAGGGCGGCCGAGGAGTCCGTGCCGGACTTGGTGTCGAGGTCGACGCCGATCAGGTGGTACGGCGGCAGCCCGCAGGCGATGCCGTAGCCGGTGGCCCAGGGTGCGGCGGCGAACTGCTCGCGGATGCGCACCGGGTCGGTGGAGGCGTCGTACACCCCGTGTCCGAAGCGGCCGCACCCGCCGTGGCAGGGCGGTACCGCCGGGTCCGGGTCGTCGTGGTGGGGGGAGCGCAAGGCGGGGAGCTTCGTGCGGGACAGGGGGATGACGGCCAGGCCGCGTTCGGCGGCGGACAGGGCGTGTGCGAGGGCCAGCGTCGTGGCCTGCCGGTCGGTGGTGGCCATGACTCCATGTTCGTACGTACGTTCGAAAAAGGGAAGGGCGGGCAGGAGTGACACGCCGGTGCGGGGCGGATTGGCCGGAAAAGTGGCGTAACGATTCGCCCCTTGTGTCGCCCGCAGGATGAAAGTTCGCGCTGCTCCCTGCCGGGGCGAGAGATCACTAAAGGTGGCAATAGGGGTTTATCGACTTGTCATCACGCTTGCGTGCGAATCACGGCTTCCGGGGTGGTTCGCCGGGGATGCGGTGGGCAACTCTGATTCCGCGACGTCGTCCACGACAGTCCAGGCGGTCGGCCAACTGCCTTGACGCAAGCCCTACGTCACATGCTTTCGGCCTTCCGGCCACCAAGTGCTTCGTTCTGGAGGAACACCATGGCACGCATCCGTACCGCTCGCGTTCTAGCCGCCGTCTCCGCTCTCCCGCTCGCAGCCGCCCTCTTCACCGGTGTCGCGGCGGCGGACAACGGCGCCCTCGCGAACGACGGATCGAACGCGGGAGTGGCGGCCATCCTGGGCAGCGGGGTCGGCCTCGACAACAACGGCAACTCGTCCACCACGAACCAGAACGCGGTCGGCACCGGTGCCTCGAACCAGAGCAATACCGCGCAGGTCAACGGTTCCGCGTTCACGGCCGTCCAGCAGGGCAACGAGAACGTCGCCGTCCACTTCACCCCCCTCTGGTGAGCCTCGGGCGGGTGCCTTCCTGAGGAGGTGCTCGTGGGGTGTGCTTCGGGGTCGTCACACGTCCGCGCGGCGGTGCTTCGGTGCCGCCGCGCCGGCGTTTTCCGGGACGGACGGTCCGCCGGGGCGCCGGCCTTGACACCTTCCTTTATCTGACGGACAGTCAGAAACTGTTCCGGAGCGACGAGCAAGGGGGTGGCGGTGAGCGGTGACCCGGGGCAGGCGGTGGGTCCGGCGGGCGGGGAGCCGGACACACCCGGGGAACGGCCGGAGCCGTACGACGAACTCGGCGCCCGGCTCAAGGAGTTCGAGGGACAGCCGGCCGCCGTCGCCGGCGTGGGCAAGGACCCCGTGAACGCGCCGATGATCCGGCACTGGTGCGAGGCGCTCGGCGACACCAACCCGGCCTACTCCGGGCCCGGTGCCGTCGCCCCGCCCACCATGCTCCAGGCCTGGACCATGGGCGGCCTCTCCGGACACCAGGGCCGCACGGGCGCGTACGACCGGCTCCTCGGCCTGCTGGACGAGGCCGGCTGCACCGCGGTGGTGGCCACCGACTGCGAGCAGGAATACCTGCGGCCGCTGCGGCCGGGCGACGAGATCGCGTTCGACACGGTGATCGAGGCGGTCTCCGGCCGCAAGACGACGAAGCTGGGCACCGGGTACTTCGTCACCACCCGCACGGACGTACGGGCGAACGGCGAGCCGGCGGGCACCCACCGCTTCCGCATCCTCAAGTACGCCCCCGCGCACCGGAGACCGCCGGTGCCCCGTCCCCGCCCGGTGGTCAACCGGGACAACGCCGGCTTCTGGCAGGGCGTGGCCGAGCACCGGCTCCTCGTCCAGCGCTGCACGGACTGCGGCACCCTGCGCCACCCGTGGCTGCCGGGCTGCAACGCCTGCGGAAGTCCGGACTGGGACACGCTGGAGGCCGGCGGCGAGGGCACGGTCTTCTCGTACGTGGTCATGCACCACCCGTCCTTCCCGGCGTTCACCGATCCTGCCGCCGGCGCGGCGGGCCCCTACGCGGTCGGCCTGATCGAACTCGCCGAGGGCGTGCGGATGGTGAGCAACGTGGTGGGGGTGCCGTACGACAAGGTGCGGATCGGGCTGCCCGTACGGGTCGAGTTCCGGCGGTACGAGACCACGGGCGGCGCGCTCGACCTGCCCGTGTTCCGGGTCGTCGAGGGCGGGGAGTGAGCCATGACCGCACTGACCGTGGGCGCCGAACTGCCCCCGCTGGAAGTCCCGGTGACCCGCACCCTCATCGTGGCCGGGGCGATCGCGTCCCGGGACTACCAGGACGTGCACCACGACGCCGAGCTGGCCCGGCAGAAGGGTGCGCCGGACATCTTCATGAACATCCTGACGACGAACGGCCTGGTCGGCCGGTACATCACCGACCACTTCGGGCCCACGGCACAGCTCCGCAAGGTCGCCGTCCGGCTCGGGGCGCCCAACCACCCGGGGGACACGATGGTGCTGACCGGCAGGATCGAGGCGGTGGACGGCGACACCGCCACCGTGCACGTCGTCGGCGCCAACGCCCTCGGCAACCATGTGACGGGCACGGTGACCGTCACGGTCCCGGAGGCCGCCCGATGAGCCTGCACACCCGCGACACCCTCGGCGGACGCGCGGCGGTCGCCGGGATCGGCGCCACCGAGTTCTCCAAGGACTCCGGCCGCAGCGAGCTGCGCCTCGCGGTGGAGGCGGTGCGCGCCGCACTCGACGACGCGGGGCTGACACCGGCGGACGTGGACGGCCTGGTGACGTTCACGATGGACACCAGCCCGGAGATCACCGTGGCCCAGGCCTGCGGGATGGGCGAGCTGTCCTTCTTCTCCCGGGTGCACTACGGCGGCGGTGCGGCCTGCGGCACCGTCCAGCAGGCGGCGCTCGCGGTGGCGACCGGGGTGGCGGAGGTGGTGGTCTGCTACCGGGCGTTCAACGAGCGGTCGGGCCGCCGGTTCGGCGCCGGCGTGCAGCACCGGGAGCCGTCGGCGGAGGGCGCGGCGCTGGGCTGGGTACTGCCGTTCGGGCTGCTCACCCCGGCCTCCTGGGTGGCCATGGCGGCCCAGCGCTATCTGCACACCTACGGTCTGACGCCGGAGGCGTTCGGGCACGTGGCCGTCGTGGACCGGGAGTACGCGGCGACCAACCCGGCCGCCTGGTTCCACGGCCGTCCGATCACCCTCGCCGACCATGCCGCCTCCCGCTGGATCGCCGAGCCGCTCCGGCTGCTGGACTGCTGCCAGGAGACCGACGGCGGCCAGGCACTCGTCGTCACGTCCGTGGAGCGGGCCCGGGAGCTGCGGCATCCGCCCGCCGTCGTCGCGGCGGCGGCGCAGGGCGCCGGACGGGCCCAGGAGCAGATGACCGGCTTCTACCGGGACGGCCTGACCGGACTGCCGGAGATGGGCGCGGTGGCCCGCCAGCTGTGGCGTACCTCCGGTCTCGGCCCGGCGGACATCGACGTGGGCATCCTGTACGACCACTTCACCCCGTTCGTGCTGATGCAGCTGGAGGAGTTCGGTTTCTGCGGCCGGGGAGAGGCGGCGGAGTTCGTGGCCGAGCGGCGGCTGCCGCTCAACACCCACGGGGGGCAGCTCGGGGAGGCGTACCTGCACGGGATGAACGGCATCGCGGAGGCGGTACGGCAGGTGCGCGGCACGGCCGTGAACCAGTTGCCGGGGGCCGCCCGGACCCTGGTGACGGCCGGTACCGGGGTGCCGACATCGGGGCTGGTCCTGACGGCGGACGGCTGAGTTCTCGGGGTCCGACCCGCAGACGGGACACAGCCGCACTCCACCTACAGGAGGTCCGGCGAACCCCACCCCTACAACCTGAGGGGGACTCCGCTTCGGGACCTGCGGCCGATCCGCCCGAGCGGGGTCCGCTCCTAGCGTGGAGGCATGACCACACCCGTCTGCACCAGCGCCTCGGCCGCCGCCGCACCAGCGCGGCAGACCTGCACCTACTCGTCGTTCGCGTCGTACGTGCGGGCCCGCCAGCCGGTCCTGCTGCGCACCGCGCGCTCACTGACCGCGAACCCGAGCGATGCCGAGGATCTCCTGCAGACCGCGCTCGCCAAGACGTACGTGGCCTGGGAGCGGATCGAGGACCAGCGGGCCCTCGACGGCTATGTGCGCCGGGCGCTGCTGAACACCCGCACCTCGCAGTGGCGCAAACGAAGAGTGGACGAGTTCGCCTGCGACGAGCTGCCCGAGCCGGAGCCGGTGCGCGGCGACGACGACCCGGCCGAACGGCAGGCCCTGCACGACGCCATGTGGCGCGCGGTCCTGAAGCTGCCGGCGCGGCAGCGGGCGATGGTCGTCCTGCGCTACTACGAGGACCTCAGCGAGGCGCAGACCGCCGAGGTGCTCGGCGTGTCGGTGGGCACGGTGAAGTCGGCGGTGTCCCGCGCGCTCGGCAAACTCCGCGAAGACCCCGAGCTGGTACTGGCCCGTTAGCGGATTTCCGCCGAACGCCATGTGATCGATCATCCTGGGCTAGTGACATACCGCGCGGTATGTGCGCAGAATCAGCGCTACCTCTACCCACCGCGTTGGCGATGTCGCCCGGGAGGACGCCGTGCTGAGCACCATGCAGGACGTACCGCTGCTGATCTCGAGGATCCTGACCCACGGGTCGAGGGTCCACGGATCGTCGCGGGTGACCACCTGGACCGGCGATGCCGAGCCGCACCGCCGCACCTTCGCCGAAGTCGGCGCCCGCAGCGCCCAGCTGGCGCATGCCCTGCGGGACGGACTCGGAGTGAGTGCCGACGACCGCGTGGCCACACTCATGTGGAACAACGCCGAGCACGTCGAGGCCTACTTCGCGATCCCGTCCATGGGCGCGGTGCTGCACACGCTCAACCTGCGGCTGCCGGCCGAGCAGCTGGCCTGGATCATCCAGCACGCCGCCGACCGCGTGATCATCGTCAACGGCTCGCTCGTCCCGCTGATCGCGCCGCTGCTGCCCCAGCTGCCCACGGTGGAGCACATCGTCGTCGCCGGCCCCGGCGACCGCGGCCCGCTGGCGGACGCGAGCGCGCAGGTGCACGAGTACGAAGAGCTGATCGCCGGCCGGCCCACCGCCTACGACTGGCCCGAGCTGGACGAGCGCCAGGCCGCCGCCATGTGCTACACCTCCGGCACGACCGGGGACCCCAAGGGCGTGACCTACAGCCACCGTTCGATCTACCTGCACTCCATGCAGGTGAACATGACCCAGTCGATGGGCCTGACCGACCAGGACACCTCGCTGGTCGTGGTCCCCCAGTTCCACGTCAACGCCTGGGGCCTGCCGCACGCCACCTTCATGACCGGCGTCAACATGCTGATGCCCGACCGCTTCCTGCAGCCGGCCCCGCTCGCCGAGATGATCGAGCGCGAGCGGCCCAGCCACGCGGCGGCCGTCCCGACCATCTGGCAGGGTCTGCTCGGCGAACTCCTCGCACGCCCCCGGAACGTCTCCTCGCTCACCCAGGTCACGATCGGCGGCTCCGCCTGCCCGCCCTCCCTGATGGAGGCCTTCGACAAGCTCGGCATGCGGGTGTGCCACGCCTGGGGCATGACGGAGACCTCCCCGCTCGGCACGGTGTCCCGCCCGCCGGCCCACGCCGTCGGCACCGAGGCGGAGTTCGGCTACCGGCTCACCCAGGGCCGCTTCCCCGCCGGCGTCGAAGGCCGCCTCACCGGCCCCGGCGGCGAACGCCTGCCCTGGGACGGCGAGTCGGCGGGCGAGCTGGAGGTGCGCGGACCCTGGATCGCGGGCGCCTACTACAACGGCCCCGACGCCGAACCCCTGCGCCCCGCCGACAAGTTCAGCGAGGACGGCTGGCTGAGGACCGGCGACGTCGGCACCATCTCGCCCGACGGCTACCTCACCCTCACCGACCGCGCCAAGGACGTCATCAAGTCCGGCGGCGAGTGGATCTCCTCGGTCGAGCTGGAGAACGCTCTGATGTCCCACCCGGACGTCGCCGAGGCCGCCGTGGTCGCCGTACCCGACGACAAGTGGGGCGAGCGCCCGCTGGCCACGGTCGTCCTCCGGCAGGGCGCCACCGCGGACTTCGAGACCCTGCGCACCTTCCTCGCCGAGGAGGGCCGCATCGCCAAGTGGCAGCTGCCCGAGCGCTGGACGGTGATCGAGTCGGTGCCGAAGACGAGCGTGGGCAAGTTCGACAAGAAGGTGCTGCGCCGGCAGTACGCGGACGGCCAGCTGGAAGTCACCCGCATCTGACGGACGCCGTGCTCCGACACCGCCACCGGGCGGCCGTGCGTACGGCCGCCCGGTCGGCGTCCGGCGAGTGTCGGCCGGGGCAGGCCGGAGCAGGCCGGAGCAGGTCGGAGTAGGCCGGAGCAGGTCGGAGTAGGCCGGAGCAGGTCGGAGCAGGCTGCGGCGTCCGGTGCGGGGCCCCGCGAGGCGGAGGACCTCCCGAGTACCGGGCGTACTCGGGAGGTGATCCGACGACGCGGCGAGAGGTGCCGTGGTGGGCGTCGGGGGCCTGGACTGCCGACGCGGCGAGGTGCCGTGGTGGGCGTCGCGGGCCCGGACTGCCGACGCGGCGAGGTGCCGTGGTGGGCGTCGCGGGCCCGGACTGCCGACGCGGCGAGGTGCCGTGGCGGGCGTCGCGGGCCCGGACTGATGCGGACGAGACCCCTCAGTTGGTGCCGATGCGGGCCAGCAGGTCGACGATGCGGCTCTGCACCTCGGTGCTGGTGGACCGCTCGGCGAGGAACAGCACGGTCTCGCCCGAGGCCAGCCGGGGCAGGTCGGCCTGGTCCACGGCGGCGGTGTAGACGACCAGAGGGGTGCGGTTGAGCTGCCCGTTCGCGCGCAGCCAGTCGACGATCCCGGCCCGTCGCCGGTGCACCTGCATCAGGTCCATCACGACGAGGTTCGGCCGGAACTGACCCGCCAGCGTCACCGCGTCGTTGTCGTTCGCCGCCCGCGCCACCTGCATCCCGCGCCGCTCCAGCGTCGAGGTCAGCGCGAGGGCGATCTCCGCGTGCTCCTCGATGAGCAGCACCCTCGGCGGATGCTGCTCGCTGTCCCGCGGAGCCAGCGCCTTCAGCAGGACGGCGGGATCGGCACCGTACGCGGCCTCGCGCGTCGCCTGCCCGAGCCCGGCCGTGACCAGCACCGGCACCTCGGCGGCCACGGCGGCCTGGCGCAGCGACTGCAGCGCCGTCCGCGTGATCGGCCCGGTCAGCGGGTCCACGAACAGCGCGGCGGGAAAGGCCGCGATCTGTGCGTCGACCTCCTCGCGCGAGTGCACGATGACAGGCCGGTAGCCACGGTCGCTCAGCGCCTGCTGAGTGGTGATGTCCGGTGCGGGCCACACCAGCAGCCGGCGCGGATTGTCCAGGGGCTCCGGCGGCAGCTCGTCGTCCAGCGGCTGCGGCCGCGGGGTGTCCGCGACCTCGACGGCCCCACCGGGACCGTCCAGCGGCTCCGGACCCTCGACGGCGTCGGGTTCCGGGGCACCTATGGCGTACGAGCGCCCGGCCCCCTCGGTGCCCGGGGCGAGCGAGGGCTGCGGTACCGGCTGTCCGCCGAGCGACGGGTGCGTCAGGGGCTGCTGTCCGCCGAGCGACGGGTGCTGCCCGGCCTGTCCGCCGAGCGAGGGCTGCGGTACCGGCTGTCCGCCGAGCGACGGGTGCGTCAGGGGCTGCTGTCCGCCGAGCGACGGGTGCTGCCCGGCCTGTCCGCCG